>CALKUQ010000001.1 GCA_937996705.1 uncultured Chlamydiae bacterium
ATTTGAGGGTCAGACGTGAAATCCTGAAAAACTCTTAACAAATCATGGAGCAATGCCAAATTTATTAAG
Organism: uncultured Chlamydiae bacterium; assembly: GCA_937996705.1. Taxonomy (GTDB): domain Bacteria; phylum Chlamydiota; class Chlamydiia; order Chlamydiales; family 2-12-FULL-49-11; genus VGMD01. The sequence continues at coordinate 70 of CALKUQ010000001.1, forward strand.
ATTTTTTCAGGATTTCACGTCTGACCCTCAAGTCTGGTAGTATTCGCTTACGCAGAGGCTCGTTGAGCTAGCCTGGCGTTTTCAGCTTGTAATCGGTTTTTTTCCATATTGCATAGGATGACGTGTAAGAGAAAAGGGAATCCAATAAGAGGGGTAAAAAGGACAACTCCAATGGGTGCTGTGAGTGCAAAGGCTGACATTGCAAGCCCAGCAAAAATTGACGTTGCAAGCATTAGTATTTTATATTGAGTAATATTTTTTTCATTTTTAATTTGTTTTGATTCTACTCCAATTTGAACAAAAAGCTTTTCAGCGTCTACTAATGGCTCCATTACACACCTCATTTTTGCTGTTATGAGTTTAATTATATGTTTAAATAGCGTTAATTAAAACATTAAATATTTTTTATTACGAATAAATCAATTAAAAAGGGGGCTATTGGGGTCAGAGGTGAAATCGTGAAAAACTCTTAATACATGTTGCAGTAGGGGATAATTTATTAAGATTTTTTCACGATTTCACGTCTGACCCTCGGAGTGGCGCTGCTATTTGCTAGAGGGTAGCTGCTTGGGATAGATGTCTATTTTGGGTATCTAGGCGATTTTTTTCCCTATTGCATAGGATGAGGTGCAAGAAAGAGGCCAAGCCGATAAGAGGGGAGACAATGGAAATTTCAATGGGGGCTGCAAGAACCAACGCTGAGATTGCAAAGGCGGTAAAAACTGTGGTTGCTGCCATCTCTATTTTTTTCTGAACAATATTTTTTTTATTGTCGTAAATTGTTATTTTTGCAAAAAAATCAAATGCATTAAATGAATCGGATCTAACTATGGATGAGCTCATAATAAACCAAGTTAATTATGTTAATATTTAAATTATATACGAATAATAATTTATTGGAAAATAAATTTTTTATTGGGTGCTGGAAAGTTCTTGGGGAGGCTTTGGCTTGCAGTCAAAATTTATTTTTACTTGTTGGATGATGCCTGATGCGATCATTTGGACTGAAATGAGGCACATAAGAAGGCCTCCAAAGCGCTCTAGGGCGATTAGACCCTTTTCGCCAATTAAATTTTTAATGTAGGAGGCTGCGAGTAGGATAATGAGAGAGGGAATCCAGGCGAGGAAAATAATAAGGCTAATTTGAAGGGCGGTGTCGAATTGAGAGCCGTAGAGCATGATTGCTGAGATACATCCAGGCCCTGCCATGCCAGGGACAGCCATGGGGGCGATCATCGGCTCAGAGGTTGTTTCTGTGCTAGACTCATCTGCATGCTTTGGAAAAATCATGGTAAGGGCGACTATAAAGAGGAGGGTTCCCCCTGCAATCCCGATAATTCCTTCGCTGATTCCGAGAAAGCTGAGAATGGATTCCCCACAAAATCCAAATAAAAATAGAACAGCCAGGGCGATAAACATCTCTCTGATTAAAATAATTTTTTGTCTTTTTGCGGGAAAGGGCTTCACAAGTGAGATAAAAAAGGCAAGATTGCCAAGAATATTGTAAACAAGGAAGAGGGAAAATGCTGCTGTGAATATAGTCATGCAACCAATTTATCGATTGTTCCCTTTTTTTAAAAGGGGGAAAATTGGTATGATGTGCGGATGATAAAAATTTGTGATCGATTTAGGCCTTTTTCGCACACTCCCGGCGCTCAGTGCATGATTCCTAAAAGCAATTGGGGGTTAGAGGCTTATCCTTCTGAAATCCGGTTTTTTTCTGATGAGAAAAGTTTTTCTTTAGTTCTTAAAATCAGAGGCCCAGTCGCTGGATTTACCTTAGAGCAAGATCTTGAAAGAGGTTGTGTCCGCATTTTTGGAACGGGAAAAGAGGGGTATTATCACCTTATTATTGAACAAAGAGGGGGATTGCTTGGGGTTACTCTTAAGCGGGGAGCCCCCCTTTCGTATCTATGTTTAGAAAAAGAGGGGATGTTACAAAAGGGGGAGTTTTTAGAGCTTTCAGTCGATTCCGTCGAAATTCTCCCTGGGGAAGAGCGGCTCTCTTTGGGAATGAATAAAAAATTGGATTGGGATTTAGTCAGTCGAAGAGGGGACTTAAAAGAGATCCTCCCGGTTCTCTATTTTTTGGGGCAAAAAGCGCCTCGGCCCTCAATTGAAGAATTTCCTCAAATTTCTATCGAAGAGCTTGTTACATGTTACTTCCACTCGATCCTTGTCCCTTCTAGAGAGAGTGATACAAGATTGGGACTCTCTTTGCCCCAGATTTCTGGCAAGGTTCCCCTTGCAGCGATTCTCTATAAGAGTTATGAGGCTATCCGAGCTCTTTTCATCGAGGAAAAGGGGGACGAAATTTCTATTTTTCCCCACCTCCCCCCTAAATTTGTTTGCGGGAGGATGTGTGGGATAAAAACTAAAAGGGCCGTATTGGATTTGGAGTGGTCAAAAGGGAGACTTCATAAAATGAGAGTGGAACCACTCTCTCAAGGCCCTCTGAGAATTAGATGGCCCAAAGATATCGATTCCTTTCGGCTTAAAGAGGGGCCAAGAGAGAAGGGGCGTACGGTTTCTCATATCGATACTATTTCCCTTGAACTCGGACAAATAATCTATCTAGACAAATTCCAAAAGTAAGAGTATAGACACGAATATGAAATTATTTATTTGTGTGGTCTATGTCGCAGGAATTAGCCCAGTTTCGGGATGAGGTGAGTCTTTTAAGTAGTGGATGTCATGATCAACCCCATCGATTTTTAGGGTTGCATGATGAGCCTGGAGGGGAGAGGGTGATTCGCCTATGGGCCCCTCGCAAGGAGGTCCTCTCGTTTGAGTATTTAAATGAGATTGTTTGGGCCGAAAGGGTCGATCCTGCTGGCCTTTTTACCTACTTGGTCCCTAAAGATACCACCCCTTTAGACTACAAGATCTTTCATGTCGATGGAGTTCTGGGATTTGATCCCTATTCATTCCCTCCGACAGTCTCTTATATCGATGCCCATTTGTTTCATCAGGGGATTCATTATCAAATCTATGATGTCCTGGGTTCTCACGTAATAGAACATCAGGGAGTTGTCGGAGTCAAATTTGCTTGTTGGGCACCTAATGCAACAAGAGTTTCGCTAATTGGAGATTGCAACCACTGGAAAGAGCACGTTCATCCCTTGCGAAAGATTGGGGAAAGTGGAATTTGGGAGCTTTTTATTCCAGGTTCAAGAAAAGGAATGAGGTATAAATTTGCCATCCGAACTGCGTATGGGCATGTCTTTTTTAAAACAGATCCTTATGCAAACGAGTTTGAATTTAGGCCAAATACAGCCGCGGTTGTAACAAACACAAACGAATTTTCTTTTAGAGATCACGACTGGATGGAAAAGCGTGTGAGGAGAGGTCAACTTGATGGCCCCATGAATATTTATGAAGTCCATTTAGGCTCTTGGAGAAAAAATGGGAACCAGTTTTTAAATTACAAAGAGCTTGCAGGGGAACTTGTCCCTTATATCAAAGAGATGGGCTATACCCATGTCGAATTGATGCCCGTAATGGAGCACCCCCTTGATGAATCTTGGGGGTATCAGACAACCGGCTATTTTGCCCCAACAAGTAGATTCGGGAGCTTTAGTGATTTTCAATATTTTGTCAATCACTTGCATATGCACCAAATTGGGGTGATCCTTGATTGGAGTGCGGGACATTTCCCCGATGATGAATTTGCCCTTTCCTATTTTGATGGAACTCATCTCTACGAAAAGGATCATCCCGTGATGGGAAGGCATCCTCAGTGGCACACCAGAATTTTTAATTACGAGCGTAAAGAGGTCTCCAATTTTTTAATTGCTAGCGCCCTTTTCTGGTTTGAAAAACTCCATGTTGATGGACTTCGCGTCGATGCCGTCCAGTCCATGCTCTACCTTGATTATGGAAGAGAGGGAAGTTACTGGATACCGAATGCAGCGGGGGGGAAAGAGAATTTAGCAGCCATTGAATTTATGAAACATCTCAACTCGATTGTCCATCAAAAATTTCCTGGGGTCATTATGGTTGCAGAGGATGCCTCTCTCTTTGAAGGGGTGACAAAACCTCTTGAATGGAATGGTCTGGGTTTTGATATGAAGTGGAGTATTGGCTGGATGAACGACACCTTGAAGTTTATGAAAAAGGATCCGATCCATCGCAAGCACCATATGGAAGATTTGATGCGTAGTTTTTCCTACGGATTTTCAGAGAGGTATATGCTCCCGATTTCTCATGATGAAGTGGTTCATGGGAAGGGGGCGTTATTTGAAAAAATGCCACTTGATGAGTGGGATAAATTTTCTCAGATGAGACTCTACTACAGCGCAGCCCTTGCACATCCTGGAAAAAATTTATTTTTCATGGGGTATGAACTGGCAGAGTGGCGCGAATGGAATTGCAAGGGGTCTCTTGATTGGGACTTGCTCGGCGATCCGAATCGGAGAAAATGGAAGAGATTTGTCAGAGAGATGAACCACTTTTATTTAGGGCATCCAGCTCTTTGGGAAATTGATTTTGATCACAAAGGATTTGCCTGGATTGACTACAAAGATTATAATCACACTGTTATTAGTTATATAAGGCATGGGATTAGGTCAAAGCTCGTTTGCGTACACAACTACTCAAAGGCTTGCTTTGATGAGTATGTTATTAGGCTTCACAAGGTAAAATCGGTTCGCGAAGTGCTCAATAGTGATGATGAGCGCTACGGAGGGTCTGGAAGGGTGAATCGAGAGATTCATATTTTAGAAGGTCTGAGCGGATTTTGCATAAAAATGCCAGCCCTAGCCACAATGTTTTTTGAGGTGGTGTTCGAAGGTGAGAACGAAAGAGGAATACAATAGATTAGTAGAGGAGGTCAAAAAACATGACTCGCTCTACTATGTTGATGCGAAGCCAGTTATAACTGACTTCGAATACGATCGTCTCATTAAGTCTATTGAGGGGGTGGAAAGGGAGCATCCCGAATGGATTCACTCAGATTCTCCTACCCAAAAAGTTTCAAGCGATCTTCAAACAGGGTTCAAACAAGTCGAGCACTCACGTCCGATGCTCTCACTTATGAATACTTATTCTGAAGAGGAACTTTCAGAATTTATCAAGCGGGTTGAGAAAAACTTAGACGGGGTAGATTTTGCCTTTACAACCGAGTTAAAAGTAGATGGGATCGCAGTTTCAGTTCGGTATGAAAAAGGGCAGTTTGTTAGAGCTGTTACCCGGGGGGATGGGAAAAAAGGGGATGATGTTACAGAAAATGTGAGGACGATTCGAAATTTGCCCCATATTTTGAAAGGGAGTCACATTCCTGAAGAGTTAGAGGTGAGGGGGGAGATTTTTTTACCTGTTGCCGTCTTTCACAAACTGAATCAGGAAAAAGAGGATGCAGGTGAAGATGTTTACGCAAATCCCAGGAACGCTGCAGCCGGTTCCCTCAAATTACTTGATCCAAATCAGACAAAGGAGAGGGAACTTTCGATCCTGATCTACGATGTAGTTGAGGGCGATTTAGAAAAGCAGTCACAAATTCCTGACTATTTGAAGTCTTTAGGACTTCCTGTTTTTTCAACAAAACAGAGAGCTTTGTGCAAGAATGTAGCTGAAATTATGGATTTTGCGAGAAAAATTGAAGAGGAGAGACCCAAATTCCCCTTTGAAATCGATGGAATTGTCATTAAATTGGATGACTTAGAAAAGAGGGAAGAGGTTGGATTTACGGGGAAAAGTCCCAGGTGGGCAGTTGCTTACAAATTTGCCCCTGAGCAAGCGATCACAAGAATTGAAGCAATTACCATTCAAGTCGGTAGAACCGGTGTGTTAACACCTGTTGCGGAACTCACCCCTGTAAAATTGGCGGGTAGTACAATTGCAAGGGCAACCCTCCACAATCAAGACGAGATTGATCGGAAAGATATTCGGATAGGAGATACTGTTATTATTGAGAAGGGGGGTGATGTCATCCCTAAAGTAGTCTCGGTGGATGAGGCAAAGAGACTAGCCAGCTCGATAAAATGGGAGATGCCAAAAGAGTGCCCCAGCTGTCAAGGTAAAGTGAGTCATGTTGAGGGGGAAGTTGCAGTTCGATGTCTAAATCCCGCTTGTCCTGCTCAAAATTTAAAGCGCATTATCTTTTTTGCCGCAAAAAATGCCATGGACATCGACCACCTTGGCGAAAAAGTCATTGAAAAGCTAGTAGCTGCCGGTTATGTAAAAAAGCTTTCAGATATCTACCGCTTAACAGAATCGCAACTTATTGAGCTAGAAGGGTTTAAAGAAAAGTCGGTTCAGAATGTGTTACAGAGTATTGAGAAGTCAAAACAGACGACCCTCGCAAGATTTATTTTCGCTTTAGGGATCAAGCACATCGGTCAAATCGCTGCAGAGACTCTTGCCGATACCGTTTCTGATATCCAAGGATTTCTAGACCTCACCGAGGAAAAACTCCTTGCGATTAACGGGATAGGAACAGTTGTTGCACAATCGCTCGTGGAATTCCTATCTAACAGCGCAAATTTGCAAGAAATCGAAGAACTTTTACAATTAGGAGTCTCCCCCCAAGGGCGAAAAAAAATCGACCACCCCTTTAACGGAAAAACCTTTGTCCTTACCGGGACACTTAAAACCTACGGCCGCTCCCAAGCTGCAGAGCTCATCAAAGAGCGCGGCGGCAAAGTTTCCAGCTCCGTTGGTCCCAGCACCCATTTCTTAGTTGCAGGAGAAGAGGCCGGCTCAAAACTCGACAAAGCCAAAAAGCTCGGCATCCAAATTTTAGACGAGACCACTTTTGTAAGTCTTTTGGTTTGAGTCTGTTTTCATATTTACCCGTTTTCTTATACTTAAATAAAAAAGAAAAAAAGGAAAAATATGTTTGCGCCTTATAATGATATGGGATCTTACAACAATAACAACTTAAATGATCCAACTCCGAATTTAGAGAAATTAGCAAAAACTTATGAATTGAACTATCTTACTGCTGGTTATATTCAAATGGATACTCTTAATAATGATTTCGATCCAATTTCATGTTCAAAGGGTGGTAGGCCTTTGTGTTCTCCTTGTTCTGAAGCTTCATGTGAGCCCTCTGCTGTAACCTGCTCGAGTGGAACTCCATTATGTGCAACGTCTCCTGCGTTTCCTGGAAGAACTTACAATCCTGTTTGTATTGCGGGGCAGGCCTATTGTTTGTCAGAAACTTTAGCTTGGCCGGGGGGGATGTCCGTTTTAGGTCAAACTGAATGTGCGTACCCATCTAACTGGACTGCTTCGCCTAC
>CALKUQ010000002.1 GCA_937996705.1 uncultured Chlamydiae bacterium
CGGTCCTAAGGTAGCGAAATTCCTTGTCGGGTAAGTTCCGACCTGCACGAATGGCATAACGATCTGGGCGCTGTCTCAACGAGAGACTCGGTGAAATTGTAGTAGCGGTGAAGATGCCGTTTACCCACAGAAGGACGGAAAGACCCCATGAACCTTTACTATACTCTGGTATTGGCTTTTGATCAATTATGTGTAGGATAGCCGGGAGGCAGTGAAAGTGAGTCGTCAGGCTTGCTGGAGCCAACCTTGAAATACCGGTCTTGATTGATTGAAATTCTAACGATAGCTTGTGAATCCAGGCATCGGACATTGCCAGACGGGTAGTTTGACTGGGGCGGTTTCCTCCTAAAATGTAACGGAGGGGTCCAAAGCTTCTCTCATCGCGGTTGGCAATCGCGAATAGAGCGTAAAGGCATAAGAGAGGTTAACTGTGAGACGGACATGTCGAGCAGGTACGAAAGTAGGGCTTAGTGATCCGGCGGTTGAAAGTGGAATCGCCGTCGCTTAACGGATAAAAGGTACTCTGGGGATAACAGGCTTATCGCCACCAAGAGTTCATATCGACGTGGCGGTTTGGCACCTCGATGTCGACTCATCACATCCTGGGGCTGGAGAAGGTCCCAAGGGTATGGCTGTTCGCCATTTAAAGTGGTACGTGAGTTGGGTTCAAAACGTCGTGAGACAGTTTGGTTCCTATCCTCTGTGGGCGCAGGGTATTTGAGGAAAGCTACTCCTAGTACGAGAGGACCGGAGTGGACGAACCTCTAGTGTTTCGGTTGTTCTGCCAAGAGCATTGCCGAGTAGCTACGTTCGGAAAGGATAAGCGTTGAAAGCATCTAAACGCCAAGCCTCTTCCAAGATGAGATACCCCTATGAGACTCCCGGTAGACTACCGGGTTGATAGGCTGGGTGTGTAAGTACAGCAATGTATTGAGCTGACCAGTACTAATCGGTCCATCGACTTGATCACTTTTTTTCTCTCTCGAAAGCAAAGTGTTGCAAATTACTTTGGTTTCAATATAGAAAGATTAAGAGTTTCAAGTATAAAAGTAATGAATTATAAGACAGCTTTGGTTTCCAAAGCATTCTATTGAAATTCCATTCTTGTAATCGTGGTTAAAACCATTATTTTCTAAGTAACAACTTTCCAATTTTTTCTGCAGACTAACCTCTGCAACCAAGTTTTCTTGGTGGTTATAGAGAAGGTGAAATACCTGTTCCCATTCCGAACACAGAAGTCAAGCCCTTCATCGCCGATGGTACTATACTCAAGAGTATGGAAGAGTAGGACGCTGCCAAGTTTGTGGCCTTCCCGTAAGGGAAGGCCTTTTTTATTTATCCACTTTCAATCCCAGTTCCAATACTCGCCACTTCCCCTTACAGCCCTATAGCTTGTGTAAACCGTCTTACAATGCTTGTAATTGAAGCTATTAGTCGTTGCCAGCAACTTTGTCTCCCTAACCCTTCATTTACTCCTCCAATTTCGTGATCCGCTAGAACCCCTCCACCTTGTCTGCCTAAACCTAGAACGCCGTTGCGTCTAGGTTTGTGAAGCCCTAAGCCTCCTTCTAATTCATTAGCTCCTAACAAAGGCTCATCATGTTG
>CALKUQ010000003.1 GCA_937996705.1 uncultured Chlamydiae bacterium
CCTGCATCTTCATCTTTAAATTTGCCTCGGGCTTACCTAGTTTTCAAATAGAGTGCGCTCTCGGCACCAACTAGCATCTAATTTAAATAGGAAGCGCATGTAAAGAAATCTGGGTAACATTCAATTGGCACCAGTATATTTTCAGCAGAGGAGAATAATTTTGCGGGAAGCTATGCCAAAAAGGAGTCCACCGATCACAAACAAACTCACTTTTTTGGCAACTAAACAAGGGAGGTCGAAACTCTTTTTAGAGGGGGAGGGCGTATCATCAGATATCATTTTTTGCCCCTCTCGAGGAAGGGCTAAATTTACTAAGTCTTGCCCTGCAGACATTATAATAAATAATCCTGAAATTTTTAAGGAGAGGGGCGACCATCTAAAATTTCGAATAAGAAAACAATTAGGACCAACTAGAAGCGCTATAATTCCTATGGGTAGAGTTGAAACCGCTTTCTTAGTCCGCGCTCCTTGAAAATCAGTAATTAGGGCATATCCGCCACAAAGCAAAGCTCCGCCACAGCAATACAAAATAGAGTTTGAAAAACCTTTTGGATAAATCATCAGCCCTCCCTTTTCGAAGATAAAATTTGTGGCAAAATTCTAACTTCCCGTTTCGATTTTTACAACAAAATAAAGAGAGGTTGAAGCTGAGTAAATCGCTTTACTCAGCTTCGGATTTGTGTTTATTTAATAGAAATTTTTCTTGGTGATTCCCCTTTTGTTTTAGGGAAGACCAAAGTAAGGATTCCGTGCTCGTATTTTGTTTCGGGATCCTTTTGGTCATCTACTGCTTCGGGTAGGACTATTTTAAACGAATAGGCCTTCCTTGCTCGGTAGTGGTATTTTTTATTATCTTGAGTCTCTTTTTTTGCCCCTCTAATCCAAAGAACTTTAGTCTCCAGAGTTACTTCGATCTCCTCTGGGGTTAGCCCAGGGAGAGAGGCTTCGACGTAAATAGATTTGTCGTCTTCGTATAGAGATAGTTGAGAATCTCCTAGACGCTCCTCTAAAGTGGGTAAATTTTCATCCCAAACTGTTCCAAAAAGCCTTTGGAGTGGGTGTTCATATTTTCTTAAAATTTGATTTTTTGCACTCATTGTATTTTCCTCCTTTTGGGTTTTTTTATTTTTAATATAGCAAAGGTGGCTAATTAAATCTAGCACTTTGATTCATAGAGTGCTAAGATGTGACTTAATTCAGCTTTTGGTAATATGAATAAGAATTAATTGAGAAAATAATAATAAATGGAATTTTATTTAAATTATCACGGAACGTTATCAACAACGGGCCACGCTAAGTTGAAGTTTCAATATCGAAGGGCATTTCTTAAACAGCTTAAAGAGTTGGATTTATACTATAAACTGAATAAGGTTCCAGACGAAATTGGCTTTTCTTTAAAAAAACTTAAAGTTGTCGGTCCTTTTAGATTTTTGCCTCTAGTGACTAGAGACAGCAATTTGGAGATCGATCTGGAAATCGTTCTTTTAAGTCAAATGGGTCCAGGTGGAGAAAAGCAATCGTATGGAGATTTAGATAATTTATTAAAAGCTCTTATAGATGGGCTTCGGATGGCTCAAAATACTAATGAAATCCGAAATGAGGTCCCCGAGGCGGGCGAAGATCCATTCTATTGTCTCCTTGAAGACGATCAGGTCATTCGCAATATTAATATATCTCACAAAAAACTCTTTTTCTCTGCAGAGAAAACCGGGAAAAAGGGTCGTAGTCAAGAAATTTTTGCACTTATTAAGGTAAGGGTTGCCCCTAAATTTCCCCTCTTGTTAAATTTGACAGATGCTGCAACAGATCTTAAGGGATAATTCTTAAGGGCACTTCCTGGAAATTTCACGAGGAAGTGGGTGCGCAGCGATTTCAAATAAGAGGTCGTTAGATGAAGTTTCTTAGAGTGATTTTTGTCTTTATACTGTGTATTCAAGTTGGTTATGCTCAAGTTGGCGATGTTGGTTTAGTTGGAAAGTTAGACAATGGCCTCTCTTACTATATAAAACGCAATCCTCTACATAAAGAAAAAGCCTCGATTAGACTCGTAGTGAAAGTGGGGTCTATTTATGAGAGCGAAGAGGAGAGAGGCCTTGCTCATTTTTTAGAACACCTAGTTTTCCGAGGCTCCGAAAATTTTGCAGATTGGGAGATTATTGAGTATCTGGAGTCGATAGGGGCTCAGCTGGGCCCGGACACAAATGCTTTTACTACGTTTGAACAGACCGCTTATCTACTTCAGGTTCCTATGGAGAAATTGGAAAATTTAGATAGAGCTCTTTTAATCTTGAGTGATTTTGCAGGGAGAGCCAGTTTAAGAAATGACCTGATAGAAATTGAAAGAAGGGTGGTACTGGAGGAGTGTCACTGTTCTGAAAATCAGTCAGGAATGAAAATTTGGAGAGAGACGTTTCTCGAGTTATTTGAAAACTCTGCATATAAGAATAGACTTCCCATAGGTGCTAAAGAGGTGATTTTACATTGTGATCCCCAGCTGATTAGAAATTTTTATAAAAAATGGTACCGCCCCAATCGAATGGCGGTAATTGCAGTAGGCGATTTTGAGGAAACCAAAGTTAAAGATATGATAGAGAAGTATTTTGGAGAATTTCAGCCAGGGGATGAGACGATTATTTCCACAAAAGTGCTCTTTCCAGAAGATCCCAGAGCTCTTTTTATCCAAGAGGAGGAAGAGAGTTTCGTTCAAGGGGCATTTCTAGGGTTTTATGAGGCAGATTGCTTAACAGAGATAACTGACGCTCATATAAAAAGAGCTTTAGTGAGCAGTTTGGCTGTAGCTTTATTAAATCAGCGTTTAGAGGGGGAGTCTAAAAAGTATCCGGCCCCATATTTATATGGAAAGGTATTCCCTCAAACTTTTACAACATTTCATCAAGCGTTACGGATTCACTTTGTTGGCTTTATGGATAGGCCTGTCGATGGATTAAGGGCAATTTGTAGAGAGGTGGAAAGATTTAAACAATTTGGGCCGACACAAGGGGAGATGGAGAGAATCGCCTCTCAGGCTAGAGAGGAAATCAGAGATGAGCTCGCTAATTTAGACCGAATCCCTAATGACTCAATTGTGAAAAACTACCACAACCATTTTTTGTGTGAAGCCTGTTTTAGGTCTAGAGAATCGGAATTAGAATTTAGAAAGAAAATTATCGAGGAAATAACAAGTTTAGAGATTCAGTTATGGGTGCGTGAGAATCTTTTATTAGATCGGATGTATACCGTTTTTTCGATGCCAAAGGAAGTGATTACAATTTCTGATTTGGAGGCTGTTTTAGACAGTTTAAAAAGGGAGGTTTTAGAGCCTCTTGCCGAAGAAGAGAGGTCTATTTTAAGGGTAGATCCGTCTCAAGTAGTTGAAGTAGAAGCCTCTAGCGAGAAGAGCGAGTCAGGTTCCACAACACTTGTTTTAGAAAATGGAATCAAAGTGATATTGCATCCAACGAATTTTGAAAAAGGTCGGATTTTAATAGATTTAGTAGCAAGGGGTGGAAGAACGCTTTGCGAGGTTCATGAGTATGCTTCACAAGAGGTAGCTTCAGAATATTTAATAAAATCGGGTCTTGCGAATTTAAGCGGCCTTCAATTAGAAAAATTCTTAAACAGTCGGAGCTGTTCTTTGGGGGTGGAAATTGGGCCCCATTCCAGACTAATTCAGGCAATCGGTCCTGTTGAAGAAAGTGAAATTCTTTTTCAGTTAATTCGTTCTGTTTTTTTACACAGGAGATCGGATTTGCTGACATGGGAAAGTATTATTGAAGCTAAAAAGGAGATAGATACCTATAAAAATAATCAACCCACTACTGCATTTATTGAATTAGCAAATAAAGTAATCTATGAGGGGCACCCCTTTTATCAAACAAGCAATCCCCTCGATGCAAATGAAGAGACTGCCATCACTGTTTTAAATAGGGTTTTTGGCAATCCTAAAGAGTTTTCCGTAGTTGTAGTAGGCGACTTTGAGGTGAGCGCGATTAAAAATCTAATTTTCAAATATTTCTCCTTTTCTGAAATAGAGGAGAGGGGAGCTCGAGAGATGGATATGCCTTTTCTTAATGAGGTCTCAACTCCAAAAACAGAATTAATCTATAAGGGAAAAGAGACTCATGCTCTTACGCTCGTTGCTTATAGAAAAAACTGTAGCAATGTTTCGGTCCCTTTACTAAAGGCTTTGACACACATTCTTTCTGAAAGGTGTCTAAAGAAAATGAGATGTGAAATGGGTCAGTCCTACTCACCCTCATTTATTTATGAACTTCCTCTCGCCCCTCTCAATACAATTGTCTGCCTTGCAGCCTGTTTTTCATCAGATGCGGAAAAGTCTGATAGTTTAAAAGAGGTTGTCATAAAAGTTATTGAGGAGTTTTTAACCAAAGGTGTAAGTGATAATGAGGTTAATTCCGCAAAAGAGATTTTAAAGCAACAGGTCAAGGAGGGAAAAATAGAGAATCGCTTTTTGGTAAATTTGCATACAGAAGCGCTTTTGGGAGACAAATCTTTGAATGAAGTGGAATTGGAAACAGTCGAACTTAACTCGATAACAAAAGAGAATCTTCAAAAGATTGGTTCTGAGATATTTGCTGAAAATCCTGAAATTAGAATTTCCTTATTTCCCTGCGGAAGTTGAGCGCTAAGAACTCTCTTATGAAGCTCAATTAGTTTTTCTAGTTGAGCTTCAAGGGTGAATTTTTGCAAGAAAATAGAGTGAGACTTTTTAGCCAGCTCTAAAGCCTCTTTAGGATTGTTCTGAATCCAGGTCATATAGTTGTGAATTTGTTGAAAAAGCACGTCTGAAGACTTATCCTGGTCGATATAGAGAACCGAATCTCCAAAATTTTTTACAATAAAAGGGTGTCTATCGGAAATAATCACTGTGGAAGCAGCGCACGCTTCAAAAATTCTTGCTGTAGGGGTTGCTCCTATAAAGTGATCCGGAGCATGCAAGATCAATGTTACTCCGCAATTGTGCATCGTTTTTAAAAGGCTGTTCCCATCACACTCTATGAATCCCCTGTAACAATTTGGGGTGTGATGCCATTGATTTTTTTGACCATACACATTAAAATAGTGGGTTTTATCAAGACGGGAGAAAAGTTGTTTATATTTAGTTCCAAAGTTTGTGTTGGCCATATTAAAGCCACAATAAAACAACTTGTATTGTTCAGGAGGATTGAAATTCGTTCGTCCACATGTAGTATACCAATTCATATAAAAACACTCTTTTTCCAGATAGTTGCATTGAGAGAAAAGTTTTTCTTGATCTGGAAAGCATACGAGATACCCATCAAACTCATTCAAATTTTTTGCCGGTAAAATCGCGTTAGCTGTGAAATAGTAATTGCTTCCGTGAGTAAGTGCAATGTAGTGTTTTGCATGAGGATAGGAGATTTTATCCCCTTGCAAAGAGAGGACAAGATCTGGATGAAAGAGGGTTGCAAAGCGCTCTTTGTAATGGGGAAATAATCTTTTAAGTAAGGGGGGTTGGTGTAGGGAAAAATTAGCACATTCCAGATTAAGGGTTTTTCCTACTAGCCGAATCCTTTCAGCCATTTCTTGCTCCCCAATCCCCCCTTTATGAGTTACGAGGATGCGAAAGCTAGGCCTATCTAAAAAAAGATCGGATTCTTCAAGTGAGAGAAAGGGTCTTTTTGTGCCAAAATAGATCCAGCCACTTATCAGCAAAAAAAGACTCAATCCAGACAAAAATCTTATCATAAGGAATTAATTCTAACCTTAAAAAGATTGAAAAATCAAGCTATGAATCGATTTTATTTGCAGCATAAGTTGTGTTGTCAGGTTCTGTCAGTTTTACCCCTACAATCGAGCCAGAATCATCTGGGATAAATTCTATCACATACCCGCCCAAGTTTTTCACATGGAATACATTGAGTTTTTCAGGGTAGAGTTCGTAAGGGGGTTGTCCAAACGCTTTTACTACGAGTTTATCGTTAATGACCTCTATAAGAATTGTAAACCCGAGATAACTATATTTTCCGGAAAATTTATCCAAATAACTCTGATCATTTAAAGAGGAGTCGGCTTGTTTTGTAAATAGGAGGCCGGGAAGTTTTGGCTCAAGGGGAATAGTTAGATATTTAATGTCTCCATGGCTGTTTTCCTGGAAGGTAAATCGAACCCCTTTCAAGATAGAAAAGGAAGAATTTCTTGAAATCTCGAAGACGTTATAATTCCAGTGGTCAAGGGGAAAGTGCAAATGATTGTATTTTGCAACTAAATTCCCTGCTACAAGAGTAATCTCAATAGGTCCGTAGCCTGGGTTTGAATAGGTTCCGACATAGTCATCGATCAAATGTGAGGGGAATGTCTGGTGATTTTTTTCATCATTTTCAGTTTTTTTCTTACTTTCATACTCTTCTTGGGTAACTCTTGCAATCGTTTCATATTTTTCTGCCCAGTCTATTGGAGGAAGATCCAATAAATTATCTATCAAAGTAGATGCTACAACAAACGGAAAAGGGCTGATGTGTTTATTGCTTAATACGATAATCGCTAAATCATCGTTAGGAAGAAATAAAAGAAGGGAGGAGCATCCATTAATATTTCCCCCATGCATTGCTAAAAAGTGTCCTTGATACGATAGAAGAATCCAGCCAAGTCCATAAGACTCCATAGTGATTTCTTCATCCAGGCCATATCTTCCGTTGCAGATGAGATCAGAAACTACTTGGGGCTTTATCAATTCGTTAAAGGTTGAGGGATCAATGAAACCCTCTCCTTTATTTAAAAGGAGCTTTGCCCATTTTAGAAGATCGTCAATGTTTGAATGTAGGCCACCTGCTGGGGTAATTGTTGCAGCATTTATAAAGGGGAAAGGGGTTTCTAAGTCATCATAACTTAAAGTGTGATTCTCTGTTTTTAACATCTCGGAGAGGGAAAAGGTAGAATGGGACATTCCTAGAGGTTTTAAGATATTTTCTTCCACTAAAGCTTCATAACTTTTATTCATCGCTACTTCTGCCGCATGGCCTGCTAGGGTAAATCCTAAATTTTGATAGTAAAATTTTTCTCTCAATTGGTAGATGGGATCGAGAAATTGGAATTTACGTACAATTTCTGATCTTGAAAATGTTTGATTGTACCATACCGCTTCATGAGAGGGGTATCCTGATGTGTGTGTGAGCAAGTCTCTAAGTGTTATTTGGTAGGTAGTATAGGGGTCTTTTAATCTAAAGTGTGGAATATAGGCCGAGAGGGGAGAGTCCCAGCTTAAAATTTCCTTATCTACGAGTTGCCCAATAACAAACGATGTAAATGGTTTAGTGATAGAGCCTACAGGAAAAATAGTCTTTGCTGTAACAGGAAGGTTAGATTCGAGACTTCTCATTCCATAACCTCTCGCTAAAACAGTTTTTCCATCTTTAACTATACCGATGGCAGCTCCTGGTACTTTCATCATTAAGAGTAGATCTTCTACCGTTTTTGTAATTTCAGGATTGTTATCTAATAAATGGACGTTGTGATCAACAGCAAAGCATGAAATGGAAACCAATGCAAAATGACAAATATATTTTTTCATAAGACCCTCGTAAAAAAGATGTTAATACTATCTAAATCTTAAATTAACGTCAAAATTTAATTCTTTATTTTTGAAGCATCCAGTTTTTTTGTTACTGTTAGGTGCTCAAAGAAAATTGATTGTGAACTGGTTAAGAGGATAGGGATCGGCTGATATAATAACTTTAATAATAAAAATAAAAGGGAATTCTCATGGATTTTAATTTTCCATCTTCTGAGATTTTTGTGCCATCTGCCCTCGAGTTGTGGGCCCCTCTTGAAGAGGGTCCTGCCCTAAATGAAAGAGAAATGAATTCGATATTGGGTGAAGATGCGGTTATTGAAAGTTTACACATTGCGATTCCATCATTTTTGGTGAGCTCTGAAAATGAAGAGTTTGGGTATTCTCCTTGCTTTGAGTTGGATCGACACTTTTTAGTTGGAAAGTTAAAGCAATCCTCTTATATGATCTTTTATGAGGAGAAAAAAACATCAAAGCAAATGTCCAAACATCTAAAAGAGAAATTTTTGGAGGACCAAAGCAATTACTATCTTTTTGACGCGTTTTTTGAACCTTTTTTTGGGGGGGTCTCTCCCAAGTATTATCTTTTTCAACGGGTGACATTTGAAACCATTCCAGATAGTATGATTCTATTTAAAGATGTGAAAGGAGACATAAAGCTTAACGAGTTATTTCTCAGCTAGAGTTCTTTTAAAACGCAAGTGCCTGAAAAAGGTCTCCTTTTTCAGCTCTATTTTCCTCTACGATACTTTTCTATCCAACGTCTCTCATATGCCGGGTCAGAAGATTTAAGTAAGGATTGAAAAATCTCTGAAAGACATTTGTAGATCTCTTCAATGGAAGGTGAGTTAAAATCTTTAGCCAGATAGCCATCAAATCCTAGAGTTTTCCACCTTGGCTCTCCACCAACTAAAGAGGTGAAACTTTTGTCTGCAGTGAGAAAAATGACTACAATTTTTCTGTGCTCGCCATGAGCGCGAATGGTTTTAATCGCTTCTGAGCCGTGTCTTCCAGGCATTACGTTATCTAAAAATAAGACTTCAAGCTCATGCCCATTTTTTTCCAGAAGGTCGTCGAGAAATCTCCCCCCATCAGTCGCTGTTAAAATTGGAGTAGAGATAATTTTGCCGATTTTTCGCACCGTCATACGTAAAACAGCCGGTTCATCTTCAGCAACAGCTGCAGAGGTAATTTGTGGTAACATAAAGGTCTCTTCTAAAAGACGAGGGGTGCTTGTCGCTGTTTTGGGAGCAGGAGAGGGGGAGCCTCTCAGTTTATGGAGAATTCTTTCTGCGATATCGTGCGCATTTTTTGCGGC
Organism: uncultured Chlamydiae bacterium; assembly: GCA_937996705.1. Lineage (GTDB taxonomy): Bacteria > Chlamydiota > Chlamydiia > Chlamydiales > 2-12-FULL-49-11 > VGMD01. Next base: position 8,871 of record CALKUQ010000003.1, read on the forward strand.
ATCGATTAAGCTAGCAATGTTTCTAGGCGCCCCTTCAGGGCTTCCGGGTAAAAAACCTGATGAGGCTTCTACCAGTTTTGCTGCCTCTTTCATAAAATCTGAAGAGGTGGCTATCGGGGAAATTTCAATGGCTCTCATCGCAGCAAGTGTTGTTCTGTACATTTCTTGTACATTCGGCAAAGTATCGGGTTGGACTGCAGTTAGAAAATTCCCTGTAGCACCTTCTACAACACTGAGAGCATTTGATACAGATTCCATGCTTAAATATTATCTGCAATCTTTAAGATTAAGTAAAGGGTTTTAGGTTGATTTCAGAAAATTTCCAGCAGACTCATCTAATATCCAAAGAGCTGGATGGAGAATGCTCCCCACTTTGCTTGCAGGGAGATTATTGCTTCGGAGAACTTCTTTAAGGATAGCTTCCTTATTTTTGCCCAGGGCGTAAAATACTATATTGTGAGCGGAATTTATTAGAGGGTAGGTGAAAGTCATTCGCCAGCAATTTTTTTGAGGGACAAAATTTGCTACAACAATTTTGTCATTAACACTTAGAGCTTCTGTATTTGGGAATAGAGAGGCAGTATGTCCGTCTTCACCTACGCCTAGCATAATAAGGTCGAAATGTCTTTCCTGGAGGGTGTTTTTAATAGCAGATTGATAATCAGATGCGTGAGCTGTTATATCCCCTTCCCCTTTCATGCGAAATATGTGAGAGGGGGGGATGGGTAAATCTTTAAAGCCAGCATCCATAGCCATTTTATAGTTGCTTTCAGGATGATCTGCAGGAACTGCGCGCTCATCGCTCCAAAAGAGAAAAACTTTTTTCCAGTCTATAAGATTGGTATACTCACCTTTTAGTTTTTCAAAAATCAGTTTTGGTGTTGAGCCACCCGAAAGAGCAACAAAAAAATTTCCATGGAAACGGATTGCTTCGTTTGCACATTTTGCAAAATGCTCTGCTGCGTAGGCCACAGTCTCTTTTTCGGTTCCTAAAAGGGCAGCTTTTCTCCTCTCATCGATTGTGATTAACAAATCGTCTCCGAGTTATAAAGCGAGATCAGTTTTAAAATATCAATAAAATTTCCTCGCGTTCCTTGGCTGTAAATTTCGTGAATCATAGATTTTCCAGCAGTCTCTTTATCGAGAAGGTAATAAACGGGCATCTCACACCTAGATGAAGTAGAGTGTTGAATTTTAACTTGGAGGGGGTTTTGCCTATTTTTTTCCAATAAGAGATGCTCGTTATGAATGGAAAAGGATTCAAATTTAAGAATTCTTCCAGGCAATACCTGATCGTTTTTTGCTGCAAGAATAGAGATCGTAACGGGTCCATGCTCCGATTTATATTTAAAGGAAATCTCATCTTTTGAACCCAGAGAGCTCTCGTAGCTCCAGCCTAGTTTTATTGCAATCCATGCACCAAAATAGGTTGCTTGAATCTTTGTGTGGCAATATTGCTCAGTTGCAACCATATTATAGGTGATTCGAATGTCTTTGGACTCTCTAAGACTTTTTAACTTTTCCGGGTCATTGAATGTTTGAACAAAAAGACCTCTCCAGGGGGCGAGTCTAGCCCAATTTAAGTCTCCAATATCGCATTCCACTTTTTCATGAAGCTCTAGTAATGTTTTTGCAAAAGCTGTCATCGATTCTGCCGTTTCAGAGTCAAAGACAACCCTGGTTGCTAAATCTTTTAATTCTATAGCAATAGGATCTCTCTTGCTTGGATCGTCTGCCCATAAAAAGTATGTAGGAAGGTCTTCTTGAATATGACGAATGACAAGAGAGGGGATGATGTTTCTGGAAGCGCCACTCACTTCGAAATTTGTCATATCACAAAATAGGGAATTGGTATTGTTTTCTGGCTGAAGATCAGAGACAAATGTTCTCAAATACGATTCTGTACCATTTTCAGCCTCAGTAATATTAATGATTCTACAAGGGAACTTCCGAATAACCTGCTGCGCGATTTTTTCGAAGTAAATTTTCCTTACGTTATCTTTTGTGTATATGACTAAATTAAATAGGGAGGCCTTTACCGCGCTGGTTCCCTGATATTTTTTCCAAAGCGCCTCTCTTGCTTTTTCAATCTCTTTAGGTTGGATATAGTCTGTCATATCAGCTTCCATTTCCTATGTTCTTGTGTAAGAAGAAGATTAGCGGTTTTTGGGCCGTAAGAGCCTGCTGGATAGAGATCTTCCTCTTTAAGGGGATGTTCCTTCCAATAGTTCAATACCGGCGTTAAAACTCGCCAAGAGTTAATGGATTCGTCAACCCTTGCAAATAGAGTGCTGTCACCAAGAATGACATCATGAATTAATCTTTCATAAGCCTCGGGCAGTTCGGTTCCAAAATAGTTTGCGTACTGAAAATTCATATTTACAGGTTGCACAATTAAAGCGGAGCCAGGAATTTTCGTATTAAATTTGATGGAAATTCCGTCATTTGGCTGAATGCTAAAAATTACTTGGTTAGGAATGTTATGGTGGTCATTTTTGTGAAATAAAATGCTTGGAGCCTTTTTAAAAGTAACAACAATTTGAGTAGATCTTTTGGGCATTCGTTTTCCAGCTCTTACATAAATAGGAACACCTGCCCAGCGCCAATTATCAATTTGAAGCTTTAGTGCTGCAAATGTTTCAACGTTGGATGTGTGAGAGACATTCATCTCTTCTCGATAACCAGGAACAGAATCACCATCGATATATCCAGTCTTATATTGACCTCTAACTGCGTAAGAATCAATCTGAGAGACGTCCACAGTTTTAAGAGATTGTAATACTTTGACTTTTTCATTTCTTACGTCGTCAGGCTTTAGACTGATCGGGGGTTCCATGGCAACTAAGGAGAGTAGTTGCATTAGGTGATTTTGGATGACATCTCTTGTTAACCCTTGGCTCTCATAAAAAGCTCCTCTCCCTTCAATTCCGATGTTTTCTGCTACAGTGATTTGAATATTATCAACATAGCGATTATTCCAAAGGCCTTCGAAAATAGAATTGCTAAAACGGAAGACTAAAAGATTTTGGACTGTCTCTTTTCCTAGATAGTGATCAATTCGATAAATCTGACTCTCATCTAAATAGAGACAAAGGTTTTTTTGGAGAGCGATAGCCGAGGGCTCATCGTGTCCAAAAGGCTTTTCAATAATTACCCTTGAAAAGGAATCCTTTTTTTGTGGGTCGTAGATAAAATTATTCTTTTTTAAATGTTCAATAATGGGAAGGAAGTAGGTGGGTTGAACAGAGAGGTAAAAAACACGATTTCCTCTTGTGCCATAGGTTTTATCTAAATTCTGTAGAAAGAAATTGAGGTTAGGGTAAGCTGCGTCATCTTCGAACTCGAGTTGGTAGTAAAAGAGCTTTTCTGTAAAAACCAAGAGCTCAGACTCTTCTGGAGAATTTCGAGAAAATTTCTTGATGTGCTGTGCAAGTTCTTCCCTAAAAGTTTCTACCGTTTTAGGTCTACGTGCGACTCCTACACAAATAAAATTTGTGGGTAGGTTGCTCTCTCTCATTAAGTTAAAAAGTGCCGGGATAAGTTTTCTCCCCGTTAAATCGCCGGATGCACCAAAAATTACAAGAATGCACGATTCTGGGGGTCTTCCGTATTCAGGTTCATGAAAAGGATTTTCAAATTCCATTATCTGTCTCCTGCATACAATATTTACTTACTTAGAGAAATCAGTGCAAGATAAGTTTCTAAAATTAGAGTTGCAGAAAGCGTGTCGACATGATCCTTTCTGTTTTTTCTTGTCATATCGCATTCACGCAGAATGTTTTCTGCATTTTTTGATGTAAGCCTTTCGTCGACAAATACCACAGGGATTTTAGTTTCTGATTCTAGAAATGTGGCAAATTTTCTTGCCTCGTGAGACATGTCACTTTCGTGGCCTGAAAGGTGCAAAGGGAGGCCAAGAACAAATTTCTCAATCTGCTTATAATCCTTAAGTAGTTTATTTAGTAGAAGAAGTGTTTTTTTATTATCTTTTTGCCTTTCAATTTTACCTAGAGGCATAGCCATAAAGAGGGAGTTTGAAATAGCAACCCCTATGCGCTTTAAACCAAAATCAATTGCTACTATCCGCATATTTGATTGCTGCTGCAATAAAGCCTTTAAAAAGAGGGTGAGGATCTATAGGTTTAGATTTAAATTCAGGATGAAATTGGACGCCGACCATCCAAGGATGACCTTTTACTTCCATGATTTCCGAGAGATTTCCCTCTTTCCAGGAGCCTACTATTTTTAGTCCTTGAGCTTCGCAGGCCTCTTTGTATTTATTGTTGAATTCATACCTGTGTCTGTGTCTTTCAGAGATTTCCTCTTTTTTATAACACTGGTAGGCGGTTGATTCTTTGTCTACTTTGCAAGGGTATGCCCCTAGTCTCATGCTTCCGCCGAGGTCTGAGGTGTGGATTTGCTCTGAAAGAAGGGAGATGATGTTATCTGGTGTCTCTAAATCGACTTCGGTAGAGTGGGCATTTTTTAGGTGTAAGACATCCCGGGCGAATTCAACGACCATAATTTGCATTCCGAGGCAAATTCCGAAATAGGGGATATTATTTTCCCTTGCAACTTTTGCTGCTAGGAGCTTTCCTGACCAACCTCTTGACCCAAAGCCACCGGGAACTAAAATTCCGCTACAGCCTTCAATTTGCTTTTTAAGGTCGGCCTCGTCTTCAATTTTGTCTGAATCGATGCATCTAATTTCCACTTTACAACCATTTCCAATGCCTCCGTGCTTAAGAGCCTCAAAAACAGACTTATAAGCGTCTTGGTGTTGAAGGTATTTTCCAACAACTGCGATTTGGACCTGTTTATTTGTATGAATTAGGGTCTGAATCATGGTTTCCCATGAACTTAAATCCGCGTTGTTTTGGGAAAGTCCTAACAGCTTTGAAATAGAATTCTCAATCCCTGCCTGCTGTAGCAGCAAAGGAACTTCATAAATTGTATTTTTAACATCAATAAGTTCAATAACAGCGTGGAGGGGGACGTTGCAAAATAGGCTAATTTTAGCCTTAATATCTTCATCTAGAGGATCCTTGCAGCGGCAAAGAATCATATCGGGAAAGATGCCACTTTGCTGGAGCTTTTGGACAGAGTGTTGGGTCGGCTTAGTTTTTACCTCGTGGGCATGTTCAATATAGGGGACATAGGTTAGATGGATGTTAATGGAATCGCCGTGATTTTCATGTCTAAATTGACGGATTGCTTCAAGAAATGGTTGGGATTCAATATCACCTACCGTTCCTCCAATTTCAACGATTGTGACATCGATACCCTCTTCCTGTTTAGAGCAATCTACAATTCTCTTTCGAATTTCATCGGTAATATGGGGGATGACTTGAACTGTCTTTCCTAAATAGTCCCCCTTTCTCTCTTTTCTAAGAACTTCGTAATAAATCTGACCTGAAGTAGCATTTGAGGTTTTTGACAAAGGAGAATTTGAAAATCTGTGGTAGTGGCCTAAATCAAGGTCTGTTTCAGCGCCATCATCAGTTACATAGACCTCTCCGTGCTGAAAAGGGTTCATGGTTCCTGGATCAACATTAAGGTAGGGGTCGAGCTTCATCAATGCAACTTTTAAGCCCTTCGCCTCTAAAAGAAAAGCGATAGAGGCGGAGGCGATCCCTTTCCCTAGTGAGGAAAGTACTCCCCCAGTAATAAAGATAAATTTTTTGCTCATGTTGGTAAATGATATCATTTTTCAAAAAAGTAGGGAAGATTAAAAGTAAAAATGTTAACTTAGGGTCATGGAACTATTAGAAGATCTTAGAAAACAGGAAAAAGTTGAAGTAGCGACTCTTTTAGAGGGTTTGCCGAAAAGTCAAGTAATTCGCGTAGGTGTCTTATTTTCAGGGGGTCCAGCGGCAGGAGGCAACAATGTTGTCGCCGGAATTTTTGATGCCTTGCTCGAGATGAATCCAAAAAATGAGCTTTTGGGGTTTTTAAAGGGTCCGTCAGGTCTTATAGATGGAAAATTTAAAATATTATCTAGAGAAGAAGTCGATCAGGTCCGGAATTTAGGTGGTTTTGATCTTTTAGGGACGGGAAGGACAAAAATTGAAACCCCAGAACAGTTTGAAAAAGCGATGAGTGTGATTAAAGCAAATCATTTGAATGGACTTGTGATTATAGGGGGAGATGATTCAAATACAAATGCGTATTTTTTGCATAAGTATTTAAGGGAAAATCAGGTAAGTTGTAATGTTGTCGGAGTTCCAAAGACAATCGATGGCGATTTAAAATCTAAAGAAATTGAGATTTCGTTTGGATTTGACACCGCATCTAAAGTCTACAGCGAAATGATAGGAAATATTTGTACCGATGCAAAATCTTCCTTGAAGTATTGGCATTTTATTAAATTAATGGGAAGGACTGCATCCCATATTACTCTCGAGTGCGCTTTACAAACCGCACCTAATATAGCCCTTATTGGGGAAGAGATTGCATACAAGGGTCTTTCATTAGAACAAATTATTTCTCAAATAACGGATACTATTGAAGAAAGATCTAAATTAGGAAAGGATTATGGTGTGATTCTTATTCCTGAGGGTTTAATTGAGTTTATTCCCGGTGCAAAAGAGAGCTTAGCCCACCTGTTTCAAGACAAAGATAGCCACGGGAATACGAAAGTTTCTCAGATTGAAACAGAGAGACTTCTTAGTAAGCTTGTTTCAGAAGAGATCAAAAGAAGGGGAAGCTCTGCAAAGTTTGAGCCTTTTCACCATTTTTTCGGCTATGAAGGTAGGTGTTCCTTTCCTTCAGTTTTTGATGCAACCTATTGTTATAATCTTGGGAGAAATGCGGCTCTTCTTATGAGTAGGCAAAAGAGTGGTGTTATGGCTACTATAGAAAATTTGGCAAGGGGCGTCAAGCAGTGGAGGCCAGCTTATAGGGACTTAGAGGAAGCTCTTGTCGAAGAGGAGCGGGGGGGTAAATTAAAGAGAGTGATCGCAAAGTCTCTTGTCGATCTTAAGGGGCCTGTTTTTGGAGCTTTTGATAACGTCCGCGAAAGAAATCGTGTCGAGGATCATTATAAAAACCCTGGGCCTATTCAATTCTATGGCCCTTCAAAAAATGAAATTACACTTACGTTGCAGATAGAAAGTAAAAATTAATACTATTATAAAGGGTGAAGTTATGGCAGGAGTGACTAGATCACTTTCTAATTTAAGAGGAGCTCTGTTTTATCAGCGTCCGAATTGGTTCAAAGTAGGGTTAATGCAGATAATTACTCATGGTTCGTATCATGGGACAAGGCTTGCCTATTGGGATAAAGAAGTTTTAGAAAAGGGTGAATTTATTGTAGATGAGCGAGGATTGTTTGTGGTGCCCGTTTGGCAGTCTCAAGCGGAACGTGTTGCTGCTCAGTGGAGTAAGAGGGCTTCTGATTCGGTTGTACTCCAATTAGTATCAACTGGGACCCCTGAGAAAAGTCCTTCTTCAGGGGATTCTTTTAAGATTGCTCCAGGGGAGCGAGTAGAGATTCTTCAAATTTGGAAAGTCTCTCAATCTTGGATAGAGAAAATTTAAAAAATAATTTTATTTGTGAATAATCTCCCATTTCTACTTAATTAGATATGGGAGATATTATGTTTAAAAATAAATACTCAAATCCATACATTAAAGATATAAAGCGTACATTTTGGCATTTTTTAAAATGGCAGCTGGGACATTATGGTAGTAGAGCTCCAAATACAATGCCTCCCGCAGATTTTGAGTATCCGATTCCTGATAAGCAGCTTATTAAAAATGAACCTCGGGTTGTTTGGATCAATCACTCAACATTTCTCATTGATATTGATGGTGTTAAAATTTTAACAGATCCAATTTGGGCCAAAAGGTGTTCTCCGTTTAATTTTATTGGACCTAAAAGGAAGCACGAACCTTTTCTAGCTATAGAAGACCTCCCAGAGATTGATGTGGTCTTAATCAGCCACAATCATTACGACCATTTAGATAAGCAGAGCGTAAAAGCCCTTCATCAGAAATTCCCTAATATTATGTGGTTTATTCCTATTGGAGTTGCTAAATGGTTTTCTAAAAGGGGGATCCATAAGGTTAAAGAGCTAAAATGGTGGGAAGAGATGTTTTTTTATATTCCCGAAAAGAAGGCAAAGCTTTGGATCTCTTCAGTTCCAGCCCAACATCATTCGGGGAGGGGAATTTTTGACGCAAACAGATCACTTTGGATGGGCTTTGTGGTAAAGGCGTTCCGGGAAAAAATGGAGCCAAAAAGTTTTTACTTTGTAGGTGATACAGCCTATAATGAGCATGACTTTAAGAAAATCGGGGAGCTTTTCCCTCAAATAGATCTCTGCCTTTGCCCTATTGGCACCTATCAACCAGATGAATTTATGTTAACAGTCCACTCAAATCCGGATCAGGCAGTTCAAATTCATATTGATACGAAAGCTAAACTTAGTATCGGTATGCACTGGAAAACGTTTCACCTCTCAGACGAGGCACCGTCTGCCCCACCCTACGATCTATATCTAGCTATGCAAAACAGGGGGCTTAATCCCTCCCATTTTTTGCCTCTCGAACCTGGCATCGAAATCAATTGGTAAACGTATCCGTTTCATCAAAATCGAGAGTAGTAATCATCCGAACATCGCACTTGGATTCTGAGATGATAACTTGTTTAGATCCGATTTGGATGTGATAGAGAAATGTGCTAGGGCTGACCTGCCGTCTTTCTAAAATTTTGATGTTCTTTTTGTGGTTTGCTTGAAAGGTCTGGTTTTTGGAAAATTTACGCATCCACCAGATGAGAAGGAGGGCAATTAGTATAATGGCGATAATAAAGATCAAAGTTCGATAAAACTGTTTTCTATAAGTGTCTGGTGATAGGGATTGAACCGACTCTTCAGGAATAGGTTGAACCTCTTCAGAAGAAGCAGGTTCCGGTTTTTGTGTCTCTGAAAGATCTGCACAAAAAACGAGTATAGGGCAAAAAAATAGATACAACCACTTCATACATATCTTATCGCTTTTTTTTCTTTAATCGTCTAGATCTAATGGTATGGCTAAAGTTATTTTTGCATCAGATATTGATAAGACTCTTACAGATGAAAGACATATCATTCCAGATCAGGTTATAAACTATTTGGGGGAATTGCATAAAGAGGGGTGGGAGATAGTCCTTTTAACGGGACGTACATTTTCATTTGCAATGATGAGTGTGGAAAAAATCGATTTTCCATTCCATTTAGCGGTTCAAAACGGGGCAGAAGTGTTGAAAATGCCGGAAAAAGAAATTCTCTTTCAAACGTTTATTGAGAAAGAGGTGGTATATAAAATCGACGCCATTTGTCGCCAATATCAAGAGGATTTCCTTATTTACTCTGGTCTTGAAGGGGGCGATTTTTGCTATTACCGGACTTCTAAATTTTCCCCCTTTTTTTTAGACTACCTTGAAAAGCTAAAAAAAGTCTCCCCCTGCGAGTGGGTGAAAATCAAAACGGTTGAAGAAATTTCTCAGCTAAGCTTCCCTTTGATTAAATGCCTCGGCGATTCCCTCTCATTGCAAAAAATCCAGGCAAAATTGACCGATATTGATTCTCTAACAACTTTTCTTATTAATGACACAATCGATCCTAAGCTATCCATTCTTCTTGTAACCCACAGAGATGCGAATAAAGGGGTTGTTTTTAAAAAAATTGCAAAAAAATGTGGTTGGAATTGTCCTGTGATAGCTGCAGGAGATGACAATAATGATATCCCACTTCTCCAAGAAGCTACCATCGCAATAGCGATGAATTCTGGCTCAAGAGAACTTCAGCTACATGCAGACATTATAGCAAAACCCTCTTTTGAATTTGGTATTATAGAAGCCCTCGAAGAGGTAAAACTTCGACTTGATATTTAAGGCCCGCTACTTATTCGCCCTTAGTAGACCTTGAGGGTCAGACGTGAAATCCTGAAAAAATCTTAATATTTCAAAATTTCAGGTATGATCCTT
>CALKUQ010000004.1 GCA_937996705.1 uncultured Chlamydiae bacterium
CCCGACAAGGAATTTCGCTACCTTAGGACCGTTATAGTTACGGCCGCCGTTCACCGGGGCTTCAGTCGTTAGCTTCAAGCTGCAAGCAACCCTGACCAACTTCCTTAACCTTCCGGCACTGGGCAGGCGTCAGCCCCTATACATCCTCTTACGAGTTAGCAGAGACCTATGTTTTTGGTAAACAGTCGCCTGGGCCTCTTTATTGCAACCACCTCTCGGTGGCACCCCTTCTCCCGAAGTTACGGGGTCATTTTGCCGAGTTCCTTAGAGAGAGTTATCTCGCGCCCCTTAGTATTCTCTACCTGCCCACCTGTGTCGGTTTCGGGTACGGGTACTCTGCTTTCATCACCATCAACGCTTTTCTTGGCACTATCTTTACCACTCGTTCTCCTTGGAGAACTCCCAATCCAATCAGGGTGTGGTTATTTTTTATGCGTCCCGTTGATGACTCCCACAGACTAGTCAAGGAATATTTACCTTGTGTCCATCGACTACGCCTTTCGGCCTCGCCTTAGGTCCCGACTAACTCTTCGCGGACGAGCCTTCCGAAGAAATCCTTGGGCTTTCGGGGTATATGATTCTCACATATATTTTCGCTACTTAAGCCGACATTCTCACTTCTGTACTGTCCACATCTGCTTACCGCTAATGCTTCTCCCTATACAGAACGCTCCTCTACCACTACAGATAAATCTCTAGTCCACAGCTTCGGTGACACACTTAGCCCCGTTCATTTTCGGCGCAGGAGCGCTAGACCAGTGAGCTATTACGCACTCTTTCAAGGATTGCTGCTTCTAAGCAAACCTCCTGGTTGTCTATGCACTCCCACCTCCTTTCTCACTTAGTGTGTACTTGGGGACCTTAGCTGGTGGTCTGGGCTGTTTCCCTTTCGACGATGAAGCTTATCCCCCACCGTCTCACTGGTAAAATTTTATTAGGTATTCTGAGTTTGTCTCACTTTGGTACCGCTCTCGCAGCCCTCAGCGAAACAGTGCTTTACCCCCTAATAAGTTCACTTACCGCTGCGCCTAAACGCATTTCGAGGAGATCCAGCTAGCTCCGGGTTCGATTGGCATTTCACCCCTAACCACACCTCATCCGCTGGCTTTTCAACGCCAGTCGGTTCGGACCTCCACTTAGCTTTACCCAAGCTTCATCCTGGACATGGTTAGATCACCCGGGTTCGGGTCTACAAATTGTGACAAAACACGCCCTTGTCAGGCTCGCTTTCACTTTGGCTTCGGATATCTCTCCTTAACCTGCCACAACCTGTAAGTCGCCGGCTCATTCTTCAACAGGCACACTATCACACGTTTAATCGTGCTTTAATTGCTTGTAGGCTAACGGTTTCATGTTCTATTTCACTCCCCTCGCCGGGGTTCTTTTCACCTTTCCCTCGCGGTACTATTCGCTATCGGTTACACATTAGTATTTAGCCTTACGAGGTGGTCCTCGCTGATTCACACGGAATTCCACGGGCTCCGTGCTACTCGGGATTCAGTCTGGCTACTGCCGTTTTCGACTACAGGACTTTCACCTCCTCTGGTGCAGCTTTCAACTGCTTCGTCTAACTTTCATAGTCCGTCCGACTGTCCCACTACCCCATAAACCGAAATTTATGGTTTAGGCTGTTTCCTTTTCGCTCGCCGCTACTTGGGAAATCGCTTTTGCTTTCTCTTCCTCCAGCTACTAAGATGTTTCAGTTCGCTGGGTTCGCTCGCTCCTGCCTATATATTCAGCAGGTCGTTCAAATAGGTTTCCCCATCTCGGACACCCTCGGATCAATGCTTGTTTCCAACTCCCCGAGGCATTTCGTCGGTCACCACGTCCTTCTTCGCCTTTGTGTACCTAGGTATCCACCGTTAGCCCTTTGTAGCTTGACCATTTGGCTATTTCTAGCTCTTGTTCTCTACTCTTGGACTATACGCGCGAACTATTCATTCACGCATATTGTTTTATTTGACCTAAATTATTACTTAGTTCTGTTCAATTTGGCTCTATCACCAACAAACCTCTCTTTTCTCTCTTTCGAGCTTTTAGATCCGTCTGTTGTTTCTAGATATTATGCAGTTTTCAAGGTTCTTTTCTGAAGTCTTAAACTCCAGCATCCTCATCCTACTTTCCTTGATTGTAGCCATGATAGTGCTGAATTTTAGCTCTTTTCTTGCTTTGGTGGAGGTAAGCGGATTTGAACCGCTGACATCCTGCTTGCAAAGCAGGCGCTCTACCAGCTGAGCTATACCCCCCTTCTTCATTGACCATTTAACATTGACCATTTAACAACTATTTCTTGTTCAATGATAAATGTTTCATGTCTTGTGGTGGGCCATCCTGGACTTGAACCAGGGACCTCACCCTTATCAGGGGTGCGCTCTAACCACCTGAGCTAATAGCCCTTGTTTTTTCTAACCTTTTCTCTTGGTTAGATTTGAACCAAAACAATTAGTTTGACTGTTTTTTCTGCACAAATTTTATGTCTTTTGAACCGACCTTGGTTTGACCTGTGAGGGTGAGACTTTAATCATTTTTGTCTTCACTTCACGGCTTGGTCTCCCTTTAAGGAGGTGATCCAGCCACACCTTCCGGTACGGCTACCTTGTTACGACTTCACCCTAGTCACCAGCCCTGCCTTCGGCATCCCCCTCCGCGAACGGTTAGGGTAACGACTTCGGGCGTGGCCAACTTCCATGGTGTGACGGGCGGTGTGTACAAGGCCCGGGAACGAATTCACCGCAGTATGCTGACCTGCGATTACTAGCGATTCCTCCTTCATGCAGGCGAGTTGCAGCCTGCAATCTGAACTGAGGCTGGGTTTGATGAGATTCGCTTACGATTACTCGCTCGCTGCCCTTTGTCCCAACCATTGTAGTACGTGTGTAGCCCAGAACGTAAGGGGCATGCTGACTTGACGTCATCCCCACCTTCCTCCGGTTTGTCACCGGCAGTCTTCCTAAAGTGCCCAACTTAATGCTGGCAACTAAGAACGAGGGTTGCGCTCGTTGCGGGACTTAACCCAACATCTCACGACACGAGCTGAC
>CALKUQ010000005.1 GCA_937996705.1 uncultured Chlamydiae bacterium
TGTTCTGCTGGCGTTCCTTGTTCTGCTGGCGTTCCTTGTTCTGCTGGCGTTCCTTGTTCTGCTGGCGTTCCTTCTGCTGGTGCTCCTTCTGCTGCTGGCGTTCCTTCTTCTGCTGGCGCTCTTTCTAGCGCTGGTGTGGAGTTAAAATATCGTTCAATAAAACATTTTGATTTATCAGTAAAATAATTGATAAGCAAACCAATGTTGCTCAAAATTTTTTCAGCGATTTGAGTGATTCTGCTACAGCAGGTGCTATTAATAGGTGCAAGCGACAAACAACTTACAACCCTAATACAAATACAATTTGCGAAAGATGTTATCATATAATTTTGAAAATTTGATTTTTATCACCCTTATTATAAAGATAATAAATTATTTTTTCCATTTTAAAGCGTTAAAAGTGAATTAAAAAATAATATATAAATAGTAAAAAATATTTAAAAAACCAATTCTTCCTGTTTTTTTGGTATAAGAATTTTCATAGTCCCTATTTGCAAGTCTGACCCTCATTCTCGAAGCGAAATTGACTTGTTTGTTCTGTTTTCTTTTTACTTTTCAACAGACCCTTTATTTCTCCTGCCGTGTCCGAAGTAAGGAAGGGGTCAAAAAATTGACCCCTAATAAATAGTATAGTTTATTACGTACCTATAATTTTTATCTCTAAGGGACGAGACTCAATTTGGCGAGCAAAGCGCAGCACTGTGTTTGAGAATGCTGTGTGCGTTGTCCGAATCGCAATTTCTTTAGAATTGAGGGCACGAATTCTTCGGTGGTATTCGCGCATGCTTCTCTCTACAAAGTTTCTTGAATAATCGGGAAGCTCTCCTTCTAGCCGGGCTTCAAGGTTGAAATCTGGCCAGGTATCAAGATCTTGAAATCGAAACCGATCCCAAAATTGGGGGGAAGCTGCCCCTCCTTCATTGGGTTCAAAGTGAATCCCGCAGCTTAATGCAACTGCAGTAATTTGCGATCTTTCCATCGCTTTCAACGTTTGTTCAGCCTCTTCTAAGCTCACTTTTTGAGCAACAAGAGTTGCAATTGCTGCTTGAATCCTCTCGATCTCATTAAGGACATCAGGTAGTTCTAATATAGCCCTTTGCATACTTGCTACAGTTTGTTTCAAATGAGGCAAAATCACATTAAACATTTGATTACAGTCTCTTCTGCTACAATCCTTAGCACCATATTCCCCTTGTATTTTGCCTTTGTGAACGGAAAACAAAATACGGCCATAAACTCTGTCAAATGGAGGACGTGTTGTGGAACCTAGGTTCCAATCGTCTTCTGTAAATGCAGGAACAGAGGAAAAATCGTGTGAAAAATTTTGCATTTCCTCCGATACAAAACGATTAAAATTATCTCGTAATATCAATAAATTATCTCTTGCCGAATCTGGCTGAAGCCTAAGCTGTTCTTGAGCTCCTTGTATTCGTGCCATTGCAGTTAAAAAAGCCTCTCCGCATCTTGCAATTTCAGCAGGAGCCCCTGCTCTTCCGCCTGTTATAAACTCATTATCCCTCTCTACTAAGCCCTCTCTCATGATTGGAGTAATCGTAAAGGCAGAAGCATCTTGGAGTAGTCGATTGAGCCCCTCCTTTTTCTCAGCAAGTACCCTTTCTTGTCTTTCTAGTTCTGCCAATTCTCTTCGGAATGCCTCGGAATCTCTCTCAAGTCTTACCTGCATCCTCTCCAATTTATTAGGGACTAAATCTCCATAGATATCTCTTAAAATGGGACAAAGCCATCGATTCATTACAGGGAGAGTAATCGACTCTCTTAATCCTCTACCATCCAGGGCTACAGCGTCTATATGAAGCCGATCTCCCTCTTTCCTTAAATTAAAGCCGACTCTCTCAGCCTCCTTAGAAATTCCGAATTGAGTCAAATCGACACGCTGGCTTATCTCGGTAAAATCTACCCCTTCCAATAATAACTTTGGTAAAAACTGTTCTGATTGAACGTTTAATAATCGGGCGCCCCTGAGATCTTCTGTGCTTACGATTGAAGGCATTTGCTCTTCGAGTTGCAAGACCGCAGCTTTCATATGAACAACAAGAAGGCTAAACTGGGTCACATCATCTTTTCGTAAATCAATCAACCTATAATCTGCCCCAACGAAACTAGGCCATTGCCTTAAAAATGCATCTCCCTCCTCTTGGGAAACAAAAATATGGGGCTTGGCAGCATCTAGGGGGATGAGGGCAAAATGGGAGACAATCGTCTCATTTTGTAAATGAGGGCTGACCACAATTTGATCTCTAAGAGTTGGATGTATCAAATGTTTCATTGCTGGATAGATCTCAACAGGAGCTCCAACTGGATTTTGAAGCCAATCGGTTTGAATCACAAAGTGGGGGGCTCTGCTCATATTCACTGAGGGAACATACATTCTTTCCTGCGTATGAACCACAACCTCACTGATACGCTCTGCTAAAGCCTCTGCAACAGCTTCTGCTTGAGCTTCTGCAAGGGCCATCGCAATCGCTTCTGCGCCGCTATCCACCGCTGCAACTTTCACCTCTTTATCTTCAGGGTATCTCGATTCAAAAAGAGATCTTGAATCCTGAATTCTCTTATAGAAAAATTTGAGATTAAATCCTGTTCCATAACGCTTTCCTAACTCTCCTAATTCTCTCAATTTTCTAGTATGCCTCAAGACTTCTTCTTCAATAAACTGGTCACGCGCCTTAGTTGTAAGTGCATTTCCATACTTACTATCCAGATCTCGTAACGCTCTATCAACTAAGGGAATGATCCTATCCCTTGCATTTAAAAACTCCTCATAGCTCGCTTGAACACCCGTATCGTTTAAATCAAGATCACAAAAAATCTTATGTTCAATATAAGCTGCAGCCTGTTTCACATGAGCCTGCAACTCTTTTCTGAATAAAGTAAGGGCATCGTGCTGTTCTTGTTCCAGTTCCCTTAATCTAAGATATAGGGAAACATTCTTAGCATCAATTCTCTCAGCACGTCCTCTTGGCAAAAGCATTTCTGCAAAACGGGCTGTTAAGGCAAAGGTAAATTTCTGATCAGAAGATCGTTGTACAAGACTTCTAAATCGAAGCACCGCTTGCTTTGCATCGTTATTAGGGACGTTTTCATCCATAGTAACAAGTGCGTGGGCGCCATCAGCTTGTTTGATATCTGAACCGCGCGTATTTTTTTGTCCATAAAAGGAAAAATATTTTTTCCCCGGAAGTGAGGCAAGTTCCATAGCTGTAGTGCATGGAATTGGGGGGTGATAAGGCCCTCTATAAAGTCTTTTAATATTGTCTCTTCCGTAGTAGACAATCCCCTCAATCCCAGAAATTTGTCCATGATATTGAAGTTTTTCCCATAGCACTTGCACAATTGTCTCTGGATTTCCATCTCGGCTTTTACAAATCCCTGCTGCATCAATAATCGCCCTAGTCTCAACTTTAGCATGCTCAAGTAGAGAATCTAAAACATGTCCTAAATAGTCCGTCCCGTCATCTGGGAAGGGTCTAAGTATAGATATAGGGGCGTTATTTTCTCTTCCCATAATCTCTAAGCTTAACTTTCCATCTGCTGCTGGATCAATCGCCGGACTTGTAAAATAGGAAGAAGTGCTACTTACAGTTCCTGAGCAACCTTTAATCTGATCCTTTAAAGATCCCATTTCATAACGATTACTGTTAGCTCTTGCTTCATCAGTACGAACCTGTGTGGCCACGACAGCTCTACCAAAATAAAACCGGACTTCATCTCGAGGGTTACTTAAAAATTCTTCATAAAACTTCTGTTTTGCAAGCTCTATCTCAGCTTGATCCAACAGTTCTGCAATTTGCTTCAAACGTTCAATAAAGCTCTTTCCACCAGCCCCTACAACATTATGAACTACAGTTTCTAAAAAGGGGGGAATTGCTTGCTTTTGTGTTTGGGTAATTAGAAATTGGAGATGAGGCTCCTTTTCAAACATTGTCTCTCTGGAGGCGTAATATCGCAATGTAGCAATTGCTGCAACTTCTGTATTATCAAATGTCGACAACCCTTTTGGAGTGTTGGTCCCCTCATAGGGAACTGCAATTAATAAAGCCGATCCAGATTCAGGATCTTGTGAATAGACCCTTTTTCCCTCTCGCTCACTAAATCTAACACCAAAGTGGGTACTAGGCTGCTTATTTGAGACAAAAGCGAAAATATTTGGATCGAGTAAAATCGCACGTATTAAAAAAATATTTATTCTGTCTTGGGGATCTTCATAAATTTCAATCGTATCAAGGGCCAATTCTCTTCGTGAAACATAGTTAACAATCGCAGGATCCCTAGGCAATCCTAAGAATTGAATCATTAACGGAGCCCACTCCTCAACCGATCTTGCTTGATTGGTTGCTACGCAAGCAATTAACTTTGTTAATGGCTCAATTGTAGCGGGATCAATTCGTAGTTTTTCCCCTTCAGTAAAATTGACTTCACACGCTTTAAAATCTTGAGTAGCATCGAGCTCATCAAAAATTGTATAGGTCTGAAGAGAGCGAATCTTTCCCAAAAGTTGCTTGCATTGCATGCAAAGCACTTTTTCCTCATCTCCAAGAGTTCCTCCAGTCACTAAAAACCCAAAAGCAAGCTCTTGAGACTCCATGCTTTGCCTGATTTCAGGCCATTGAATAATAGGAATTCCATGATCTTTTGCCTGCTGATAAATCGCTAAACGGGTTTGAAGATCCCCTAAGATCCAACGGAAAGAACCAATCCTATTTTTAGCATCGATTTGGTATCTAGAAAATTCGCGATCTTTAAGAACATTTGTCCCCAAAATATGAGAAATTCTCTCACCAAACGCCGAAGCGTTATCTTGAAGAACTGCTTTTGGAACAACATAGCGAACTAAGGATTTATCTCTTGGATCCAGGCTAGCCTCTTTTGCGATTTGGACAAGGGCCATTAGAGGAAGAAGAGCTGTCTTACCAAATCCCATTCGCGCTTGCATTGCATCAATTGCTTCTGGACTTTCTGGATTTGACATAATGGATTTAAAAAGCTTAATTTGACTTGCATTGCAACGGGCTCCATAATCCTCCTCAAAGAGGAGAAAGGCAAGCTGCATGATCTGATCATCAGATCTCTCCGCTTTAAATAGACTCTCAATTGTATATTGCCTTGCTGTACTTAGCAACTCGACTTGATTTCTCTCCCCTTTTATTGGAGCTCTCAAAATATTTGTAATGTGCTGAACCTCTGTTTTATGGAAGAGGTACCTAATTAAGGCATTTCGAGCTGCACTAAATTTTTCAAAAGAGTGATCCCCTATCAACACCTTTCTCTTTAATTCGACAAGTGTAAGCCCCCCCTCACTCAAAATCTTTTTTAACAAAGTCTCCGCATTCAACATCTCTCTTTCGTGCTTCGTCTGCTCTTCTAATAAAGCAGACTTGGCTGAGCCTTCAAGCTCGGGATTTTTCCAGCTAAATGAAAAACTTGACTGAGCAGCTCCAAAAAAGAAAGCTCTTAAGCGTTGAGCTACACGTATACGATCCTCTTGTGCAAGAGCCGTATGGGCTAAAAATGCAAAAATGTTTTCCGTTTGAATTAAAGATAGCGGGTTGGAACCTCTTGCAGTAATGGAGTAGTAAAAATCTGTGGCTCCCCTAGTCTCTACCCACCTCTTATCCTTCAATGCGAGAAAAATCCCATTAATATCTTCTTTTGTAAGCCCAAACAGAGCCATTCCAGTTTCGTGATTCAATCCAAGCTCTTTATAAAGTGTGGGAAGAGAAAACATTCCGAATTCTTCTAGATAAAAACCTGCAACCTGATCCCCGCTATGCGCTGAAAAAGCTCTGAGTAAATTTCTTTGCGCTAAAGGAATGTCCCTACTCACATCTTTTGGCAAAAATCCCACATGCTCTGTTAAGCGAAGTCTCTCCATTAAGCTTTGAACAGCATACCCTTCTAAACTAGCCGCAACAAGGGGAGAGATCTCTTGGATCTCACCTTCGATCAAAGGCTGCGGAATAAGGATCCCTGGAAGATAGGTGTGCAAAAGCGATTGAATTTCCACTGGGAGAATTTTTCCCTCCCCTTGTAATGATTGGAACGTCTCTTGGCATCTCTGAAGAGATTCTCCATAAGCGTGACTCAATTCCCCTAATTTCTGATCCCGATCCACACGCATCTCTTTTGCAGTTTTCTGAATTTGAAAAAAGAGATTCTGACAATTCATGAGCTTTAAATAGAGAGAAAGTTCATTCTGATTCAAATCTGGATGGATTTTCAAGCGATCTAAAAATTGAAGCGTGTCCAAAGAAAGGGCCTCACTAAAAGGAAATTTTCCAATTTCCTTAATCCAAGCGACTGAATCTACCCCTTCTCCCCTTGCAAGTGACTGCTCTAATAGAAAAAGAAGAGAGCGAAGATCTCTTGCCTGTAAAGAATCCCCTCTCAAAGACTCTAAAAATGCCGGTTTACGCTTTATCTGGCAATAGGCCTTATATTCAGCCACAATATCTTTATAATCAGATTCTTGAGCTAAGTATTGCGCTTGAAGAGTTTGACTCTCTTGAGGATTTTCTGTTTGTGCTATTTGCAAAGATGTTTGCACAAGGGCTGTTACCCCGTTTCGTAATCCTCCCCTTAATTGAGATGCATCTCTCTCCTCTGGGAGGATCGCTAGATACATTCTTGGATTTACTTGAGCCAGTTTTATTTCGGTTTCTACGACCTGCTTTCTTATTTCAACCATATCTGCTTTTACCAAAGTGGAAGGACCCACAATAGCTTCCTTCTCCCTTAAGTGCTTCTTAAGAAGAATTAACTCATCCTCTAACTTACGAACTGGCTTCTCCTTCCCCTCCCGCTTTAATGCAAGAATCGATGGGGAAAGTGTGTGATTCAAATCAAGGACCCAACCTGAAATCGAAGGACTTGAGCAAAGAGCTGACCCATCAGATTTTAAAGATACCGTTAAATCAAGACAAGGAATCCAAAAGAGGTTCTTGTCCTCTCGCAAAAGAATTTCATCTTGAGGAAGGGCGTTCATTAAGTTTGCTAAAACTAAATGAATTTGAGGATTTTCTGAAGGCTCAAGAGGGTTTACAAAACGAAAAGTTCCTAATTTTGTTTTAATAGTCTCTTCATTGTCTAGGGAAAAGACAATCTCCCCTTTTTCAGAATATCCGTAGAGGGTATGATCTTCTGCATTAATCCAAAACTCTTTAGCCCCCATTCTTTGGGCAAGCGATGTGGGAATTTTTGCAAACTGACTAATGGGAAGGTACTGAAGAAACTCAATTGCCTCAGGTGGTGCAAAATTGGTTTGTAATCTTCTTCGGATCACCAAATCCCCTGTAGCGGATAAACTAATATGAACTTGCGGAACTGCTTCATCCCCCTCCAGGGTATAATGGGAATAAGAGCCATCTGGGGCACGAATATAGGGGAGCTCATGAAGGTGCAACTCTCTGACGTAGGGGTGATTTTGTAAATAGGGAGGAAGTTCAATTCTCTCCATCCCGTCAAAATAGACGCATCCTGAGACAATATCAATGTCATATCTTCCAAATGAGATAAAAAATGGCTCTGAAAATATAACCGGGAGCAAAGCTTCTCTTTGAGATTTAAAAATCTTTTCAATTGCTTTTTCAGCAAATGTCTTCTCACTGGGATCATCACTCTCTGTTTTATGAAGCAACCTTACAATCTCATTCATATCAAAAGTTTGGACTGCATCTTTTACCTGAAATAAGGAGCTAGCCATAGCGCTATCTGCCCTATCTGTAGCCACTTTTAAAAATCCTGTGATCTCTACTTTACCATCATAGTGCTCTGCCCTTAATGCTCTGTAGGCAATTTTTAATCGCAATAGCTCTGCGAAAATTTCTGCTGAAGGATTTTGAATGAAAAGGAGGGAAAGCCTTTCAATCTTTCTTGAAAATCCCATAAGCATACAAGGGGCATTACTAGACTTAATTAATTGATTATCAAACGCTTCTACCTCTGCCATAAGATCGTCTAAACCAAGTAAATTTGATCTGCAAAGGGCGATAAGACAATCTATGAAAAAAATCTTTTTTGGAAGAATCATATTTTGAGGATCAATTGCTTCTTGGGGAACTTGCGCTAAAAAATGATCCTGAAAATAGGCGATAATTTCGTCTCGATCAATTCCTTGAAATGCATGATGAATCGCTCTTGCTATCCCCTCTTGACCTTGATCGTGATCCAATGAGTAGTGATCAAAAATTGCATCAAAAAGCTCTTTTGGCAGTTTTTCCCCATGCCTTGCCCTAAGAGCGTCGATATACTTACGAAGCTCTAAATTTGAGGCAAGGGTTGATTCTTGAAACGAACGTTCAATAGTAGCTTCATCTAAGCCTTCTAATCCAATTTCTGAAGATTGCAACCTTTCTGCCACCACCTCAATCTGGACGCTCTCGAAGGTAGTTGCCTCTTCAGTAACTAAAAGCTCAGGCAACACAAATTCTGCAAGAGTTGCAAACTGAATGAGGTATTTTTTTTGCTCTTCTGTTACTTTAATAGGGTCCGCTCTCCCTGCAAAAATTAGGCGGAGATAACAAGCAAGCACCTCCCTTCTCCAAAAATTATCCTTTTTAAGAGGATCTACATCAGAGTTTTGAATTAAGTGCATAAAGCCATTTAAAAACTGAGGAGTTACTTGATCCATCACTGCTCTTGAAATGTCAAAAAACGCAGCATAGGCACTTAAAAAATCAGTTTTGAGTCCTGGCGGCTGATAGACAGCACTCATTGCCCAATCAATTCTAGCCTCTAATTCTCCTATTGGATTATAGAAAGGAGCCTGTTTTAGAGCCTCAACGAGATTAGCAGGGTCTAAGACAAGGAGTTCCTCATCCTCAGCTGCAACGGGGGCAAATTCAATTTCTGCAACTCTGTGCAAAGGCTGATTCAACTGAATCGAACGGAAAGAGACCCCAGAAAAAATTTGTTGAATAGGGGCCTCTAACAGAGGGCGATGAAGTTTTTCTCTTAGTTTCTCTAGGGGAAGAGCTTCTCGCAGTCTCTCTAATGCTACAGCTCTTTTTTCTCTTTCGTTTGGCAGAGTTACATACTCAAATGAGATAGGACGATCAAAAGGCAAAGAAGTTTTTTCCAAAACCCATTGAGAAAAAAGCTGAGCCATTTTCTCCTCTCTAGCCCTTCCCTTCAAAGCTAAAATTTCTGTTTCCTGATCAAGCGAGACCTGTTTTACCCAAATTTCTTGAAGTGCGGGATACCATCTTTTTAACTGCAAATCAAGTTTTTTTGAAAGCGCTCCAAAATCGTGTTCTCTTTTTTCTTGCCTTGCAAATCTGAGGGTTCCGAATTCCCCTCCTCCCAAATCTGCAACAAACTCTGATGTCGAGTAAACATGATCCAGGAGAACTCTCTTGTTTTTTTCAAAAAGATCTTTGAGAACTCGCTTAGAAGAGTCGATTAATTCCGCCTCAATGCTTGATCGAGATTCCCTTTGCATCAAGGAGATTAATTGTTGTCCATTAGCAGTTTTTTCAAGACAAGCTACAAGACATTCCTTAGCCAAAGCTACTTGACGCTCTTCATTTCTCTGTTTAGGAGTCTTAATGCTTAATAATGTTAATCTATCTTCTACATCAATTGCCGCATGTACATGTCTCTCAAGCTCTTTTAGGGAATCTCCGCCCGATTGAAGAAAATATTCAGGAATCTGATAAGGATCTCGTTTCAAAAACTCAAGCTCTTCTCTATGAAGCTCCTCAATATCCAATCTTTCAAGAAGATGGGGAAATCTTCTAAATCTCTCCTCTTTTGCTCTCCTAATATTTTCAATCGTACCTAAAGTAGTCTCATTTAATTCTCTAATCACCCCTCTCTTGGACTCCCATTTAGCTGTATCACAACTTAGCGCCAATCTTTGTTTTAATAAAAAAAGATACTCACTCTCAAGCAATCTATCTGAGCGAGTGCCCCTAACAATCTCCAACGCTTCAATTTCCTGAGCTAATTGTTCAAACTGAGCAGAATCGAGGGCAACATCAGAACATCTCTCCCACAAATGAGTTATGTCTAATCCAGGTCTCTCCGCCCGAATAAACTCCGACCTCGAATCCAAATAAAAAGCTTCACTAGGATCGCGGACTCGATCGTGAAGTGATGCCGGATCAATTTGTTTCAGTTTCTTTTCTAAACGACTAAGAATCTCTTTTTCAACAAATTGACGCTCTTTAATCCTATCCAAAGGAGAGAGCGAAACAAAGCGCTCTCTACTAAAAGCCTCTTTAGCAGCTTTTAAAAACCGATCCCAAACTTCTCTAGCTCTATCTAGATCGCCCCCCTCTATGATTCTATGAAAGATATCATCCCTTAATCGGATCTCCTCTTCTACAGGCAAAGAGCCTTCAACAGCTGCATGAACTAATTTTTTCTCCGCTTCATTAAGGGGCTTTTTGATCATTTGATTCAACATTTGACAAAGGGCATGCTCTTTTGCTTCCGAGTGCTTTGGCAAACTCACTTCACCAGAAAAGAGAGCTCTTTTTGCATATCCAGGAATTGCACTAATAAAGAGCGCGCACCTAAATAATAGCGCTGCCCCCTTCTTAGCAAATTTCCAAGCTTCTAAAAGAGCTGCAAAAACAGAGTTAGCTACACGATATGTCTCTTCCAGCACACCTCTAAAAACTGGACCTCTAATAAGAGCAATTCTATCACTGAAATTTTCAACTGTGTGAAATGAACGAATCATGAAATCTCCCAAATGTTTACCAAAAATTATTACATAATTAACAATACGCATCTAGAAAAAACAATTTTTTAATCAGAACAATAGAAAACTAAAGCCACACTTTAAATCTTCGTAGGAAAAACCATTTAAGAATTTGTGTAGTGATACAATAGCCAATCACTATCAAAGCTAGATAGAAAAAATAGATAGAGGGCATTTGAGTCATCCCTACAGCCCTCCCTACTAAAGTATAGGGGATAGTTAATCCCACTCCAATTACCCCAAGTGTTGAAAGAAATAGTGCGGCAGAACAGTGACTTTGAAAAAACGGGATCTTTGCTGTTCGGATCATATGAACAATAAGCGTCTGAGATAAAAGACCCTCCATAAACCACCCCGATTGAAAAAGAGCGCTTGTTCCCCAGGAATTCGCCCCAATAACAAACCAAAGAATGCCAAATGTGATGTAATCAAAAACAGAACTAATCGGACCTACAAAAAACATAAACCGAGTGATCCCTGAACTACTCCACTGCCTTGGCTTTTCAAGATCTTCTTTATCTACATGATCAAACGGGATAGCAATTTGAGAAATGTCGTATAGCAGATTTTGAAGAAGCAACTGCAGGGGTAGCATCGGCAAAAACGGGAGAATCAAGCTTGCCCCTAAAATACTTAAGACATTCCCGAAATTTGAACTAATAGCCATTTTGATATATTTAAGGATGTTTGCAAATGTTTTCCTTCCAATTAGCACCCCCTCACTTAGAAAAAGGAGGCTTTTTTCCAACATAATAATATCCGATGACTCTTTTGCAATATCGACAGAACTTTCGACAGATATCCCAATGTCGGCCTCTCTAAGGGCCGGAGCGTCATTGATTCCATCTCCTAGAAACCCAACTGTATGACCATTTTGCTTAATCAGTTGTATGATCTCCCCTTTCTGCAAGGGGCTTAATTTTACAAAAATTGTCGCCCTCTCAATTTTTTCCCTTTTCTCATCCACTTCCATCGCCTCTAATTCACGACCCGTAATCACGCCCTCGACTCTAAGCCCCACCCATTCACACACTTTTTCTGTAATGTAACGATCATCTCCCGTTAAAACTTTAATACTGATTCCCGCTGCCTGAAGATTTTTTATCGCCTCTGTTGCACTCTCTTTTGGAGGATCCAAAAAGACTAAAAACCCTAAAAACGTAAGGTCACTCTCATCGGTTGGATGGTAGACTTGAGTAGCATCCACTCTAAGCTCCTTTCGAGCAAGCCCTAAAACGCGAAGCCCCTTTTTATTCAAATCCTCATACAATCCATTGGTATTAACTGAATTAGATATGGAGAGCACCGACTCTACAGAACCTTTACAGACAAGCCACCTCTTTCCATTCTCCTCAATAACCACACTCATTCGCTTTCGCTCAAAATCGTAGGGAATCTCATCTATCTTTGAAACCTTTTGGGCCCGCTCCCAGCATTCGCTATGCTCTAAAATCGCTTTGTCCAATAGATTTTTTAAGCCGGTTTGAAAATAGCTATTAAAATAGGCAAACCCAAGAACCTCCACATTTTCTTTCCCCTCGCAATCAAGGTATTGCTCTAAAACAACTTTATCTTCTGTAAGGGTCCCTGTTTTATCTGTACAAAGCACATCCATGGCACCGAAATTTTGAATGCTGCTCAACTGCTTCACAATCACTTTTTTTTTAGCCATCGCTAAAGCCCCTCTAGCCAAATTAGTGGTGACAATCATAGGGAGCATTTCAGGTGTTAAGCCAACAGCTACGGAGAGGGCAAAAAGGAGCGACTCAATCCAATCCCCCTTCCCCAGGCCATTTACAAGAAAGACAAGGGGAATCATACAAATCATCAACTTAATTAATAAAAGACTTACTTTATTAATCCCGATATCAAAGCTAGTCATGGGCCTTTTAGAGCTAATTGCATGAGCGATCGATCCAAAATAGGTCCTATCTCCCGTCGCAATCACCACACCCTTTCCAATTCCGCTAACAACATTCGTCCCCATAAAACAGATATTTTTTAAACCCAAAGAAAAAGCCTCTTCCTCAGAATCAACCCCTTTTTCTATAGGCCTAGACTCCCCAGTAAGTGAGGACTGACTCACAAACAGATCGTGAGCGTAAATCACCCTCAAATCGGCGGGAATCATATCTCCTGCAGAGAGAAAAACGACATCTCCCACGGCAAGATCTTTTAAATTAATTTCCTCTCTATCGTTTTCCCCACTTCCCCGAATCACTGTAGCCGTTGTTCCCACAAGAGCATTCAATTTTGCTGCAGCAGAATTGGAACGATATTCTTGAAAAAATCTAATCCCCACTCCAATTAAAACCATCCCTAAGATGATAGAAAGCCCCAAAATATTCCCTAAAAACCAGGAGAGAAGACTCAAAGCTAACAAAAGCAGGACAAACGGATTTGTAATATTATTAAATAGAACTTGATACCAAGTAGGAGGCCCCTCCGAAATAATTTCATTCCGGCCACCCTCTTTAATTCGTCTAGTTGATACCTTCAGGCTTAAGCCTGCAAAAGAAGAGGAGAGCTCAGTTAAAAGCTCTCCCACATTTTTTTTTGAAATCTCTAAAGTTCTCTTTTGTAATTCGCTAGATATAAAGGGCTTGTCCGCACTTCGATGCAAAGAAAACAATCTTTGCAAAACCGACTTTTTATGATGCGCAGCCCTCACCCTTCTTAGCATTTCTAGCCCCTTATTTATACTATCTCTAGCATAATGGGTAAATATTACCTACGAGAGCCTTCACGCTCTTTCCGCTCGCCGCCAAATTTTGCTCTAGGCTTTGCTGATCTACCCTCTGAAAAAGCAGGCTTCTTAGGACGATCGCCTAGAGAAAACCCCTCTTTTCTTGGTGGTCTATCTCCAAAAGTAGCCCTTTTGGGTCTATCTCCGAAACCAGATTTTTGTCCTTTGTCGCCAAAACTAGGTTTTTGTGGCTTATCCCCAAAACTAGATCTTTGAGGTCTATCTCTAAACCCTTCTCTTCTTGGACGGCTTCCGTAATCATCTCTACGTCGCTCACCTGTGTACTCTTTTGAGCGCCCTTTGGGATTTTGAAATTTATCCTCTTCTTGAAGAGCTAATTTCTCCTTATCCATTAAATAAGAAAGAAGAAGAGAGACAAGCTCACCCTCTTCCACCTTTTCCATAAGCTTTTCTTGAAGATCTGAAACACCCTCTCGAATTGTCTGTTTTGCAATCAGATCTGTAAATGCATCTGCTTGAATTTGATACATTTGCTTTGCTGTTGGAACTGATAAGATCTTAATTTCATTTGTCTTAGGTCCTAACATTCTTCCGATTTTTCTAAGTTCATTTGCCGTTCCTAAAGTGATTGCCATCCCCTTCTTACCAGCTCTCCCGGTTCTTCCAGCTCTGTGAACATACTCTTCAGATCCAAACGGAATTTGGTAGTTAAAAATATGAGTAACATCTGAAATATCAAGACCACGAGCAGCTACATCCGTAGCAATTAAAAATTTAACTTCCCCTTTACGGAAAGCAGTCGTAACTTGCTGTCTTGTACTTTGCTGAATATCACCATGTAAGCATCTTACAGGGAATCCCATTTTAGAGAGGGTAATAGACAAGTCATCCACATCTTTTTTCGTTCTACAAAAGACGATCGCTTTAGCTGGGTTATTGGCCAATAAAATTCTAAAGAAAGCATTTTCACGCTTATGTTCCTTAAGATCATAAAAAATATGTTCAATATCTTGGTGGCTAAAGCCGGTAGAACCTACTTTAATAAACATAGGATCTTTTAAAATCGTCCTAATCAATCTCTGAATCGGGTCTGAAAGCGTTGCTGAAAAAAGGAGAGTTTGTCTCTCTTCTGGCAAGAACTCAAAAATTGTCTGGACATCTTCCAAAAATCCCATATTCAACATTTCATCTGCTTCATCAAGAACTACAATCGAAGGCTCATAGTTTTTTAAACGCTTTGATTCTAAAAGATCTAGCAATCTTCCTGGAGTTGCAACGATCACATTTGCCCCTCTTTGGATCGCTTCGATTTGACGTTGAGCGCTATCGCCCCCGTAAACTGCAACTGTTTTAATTCCAGAAGGTCTGCCATATCTAGACAATTCTTCACAAACTTGGATTGCAAGCTCTCTTGTAGGAGTAATCACAAGCATTCCCGCTTTTGCAGGCCTATCCAAAATTAATTCAAGCGATGGCAATCCAAATGCTGCCGTCTTTCCTGTCCCAGTCTGAGCTTGAGCAACTACATCAACCCCTGCTAAAATATGTGGGATTACTTCTCCTTGAATCGGAGTTGGCTTTGTAAAGCCACATTTTTCAACTGCCTCTATAATAGATTCACTTAACGCAAAATCTCTAAAAGTAAGCTCTTTTTCTTGTTTTTCCATCTAAAAATTCCTCTTTATACCATTCGTTATTTAAAAATTGGTTTTTCATTGCTGATCTAGAGATCTAGTATCAGCCCCGCGCTCGCAAGCTAAGGCCCCGAAAAATCTACATTTTTAAATCTCTCGCGGTATATGATCCCAAGATCATACCACGATCTAAAAGATATCCGCAACCTCATAAGACGATTCAAAAAAAAATTTTCACCAAATTAATTATAATTATAGTATACGCAAATTATGGAGACCTATAATTCACTACCATTTTTTGTTTGGAAGTTTATCAAACCTTTTAAATTAGGATTTTTAATTATTTTTTTCAGCTCTCTAGTTTGGGCGCTAGAAGCTACTGTTTGGCCCTACCTCTTTCAAATCATTGTAGATATTCTTACAGCAACCGACTCAGATAGAGCCTCTGCCTGGCCCAGCTTAATCACCCCTTTAATATATGGACTCTCCCTTTGGATCGGAATTGATGCGGGGTACCGGATTCAAGGATTTGCTTTAGCAACCGTTATTCCCCGAATGGAGGCTAACATTCGGATGACCATGTTTGATCACATTCAACAACACTCTCCCAACTACTTTAATAATAGGCTAGCAGGCGAACTGGCAAATAAAATTTCAGATATGACCTTTCACGTAAGCTCTGTACTACAACTTATTTTAACAAATATAATACCAGGCATTTGCGCCCTTTTCCTCAGCATTTTCTTTTTTGCAAACATCAACTCGTTTTTCTCCTATGTGTTAACAGGATGGCTCTCCTTTTACCTACTCACCTGCCTCCTTTTTACAAAAAAATGCACCCACTATGAAAATTCTTACGGAAGTGCAAGGTCTCTCCTTTTAGGGAAAATTGTTGATAGTTTAACAAACAACTTCGCAGTCAACCTCTTTCACAGATTTCACTTCGAAAAAGGGATCATCGCCCCCTTTCAAAAAGACGAACGGGCAAAAAACAAAACGGCGAAACAATATGTCGAAGGGATGAGACTGGTTCTAAGTTTGATCACCGTGATCCTAGGGGGCATTGGGATCAATGGGTTTATGTTTTATTACTGGATAAATAACCTTATCTCCACAGGTGAAGTTGTCCAAATTTTTAATACTACACTCAACCTAGCCCTTATCTTAACCGTGATCAATAACTCCCTCCCCCTCTTATTTCAGTCGCTCGGGATTTCAAAACAGGCTCTAACGGTTATGAACGATCCCAAAGATGTAGTAGACCCCCCCGATGCAAAACCCCTTATAGTGACAAAAGGGGAGATTGTTTTTGATAAAGTCTCCTTTCAATATGAAAAAAACAGAATCTTTCAAAACAAAGATGTCCGAATCCGGGGAGGCGAAAAAGTGGGCTTAGTCGGCTATTCGGGAGGGGGTAAATCCACATTTATCGGTCTAATTTTACGCTTCTACGGAGTAGAGAAAGGGAGAATACTAATTGATAATCAAGACCTTTCAAAAATTACCCTCGAGTCTTTGCGCAAACAAGTAGCCTTAATTCCCCAAGATCCCATCCTATTTCATAGAACTCTAAAAGAAAACATCCTCTATGGAAGACCCACAGCAAGTGACGAAGAGGTGTTTAGAGCAGCAGAATTCGCCCACTGCGACAAATTCATTAAAAAATTTCCCGACGGATACAACACCTATGTCGGCGAAAGAGGCTCTAAACTATCGGGCGGCGAGAGGCAAAGAATTGCTATTGCAAGAGCCCTCCTCTCCAACGCCCCCATACTCATACTCGATGAAGCAACCTCTGCACTAGACTCTGTCACCGAAAGATACATCCAAGACAGCTTAAAAAAACTGATGAAAAACCGAACCTCCATCGTCGCAGCACACAGACTTGCAACCCTCTCCCAAATGGATCGAATCCTCGTCTTTGAAAAAGGAAGGATCGTTGAAGAGGGGACCCACACCTCCCTCATGGCCATAAACGGCCACTACGCAAAACTTTGGGACATGCAAGCCTGCGGCCTTCTTCCCGAAATCCCCCAGCGCATCAAACCCGCCCCCCTCCTCATCGAAAAACTCCCCACTAAATCCCCCGAAAACCTCCCTCCCCTCTAACCCACATTTCTCTTAAAAAAGAGAAATGTGGACCAAAAAGAAATTCACGAATTCAAGCCTGACCCCATATACCAAAAAGAAATTCCCGAATTCAGGCCTGACCCCATATACTCAATCTGCTGATATCAAGAAAGCTACCTAAAAACAACGTTCTGCTAACATATAATTAAAATAAAAAAAGGATAAACATGACTAATTATAATAAAACAGCTGTTGCATTCCAAAATAACACTAACTATACAATAAGAATCACAGCCCCCTCTTTTAGCAGCAACTTGTCCGATAATATCTGGACCTACGCTTTTTCTTATCAAAACTCCCCTGACAATGGGCCTTTATTAACAGACTTTGGAGGTTCGTTCAAACTTAATACATCAACAGATGGCACTACTGCCTACTTTGAAATACCGGCAGAAAGTGTCGGAACAGCCCGTCAATTAAATATAACCCCGACGCCACAAGATCCAAAATTAATCGATGGATTTTACAACTGTAACAATGGGCCTTATTTGTTTACAGATATTGTCTCTAAAACTGACCATGGTTGTCCAGATCAGCAAGAGCAAACACTTAAGAATCCAAGTAGCATAGATTTCCAAATAGCATTTATAGATCCTACTGGAAATGTTTCAACAAGCTACCCTTTTTACATTCGACAACCAAGCCTTTCAGATTACTTAGACGCAAATGACTCTCAGTATATTTTTGCGACAGACCTTAACCCGCAATCTTTGTTTAAAATAGTTTTCTCCTACACCAATGACGTTTTTAATTTTACTATCAATCAATGCGAAACAACTCAATTGACAAACAAAGAACAACACCCTACCTCATGCAGAAATGCAGACGAATCTTCGAGTCCTTGCCCTTCCGAATACAATCAATCTTTCTGTGAATGTCCACCTCAATTAATTTATTCAAACCCATCTAATCAATTAGTTTGTTGCAGCTCTCCCAATCATGCAGTAATAAATAATAGTTGCGTTTGTAGCGACCCTATCATGAATAACGTTAATAACGTCTGTACTTGCCCAGATCCAAGTATGACTGTTGTAAACGGCAAGTGCACATGTAGTATGCCAAATGAAATATATCAAAATGGTGCATGTGTTTGCAGTGACCCTTTAATGGATAAAATTAATAACGTCTGCACCTGCCCAAATCCTAACATGAATGTGATAAATGGAACATGTACATGTTCATATCCACTCTTTCTTTGCGGAACAAACCTTTGCTGTGATGCCAACGCAAATGAAGCTTGCAATCAAATTCAAAAAGGTGTCTTTGAATGCCAACCTCCCTGCACCGACCCTTTAATGAATCGAGTTAACGGTGTCTGCACTTGCCCAGATCCAAGTATGACTGTTGTAAACGGCAAATGTACATGTAGTATGCCAAATCAAATTCAACAAGGATATACATGTGTTTGCATTGACCCTTTAATGAATAAAATTAATAACGTCTGTACCTGCCCAAATCCTAACATGAATGTGATAAATGGAACATGTACATGCAGTCTAAGTAATTCATGCGGGACAAGTTGTTGCAGTGACGCTCAAACGTGCATATTTTCTGGGAATTCTGCACCTTATTGCTCCTAATGAGGTAATGGATCTAATGGAGTCAGATAGTCTCTATGACCTAGCTGACTCCATTTTTCATTTTGTTCATTTGTGGAAAATATCAAGAATGTAGTATATAGGAATCAAAGTTGCATTTGAGGTTTTTTTGCGCTATTTTTTTTCTGCTTCGATGGTTTTTGTGATGGCATCTTCATGTTTAGTTGCATTAAGCGCTCAAGAGGATGAGGAAGTTTTACTCATAGCTGAGAATGCAAAGAAGCAAAATTTAAGGTTATCGAGGCAGGATCAGATTCCGCAGGAGCGTTTGAAGGAAGAGACTGCTTCTTATTTAGAAGGGTATATTCAGGCGCTGATTGATGCCAACTATCATGAATTAAATGTTCTTGTTTATGTAAATAAAGACGGCGTGGTCTTTTTGTATAACTTACCAAAAGATGATCGAATACGAAATTCAATTATTGAGTTTGTAAAAGATTTGCCTGATGTTGTTCAGGTTAAGGTTGCTGATCTTGATCCCGCCGCACGAGAGCGGATTGAAGAGCGTCAACCGATTCGTCAAGTAAAAGGGGTTTGGTTTCCTGAGTCGACTGTTCTTTTTCAGCCTCTTATCGCAAACCCAAGAGAACCGATTTATTCGATTGCGTATCGTTATAACGATGTTTTAGCAAAAAATCAGATTGCGATCTCCCTTGGCGATTTTTTCCCCATTTTTAGGTGGTTTGATGTCTTTCCTTGGCACGGCGATCTTCAAATCGATATCGCAGCTTGCGTCTGGGCCGATTTCGATATGAGCCCCAAATGTCATCCAAACGGTGAGTGGGCAGAGCTGATTACTACCGACTACATTTTAATGATCCCCTTTTCCTACGCGATTAATAAGTGGTCATACAGACTTAGAGCCTACCATATCTCAAGTCACTTAGGTGATGAGTACATGGTCAATCACATTGAAGTAAATAGAGTTAACCCAAGCTTTGAAGCGATCGATTTTTTTGTCTCCTATCAGGCAACAAACGGCCTACGCATTTACGGCGGTCCCGGCTTTGTTGTAAATAGCGATAACAGCTATCCTATGAAAGTCTTCTATGCTGAATATGGACTCGAGTGGCGCTTTATGGGGCTGCGCTACCACTACCACAGACTCTATGGCGCCCCCTTCTTCGCAGCCGACTTCCAAAACTGGCAAGCCAATCACTTTCAATTTAGCACGACCCTTCAGCTCGGTTACGAATGGTCTAAGCTCCAAGGCGCCGGCCGTAAAGTCCGCCTCTTTGCCGAATATCACAACGGCTACAGTGAAGGCCAATTTTTCAAAGACCGTACTCAATACGTTGCAGCTCGCCTCTCTTGGGGATTCTAAAAACCTAAATTGTTAAGCGGCTGAGAGTAGATCTACATAAGGTGTAATCACTTCGACATGATCATTCACAAAAGCTACTAACCGCTCAAAATCGCTCGGAAGAAATTTCGGAATGTCGTGTCCTAGAAAATAGCAAACACTTGTTCCGACAATGACATTTTTTTTACCTGCCAAAATTGATTTCAAATTAAGCTCAAAATCTTCCAGGCTGTGCATATAATTTTTATTGAAGCCGCCAAGTTCTTGATAGAGCTTTCGACTAATCATCAAGACATCGCGGGAAGCTCCTAAAACACCCCTTACCACTTTATTTTGATATTTGTATGCAGACTGAAATCCTTGATAACCAAGAGCTAATTCGTAACCCTCCTCGGTCTGGGTCGAAATAAGCTGGAGTCCAAAATGACGCACCATATTATTGCGAGTGTGCATTCTGGCGCCGATTGTCCCACAATTTTCACGATCTTCTTGGTAGGCTTTTACCATGCGCGAGATCCCATCATTTAGAAAGATCACCTCGGCATTGCAAAAAAGAAACAGCTCCGTATCGTTTAAGTTCTTTGTCTCCATCACCTCTTCGTAAATCGAAGGAAGATGCTCATGCTTCATTTCAATTAGTGATACGTTGTGGTGGGGAATAATAAAATTTCGAATCGATTCCAAATCATCTGCTGACGACCCTAAATCAATCACATAAATATCTAAATTAGGATATTTGCAATGTTCAAAAATAGATTCTAAGCAGGAAGCAAGCTCCACAGGTTTTGATTTTGTCGCGATAAATAAGCCAACCTTCGGAGGGAGGTCCACTTTAATCGGAGTACTTGTAAGAAAAATTTCAGGTTTGATTCGGAGGGGCAATTTTGTCTGTTTTTTGACAAATAGATTCCTATTTTGGATCCACTCTTGATTTTGAGGATTGAGCCCTACTTTAAGCACTTTAATATCCGAAATCACCCCGATTGTTACCTTTTTTTGATAATTGGTAACAAAAAAGTCGAGATCGTAAAACGAATCTGATATAAACTGCTCATCAAATCTTGACTGAAGTCTTGCTCGATACACTCCAAATAAAGAATCATCTAATGCAACAACGGGGATAATTTTTCCTGGAAAATTCTCTGAAAATTTTTGCTCATGACTCTTATCAAATTTTTCATACCAAATTCTTCCTACAAGCGGCTCCTCTTTTTCCCATACAAGCCCTGACATCGGAACGATAATCGAACCTACCACCCCTAAAACACCAAATTGAGAAGTTTGAAACCGTTCTATTAACTTTTCTCCCCATCCATTTACGGGCAATTCAACGTCTTCTCGAATAAATACAATCACTTCATGTTTTGCACTTTTAAGGGCTAGATTATATCCCCTTGAAAAGGAGCTATTAGAAAAATTCAAAACTTCAACATCTTTTGAACCAGAACTTTCCACCCACCTCTTCTCTCTTTCGAAATCTCTTTTTTCACTACAGTAAACGAGCGTAAGCATGAAAGTACTCCCTTTTACTTAAGTAGAATCACATTCCCTCTATTTCAAGCAAGAAGTAGGATAACTTACTAATTTAGATCACGTAGTGCAAGAAGTGGATGCCTGACTGACAAATTATCCTCATATTTTCTAAAGATTCTTCCATCAGGGCCGATCAGATAAGAGATAAATTTACCTCCAAGAATTCCCCGCGCCCCATACTTTCGAATCACCTCTTCCTCAGGATCAGAAAGGAGGTCATAGGTAAGGTTCATCTTTTTATGAAAATTCAAATGGGTCTTCATGAAGTCGTTGCTCACCCCATAGATGACAACATTCTTCCCTTTAAATTCCTGATATTTAGCTTCAAACGCCTTCGTCACCTGCGCGCTATGAAAGACAAAATCTCTTGGATAAAAAAAGAGCAACACAAATTGCCCTCGATGCTCGCGCAATGTGTGAGTAAACCCCTCTTGATCATATAATTGAAATTCCGGTGCATCCTGACCAAAATCAAGGGCCATCACCTTAATCGAAAAAAGACAAAAAAGCTTCGCCCAAAACCTATAAACTTGATACCATGACATACCTCAAAAGAGTATCAAAAAATTCCAATGATTATCAAGGTCAAAGTCACCCCAAACGCCAGAGAGGATAAAGTTCTTGAAGAAGTGGACGGCATCCTAAAAGTAAAACTCCGCGCCCCCCCCGAAGATGGCAAAGCCAACCTCGCCCTCATCGATCTCCTCGCAAAACACTTCAAACTCCCCAAACGCTGCATCATCATCCAATCCGGCCACACCTCCCGCCTCAAGCACATCCTCCTCGATTCTAAGTAGGGGGAAAAACTATATAAGGCTTTGTCTCTGGAAGGGTTCGGTTTCGATTGGATCCAGGCAATATTTGTCCATTCGCTGCCGGCCTGTTAGGCAGGGTAGCATCCGGATAGTAAGTGGTATCTGTTGAACCCGGAAGTGGGCAATCTATGCAAGTTGGGGTAAATTGAATTTTCGCAATATTGTAAGTGACTGTGCTCCAATCATTACATGTCGGACAGGGCTCCCCGTTCGGAAATGCCTTTACTGCAGATGTATCTGCATTTGAAGCTTTAGGCATAAAACTCGTATTAGGTACATCATACTTTCCATAGTCAGCGGGATTGCTTCCAGTTGTAACATATTGATACCCTTTATCATCTGGAGCATTATTAAGACATCCCCCACAAATGCAATAATTTGGATTGTTAAAAACTCCATTTTTATCATAAGGATCACAAATCATACTTCCACTAGGCTGCATTGGATTTAAATTTTCTGCACATCCATTGCAAAGACCTGCCGTATTTGCACAAAGACAACTACCAGCCCAGTCAGTAGCTTCAGGTCCAAATACTAACCTTGTAGCTGTCATCGGAACGTAATCGAGACCATAACTATTCCCGGTCCATCCACATCCCCACTCAACATCATCAATAAACCATTTAATAAACCCAGGTTGCCTAGTGTTGGGGTAAGTCCCGTTCGGGTCGAGCTGGTCTGGGGTAAAATCAACACCTGAATGGTAGACAATGGAAAGCTTGTGGTAGTATCCATCATCTGCTGAAATTCCGACGTTCAAAGTTGCATTTGCAGGCATCATGGTATGCATGGTAAAATTATTTCCACAATCTGGTGAACAGCCCCACTGCCCTCCCCAACCATTTAATCTTGCAATATTATGTCCATAATTTTGAGAGTAATCCGGACATGCCCCCCCAATTTCGATATCGATTTCAGAGTTAAGGAGGGTATTTACATAAAGGAGTGCAGGAGCACCTCCAGCCACCCCAAAATCTAAGGCGTGATAAATCCACATAGCTAAAGAAGTTGATGTTGGATTGTACACGTTTTTGGGTCCTTGAAATTTTGTTCCATCTAATCTTGTTAAACTGTCAAGCTTGACCCAAAGATCCCAACGTCCTGAACCGTAATAAGCGTTTGACTGGAGAAAGGAGCTTGCGTTAGCAAAGAATTCCTTTTCTCCAAGCATAATTGAATTGGCTTTTGTTATCGCTAAAACATACGCTTCCCCACTGGTTATACCAAGAATGCTTTTTAAACTTTCATCATTATCCAAAACAAGATCGGCACCTGCAGGAATCTTATTCCCCTTATTGTCTACGAATTCAGTGGGAGGGACGCCTGAACATGTTTCATGATAAGCATTTAAAAGGGTCATTCCCTGAGAAGAATCAAGTGGGGTCCCATCTAATCTCTGAGCTGTTTGCGTAAAAAGCTGATTTGTAACGCTATTTGCCCCCTTAGGAGGAAAAGTCCAAACAATGGCATGTTTATCCACATCATCTTGTGTTGTATAAGGAACAGTCGCTAGAGCAGGATAGGGATTTTGTATTCCATATTTTTCCCCGCCGGTTGCAGTAACAACCACATTTGTGATTGCAACGTTAGCTTCCTCTGTTCCAGAAGCACTTAAATTAAACTGAAATTGCGGATTTAGCATCGATGGAGGGGTAAATGTTACAGAAATAGAATGAAATTCACCATCTGCTGTAAGGCCAGTGATCTCTTGTGAACATTCCGCTCCTTTGGCTATGTCATTAATATTCAAAGTCAATATAAATTTAGTTGTATCGACGCCTGAAGGGACTGCACAATCAAACGTAAGTGTATATTTACCATTAGCTTCCAGCATAAACGATCCAAACATAGGGGGGGTCGCCCCATAAATATTTCCCTGGGTCAAGTTTCCATTTGCATTGCATGCAGTCATAACCATACAGGAAGTGCTGTTTTTATTAGTCCAAGTCAAATCAGAGCAGATCTTTGGTGGAGTATTATTATTATATCTAGGATCATTTGATGTACTAAAACATAATTGCCCCCCCTCATAGGAACTTGGATTTATGAAAGCTACTTCCCCAGTTTGCAATTCACCTGAAACTGTATCAGCGAGCAGCAATGGATCAAACATCCAAAACGGGACTACGGATCCAGCTGTATCTGTATAAAGACCGTCAAAAGAGGAATTGTATATAAGATTCCCGAAATCTCCGCTGGTATTCTTCTCTACAATACCCCAAAACGGATCGGTATACGGAATAAGCCCCTCAACAATCGTCGGATTTGCTATATCAATAACAACATCTTGGCTAATATCAGATTCTTTTTTACTGAATTGAAACTGAAGGGTAAAGGTATCAAACCCTGATATAATTGATCCTGTTTTATTGCTTGAGTTAGGAGCTTGTATAGGGTCCCCTTGGTTGTAAGCATTTAGTGTAGGGCTGGGCTCTGTAGATCCAATTACAAAAGTTGCAGCAGCTCTTTGCCAAAGTCCTGTCCATACAGGGTTTCCATACGCAAAACTAATGATATTCTGTCCCCCAATCGACCAAGTTCTGCTACATGTTTTCGAATCTGAAGGACTACAAGGTGCGGCAGGCTGATTATATGCACCTAAAGGACCTTCATTAGCAATAGCTTGTTCTTCCTGAAAAATATTAATTTGGGTCGAAGTAGAACCTCCAAACAAATTAATTACAGGGAAACAACTTGAATCACCACCCTTAGCAATCTGTGCAGGAGAAAGTGGGTTATTAGAACGAAACCAAACAGAAAAAGAATAGAGTTTCCCAGGAACAAGATTTGTGCCAGCACCATTGGGTTGGATTTCCTGGGAAATTTCTATCAGAGAACCATTCTGCGTTACTGATAAATAACTTGTTATACTTTCTCCTGCTTTTTGAGTGAATGCGTCTCCAAGGTCAGTGGTAGTTGAAGCAACCACTTGTAAATCAGTAGCATTTGATACAACCCAATTTGTGCCTCCACTTGCTGTAACATCTTTGAATTGAGGGTTTTGGACCAAATTAATTGGAGTAATTCCTGTTGTTGTAACAGCAATTGACAACGGCTTTGATCGATAGCCAACCTGATTTTCTGATGTCGGATCTACAGTTGTTACAACAAACACGCTATAATAATAGGTAGCATTAGCTTTAAGGCCCATGTCTGCCGTTCTTAATTCTGAAGAATTAAGAGAGAGTTGCATATCCCCAAAATGAGTACCTGTCCCTACGTATACAATATAAGCGCCCTGATCATCTAGCGTTTGGGGAGGAGCAGTATCGGATCTACAAACAACATAACCACACTCATAATTACCGCGATTTAAGCCTTTTGAAGGGGGCGCCCAAGATAGACTCACCCAGGTGCTTCCTGCTTTAGCATTAATTGCAGATGGCATTGATACAGGGGCACTTGGATTTTCATTCCAATTAGCATCATAAATTGCATAATAATTCTTTATCCCAGGAGCAAGAGCTTTCAAATTTCCAAGCATTTTATTTTCCTTATCAATTATTTAATAATTATTAATTAACTAACAATACTATATAATTAATATTTTGGAAAGCATCTCAAAAGTGATTAGCTTTTAAGAATGCGAGCCCGCTCTTTTTCGAGGCGGGTGATCTCTTCATCAATTTGAGTAATAACACCTTCGAGTTTATCAGCTTCGATGCCAAGATGCTTAGATTCCTCTTGGTTTTCCCCTTGAAATTCGTAACGTGAAGCGCGATTGCGATACCGCGCCACTTTACTGCTATAATAATCTCGAAGGTTTAAAAGCGATTCAAGCTCATTATCAATTACTTCAATTTCTTTTTGCTTGATATAGTCACTTTTAGGTGTGACAGAAGTGCCTACAAGGACCATCTGCTGGGCTGGCAAACTCTCTGTTTGGGGAACAAAACCGAACATGGCCAGAATTGAGATTAATAAAGCTTTCATGTCTGTTTTTGCAACTCCTCAATTGCTTGGGCGTGCTCTTCTAACTTCTTTTCATACTGAAACTTCCGACTAGTAGCTTGTCTAACATCATTCATTTGACCTCTTCTCAAATAAAGATTTGCATTTGCCTCCTCTTTCAGAAGGGCCTCTTGGTATTTCTTCATTTGTTGCTCGTGATAGGCTAATTGTTCCTCTAAAGTCCCGTCTGGATCTACCTTAATTACGTGAGTCTCGGCAGGCACTTCAAGAGTATTTCTCCCAACATAAAAACCCAAAACGCTAATTATAAGTATGCTGAGTGTTGCGCAAGTGATTCTAAAATACATAATTTTTTCCTCTTGATTTCTACCTTGCATACCCCTTTTAAAAGATCAACAGATTTGGTATACTTTTTTTATGACCCGTTTTTTGCTCCTCTTAACCATTTTTATTTTTGATTCTTTAAGTGCTCTAACTTTTAAGGATAAGCTCCTAACTGGAATGAAAGGAGACTATATAATCACCGAACAAAACAAATTTTGCAGTCTAATCCGGATTCACTCCATTTCCATTGAAAAACTTGTTATTGAAGAAATTTCATTCCCTCAATCCTCTCTCCCTAAAGACCTTAATAAATGGTTGGAAGGGGGAGCCAAGGGAAACACCTCTTGGTCCTTTATAGAAATCAATCCGAATACATCGGCCCTGACCTCCCATTTTTCCTTCACAAAAAATGCATGGCTTGTCCCAAATCCAGACGACTCTTTCTTTTTAAAAATTTTAGATATGCCCTTTTCTCCTATTTTAGAGAGCCAGAGGCGCAAAATCGGCCCCCCTCCCAAAGAAGGGGCGGATACAAGAAAAATTTGGAACCCCTCCCTCATATTTCAGGGAAAAAAGATACAATCCCCTGAATTTTCCGCGTACCGGATCGAAATGCCGAAAGATGGCTCTATTCTTTCAGGAAAACGGATAGAACTTTTTTTTAATAAAAATGATGAGACCTTTCCTTTTCCTCTTTGGGGGCAAATCACCGACGATTCAAATGCTGCCTTAAAATTTCGAGTAATAGACTCTGGAAAAAATCTCTCCTCTCCAAAAAAAAACCCTTATGATAGAATATCTCCATGATCTACAGACTTAAAAAAGCAGAAACTTTTCTTAAAACGACGTGGAAGCACTTTCAGAGAAATCAAGACAAACTCTCCGAAGATGTAAAGAAAAAATTTCAAGAGAGCTTTCTCTCCCTAAAACATGCACTCCTTGAAAAAGATAGGGCAAAAGCAAAACCTCTCTCTCAAGAACTTGAACTTCTTTCAAACAAATATTTAAAAAAATCTCCCCTCCGGAGTTTTATTGACTTTGCATTCGCTCTTATGTTTGCCCTCTCTGTTGCAATTGTTATAAGACAGTCTTGCTTTGAACTTTATGAGATCCCTTCAGGATCGATGCGCCCCACCTATAAAGAAATCGATCGCCTAGTTGTCTCAAAAACTCAGTTCGGACTAAATATCCCCCTCACCACCTCCCACCTCCTTTTCGACCCCTCTCTTGCAAAAAGGATGGGTGTTTTTACCTTTACAGGTGAAAACATGGACATTTCTAATGTAAAGACCAAGTACTTTTACCTCTTTCCTGGCTATAAACAATACATCAAGCGGATGATCGGCCTTCCAGGGGACACCCTCTACTTTTATGGTGGGAAAATTTATGGTATTGATAAAGATGGCAACAACATCTCAAGCGACCTCCAAAAACCAGAGCTCTCTTATTTAGAACACATTCCTTTTATTAACATTGAAGGAAAAGTCACAACCAATCTCTCTCCTCAAAAAAATAGCGACCTTTTTTCAAGGGCAACAATTAAGCAAATGAATCTGCCACTTGCAACCCTATATCTCTCAGCAAATAGAGATGTTCACTTCGACTTAGCAAATCCCGCACCCGAGGAAAATTTTGATTTGCATAAACTTTGGGGCATGGGAAATTTTGGGACGGTCAGAATTCTCCCTAAAAATCTTGTTCAGAAGTCGCATTTGCAAGCAGACTTTCCTCAAAAAGAGTATTACCTTGAAATCACTCACCACGCCTCCCTAACAAAAGCGAAAATAGCCCGAGACCCCTACTACAGATTGCGTCCAATGCTCCACACAGATAAATCTTTTATCCCCCTCTCAGAAGATACGATCAAAGAAATTTGGAACAACCTCTACACAGGGAGAATCATAGCAGAAAATGGCTTAATTCGCCGGTATGGAATGAGTGCAGAAGATGCACGGAAAAATCCCTACACCTTAAAAATCAAAGATGTAAAAATCCCCGATGGCACCTACGAGTTTTATCAAGGAAAACTCTACGAGGTAAAAGCGCAAGGCATTACAGTAGAAGCTGCTAAAGATCACCCTCTTGCACAGTTTGACCCTCAAAGAGCGATTCTCCTCTTCAATATAGGAATCGAGTGCGATACACGCTTTAGCCCTACCACAAAAGAATTCAATATCTCCCCTTCTAGATACACCTATTTCCGAAATGGAGACCTCTATTTAATGGGGGCACCTGTCATTAAAAAAGAGGATCCCCTCCTACAAGCCTTTATCTGTAGCGAAATCGAAAAACAAGCACTCCTTCCTAAATATACTCCATTTATTGATGCAGGCGCACCGATACATGCAGACGGAACCTTAAACATAGATCTTATAAAAGCATACGGAATTAAAGTTCCTGAAAAACAATATCTTGCTCTCGGAGACAACCACGCTATGTCAGCAGATAGCAGAGACTTTGGATTCGTCCCGGAAGACAACATTAGAGGTGTGCCTGCCTTCACCTTCTGGGCGCCTGGCGGCAGATTCGGCTTCCCCAATCACGGCATCTACCAAATCATCACCCTCCCAAGACTCATCTCTTGGACTCTACTCCTAGCAGCGTTTGCCTTCTATAAATATAGATCTCGAAGATCTCTTAAAAACATAGCCTTGTGGTCAATCCTACCCTAACCACCTTGTTACAAACACCAAAGAACTAAGAGGTAAAGGTTAGATCGACACTTCCACTCAACGCGTTTAAGCCTGGGCTAAATTTTAAACCTGTGTAAGAAGAATCAAGAGTTCCAGATATTGTTAAATATCGATCCCCTGCCAGACTAAAACTGGATACTCCGCTAGAGATGTTAACTCCATAAAAATTGCCTGTCACCGTTTGCCCTAATAAATTAAACTCAATCGTATTCTCACCTGAAGCTTGATTTGAGTCAGTTATAGAAATCTTCCCTGTGCAACTTACAGCCACTACAGAAACATCGATAGGCGATGCACCTAACATCGAACTTGAATTTTCAGGTAATCCAAACGTGAAGGAAAAGGAACCATCATTATTCACTATCCCTGCATTCATTTGGGGAGCAATCGTTGCAGCAATTCCACCACTACTAAAAGTATAGAGGGGTAAGATATTAATAGGAGTTGTTACCGAGAGCGTGCAATTGTTTTGACATGGGCTCGAACCTGGAAGTGTCGCTGCATCTAACGTCCATATTGCACTCCCCCCCTTTCCTAAATTAAAGGAATCTATTTTAGGAAAGTCTGTAAGAGGTAGCTGTGTATTCATGGTTGCATCTGTATTTTGAGAGTTGAGATTTGAATCAAAAGAAATTGTTATCAGAGAGGTTTTATCGCTGCCGAAAATTGCATTTCCCTGAAAGGTAGAGGTTGTATCTAACTGCAAATTAAATTCACTACTCGGAGTAATACGCTCTGAAGAAGGGAGAGTTTTAATATTAGCCAAAGAGTTCGAATTACTATTTAGAAAAACTATTTCTTCTAAAAGAGATCGGTTATGAAGAAGCATTCCAATAACTTCGGTAGAATTTACTTCTAAAATAAAATTCATTGAAAGTTGATACCCACTATTTGCCTCATTGGGTAAAACAGATAACATATTACTCGAATTCGTAGAATCTTCAATCAATTGAAACAGAGCGCTTGAATTGAGGGGAAAACTTAATTGCTGAGAAATTCCAACCGAAATTTTGTACCCACCCGTCAATGTTCCAGAAGCGGAAACGTTATACCCAGAAGCCACACTTCCAGAAGTGACCTGCAAGACTCCCCCTGAAAAATCGAGCCCGAAAATCTTTGCCTCTCCTGCATTAAATATAGGTTGAAGTGATTCCCCAAGCAAATCCCCTACAACTCCACTTCCCGTCCCATTCCCAATCTGCCAACTCCCAGGAGAAGGACGCCCGACCCAAACTAAACTATTCGTAGGCTGAACAGTGGTCGTAAACGCCCCCTCATCTGCCCCAACTACCGTAATCACACTTCCCGAATTATTGACAAAGGTAACCTCTGGAGTCTGTAAAATAGCAATCCCAAATTCCTCAGAGAGCGAAACTGCGCTATAATAATTTACCATCTGACTAATCCTAGGCACCCCCGTCGAAAAATCGACCGTAAACACCTCCGTCAAATCACTCACACTCCCCATAGCAAAACTCACAGGAATCGCAGGGTTTTTTAGCGTCATCACACCTGTTTCCCCTATTGCCAAAGTACAATTGCTAGCCAAACAGACTAATCCTGTTGGCGTTCCTACAAATGAGCCACTTGTCATATTTGTTAGTGTAACTACCTCGCCTGAGGTGTTATTAATTGTCGCTACTGTGGTTGCTGTTATCTCTACCTCTAATCCATTCGAGCTCACACTCACGGAAAATCCTTCATTCGCTGGCACTGTTACCGTTCCACTCACAGGGAAGGTTACTGAAAATATCGCGCTAGTTAAGGTTCCTACTTGAAAATTCACAGGACTACTAGAATTTAGTAGCGTTCCTACCCCTGTTGTACCTGAAGCTAAGGTACACGTTGCAGTTGTACAGACTAATCCTGTTGGCGTTCCTACAAATGAGCCACTTGTCATATTTGTTAGT
>CALKUQ010000006.1 GCA_937996705.1 uncultured Chlamydiae bacterium
CTTGTTCACTATCGGTCGATTACGAGTATTTAGCCTTGGAGGATGGTCCCCCCATGTTCAGACAGGATTCCACGTGTCCCGCCCTACTTCTTAACAGCTTAGTTCTTAATATTGGATTTCGAATACGGGACTATCACCCTCTACGGTCAGGCTTCCCAGCCTGTTTTTCTATCTCAATACTATAACACTGTATGGCTCCTCCGATTTCGCTCGCCACTACTTTCGGAATCTCGGTTGATTTCTTTTCCTCTGGGTACTTAGATGTTTCAGTTCTCCAGGTTCG
This sequence comes from uncultured Chlamydiae bacterium, assembly GCA_937996705.1. GTDB lineage: Bacteria > Chlamydiota > Chlamydiia > Chlamydiales > 2-12-FULL-49-11 > VGMD01. The sequence goes on from CALKUQ010000006.1 coordinate 284, forward strand.
CTCCCCTTAGGGTGACCATTGCTGGCCGGGTTTCCCCATTCGGACATCTGCGGATCAAAGCTCGTTTGCCAGCTCCCCGCAGCTTTTCGCAAGCTACTACGTCCTTCATCGCCTGTAATCGCCAAGGCATCCACCACATGCACTTATTCACTTGACTCCATTATTTCAGAAGTCTACTGAATCGACTATATCACCACTGATATAGATTTTTTATTACTTGAGTTTCTAATTCGCTTAAGTCGAACTTGTCACAAGTTTACTTTAAAACCAAAGTCTTAAAGCTCTTGCTTAAGTTTTATTCAATATGCAATCTACCCGCATATCCTTTACTTGCTTTATCAATTAAAACTTTCATTCTAATTTTATGCAAATATTAATAAGTTGTTTATATCACTATAAACTTGTGTCAACTTTAGATTAAAAATCTAAAATCTGCACACATACGCGTTGGTAAATTATAATATCTAACTCTATCCATCTTGTTAAAGATCTTAGTACCAAAGTACTTAACTTTACTATCTAAAAGATAACAAAGTTAAAAACTTTGAATTGCGAATTCTCAGAATTCTTTGGTGGAGGTTAGCGGGATCGAACCGCTCACCCCCTGCTTGCAAAGCAGGTGCTCTACCAGATGAGCTAAACCCCCATATGCTTTGTATCTCTTCGTTAACTTGCTCGTCGTTTACCAATTGTAAACTTTCTAACAAATTGCCTAGATTTACTGCGCATCTATTTTTAAAACAGACACTAACTGCATTCGCATTTTAAACTTACTCTTAAAAGTAAATCTAAAATACTGGTGGGTCTGGGAGGACTTGAACCTCCGACCCCACGCTTATCAAGCGTGTGCTCTAACCAACTGAGCTACAAACCCTTATACTAAGTATTTCAAGTAAACAATCAATAAATGTGCGCACCTAGCCATTAGCTGCTCTAGAAAGGAGGTGATCCAGCCGCAGGTTCCCCTACTGCTACCTTGTTACGACTTCACCCCAGTCATGAAACATACCGTGGTAACCGACCCCCTTGCGGTTAGTCTAGCTACTTCTGGTATCCTCCACTCCCATGGTGTGACGGGCGGTGTGTACAAGACCCGGGAACGTATTCACCGCGAC
>CALKUQ010000007.1 GCA_937996705.1 uncultured Chlamydiae bacterium
CACTTCTGCCACTTCTGCCACTTCTGCCACTTCTGCCACTTCTGCCACTTCTGCCTTATCATCCCTAAGAACTAAAAAATTTTTACCCCCAGAATCGGAACGATCTACATATATGTTGCATTTCGCTAAGAATGTTTCAGTTAAAAACTCAATATGAAGATTATCAGAATCTTGCACAAACCATGCACCATAATGGATATCAGGACAAGCTGAAATTTTAGCTTTCGGCAATCTAAGTCGAAACGCCTGCTCTATGCTAGAAACTAAATTTTCAGTTGATTTCTTTCCTTTTGAAATTCTAACCAATCTCCGCATAGACCCATTACATATGTCGAAAACGAGGTGCGCTTTCGGGTGAACCGCTCTAACCATGCGTCTTGAAATCTCTTGAGCCCGGAGTTTTAAACTACTGCTTTCTCCAAATTCTATATTTCCTGGCGTGCCCATTGCTGAAATAACTAAGAGTTCTACTTGACAATCCGAAAACTCCGAGAGCGCTTTTTCTATATCTTTATCTTCCATAACTTTAAAGTGAATTCTATATCTCATCGCTGAAATAACAGAGATCATTCTACAAAATCTGCGGGGTTCGAAACCTTCGTTTTGAAAGAAAACCCTCTTAGAACTCAGAATTACTGCCGTCTTCGTCTCAGGCTTATCGCCAGAAATACTTGAGAATACCTCCCAGTAGTGTCTTAGATCAAAAGCTCTAAGCCTATCGGGATCTTCCGCAAATTGAACCGGTGGTGAAGGGAAACGTTTAATTGTTCCTGCAGTCATAAAAAAACCTCGTAATTAAAAAGAAGAAATTTACCGGGTCAATTTTATTAAGTAAATAAAAAATGACCAGAATAAAATTTTAATAAAATTATTTTAAACCTCCCAACTGGGAGTGAAGCCTCCCAAATCTGCCGAATTAACTACGAGATAGATCCCCTTTTCAAAGGGGATCCCATCTAGCCCGCAAAGTCTTACTAGGTGTTTTCCTGAGTCGAGTGTAATTTCTATTCGATCCTCTTTTTCCTTTTCAGATAACCTAGAAAGTTGTTCTAAAATAGCCGGTTTTTTTACAGAAAACAGTCCATCCACTTCGATATCCTCCCCTATTTCCTCTACATCCTTAGCATAAAAAAGGGGGAAAGCTGTTAGGATGGTTGCTTTTTTTTCTTGGTACATCAAAACATAAAAGGATCTCGCAGCGCTAGACGCCAAGGCTAAAAGCTTTGTCTGTTTTTTTCGCGTGTAGCTCCCCACTACATCCCCTTTCAATAACAGTTGAGCAAGAGCGTCTTCGTTAGAAATAGTATGGGGAAAAAAACTGGATAATTTACCCTCAAAGGAGCCTACCCAAACCCCTGTTTCCGGATTTATACGACGATTCAAAATGCGAGAAAATCTTGGGTCTGTCGCTTTACAAAAATGAAATCCCGCATCCCTTCTTAAGGTTAAAAGATGGTCAAAATCAATACCTAAAAAACCTTCCCATGCAACTGTATTGGTAACTGTAATTACCTCTCTCACCCAATCTCTCCCTTCCCCTCTTAGAAATTTATGGGCTTTTTTAGATGCTTCAGCAGATCCCGGTGTAGCCACTTCTGGACTAAATATCCCTTCTCTAAACTTATCTGCATAATTTTTTCTTTTAGGACTTGATAAAGTAGTTAATACTCTTAATCCTGCTTGAATAGCAAATTTTCTTTTTGGCGTTGCTCTTTTTTGAGGATCCAAACTTACAATTGCAGCATGTGCCAGCCTTACTTCTGCAGGAGTTGTGTGTGGAATCGGATCAATCGCTCGGGCTTTTCTCTCAGGGGATTTTTCGATTGACGGGCTGAGTGCCTCTATTTCTTCATAAAAGCTGGCTAGTTTAAGATCGATTGCATCCATGTATTATCCTTTTTTTTCGAAAAATTATAAGATAAATATAAATTAAATGGAAACTTTCGATTTTTTTGTCTTTTGCAGCAAGGCTAAAAGCCCACTAACGCAACAAATTGAACTAATGATAAATACTGCAATCGGCCCTAATAAAGCGACAAGCAGTCCTCCGATAGGCGGGCCCACTGCCCCTCTAATTCCAACCATAACAATATTAACACCGCTGTAGCGAGAGCTTTTCTCTGTGTCCGCAAATAAAGGGCCTGAGAGGTGCCAAATTAGATGGCTGCCAGCCTGTGCTATGCCATAGACAAAGTATGCTACATAAATCCAGTATGGATGTGTAATGGATGCTACGATTAAAAGAGGAAACAGGGCAAATCCTACCAAGACCAATGTCGTGAATTTTCCTACAGAAAAATAACTAAGAGCTCTACTCCAAAGCGAAGATGTCAAAACAAATCCAAGACCTTTGCAAATAGAGTAAGCGATGAGCAAATCTCGATAGGAAATGTGAAGCGTTTCGGTAAAAAAAATCGGAATTACAGGCTGAATTAGCATTAACCCAAATCCACCTACCATAAAAGCCCACTGAAATTTTCGAAAATCATTTCGGTTTTTCATGAGTTCATAGCAGTCTCTCCAAGGCCTTAACAGGCTCTCCTTCAGGCTGACTTTTGATTGTTCCGGAGCAGTCTCATGTTTTTTTCCAATAGGAACCTTTGCTTGAATCCAAAGAGCTATTAGACCTAACACAAGAGCTCCTACAAAAAACACTTTCCAAGAAAGGGCAGAATGATCCAAGAGCGATCCTATTCCAATAGCAATCAAAATCCCCTCTCCATATCCGAGAGCTGATCCAAATGAAAACGACTTCTCCCTCTCTTTATCGGGAATATTAACTTTCAAAATTTCCATCCAAGCAGGGATACCTGCTCTTGAAAAAAGCATATATAAAATTGAAGCCGCAATCAGGAGCCATACATTATCAAAGAGAAGGGCGAATAAAAACGGGATTCTAGCAAAAAGGCCCGCTCCAATCAGATTCATCCGGAGGGTCTGACGATTTTGAGAAATCCTCTCACTCCAGTATAAAGAAAAAATTGAACTAACAGGCTTTAACATCGTTAAAATTACTATTTGAAAAGCCGTAGCATCTAAATTTTTTAATAAAACAAACGGCAAAAGAGCATAAAGTGAGACAAATGGCTCATTAAAAATACTTGAAAGGAGGATGGCCCTCCTTGTCTTATACTCGTAAGCATACTGCTTCATGAGTCAATTATACTCTTTTAAATCTATTTGAGCAAAGCATCTCAATCAAAGATTTTAAACGACTTCTTAAATAATTCCTCTACACTCTGCTAGAAAAAGGGCATATACAAGATAAGAGTCTCTTACGTAGACTTTTTCCTCTTTCCCATGTATTTCAAGTTCGACATAACCTTTTTTTAAAGCCTCTTTAATTTCTCCAAGAGTAAAGACTCTTACCCCTAAAATAGCCTCTGAATAATCTTGATTAGAGACCCCCTTTCTATCAATTTTGGCTAAATAGACTGGCGTAATTGTGCTTGCCATTCCAGGATCAGGGGCCATATTTCCTAAAAATATTGTCTCATTTGATTGAAGCCCTGTCTCTTCTTCTAATTCTCTTTTAACTGCTGCTTCAACACCTTCAGAATTCTGCCTTGCCCCTCTGGGAATTTCTAGTTCCCAAGTCCTTGTTGCATGCCTAAACGCAACAATTGCAGCTATTTTATTTTCAGGGAATAGAGGCAATATTGCCACTCCTGGAGGCCCTTTATCTAAAGCGCTCTTCCAAATAACTCGATTGTAAGAACCTTCAGCCCCGGTTGGAAAAATTACAGCATCTCTTAAGAAGACCCAATAGAGGTCATCCACTACTATCCCAATTTTTGAAGCTAACTCAGCTGCCTGCTCACTCATACCACTTTTTAAGCATCTAGCTTTTTGCAATTTTTCCACATCACGGATTTTTATAGGATCGGTAATAATTTCAATTTCACCCTTTTTGTAGTCTCCCTTTATTCCGCACACTTCCTGATTCTCTTTTAGAAATTTAAGATAGGGGGCAGTAGTATCTTCTGCAAAAATCGCCCCAAAACAGATAAACAGCCAAACAGATCTCATTTCTTAATTCTCCTTTCTAATTCTAACTACAGTTTCTACGTGCATCGTTTGAGGAAACATATCAAAGGGGAAGGCTTCGATTTTTCCATACCCATTTTTTGCAAAAAAATGTAAATCTCGTGCAAGGGTTGCAGGATCGCACGAGGTATAAATCACTTTTTCAGGGGATCTTGCTACAATCGCTTCGAGAACAGATTCTTCACAACCCTTTCTCGGAGGATTAATAAAAACCACATCGATCTTACCCACTTTTCCAATCAGTTTTTCAACGGTTCCTAAACGAAAATCGACTCTAACTTCATTTCTTTCTGCATTTTTTTTAGCATCCTCTACAGCGCTCTCTACAACTTCAATTCCTACAACACAAGCCCCCTGCTTTGCCAAATAAATGGCAAAAACGCCAATCCCTGAGTAAGCATCCAGGACCCTGTCACCCTCTTTTAACTCTGAAAGCTCAAATGCCTTCCGATACAAATTTTCTGCCTGCTCGAGATTTACTTGAAAAAAAGAAGCGGGAGAAATATGAACTTTAATTCCAAGAATTTCTTCTTCGAGATAGGGATCACTATAAAGCGTTGTATATGCATCGCTAAACAAGACATTGTCTTCTCTTGCATTAAGTCCATGAAGAACCCCTTTTACACCGACTTTTTGCGAAATTTCTTTTGCTAGCGATTTAATTTCAGGGGCAGGTTTTTCCCGAGTTACAAGGACAATTATTAATTCCCCCTTCCGATTTGAGCGAATTAAAATATGCCTAATTCCTTTAACAGGCCTAATCTCTTCCAAAATTTTATTACCTACTTCACTCTGAATGTAACAGGTATCAATAGGAACAATATCGTGGCTCCTCTTTGCATAAAGACCAAACTTTAAATTCTCAGAAACTGGGAGCTGAATCTTATTTCTGTAGTAAAGGGGCTTGGGGGAAGCGACGCAGGCTGCAATTTCAAATTCCTTCAACTTACCTATTCTTTCAAATGCATCAAAAACACGTTTTTTCTTAACCTCTAATTGCTTCTCATACGCCAGTTGCATCATTTGACAACCCCCGCACATCCCAAAAACAGGACATATTGGGTAGGTTCGATCAGGTGATTTTTCAATAACTTTGATAAGCTCGGCTTTCGCGTAACTAGTTTTTTTCAAAACAATTTTAGCTAAGACAAGCTCCTCTGGAAGAGCCCCATCAACAAACACAGTGAGCCCCTCATGAGTTCCGACCCCTTCTCCAAAGACTGTTAAATCTCGTATCCTTAATAGAACTTCTTGCTCCATAAACATTTTTCTGTTAACTAATCCATTTGTGAAAGAAATTATTTTAAAACGCTCTTTAGAAGACGGCTCCGTGCTATCTGCTACTTTCCTTCCCGAATACGGAATGAATTTAGCTAGTTTAAAGAAAAACGACATTGAAGTCATCGACCAATCTACAAAAAATCTCTTCGAAGAGAGATCTAGCGGATTAGGCCCCCTTATCTGCCCCCATTTTTATCACAGAAAAGAGAGCGAGATCCCCTTTGTCCCAGATGAAACCATATTCCCTCACCTTGCCTACGTACGAAAAACAGGCTCCAAGGAACCTTTCTCTCACGGCATCTGCAGGTATGTCCCCTGGAACTATACAACCTCAGAAAACCAAATTTCGGCTCATCTCTCAGGAATGGACACCTACCGGGGAATGACCCTTGCTGCCCTGGAAGGATTTGACTTTTTAGCCACTTTTAAAGCCCACCTCTCCCCAAAAGGTCTTGAAATAGAAATGCACACAGAAAGCATCGGAAAACCCTCCATCTGCGGTCTTCACTACTATTTTGCCCTAAAAGATCAAAAAGGATCGGTTAAAATAGAATGTAAACCTCAGTACGGAGATAAAGGAATTTGGCGAGACATCCCCCCAAGATGGAAAGATTCGCTGGGCGAACTCAATTTCGACCTATCAGAAGAGAGCGACTACACCTTCGCCCCAAATTCGGCAGATTTCTCAGGAAGAGCTCTACTTGAGACCCCCTCCCACACCTTACAAGTTCTCTACAAAACCCTCTCAGAAGAGAATGCATTTCAACTCTACCACCCCCAAAACGCCTCTTTTGTCTGTATTGAACCAGTAACGGCAAAAGATCCGAGAGCCGCTAAGCAAAAGAAAAACACCCTCTTTGTCAGCGTATACCCCGAATTGAATTAGATTTTTTAAACGGAGTGATTAAGAAATGGAGAGCTCTAGGGAAGGCTCTAAGGCTCTGCTTTGAGCTACAATTTCTTTGTAGGCAAGAGCTCCCTTACGCAATAAGCGCTCTTGTGTCCCCTTGTCGCATTCGTAAAGGCCAAATTTCATTTTCCACCCCTCTGCCCACTCAAAATTATCAATAAGGGTCCAATAAAAATAGCCTCGGACGTCGACCCCATCCTCAATTGCTTTGGAGAGAGCATAGAGATATCTACGAATAAAAAGATCTCTTCGATCATCGGTTTTATCAGCAATCCCGTTTTCAGTAACATATATCGGCTTGCCAAGCTCCCCACAATCCCTAAGGGCTTGATAAAACCCCTCTGCATAGCTCGGATAGGGCATATCCGTCATCACCTCACCAGGATAGCAGGTGGCCCCTAGAGGTGCCGAAAGAGAGAGCTGCATTCCGATAACTGGCCTTGAGTAATAATTAAGCCCAAAAAAGTCAAAGCTATCCTTTGCCTCAGGAATCGACTCGTTCTGAACAAGCATGGAAGAAAACTGACCGGTCTTAAAAAAATTCATGAAAGTCTCATGAAGATTTTTGGTAAAAAAGGCGCAAGGAATTGCCTCAATAGGGTTCCAACTACGATAGGGCTCAAATTTCAAATAACTGTGAACTATCCCAATTTGACTCAAATCGCCATTAGGCATTGCTTTAAGGGCTTTGTATACAGAAACGTGGGCATCCAGCATATTATTGAGGACTCGAGCTGCTAAAAAGACCCCTCTTTTGCCAGGAGGGAACTCCCCTAAAATATAACCCATTAACACAAAAACTGTTGGCTCATTCATCGTACACCAAAGGTCCACTCTATCCGAGAATTGACTAAAAATAAATTTAGAAAATCTGACAAAATAGTAACTATTTTCACGTTTTTCAAATCCCCCTTTTTCCTCAAACCAAGTCGGATGGGTAAAATGATGCAAGGTGATCATAGGAGTGATATCATTATCTATAAGCTCTTGAATAACAGCATTATAATGGTCTATAGCGCTAAAATCAAATTTTCCCTCTTCGGGCTCTACCGCGCTCCAATCTACAGAAAATCTGTAAGAATTCAGCCCCATCTCCTTTAAAAGAAGGGCATCCTCCACATATCGATCCCATCCCTGAATAGAAGAACCCGAAGCCAACTCCTCTGATACTGTATTTCTTTTTTCCCATTCTGCCCACTGGCAATTCGGAAGTCTCTTAGAACCAGATATTTGATATTCTGAAGATGCAGTTCCCCATAGAAATGACTCAGGATAAGAGACTTGCGACAAGTCAATCTCATCCCAATTCCAATTTTGGGAACAAGCAAGAACAGGTAATAAAAGAAGGGAACGCCAAGACATACCTCCTATTATACCTAAGAATTATTTGATTTACAATATGTTTCTTTAATAAATGCTAAACTAAAGATAAGACCAATTATGTATATAATTGGCATAATCAAGAGTGCATTTTCGTAGTTTGAAATCGTGTAGACAGGAACCCCACCTGCATAAGAACCATCCCAAAGCCGGGTCAGAATATATCCGACCAAAGGCTGCAAAACCGCCCCCCCAATCACAACAGCCATATTATTGAACCCCATCCCAGTAGCTGCAACGCTGGGCTTGTTATTGTCCTGAACAATTGCGAACGTAAGGGTATGAACACTCGTCCCTACACCCATTAAAAAGAGCAAAGCCGCCACCCCCCAAAAGGGAATCCCAGGAATATAAAGCATAATGAAACTTGTTAAACAACCTAGAAAGGATCCGATCCACAAAAGAGGCTTTCTTCTCTGCATTCGATTGGACAAATATCCTATAACAGGACTAAAAAGCCCCCCGCCTAAAAGCATGAGCATAGTAGCAAAAGAGGCTGTTACATTGGTAATGCCGTAGCGAACCATAAGATAAGGAACTCCCCAAAGGGCCGCAAACACAATGACAGGCCCCCAACTGGAAAACGCATAAATCGCTAACGCCCAAGTCTGCCCTTGGCAAACAATCTGTTTTAAATGAAGCCAGAGGTGTTTCTCAGGCTTTAAGACATCGTGATGCAAGTGCTTTGGTCTGTCCTCTAAAATGAAAATAGCGAGCACTGCAAGCATACCTCCAAGAGCTGCAAGAAGATACATCATATTATGCCAGCCAATCAGATCTACCCCTTTAGCAAGAGGGGCAGCGCCACAAATTGCTCCTAAGACAGCAAGCAGCTGAGCTAACCCGACTAAAAATGCAAAATAATAACCATCAAACCACCTAGCTGCAACAACTAAAACACCAACAAACGCAAAAGCAGATCCTATCCCCATTAAAAATCTACCAAAAGCTGCCCAATAGACCGTCTCGGTTCCCGCAAAAAAAAGGGTCCCTAAAGAACATAACACGGAAGCTACCGTCAACAAGGTCCTGGGGCCAAAATGATCGTAAAGAATCCCTGCGGGTATTTGCATAAGTGCATAACTATAAAAATAAAAGGAGACCATTACTCCCAAAGATGCAGCATCTACATGGAAATCTCTCATTAAATCGTGGGTCATGACGCTTGGCGAGACCTGAATCCCCATTTCGTATATAAGAAACAGAGAGGCAATTAAATACATTATAGTAGAACGTCTAAACTCTTTTTTTGTCATGCTCATATAAATTTACACCACCTACTTTAAAATTATTATTCCAGAGTTTTTTTCAGAGAAAAAAAATATCCTAGACAATAAAAGAAAGTCTGTTTTACAATGGTGCCTTAATTTAGTTCATAAGAGAGTAATTTTATCAATTCAAGATACCCTTCCATTATAAATCCCCAAAAAAAAATCAATTTTAAATATAAACACGGAGAATAAAGTGTCCAATAAGTCTAAAGGTATAGTTAAATTTTTTAATAAACAAAAAGGTTTCGGATTCATCACACCTGATGCAGGTGGAAAAGATGTGTTTGTTCACATGACAAACATCATTGGAAATCCAGAATCTCTACGTGAAGGTCAGCAAGTTGAGTACATCCTTGCTAACGGCCGTAAAGGTCCAGAAGCAACTGACGTAAGCGCTCTCTAAGATCGACTTTGTTAGGGAGAAAGATTTTTACACTCTTTCTCCCTTTTCTTTTAAATTTATATTTTATTGGTTGAATGAAAACGGGTATAATCCTCAAGAAGGACAAAGAAAAAGTTCTCCATCAAAAGCATCACTGGATTTTTTCTGGAGCCATTCAATCTTTCCCCTCTTCATTTGTTAATGGTGAAGTCTATCCTGTTTATAGTTTTGCAAATGAACTTTTAGGTTATGGCTATTTTAATCAAAAAAATTCCTTGTGCGGCAGAATGCTCAGCTTTGGACCTACAGACCCTTATGAAACTTTACTCTTAAATCTAAAACATGCGATCGCTCTTCGAAAAAAACTCTTTGCTCCGACCGAAACTGCTTATAGACTTATCAATGGTGAAGGCGATTTAATTCCTGGTCTCATCGTAGACAGATACGGAGACTATCTTGTTATTCAAATTTCAACCCTAGGAATGGAGAAATTAAAACCTCAAATCCTCCTTCACCTCACTCAACTTCTCCCTATTAAAGGGATTTATGAAAAATCACTACTTCCCACCAGAAAAGAGGAGGGTCTAGAACCTTTTGAAGGGAATCTATTTGGAGAAATTTCTGATCTTGTTGAAATTAACGAGTACAACTCCAAATATAATATCTCTTATTTAAAGGGGCAAAAGACAGGCTTTTTCCTTGATCAGAGAGAAATGAGAGCGCTTATTGGCTCCTATTCAAAAAACAGAAAGATCTTAAATTGTTTTTGCTACACAGGGGGATTTTCTATCGCAGCCCTTTCTCATGGAGCCTCTGAAGTCCACTCTATTGACATTTCAAAAGAGGCGATCGCCCTTGCTAAAAACAATCTTCTCCTCAACGGATTCGATCCAGAAAAAAACAAACTTTTTGCAGAAGACGTCCTTAAATTTCTAAGAGAGTCCCCTTCGCTTCCCTACGACATTGTTATCCTCGACCCCCCCGCTTTTGCAAAAAAGAAACAGGATGTCATCTCAGCGTGTAAGGGATATAAAGAGATCAACAGACAAGCGATTCAAAAAATGCCCTCGGGCTCTCTCCTCCTTACTTGTAGTTGCTCTTACCATGTTGATGAAGAGCTCTTTCAAAAAGTGGTCTTTCAAGCAGCAAGTGATGCAAAAAGAGGGGTCAAACTTATCAGCAGACACAGACTCAGCGCAGACCACCCCATAAATCTCTACCACAGAGAAGGAGACTACTTAAAAAGCCTCCTTCTTTACATTGATTAACTAATATTACACTTCATCCTGAAATCTAGAATGAAAATGCTCTACAACGAATCTTGAAGCTCCTGCTTCTTCTTTCCTGTCAGCACGATAATCAAAAGTGCAGCCGTGTTCACCCTTATGCAAAGAGCAAATAGTAGCTTGACATCTACAAATCATAGCAGCTGTAAGCTCTTTTTTTCTACATCCTAAAACCGTGCACTTTGAATGCATTGGTAATGTCCTAAGATCTACTGATGGTCTATCTATTGCTGGAATCATAATATGCGTCTCCTTTTTTTTATCGCGCGATAATTATTCAATAAAAATATAATTAAAATCCAGGGATTTTTAAAGCAAAAGGTTCCTTCTTTATATTGCCTCAGTATGATACAATCTTCGCAAATCGTATACAGGAGTATGTAATGTCATTTAAAAATTTTGGTTTATTAGAGGAATTGATTCGAGCTATCGAGGATCAAGGCTATACAACTCCTACTCAAATTCAAAAAGAGGCTATTCCCTTAATTCTTGAAGGGGCAGATTTACTTGCAGGTTCACAGACTGGAAGCGGAAAAACAGCAAGCTTCACCCTACCCCTACTTCAAAATTTAATTAAACGGGGAGTAAAACCCGGGAGACCCTCTGTAAGAGCACTTATTTTAACTCCCACAAGAGAACTTGCGGCCCAAGTAGAAGAGAGCGTACGTACCTATGGAAAACATTTACCACTCAAGTCTCTAGCGGTGTTTGGCGGAGTGAGCATCAACCCTCAAATTGCAAAACTGCGCAATGGCGTTGATATTGTAGTCGCAACCCCAGGGAGACTTCTTGATCTTGTAGAACAAAAAGCAATCAATCTCGCACATGTAGAAATATTAGTCCTTGACGAGGCTGATCGAATGCTTGACATGGGATTTATCCCTGACATTCGAAGAATCCTAAAACTTTTACCTCCAAAACGGCAAAATCTACTCTTTTCCGCTACATTTCCGACAGATATTAAAAAACTCGCTGACGGCTTTTTAACCTCCCCTAAAACAATCCAAGCAACAAAAAGCAATGAAGCGGCACCAAGTGTCTCTCATATTATCCATCCCGTTGACAGCAAAAACAAAAGCAAGCTTCTATCACACTTAATTGCGACGGAAAAATGGAAACAAGTTCTTGTCTTTACTAGAACTAAGCACGGCGCAAACCGTCTTACCGAAGAACTTTTCAAAAATAGCCGCATTCAAGCAGCTGCAATCCATGGAAATAAAAGCCAAGGAGCCCGAACTAAAGCGCTAAAAGATTTCAAAGAGGGCTCGATTCAAGTTCTTGTAGCAACAGATATTGCTGCTAGAGGCCTAGATATCGACCAACTCCCGTATGTAGTAAATTTTGATCTTCCCCATGTTGCAGCAGATTACATTCACCGAATCGGCCGAACAGGGAGGGCAGGCCATACAGGCAATGCGGTCTCTCTGGTCTGCATCGACGAACTCGCCCTGTTAAAAGATATTGAAAAACTTCTTAAAGAGCCGATTAAAAAAGTCTCCATCTCAGGCTTTGAACCCGATCCAAAAATTCCTGCCAAACCGATCGTTATGGGAAGACAACAAAATAATAGAAGACCCCCTTCAAGACCTGGCAACCAAAAACCAGGAGCACCCTCTCGTTCTGGAACCTCTTCTAGAGAAAAGAAAAACAGGTTTTCGAGATAACCATCGAGATTAATTGCTATCTAGTGAATTGCCGAAAACAAGAAAAAGGGCAATGCTCCACATGATACACCCGATACTAAAATCCAAAATCTTCCACGATTTTGGATTTTCAAAAAATCGAGCAAGCCCCCTTGCCCCGTAGCAAAGGCCAAAAAACCAAATCAATGATGCTGAAACCGCCCCCAAAATAAAATAGGGCCTCTCCTGAACTTCAAACTGAGCCCCAATACTCCCAATCAAGACAATCGTGTCCAAGTAGACATGCGGATTTAAAAAGCTCACCGCAAGCAAAATCAAAATCGTCTCTTTTAAAGAGGGCTTTAAAGGCCCTTTACTCACCTCTAACCGCCCACCTTCCTTAGAAACCGCCGCTCTAAATGCCCTAAACCCATACCAAGTAAGAAAAATTACACCACCCCATTTAGCCAGCGACAAAAGGATCTTACTACTCGTTATCACCGCTCCAAAACCGGCCACCCCCAAAATAATCAAAAGAGAATCACTAATAAAACAAAATAGCGCTGTCATAAACACCTGATGCCGCATCAATCCCTGCTTCAGCACAAATGCATTTTGCGCTCCGATCGCAACAATCAAACTACCACTTGTGAAAAACCCCTCAACAATCGGACTTATATACTCAAGCATAAAAAATTCATCCTTTACTAGGATCAAGAAATATAACTATTCCCTCAGGAGAAGGCAACTCATTTGTGAAATTTGACACCGACCTATCGAAGCAGTCGCTTTTATAAACCAGGCTTAAACTCTACTGACCGAGCTATAGCTCGGTTTACCCCAAAAAAAACAGTGAATCACTCAATTTTGAAACCTATTGGGGGAGGCCAGAGTCGAACTGGCGAAGGACGATGTCCGCGAGATTTACAGTCTCGAGCAATTGGCCACTATGCGACTCCCCCGATGGGATAGTTAGAAAAGGTATGCTGGAAAAAGGACTTGAACCCTCAACCATCCGATTACAAGTCGGGCGCTCTACCATTGAGCTATTCCAGCATACTAGAATGCATCTGTTATATCAAACTTTTCGTTTTTGCTTCAATCTTTTTTTTGCGAAAGTGTGCGAAAAGTATTTTCCACCCTACCTGCAAGAGAGCTAGGGGCTTGTGCGGGTAGTTCTTGAGCAAGCTCGGAAATTTTTTCAAGAAACGGTGCTGGTCCATTTTTTACAACCTGGATATTGCGGGCAGAGAGTTTGGGGCTGCCACAACATTTTTTGAATTTTTTTCCAGACCCACATGGACAAGGATCATTTCTTCCTACTTCTCGCTTCATAACCTTATACCCAATAATTCATTAAAGCTTTATACTACCAGCATGTCTACTAAAAGTATAATCGAAAGTTCATTCCGTAAAGCCCTTTACAACTTCGACCTTGTGGGTGATGGGAAAATTGCTGTAGCTCTGAGCGGGGGAAAGGATTCTTTAACCCTCCTTTACCTCTTACATCTTGTCTCAGGGAGGGGGTTTCCAAAATTTGATTTACACGCCTTTCATGTACAAGGGACCTTTTCTTGCGGACCTGCTATCACCTCAAATTTCCTTCAAAAAATGTGTGATGATTTAGGGGTTCCTCTCACTTTAATTGATTCTCCTCAGGCAGATCTTTCCAAGCTTGAATGTTACAGCTGTTCAAGGCAGAGGAGAACACTGTTATTTAATCATGCAAAAGCTCTTGGGTATGAAAAAATGGCTTTCGGGCATCATCTAGATGACAGCATCCAAACCCTGTTAATGAATCTATTTCACAAGGGGGAATTTGCTGCAAATCTCCCAAAAATCACTATGCACGCCTACGGAATGACGATCATTCGACCACTCCTATTAGTAAAAGAATCTTTAATTATAGAATTTGCCAGAGAGCAAGGGTTTTTTCGCATGACTTGCCAATGCCCTGTAGGGCAAAATTCTATGCGCAAAAAAGTGAAGGAGCTTGTCTCTCAAATTGAAGATCTTTTCCCCCATGTAAGAACAAATTTATCACACGCCGGACAAAATTATGGGTCCGATAAAGCTCTAAAAAAATAGGTATTTATACATGCAATTCTTAGCCCTTCTCTTCTATTTAAGTATTCTAGTCTTTATCGGATACAAATCTCACCTAAAGCATCAAACATCAACTGACTTTATTTTAGGTAGCCGCAAAATGAATTTCTGGATCACAGCGCTTGCTGCCCACGCAAGCGATATGAGCAGCTGGATTTTTATGGCCTACCCTGCTGTAATTTTTTCGACGGGTCTCATTAATATTTGGGTGGCAGTCGGCCTCACCTTTTTTATGTTTTTAAATTGGCATTATGTGGCTCCAAAGTTAAGAAAAATGACAGAACACTATAACAGCCTTACACTTCCATCATTTTTTGAAAGTAGATTTCAAGACACTTCTGGCTTTCTCCGAGTGACAACCGTTTTAATATCTCTTGTCTACTACACAGTTTATATTTCGGGAGGTCTTGTTGGACTTGGGCTCCTCATCGAAACTCTTTTTGGGCTTCCCTACACTTTAGGGGTCTCTATTGGAATCTTAATCATTATCCCTTACTTGTTTATTGGTGGTTATGTAACTTTAGCCTGGACCGATCTTTTTCAAGGAATTTTTCTTATTTCTGCGATTGTCATCGTTCCTATTTATGTCCTTCCTAAAGTGGGGGGAATTTCCGCCCTTAATTTTCAAGGGATTGTTCCAGACACCTCCCCTTTAACCCTTTTCAAAATATTCTCTTTGATGACAAGCTGGGGGCTTGGCTATTTTGGAATGCCTCATATTCTTACGAAATTCATGGGAATTAAAAATGTAGAAGAAATGCCTAAATCTAAATGGTTTGGAATATCTTGGCAGATTGTATCCTTAACAGCGGCTACAATCGTTGGTCTAATCGGAGTCGCATTTTTTGCAAAAACAGGCCTTGTTGATGATCAACTTGTTTTCGTAAATATGGTGACTTCCCTCTTCTCCCCCTTTATTGGCGCATTTATTTTATGCGCAATTTTAGGAGCTACAATCACTTGCATGGATTCACAAATTTTGGTGCTCGCATCTAACTTAACAGAAGATCTGTATAAAAAAATGCTCCATAAAGATGCCTCAAGCAGAAAACTTTTATCTGTTTCAAGAATCAGCGTATTAATCATAGCAGCAATTTCCTATTTCATTGCTATTACAACCTCTAGCTCTATTTTTTCAATCGTTTCATACGCCTGGTTCGGTCTTGGCGCCTCTTTTGGACCGTTAGTCATTTTCAGCCTGTATGTTAAAAGCACAACAAGAGCGGGTGCATGCGCAGGCATTATTTCTGGCGCTTTTATTGCAGGCTTTTGGCCCCTACTAAATAAATTTATTCCAATTGATATTCCGACACTTATACCCGGATTTTTAATTAGCTCATTTACAATTTGGCTAGTTTCAGCTATGACAAAAAGGACAACGGAGAGGTATAATGAAGAGACCTAAAATAGTTCTTTGTAACGACGATGGAATTGATGCCCCTGGCATCCACGCGCTCTGGGAAGCCTTAGCTCCTATCGCTGACATTACAATTGTTGCACCTGCAGAAGATCAGTCTTGTAAAGGGGTTGGAATTTCACTTCCGAAAGCCCGGATCATCGAAGCCGAAAAACATCCTTGGGAAAATGGGGTAGAAGCTTGGCGAGTCTTTGGTACTCCTGCCGATTGCATTAAATTTGCCCTTCACTACGTATTAAAACAAGAGCCTGACTTCATTATCTCCGGAATTAATAACGGAAGCAATGCAGGGAGAAATATCATGTATAGCGGCACAGTAGGTGCTGCGATTCAAGCTACATTCTGTAAAATTCCAGCGATCGCCTTCTCCTGCATGTATGAAGAGGGGCCTGAAAAATTTAAAAAGGTAGAGCCCTATATTTCAGAAGTGGTGAAACACTTCATGCTCCATCCAATTCCTAAAGGGACCCTCATGAATGTTAATTTCCCTTCCACAGAAACCGATGGAATTGTAGGGTTTAAAATGGCAAAACAAGGGAGAAGCTATTGGGATGTCCGTATTGGAAGTGATACAAGTTTAAAAGGAACTCGTAAGTACCCAATGATTGACGGCTGGGACTATCATGATGAAGGGGAAGAAAGTGATATTAAATTATTGACTGAAGGGTTTATTACATGCGTTCCAATTCATGTGGAAGATCTTACCGATCACACCCATCACAGAGTCCACAAACCGATTTTCGAATCCCTAAATGAAAAATTTCCTTTTATGACCCGTCCGAGCGCAAGTGATATAAATCAAGCTTGTGCAGACTTTCGCGACTTATCTGCTCCACTAGCTCCTGGCACCCCTCCAATTGATATACCCTCATAAACTCAGCCTTTAGGGCGTCACTTGCTGTAGTACTCCGGACAAATTCTGAATCAGAATCCTCCAACCTCCCTTCATCCTTTTTTGCAGCTATCATCAAAGCCACTAACTTGGCATACTCCTTTTTCAACCTCACCCCCTCCCGCTTTAAATCGCTTGCAGAAGATACTTTCTGAAGAATTTTCGTAATTCCTCTAGCAATATCTTCTCCCTCAAGTTGATACTCCTCTCTGGAGCTGGGACTACACGCAATGCAGATAAACAAAAGGAGAATTCTCTTAATCATATAGGCTGAATAATACCAAGATCCCACAAGAGAAGCAAGACCCCTTCTTTTGTTAAACATGGAGAGCTGTCAGGATTTGTTCCTACAAGCAATGACTTATACTGATCTTGCCCTTCTTCATCTTGTTCCAAAACCTCAATTCCCTTCGATTCTAAGCTAGCTAACCAAGAGGCAATGGGGTCCCATTCACAATAAAAACTTTCGCAAATTGCATCAATTGTATAGGAGCTCTTTAGAAATCTATCAATTCTACCCACAAAGTGAGGAATACTCACATTTAAGGGAACATTAACATTTCTAAACGAATTTATTGCATTTCTAATGTTCATTTCGAATTTTTTATTAATATCAGAAGAATCAGGGGTTTGCAAAAATTTCATAAGAATGCTTTTTCCATTCATAGAAAAATTCATTTGCGCTGCCCTTGTAGGCCACCTATGGGCTAACACAGTCGCTGTTTCCAAAAAAAGGTGGACATTATTCTCTCCTCCTACAGCATCTAAGGAGAGCCCTGGGTGGTGGGCATGAATTTTTTCGTTGAATTTTCTAATTCCTTCCTTGATGAAGTCCTCTCGCATCTCTGCCAAACGGTGATGAACCACCCAAGCAATATCTGTTTTTGATTTTTGATCGAGCATATATCCAATTTCTCGAAACCAACCTGTAACACAAGCCCCACCAATTTCAGAAAGCTCCTTTACATCCGCCTCAAATTTTTCATCATCACTCCGTGACATCTTATACAAAACCATCTTTAGAATTTCTCGTCCGTGGTCAAAATTAATCGGTCTGGCATCTCGCAAGAAATCTGAAATCACCGCATCTTTGATAAGCTGCCATCCCTCTAGATTAATTGGAATACCGAGTGCTCTAACTCGGCCCTCAACACTATCGTAGAGTTCTCTAATATCTATTCCATCTAATTCTGCTTTGTCCTCACTTGAGAATGCCTCATTAAGATTTTTTGAATGCATTGCTCGAAAATCAATTCTAAAATCCCCCCCCTGAATTATCTCCTCCCAATTTTCAGGAAATCGAACCATGGGAGCATCGACATAGCCTTCAGTTGCAATAAACTTTGAACTCAAAAAATCAAAAGCACTATTTTTTTCTAAATAATTAAATATCCCATATAAAGCGCCTCCTATTGCTATTGCTTTAAAAAATAACATCCGGGGAGTAGTCCAAGAGACTATGAGACTATTGATTAGCTCAAAAGGAACCAATCCTCTTTCTAAACGGCCTGGTAGATACCCCTTCTCTTTTATAACTATTAAAACCAATCCTGCGATCCCAAAAGCCCCCACCAAAACATTCCCTAAAGCTATCATCACAATATAAGAAATCAAACAAGCAGTATTAATAAGAAGGCCTGCCTGATTTAAAATTTTATCTACTACTTTATTCATCAAAGAGGTACAAACTGTTATTCCGCTCCCTAAATTTTTTAATATTGTGTTTTTCGTTAATTTAACTACCACAATGTTAAAAAGAGGGACAAATACCTTGAACAGTGCGACACAACTTGCCGCAATCTCGAAAACGGATCGATATCCAACTTTAGCAAACTGATTGTCTAACAGAGAAAACCTTGTAACCATAAAAGTTGATATCGTAGTCTGTTGCTTTCCATCTAACTGAAAAACAGTAATATCCTTTTGACAACTAAAGTGTTCTAAATTTAATGCCGCATTTATAAACATGAACAAACCCCTAGAATAAGCGAAATTTCATTAAAATTTATTTAAGAACTTAAATACTACAGGAATGCCACGATATTAACAATTCGGGGAAATTATTTTAACTATATACCGCTTCCAAATGAATCCTATCCATCTTTCATTACCTGCTTCTTCCTCTTTATACTTGCCTCTAGCTTACCTAGTTTTCAAATAGAGCGCGCCCTCGGCATCGACTTACGTCTAATTTAAAGATAAAGCGCATGTAAAGAAATCTGGGTAACATTCATTTGGAAGCGGTATATTTTTCACATTCCTCTTGAGAAAAAATAGGATATTCGTCTATGATATTCGACTATTACGTTGAGGGCGTATAGCTCAGCGGTAGAGCACCTGTCTTACACACAGGCGGTCAGGGGTTCAAATCCCTTTGCGCCCATACCCAATGCGGGGGTAGTTCAATTGGTTAGAGCGCCAGCCTGTCACGCTGGAAGTTGCGGGTTCGAGTCCCGTCCCTCGCGTTTCTTTTTATTATTAAATGGATCTTATGGCACACCTTGGTATCAACAAAAAGAAACCACTAAGACTCATCGGCGAGTACTTTGCTATAGCACTAGGAGCCTTTTTAGGTGCCCTCTCCATTCGAGTCTTTCTCTATCCGAACCATTTGATTGACGGTGGTGTCGTAGGTATTGCCCTTATTTTAGGAAGATTGACAAGCGACAGTTTTATCTCTCTTTACCTCATTTTACTCAACATCCCCTTTGTCTACCTTGCCTATAAGTTTATTAGACGTACATTTGTCATCCAGATGCTGATTGCAATCGCATTTTTTGCTTTTTTTCTGAGCTGGCTGGAAATCGTCCCCCCCTTTACAGGAGATTCCATCGAAATTATAGCCCTTGGAGGGGCGATTTTAGGAATTGGAGCGGGATTAATCATTCGATACGGGGGCTGCACCGACGGGAGTGAAATCCTTGGAATTATTATCAACAAGCGCTTTGGTTTCACTGTTGGGCAAGTCGTCCTTGTCTTTAATTTCTTCGTTTTTACAAGCTACGGATTAATATTCCTTGATTGGCACATGGCGGTAAAATCTTTACTCACCTACATTGTAGCTTTCAAAATGATTGATCTTGTGATTGTAGGGCTTGATGAAATCAAAAGTGTAACGGTTATTTCAGCCAAGTCCCATGAGCTTGGAGAGGCTATTCTTCAAGAGCTAGGCCTCGGCCTTACAATAAGCCCAGGAAGAGGTGGGTACTCAGGTGAGGAGCGAAACATCCTCAACGTTATTGTAGAGCGTCTCGACCTCTCTGACCTCAAAGAGCTCATTCTTAAAATTGATCAAAACGCTTTTATGTCTATCACCAATGTATACGAAGTGATCTACAGCCATAAATCACTCAGAAAGCCGTTTCGGTCGAAGCGCAAACCTAAAGCCCTTTTGTAAAAAATCTTTACACCTAAATCTTTTTTAATTAGTTTGGTGCTTTATCACTTTTTTGGAGCGTCTATGTTTCCCCGTAAAACGACTTTACTTGCCTGTCTTATTGGACTTTCTGTACATGGGCTCTCTGGTCAACAAAGAGAAATTCTAGGACAAGATTATTCGCCAAGCTATAATGCTCCAGCTGCAGTTGCTGTTTCGCATAAATTAACACAGAAGTGGCTTGCAGAAGAGAGCTTTTTTGCTGATGCATCTTTTACCTATTGGTACCTATCAGAAGAGGGGTTAGAAATTGCAACAAATGGAGTTCTTAATGGCTCTACCCTTTATTATTCAACAAAGACATCGTCCTATTTCCCCTCATTTAACTATGAGCCAGGCTTTAAAGTTGGTATTGGATCGATTCACGCAAATGAGTGGGTAAGCAAAGCTGAATACACGTGGACGCATGCGCATGTAGGCTCAAGTGGATTGCACTCTGCTTCAGGTGGGACTCTACCCGCTGGATCGACTACTACAACTGCAGGAACTTCTGTATTTGTAGTGAATGACTGGTTCTTGCAAGGGAGTTCTTCAGGGCAGGCACTCGCTGCAAGCTCGATCTCATCGCATTGGACATTAAACATGAATACACTAGATCTAACAGCTGGAAGACCTTGGTATCAAGGAAAAAGCTTGATTCTTTCAGCAATGGGAGGATTGGAACTTGCGTTTATCTCTCAAGAAATGAAGATCTCTCTCACTGAAGCCGCTGGACAACTTACGAGCCTTCCCTCTCAGCCCATCGATTCTCGCAATCACTCAAATTCTTGGGGAATCGGATTGATCACAGGTGGCGAATGCCTCCGCTTGCTCCCCTGGGACTTTTACATAAATGGAAAAGGCTCGCTAGCGCTGCTCTACACAACTTACACAAGTATAAAACATAGCGAAGATATCGCCTCAACCGCCTTCAATCCTGGTCCTTATAAAACCTCCTACAAAAATTACCACGCAGTTCGCCCAAGCGCCTCGCTTGATCTCGGCCTTGGTTGGGCTAGATACTTCTGCAACAATTCTTGCTACCTAGACCTCTCTCTCAGCTACCAATTTTCCATCTACTGGGCCCAAAACATGATGCGCAAACTTCTCGATGACACCCTTGTAGGCATATCAGCCGCACCAGCCGATCTATTTACCCAAGGCCTTACTCTCACAGCAGCCATCCACTTCTAAGGAGCCCCCAATGAAAAAAATCCTCTATTTCCTCACCTGCTGCGCTCTCCCCCTCTCCGCCTATGACGTCTATATCACAAGCGTTGCAGGTCCCGTTTTGAAATATACTGTTTCCGGTGAATACATAACATCTGACTCACCCTCCATCTCGATTAATCCCGAAAATCTTTGGGATAATTGTGATGGAATCGCAATCTCTCCAGATAAAACATCTTATTATATAGTAAGTATCGCTAATCATGCTGTTTATGTTGTTAATATTTTAGATAATACATTAATAACAACCATAGATACCATTTTTGAACCAGGTGCAGGACTTGTAGGTCTTGCTTTTTCTCCTGATGGCAATTATTATTACGTAACCGATATCGAAAATCGCGTAGTTTACATCGTTTCAACTGGAACCAATACACTCACTCACACAGTCAATCTACCCTCCATAGAACCGATCGCTATTGCTTTTTCACCAGATGGAACCTCTTATTACGTAACTGACGCCCTTACTGGTATAGTTTTAATTCTTTCAACTGCAACCAACACCCTATCTCAAACAGTTAATCTAGAAAATAATGGACAGTATGGCATTGCTTTTTCTCAAGATGGAGCCTCTTATTACGTAACTGACTACAATACTAACGTAGTTTCAATTCTTTCAACTGCAACCAACACCCTCTCTCAAACAGTCAGTGGCATTTTTCGATCCCTTGCAGCCCTGACTGGGATTGCCTTTACGCCAAACGGCAACTTTTATTACGTAAACGATGAACTAACTAATGTAGTTTATATTGTCTCCACAGCAACCAACACTCTAATAAGCACAATCACACTCCCTCCTGATTTTACGCCCTGGGGGATAGCAACAAATTCACCTGAGTTTCCCTCACATAATTTTAGAGCCTTTTCTAGAAGCAATTTTCATTCTAGATAGCGCGATCTAAGAGTCTGCCTAAGTATTCCCCATAGGAGCTTTTCTTTTGCAAATCAGCTAGCTTTTGGAGCTGTTCTTTACCAATATAACCCTTATTATAAGCGATTTCCTCGATGCAGGCGATTTTGATATTGTGTGTTTCTTGGATGATTTGGACATAGGTAGAGGCCTTTTGAAGGTCTTCAAAGGTTCCTGAATCAAACCAGGCAGAGCCTCTGCCAAGCTTAACAACGCCAAGCTCCCCTTTCTTGAGATAGACATTATTTACGTCGGTAATTTCTAATTCACCTCTTCCTGAAGGCTTGAGGTTTCTACAAATTTCCATCACTTGATCATCATAGAAGTAAAGACCTGTAACTGCGAAATTCGACGGAGGGTGCTTGGGTTTTTCAAGAATTTCTATAGGCTTACCCGCCTCGTCAAACCTAAGAACCCCGTAGCGCTCAGGACTATGCACTTCATATCCAAAAATCGTTGCGCCAACTTCAGGATGACTCATTTTAGCCAAAGTCTTATGAAGAGTCTCCGCATAAAAAATATTATCCCCTAAAACAAGGGCGACATGATCATTGCCAACAAACTCCTCTGCTACAAGAAGGGCGTGCGCTATCCCTTTGGGCTCCTCTTGTACTCCATACGAAATTCTCAATCCAAGATGACTTCCATCTTCAAAAAGTCTTTGGAATCTATAGAGATCTTGCGAAGTTGAAACAATCATCACATCTCTAATCCCAGCCATCATTAAAATCGCTAGGGGATAATAGATCATGGGTTTGTCATAAACTGGAAGTAATTGTTTACTAGTTACAAGTGTTAGGGGAAGGAGGCGCGTTCCGCTGCCACCTGATAAAATAACCCCTTTGAGGCCCTTTTTAGTCATTTTTAAATGTGCACCCTTCGGCAATTAGACTATCAATAAATGTAATTGGGTATTTACCCGACAAAAACCTTTCATTCTCAAGCATAAACTTATGAAAAGGAATCGTTGTTTTGATTCCGCCGATATGAAATTCGCGTAGAGCTCTTTTTGCTCTTGCAATGGTCTCTTCTCTATCTTTTCCCCGAACAATCAATTTAGCAATCATTGAATCGTAGTGGGGAGGAATTTTATAACCAGGGTAGCACGCGCTATCGATTCTGACATGCGGACCTGTACATGCAATAAAATACTCTAACTTTCCCGGTGATGGCATAAATTCATTATGGGGATCCTCAGCATTGATACGGAATTCCATCACATGGCCCTTAAACTCTACATCATCCTGCTTTATACCTAATTTCTCTCCCATAGCTATCCGAATTTGCTCAGTTACAAGATCGATCCCAGTAAGCTCCTCAGTAACTGTATGCTCTACCTGAATCCGGGTATTTACCTCCATGAAGTAAAAATCACCCCCTTCATCCAGCAAAAACTCTACCGTTCCCACAGTATGATATCCGGCAGCTTTAACGATTCTAACAGCAGCCTCACCCATTTTTTTTCGCATGCTCGAGGAAAGCAGCGGGCTTGGGCTCTCTTCGATAAGCTTTTGTCTTCTTCGTTGTATAGAGCAATCCCTCTCCCCTAAATGAACATAATGTCCAAATTTGTCCCCTAAAACCTGAATCTCTATATGACGAGGATTTACAATCATTTTTTCTAAGTAGACGCTAGGATTTCCAAATGCATTTTCAGCCTCAACTCTGGCCTGTTCAAACATTCTTACAAAATCCTCTGGGTCTTTTGCAATTCGAATCCCCTTACCTCCACCGCCAGCTGTAGCTTTAATAAAGACAGGAAATCCGATTTTTTTAGCCTCTCTAAGCCCCTCTTCAACTGTAGGAACAATTCCGTCTGATCCTGGAATGACAGGACACTTGACCTTTTTTGCAATTTCTTTAGCCTTTGATTTGTCCCCCAACAGGGCAATCGATTTAGAATTTGGCCCAATAAAAACAATGTCACAATTTTCACAAATTGCAGCAAATTTTGCATTTTCGCTTAAAAATCCATAACCTGGGTGAATTGCATCGGCTCCGGTTATTTCACAAGCTGCTAAAATGCTTGGTATTTTTAGATAGGACTGGCTTGAGGGAGCAGGTCCAATACAGACAGCTTCGTCGGCGTGCAACACATGCAAGGCCTCTCTATCTGCTTCTGAATAGACCGCAACAGTAGAAATTCCCAAATCATGGCATGCACGAATAATTCGTACCGCAATTTCTCCACGATTGGCAATTAATACTTTTTTCATACCTACTCGATTACAAATAAAGGTTGGCCAAATTCTACTGGATGGCCGTTTTCCACTACAGCTTTTGATAAAAGCCCTTTTCTATCGCTTTTTATTTCATTCATTACTTTCATAGCCTCGATGATACAAAGCACTTGCCCTTTTTCTACCATCTGCCCCTCTTCAACAAAATTAGGCTTGCCCGGGCCTGGAGATCTATAAAAAGTTCCAATCATAGGTGACTTCACATGATTTTTGTGATCGCACTCCTCATCCGATTGTGCTGTCACCGCAGGCTTCATAGGCGCTTCAGAGGTTGAGTGAATAACAACTTGCGAATCTCTTTTGGTATGTTGGACTAAATCTCCCTTTTCTAAGGAAATTTCCATCCCTTTCTCTTTGATCGTCAACTTATTTAGACCAGATTTTTCTAAAAGCTGTATGAGTTCTTTTATTTGTTTTAAATCCATTTAAACTCTCTGTACATATTCATCTGCTTTAGTGTCGACCTTAATAATATCGCCACTTTCAATAAACATTGGGACCTCTATTTTTGCCCCTGTCTCCAAAATTGCTAAACGATTTGAGGCAGACATCACATTTGATGCGTCTAAATCTTCTGTTTTTACAATCATCAATTCTAAAAATTGCGGCAAATCTACAGAAAACACGGTATCTCCATAAAGAAGTGCTTTTACCCCTACAGCCTCTTTTAAATAATTTACTTTATCTCCTACAACATCATTAGGGACAAGAACCTGCTCTAAATTGTCTATATCTAAAAACAGATGTTGGTTTCCCTCCAAATACAGATATTCCAACCTCCGCTCATTGAGTTTTACTTCATCAACAGCTTGATCAGTTTTGAAGTTTTTTTCTAAAACCTCTTCCGTCATTAAATTCTTAAGTTTTGTTTTAATAAACGGCAAACCTTTTGCCACTGTCACTTTCACAGAAGATTCGACCCTATAAATCTTTCCATCAAAAGATATAGTCATTCCAGGTGTAATTTGATTACTTGATGTCATACTCTCTCCAAAACTTTTGTTAGTTCTTTTATTGTTCCAATTGTAAAATCTACGTCAGGATGATTTTCCGGCTCATACGCCCCTCTTCCCTGCCGAATATGTATTGTAATCCCCCCAAGCTTTTTTGCATCACATAAATCATTTCCGATCCGATCTCCTACCACAATAAAAGGACCAAATTTTTCTTTTAAAGCACAATATGCAGACCCTTTCTCTCCCCATTTGGCAACTAATATTTCCTTAAATAACTGCCTATCAATATTATATAGATCAAGCTTCTCGTGCTGAACCTTATCGCTCCCACCTGTTACTATCGCCAAAGAATGTTTTTTGCCAAGTCCTTTTAAAAACTCATTTAATCCCTCTTCAATCGTAACTTCGATCCCGCCAAGAGATCCCTCTAACGCATTAAGTCCAATCACTTTATCCATCTCAGAGCCTTGCAAGTCCTCAACAAACTCTATAATGACATCCCTACTGCGACTTGCGGTTTCATTCATGGCTAAAAGCTTTTTTTTCCCCTCGTCAAAAGAGACAGCCAGTCCATTATCTATCATTTTAGCCAAAGCAAGCTCTAATTTTTTAGGGGTAATCTCCCTGGAAGTAGGGATCAAAGTATCGTCTAAATCGAAAATGAGCAGCACGGATCCCCCACCTTTCCTACGATTCCCATAAGCACTTCCGCTAACTTATCTGAGTTATGTCTAATTAAATTTCTTTTCATTAGATCATTCCCCTCCTCTTTTTGCAAGCCTCCAAGCATAGGGATTTCAATTACCCTAGGATCATCCATGTCATTTTTTACAAGCTCCCCCTCTTCTCTATATACTTCGATCAATTCCTCAGGGGGCTCTTCACTATTCACTAAAATATAGTCGAAAACATCCCCTTTAGTAAACTTACTGATCTCTTTAATATAGTCACTAACCTGGTAGTTGGTGGTTTGTCCCTTCCGATTCATTAAGTTGACAACAAATATTTTAATCGCCTTAGACTGTATAACAGCCTCCGCAACCCCCTCAACAAGAAGGTTAGAAATGAGAGAAGTGTGTAATCCGCCAGGACCAATCACAATCACGTCTGCATTCATAATGGCGTCTATAGCATGAGGATTTGCAGTCGGATGAGGTTCTAAATAAATACTTTTGTATCCCTTATCAATATCTTGCGAGAGATAAATTTCCTTTTCCCCCTCAAGAACCGTACGATTTTTTAAAACCATTTTCAAGTGGACTTGCTGCGTAGTTACAGGGATTACCTTCCCTCGAATATTCAAAATTTTTCCGACCTCTTCAATCGCCCTCTCAAAACTCCCTGTCACTTTTTCGAGAGCAGAAAGGAAAAGGTTCCCAAAACTATGTCCGCGAAGCCCCCCGTTTTCAAATCTATAATTCATCAAATTTCTCATTAATTTTGAGGAATCTGAAAGGGCTACAATACACTGCCTTGCATCCCCTGCTGGCAAAACACCGAGCTCGTCGCGCAAAATACCCGTGCTCCCCCCATCATCTGCCATAGAGACAATCGCACTGATATTTAAATCGTTATACTTTTTTAGCCCTCTAAGAACAACAAAATTTCCCGTTCCTCCGCCAATCGTACAAATCCTCTTCATTTGACCAACCTGCTAAGCTCCATATATTTAGAAAAAGCCTCTTTCCTATCAGGCTGTATAAAGAAATGGGTTCCAGTGACCAAAAGATTGGCCCCAGCTTCTACACATAGCCTACCTGTCTCGTAATTAATCCCCCCATCGACTTGAATGTCTACAGATATTCCTAACCTCTGGGCAGTCTCTCTTAAAAACTGAACCTTTTCAAGCATATCAGACATAAACTCTTGACCACCAAAACCTGGCTCTACGGTCATGATCAATAACTTGTCAACTTTATCCATATATTTTAACAAAAGGGAGACAGAAGTCTCAGGCTTTATTGCAAGGCCAGCCTTCTTTCCACACTTATGAATATACTCTATTAGGTGCTCCACCTCTTCTGTAGCTTCTAAATGAAAGGTAATTTCATCAGCACCTGCAGCTACGAAATTCTCAATATAGCCATCGGGGTTATACATCATAAGATGAACATCCAGAATCAGTTCTGGTGAAGCCCTCCTAATTGCTGAAACCATTGCCGGCCCCATTGTCAAATTCGGCACAAAATGTCCATCCATCACATCCAAATGCAACACCTTTGCCCCCGCACGCGCGCAAGCCTTTACCTCTTCTCCCATTCTTGCCCAATCGGCCGCAATCATTGAAGGTTCTATCTTTAACGTCATCTCCTACCACCTATAAACTATTATTAACTGATCTTATATCTTACAAAATCACCTGATTTGCTGCCTCAGTTTTATATTTTACCCGATTCTTTAAAGTAGTTGGGCGTTATTTTAGAATTGACCCATTGCCTGCCCGGCCTTCGGACATGGCAGACCTTTCAAAAGGGGGCATGCTTCTCTACTATTTTCTAGCAACGCATTTTATATACCGCTTCCAAATGAATGTTACCCAGATTTTTCGCAGCAAAATCATTTTAGTTCAATTAGGCGGAGCCTTGCGCAAAAGAGGGCTCAGTTCTCTAATTGCGCGCAAGGTTTTATACTTATTTAATTGAAAATTTCATCCTTAAATAATTCTAAATGAGCAAGATATGAAAGAAATTCTTATTGCTTACTTGCTATAAAACTCACTCCACCCTCCGGTCTAAGTCGAACCTCGTTAAGCAAAAATCCTGATCTAGAAAGGAGCTCAGAAACAAAGTCCTTTCCACCCAAGTAATAATGCCCTCCTAATTTACACGTCAACTCCATAGCAGACGAATCGCCACCGTCATCGGTTGTAAAAATAGTCCCAATTAAAATAGCCCCATTAGCCATACAATTTCGTATCTTTTCCATGACACTTTTTAAACTCGTAGGTTCCACATAGGGCAAAATATCGACTGCCACAACAAGCTCAAAATTTTCTCCATAAGATTCCAATCTCGTGATGTCACAAAGTCTGAGTCGAACATTTTCGATGGGACACTCTTTCCGACGACAGATTTTTAAATACTGATCCAGGAGATCGCCGTCGCTATCAATCCCTGTCACATGAGCCCCGCTCTTAGTCATCCATCTTGTATTGCTCCCGATTCCGCAACCTAAATCGAGGACCCGTTTGGGAAGCTCGGGGAGTGTCCTTAAAAAAATCTTTACATACTCTTCTGATTTGTTACAACTCGAAAACATCTTCTTTTGGAGCTCTTTAGCTTTATCACAAACGGTCCTTCCTCTAATTACAACTGGCTCCTCAGGTTTATAGCCTGAAAAAGTCTCTTCAACACCCCTCCAAAAATCGCCTCGTAATCTTGATAATGAACTCATAAATAAACTCCTTATATTATTTTTTTGCAGAAATCATACCTTAATGAAAGAAAACAAACAAATAATTTTTCAAAAATCTTGCATAACTTTTTGAATTAAATCATGATTTTCCTTGAAACTAGCAATGTATGAAATTTTTTCTCGCAATTTTCTTTTTTGCCCCTATTTTCGGGTCTCCCTATCCCATTATTGTGGAAATAGGGGCAAGAACTGGTGAATTAACAAAACAACTCGCTACCCTATTTCCTGCCGGAGCAATTTATGCCTTTGAAGAAAATGATAACAACTATGAACTTTTAGGAATTGCTGTTAGGGACTTTGATAATGTTTGGATCATCCGCGCTAATGGCCTATCGATACATTTAGAAAATTGGCGCCTTCGCCACAAGATTGCTCCGATAGATCTGATCATTGTCCACCCTCTATGACATTTGCCTAGAGATCATCCCGCCATTATAGTCGCGAACAGGTCCAAGCTGCTTTTCTAGCCAACTAACAATCATTTGGCGAGCTTTATAAAGATCGAGGGCAAAATCTTCTCGTAAAAACTCCCCTTTAGGGATGGAAATTTTAATTTGACACACCTCTTTAGAGACATTTTTTCTCAAACTGCCTGCATGTCGAACTTTCTCAATTTCGATTTGAAAGCCCTCTGCGCGAAGGATTTTTTCTATCGAATAGCCATTTTCAAAAAGAGGCCTTCCCATAAGCAGGGTAAAGTGAAGATCCTCATCGGTTTGTTCGTTAAACATAATAACAATTTGAGGCAGATCTTTTACAGATGTAACTTGCTGACTCAAGGTAACTATATATTTCATCACCTCTTCTTCATTACGAGGCATGAACACTGGAGGCAATAGACTCTCAATCGAATTTTTTACCTGCTCTTTCAACTCTGCTTTTAATAGGGCAATTTGACTAAAACTAAACGACTCTTCCCCTTCTAATTCTAGATAAAAGAGGAGTGATTTATCCGTTTTCTTGACAAAATAGGAGCCTTGGACAACATTTACCTCGGGAAAATATTTTCTTACACCCCTAAGAACATGCCTATCTTCCAAGACCTCTGCCCTTTTTAAAAAATTCATTCCCACAAAACAGCCTAAAATCATTTTCTCTCCAAAAGGGGTCGAGCAAAAGATGGGAAAGAGCTTCAAATAAAAATATCTATCTTGGGGAGCCTCTTCAACAGCATCTTGAATTTTTTGTGAGATGAGGTAACAGTTACATATAATTCGCTCAAGCAACTTACAAGATCTGCCATTTTTATAAGATTCCGTCACGGTGACTAAAAATTTTTGCATTAAAGAAAAAATGTCATAATCAAAATAGTGGGGAAATTTTGCCACTTTTTCCGCAATAGCCTCTCTAACCAATCTCTCTTTCTCTTCAAAAAAAAGACCTTTCAACTCCAAAAGCTTTTTAGCATGGTATGCCGAACTAATTCCTAATTTTATTTCGTCCTCCAAGAGGATAAAATTTTCACAAACTGCGTCACCCTCGTCTGATGAAATTGGAATAATTACAGCTCTACAAAACAGGTTAGAACCCTCCCTTGTCGACTCAAAATTCGATATATAGAGAGATTTTCCAGGGACAAGCCAATTTTCCACAACCTCAATAAAAAACTTTATTGCATCTTTGCGATATTGCATCTCCAGAGAGATTGTTATCTCTTTCAAGCCTCTTTCAAAATGTAAATCCGTTTTTATCATTTATTTACCTCTAGACTTTACTATTTAGAGTCTATTGTCCAGTTAAACAAGAAGCTCATCACTTTCATAAATGGGGCCCGTTCTCTGATATTTTTCCTCACACTGTATTAAACTCCCCGCCCCCTGCTCTTCAAAAGAACCAATAAATAGGGGTAGATTATTTTTTTCCGCCAAGCGGACTGCCCTTGGATGAAGAACCTTCCTTTCTGATTTTTCTATAACCTCTAAAGCTTTTGCATAGGTTAGCAAAGGGAGGAATTCCGCTGTAACATCTTTTTTTGGATCTTTCGAAAAAATCCCTTTTACATCCTTATAAAACTCTACTCTCTCAGCTTGCAAAGCGATAGCCAGAGCTACAGCTGTTGTATCAGAACCACCCCTACCCAGTGTTGTCACCTCACCAAAAGTGCTAACTCCCTGAAAACCAGCAACTACAACAATTTCCCCTCTCTCTAGATACGGGATGATTCGCCTAGGATTTACCTGAAGCACCCTTGCATCAGAGTGCTGATTGCAGGTAATAATACCTGCTTGACTGCCGGTGAAACTAATAGCTTGATAACCCTTTTGACAAAGAACCATAGCTAACAGGGTCATACTAATTCTTTCCCCAACAGAGATAAGCATATCTTGCTCTCTTTTTGGCGGATCTGGGTTAATTTGTCTTGCAAGATGAATTAACTCATCTGTCATACTCCCCATGGCACTCACAACAACGGCTATTTGATCGTAAATTTTTTTTTGACGCAAAATGATCTCAGCAACTTTTTGAAACTGCTTTAAATCCCTAAAAGCAGCGCCGCCAAATTTTAAAACAACCCTTTTCATGAATATATTCTATCAGAAACACCTTTAGAGTTGCTTTTATTTTTTAAACTTTGTTAGACTCTTTGCATTATCAGGATAAGCAGGAGAAACCTTTAACATGTCAAAACAACAAATATCAAAATGGGCAGATGAAGATAGCAAAATCATTGGAGAAGAAGAATTTGATCCGAAAGATAAGCTAGCTTTTTTGAATCTGCTCGAACACCGGGAAAAGCAAAGCGGCCAGGGCTCTTTGACCTCTCTTCTTCCAGGTCAAATATTAAGTGGAATCATTGTAGAAATAACAAAAGACTTTGTTGTTGTCGACGTTGGTCTAAAATCTGAGGGACTTATCCCCATCTCAGAATTTGGTGAAGTAAATGAAATTAAACTTGGAAATGATGTTGAAGTCTACCTAGACGAAACAGAATCAGCAATGGGTCAGATCACCCTTTCTAGGGAAAAAGCAAGAAGACAAAGACAGTGGGAACACATTTTAGAGAACCATAAAGAGGGTTCTATCGTCAAAGGTTCAGTTGTTAGAAAGGTAAAAGGTGGTCTAATTGTAGACATTGATGGAATGGACGCTTTCTTACCAGGCTCTCAAATTGACAACAAAAGAATTAAAAGCATTGATGATTACATCGGCAAGAATTTTGATGTTAAAATCCTTAAGATCAACATTGAAAGAAAAAATATTGTTGTGTCTAGAAGAGAACTTCTTGAGGAAGAGCGAGTTTACCGTAAAGCTGAGATGCTTGAAGACATTAAAGCTGGCGATGTAAAAAAAGGTATTGTCAAAAACATTACTGACTTTGGTGTTTTCCTTGATCTAGATGGTATCGACGGACTTCTACACATTACTGACATGACATGGAAGCGTATCAAACACCCAAGCGAGCTTGTTGGCCTTGGTGATGAACTTGAAGTCATGATCCTTCATGTTGACAAAGAAAAAGGGCGAGTAGCGCTTGGACTTAAACAGAAAGATTCAAATCCATGGGATGCTATTGAGAGAAAATATCCCCCAGGCACACATGTCAAGGGAAAAATTGTCAATTTAGTTTCTTACGGTGCATTTATCGAAATCGAAGCTGGAATTGAAGGTTTGATCCACGTCTCTGAGATGTCTTGGGTAAAAAACGTAACTGATCCAAGCCAAATCGTTAACAAAGGCGATGAAGTAGAAGCAATTGTTCTATCTGTCCAAAAAGACGAAGGGAAAATTTCTTTAGGGATCAAGCAATTAGAAAGAAATCCATGGGAAGATGTAGAAGCTAAGTACCCTCCTGGAAAGAAAGTCTCTGTTGAAATTAGAAACCTTACAAACTACGGCGCTTTTGTTGAACTAGAGCCTGGAGTAGATGGATTGATCCATATTTCTGATATCAGCTGGATTAAAAAAATCTCCCACCCTTCAGAAGTTTTGAAAAAGGGTGATATGGTCGATGCAGTAATCCTTTCCGTAGACAAAGAGAGCAAAAAAATTACTCTTGGCGTAAAACAACTTTCAGAAAATCCTTGGGACTCTATCGAAAAGACAATGCCCGTAGGATCTATGGTTAAAGGTATTGTTACAAAAATTGCAGCATTTGGAGCATTTATTGAGCTCGACAATGGAATCGAAGGCTTAGTACATGTAACAGAATTATCAGATCAAGCTTTTGGTAAAGTTGAAGACATTGTACCAGTAGGGTCTGAAGTGCAAGCTAAAGTTCTTAAAATTGACAGAGAACTCAAAAGAGTATCTCTTTCAATCAAAGAATTTTTGGTAGCACCTGTTGGTCTTGATGATATCGTAGTTGGTTCACAAGATGGTCAGGATGATTCTGAAAAAGCTGAGAAAAAGGCAAAAAAGAAATCAGCAAAATAGGCTGATTCCCATTTGGCAGGACTCTATGGTCCTGCCAAAAAATATTTAGACATGACAAATCCCTTGATGGGGTTTTAAGTTTTCTGGAGATACGATGAATAAAGATCTACTAGCAATTTTTGAGTACCTTGAAAGAGAAAAGGGTGTTAAGCGCGATACCATTGTAAAAGCGATCGAAGAGGCGCTTTTAGTTGCCGCTAGAAAAGGGCAGCAAGGAATGAATAACGTTCAAATCACTGTTGATCCCAAAACTGCTGAAATTCAAGCAATTGCAGAAAAAGAGATCGTAGAAACTGTAGAATATCCTTCCGAAGAAATCTCTATTGAGGCTGCTCGTGAAATGGATCCAAATTGTCAAGTTGGTGATTGGATCGACATTGAAGTGCCTATAGCGGAATTTGGAAGAATTGCTGCGAGTGTTGCAAGACAGCTTATCTCTCAAAAGCTCAGAAATGCAGAGCGAGATGTTATTTATAAAGAGTATCGTGGAAGAATCGGCGAGCTTATTTCCGGAACAGTTACCAGAGTTGGAAAACAACACACTCTTATTATTAATTTAGGAAAAATTGAGGCTGTGTTGCCTGGTAGATTTTATCCTAAAACTGACAAATATCACATAGGTGATAAAGTCTTAGCACTTCTTTACGACGTACAAGAGACAGAAAATGGGGGAGCTGAAGTAATTTTATCAAGATCTCATCCAGAATTTGTAAGTGCTCTTTTCATGCAGGAAGTTCCAGAACTTCATGACGGCATCGTAACAATTAATAAAATTGTACGAGATGGCGGTTTCCGCACTAAAATGGCAGTCTCTTCTACAGATTCAAAAATCGATCCAGTTGGAGCCTGCGTTGGGGTTCGTGGAACGAGAGTGAAAAATATCATCCGTGAATTGAATAATGAAAAAATTGATGTAATCCCCTTCTCAGACGATCCATTCACACTATTGAAAAATGCATTCTCTCCGGTAGAAATACGAAAAGCCGATTACGATGAAGAGCAAAACGTAATTTCCCTCATTATTAATGATGAAGACTATCCAGCGATTCTCGGAAAAAAAGGGACTAACGTAAGGTTGACTTCTGAACTTATTGGAGTAAAAGTCGAAGTTCATAAAATGACAGAACATCAAAA
This sequence comes from uncultured Chlamydiae bacterium, assembly GCA_937996705.1. GTDB lineage: Bacteria > Chlamydiota > Chlamydiia > Chlamydiales > 2-12-FULL-49-11 > VGMD01. The sequence goes on from CALKUQ010000007.1 coordinate 34,268, forward strand.
AGAGCTCACTCATATAAGAAGGCAACTTGCCCTTTCAGAAGAGCCAGCACTTGATGAATCTATCCATAAAATTGAAAACATCAACCAGCTTGTGGTTGATAGCATTATAGCCGCAGGCTTTGATACTCCAAGAAAACTTCTACAAGTATCACCACAAGAGCTTGCAAAATTAACAGACATTAGTCTACAAATGGCAGATGACCTTTTAGAACATGTGAGAAAAGGAATCTTAAGCAATAAACCCTAAGGTAATTTACGATTGGCGAAAAATTTAAAACTCAATATCAAGAATACGCAGCTTGCAGATATTCTTAAAAAGAACAAGATCAAAAAAGAAGATCAGGAAAAACTGACTGAGCCAAAAAAGGCAGTCACTCCCCCCCCTGCTTCAACTTCAGGATCTCAAGAAAAGAGACTAGGTGTTGCTAGAAGAGAGCACTCATCTGTAACAGCTCAACCTCCTCAAGAGATTGCTAAACCTGTGACGCCCGCGGAAAAACCAGTAGAGCCAGAGGTTGTTAAAGCGCCTGAACCAAAAGCAGCTACACCTGCATCGCAGATCTCGACTCCAGTAAAAGAGGAAAAAATCACCCCTTCCCCTGCAACTTCAACTACAGCACCTACTCCAAAAACCGCTGAAGCGCAAGAAGAGGAGAAAAAAGCCCTTGAGAAGAGAAATTTAAAAGATTTAGAAGCAGAGGATTTGCGAACAAAAAAAGCACCTCCTGTCGGTTTAAAAAAGCAAGCCTTTACAAAAGCTTTTGATGCTAGAGATAAAACGGGACTAAGATCTAATGACGAAGACTCCTGGAGAAGAAAAAAGCCCTCTAAATACAAAGACAGATCTTATCAAGAGCAGCCAGTCCAGAGGCCAAAAGAGTTATCTGTTAAGTTGCCTATTTCTGTAAAAGATTTAGCAGCGATGATGAAGCTTAAATCTTCAGAAGTGATCCAGAAATTATTTCTTCAGGGGTTAGCAGTTACAATTAATGATTTTCTTGATGACCCGACTACTGTGGAGCTTATAGGTCACGATTTTGGATGTGAAATCAAAATCGACACAAAACAAGAAGATAGAATGCAAGTTACTGGAAGGACCATTGACCAAGAAATTGGTGAATCCACACCAGAACAACTCAAGACAAGACCCCCTGTGATTACAGTTATGGGTCATGTGGACCACGGAAAGACTAGCATTATTGACTCCTTTAGAAAAAGTAATATTGCAGCAGGTGAAGCTGGAGCTATCACTCAACACATCGGTGCGTTTCAGGTTAAGACAAGACATGGGAGCTTTACTGTATTAGATACCCCAGGTCATGAAGCTTTTAGCGCGATTCGTCAAAGGGGAGCTAATGTTACAGATATTGTCCTTTTAGTGATTGCTGGAGATGAGGGAATTATGCCTCAAACCGATGAAGGCATTCAAAAAGCCAAAGAGGCTAAAGTTCCTATTATTGTCGCAATTAATAAAAAAGACAAACCTGGATTCAATCCCGATAATATCTATAGAGAACTAGCAGATAGAGATCTCCTTCCTGAAGCTTGGGGCGGAAGTGTTATTACTGTACTGTGCTCGGCAAAAACTGGGGAAGGGATAGATCAACTGGGCGAAATGATTGCAATTCAATCTGATGTATTAGAGCTTAAAGCAAACCCAGACGTCAGAGCACGTGGAACTGTACTAGAATCAGAGCTACACAGAGGTCTTGGACCTACAGCGACGCTTTTAGTTCAAAACGGAACTCTAAGAGTAGGAGATGCTATCATATTTGAACATGAATATGGCAGAGTCAAGACAATGCAAGACGAACATGGGAAAAAATTAGAAAGCGCCCCCCCTTCTACTCCTGTAAGAGTGACAGGTCTATCAGGTGTTCCGTTTGCGGGAAATGATTTTATTACTCTTGCCAATGAAAAAGAGGCAAGAAATATCGCAGAAGAGAGAAAATCTACTTCTAAGCATCACCTTCTGAGACAAAGTAAAGGTAAAAACTTAGAGACACTGTTTGCCCAAAAGGCATCTCAGCAAGGTCAAAAAGTATTGAACCTTATTTTAAAGGCTGATGTTGGAGGCTCCATTGAGGCGATCAAAACAACATTAATGGCAATCCCTACAGAAAAAGTACGATTGAACTTTATCACAACAGAAGTGGGTCAAATTTCGGAATCTGATATTGAAAGAGCAGACACTGCATCTGCAATTATTTTGGGATTCCATACAAAAGTGGAAAGGCACGCAGAAGATCTGATTAAGAAGAAGAAAGTCACTATTTTACTTCATGATGTAATTTATCATCTAGTAGATGAGGTAAAACTAAGAATGCTTGGACTTCTTGATAAAGTGAGACTTGAAACTGAAGCGGGTTCTGCGACAGTAATTGCAATATTCAAATCTTCACACTTGGGATTAATCGCCGGTTGTAAAGTAGAAGAGGGAGTGATCAAAAGATCTTACCATGCAAAGGTTTTCCGCAAAGGAAATCAAATTTGGGAAGGTTCGATCGCATCGCTGAAACGGATTCAGGAAGATGTAAAAGAGGTTAAAAAAGGATTTGAGTGCGGAATTTTATTAAACGGCTTTACAGATGTTCAGCAAAATGACGTAATTAAAGCATTTGAAGTAACCTATGTTGCACAGGAATTATAAAAAAGGTCATTAATGAAACCAAGACGTATTGAAAAAATTAATTCCCTTTTAAAAGAGGTGCTTTCAGAAGTGCTTCAGCAAGATTTAGAGCATCGAAAAATTCCTGAATTAATTACTATCACTGAAGTAGACACAAGCATCGACCTCACTTCGGCTAAGGTTTTCGTTAGTTTAATTGAGCCAAATCGAGAAAAGAAAGAAAAAACGATAGAAATGTTGCAAAAGATGGCGGGATATATTGCTGTTCTTGCCTCTAAAAAGATTTCTCTTCGCTATTTCCCCGCTCTTACTTTTAAAATAGATGACTCGGTAGAAAAGTTCATGAAAATCGATAACCTCTTGAAAAAAATTAACACTGAGTCTGAACCGGCCAATGAATAAAGAGGGTATACTACTTGTTAATAAACCTAAGGATAAAACCTCGTTTTATCTTGTCCATGTCTTACGAAAAATAACAGGCGTTGAAAAAATCGGGCATGCAGGTACACTTGACCCTCTGGCAACAGGTGTTATGGTCATGCTTATTGGCTCTAAATACACGAGAAAGACTCCCCTTTTGATTAAACATGATAAAGAGTATGAGACAATAGTATTATTAGGCTCCTCCTCAGACACTTATGATGCTGACGGCACTATAGCGGAAGTCTCTTCGTATGTTCCTTCACTAGACGAAATTGAAGGGGCTCTAAAGCAATTCCAAGGTACTATTTCTCAAGTTCCACCGATGTTTTCCGCAAAAAAGCAAAATGGAAAAAAATTATATGAACTTGCCAGGCAAGGTATTACTGTAGAAAGACCCCCTGTAAAAGTTACTGTTAGCACAAAAATACTTTCCTACAACTACCCTTATCTTAAACTCTCAATCGCTTGCTCAAGCGGAACCTACGTTCGATCAATTGCGCATGATCTGGGCGTGGCTCTTAAAACTGGCGCTTTAGTCCAAGAGCTTACAAGAGTTAAATCGGGACCCTTTTGTTTAACTGAGTGCACCTCTCTAGAAGAAATTAATTCAGAAAACTTCTCTAATTTATTAAAGGCATCTCTCTAATGGCTAATTTATCTTGCGGAATCGTAGGTCTTCCGAATGTTGGAAAATCAACACTCTTTAATGCTCTCACTAAACAAATGATTGCAGCAAGCAACTTCCCCTTTTGCACCATCGACCCCAATGTTGGGGTGGTTGATGTACCAGATCCGAGGCTACAAGTACTCGGAGATCTTATTAATAGCCAAAGAATTGTCGCAGCTTCTATCTCCTTTGTTGACATTGCAGGCCTTGTAAAAGGGGCTTCTCAAGGGCAAGGTCTTGGTAATCAATTTTTGAGCACTATTAGAGAAACCGATTTAATTGTCCACCTTGTAAGATGTTTTGACAATGATGACATCATCCATGTGGAGGGTCGCGTCGATCCTATCAATGACATAGAGGTAATTAATTTAGAACTAATACTTGCAGACCTTGATGTAGCTGAAAAAATTAAAGTAAAACTTGAAAAGGCTTCAAAAGCTCAAAAGGAAAAATCTCCAGCTCTTGCAGCACTTGAAAAAGCAATTATTCATTTAAATAATAACCTTCCTCTTAGGTCTCTTGAGCTTACTCCTGAAGAGCGGGAGAGTCTCAAACAATTCACTTTTCTCACCTCTAAACCGATAGTCTACTGCGCAAATGTGAGCGAATCTGATCTACCCTCTCTTGAAAATGATTATGTGAAAAAAGTTAGAGAGTATGCTAAACATGAGGGCGCTCCCCTTGTAACTATTTGCGCAAAGCTTGAGGAAGATGTAGCAGGTTTGACCGCTGCAGAAGAAAAAGAATTTTTAGACAGCTATGGCATTAAAGAAAAGGGGTTAGACACTCTTATCAGGGCCTCTTTTGCACACCTAGGCCTTATCACCTTCTTCACTGCAGGCGAGAAAGAAGTCAGAGCATGGACCGTCTCCAAAGGGGCTCCAGCTCCAGAAGCGGCAGGTAAAATCCACTCTGATATCCAAAGAGGCTTTATCCGAGCCGAGGTGATCTCTTATCAAGATTTTGTCACCTTTGGAGGCAGAGCAGGGGCCAAAGAGGCTGGAAAAGCTAGGATTGAAGGGAAAACCTACTTAGTTCAAGATGACGACATCATTTTATTCTTTCACAACTAAGTCAAAGCATCCCTAATTTTCTGTTTTTTAGAAAAATGCGGGTTAGTCCTTTTTTCTATCACGATTTTGTGATAACTTTATTATGAAGTGTTTTGAGCTAGGCTATGGCAGAAAAATCAGAGAAAGCTACCCCAAAAAAAATTAGAGATGCTAGAAAAAAGGGACAGGTTGCAAAGTCTCAGGACTTTCCCTCTGCATTCACCTTCATTATTTCAATTACGGCAGCCCTATCACTCTCTCTTCAAATTTATGAATCTCTCGCTAAATTTATGATTACACTTTTTAAAAGTGTGGCCATATCCCCCGATTTTGAAAATCGTATTGGGGGCCTTATGGTTTCTGCGATTCATGTAATTTTTATCACATCGATCCCTCTTATGGCCTTAGTGGCCGGAGTTGGAGTGTTGGTTAATTTTTTAATTATTGGCCCCCTTTTCTCCTTAGAGTCCATGAAACCCGATATCAAGAGACTTAATCCCGTAACAAATTTGAAGAACATCTTTAAGGTTAAGACATTTGTAGAGCTTTTAAAATCCGTTTTAAAAATTACTGGCGCTATCCTTTTGATCTATTCTGTTGTTAATGAAAGCCTCCCAGATATTATTGCTACTTGCGGTCAATCCGTAGTTGTAAGTACAATTGTTTTCGCTAACTTTCTAAAACAAGTTGTTTTAAGAGTCGGAATTTTTTTTATTGTGATTGCAATTTTTGACCTTGTATTCCAAAAAAAGAATTTCCAAAAAGAGATGAAAATGGAGAAGTTTGAGGTAAAGCAAGAATATAAGGACTCCGAAGGGGACCCCCACATTAAAGGGAAACGAAGACAAATAGCGCAAGAAATTGCTTACCAAGATGGTCCAGGGGCTGCAAAAAGGGCTAGGGCAATTATTACCAATCCCACTCATATTGCCGTTGCAATCGAGTACAATGCAGCAGAAGAGCCTGCTCCAAAAATTGTGACCATGGGGCTAGACGGCGTAGCTGAGCAAATAATAAAAGTTGCTCTAGATAATAATGTCCCTATTATGCGAAATGTGGATTTAGCTCACCTACTTTACTACAAGTCTAGTATTGGCGGATTTGTCCCTGAAGAAACTTATGAGGCTATAGCTGAAATACTAAAGTGGGTAGCAAAACTAGAAGAAGATAAAGCTGAAGAGAGTATATTGGAGATTTTTAAGAAATGAAAACTGCACTGCAACGATTTACAAATCTTCTTAGCAGCTCAAAAATGCTAAACACAATTAGCCAATCCAGCGACATTGTCTTAGCTTTTTTTGTAATTATGATCATTATGATGATTGTAATTCCTGTCCCCCCCTCTGTGATTGATGGTTTTATTGCGATTAATTTAACTGTTTCTCTGATCCTACTCATGGTAGCGCTCTACATTTCAAAAGCAGTTCACCTCTCAGTTTTTCCTTCTATTCTATTGATTACCACACTCTTCAGACTTGGAATAGAAATTTCAGCCACTAAACGAATTCTACTCTATGCTAACGCGGGCGATATCATATATGCATTTGGTAATGTCGTGGTTGCTGGATCTTTTGTCGTCGGTGGCGTTGTTTTCTTAATCATTACTATTGTTCAGTTTATAGTTGTCACTAAAGGGGCCGAAAGGGTTGCTGAAGTAGCTGCACGTTTTACTTTAGATGCAATGCCAGGTAAACAAATGAGCATCGACGCAGATATGCGCTCTGGAATCATCGATTCAACGCAAGCAAGACAGCTTAGACTTGCTCTCCAAAAAGAGAGTCAACTCTATGGAGCTATGGATGGAGCGATGAAATTCGTAAAAGGGGATGTTATCGCCGGTATCGTAATTGCCGTGATTAACATCGTGGGTGGCCTGATTATCGGAATGATGATGCACGGAATGAGTGCTATGCAAGCTGCTAAAACTTTTACACTTCTATCTATTGGTAGCGGCCTTGTATCCCAGGTCCCCTCACTTTTGATCTCACTCACAGCTGGTATTGTAACAACTAGAGTATCTGGAGATAAAGAGGATGGAAATCTAGGTAGAGATATCTCTCTTCAAATTCTTGCCCAGCCAAAAGCGATTCTTATTGCCTCAGGAATAACCTTCCTTTTATCTCTTGTTAAATCATTTCCAACCGCCCTTTTTCTCACAATTTCTGTAGTGCTTGCAGGCCTGGGAATCAACGGGATGTTTAAACAAAGAAAACTCTTGGCTAAAGCTGCGGCAGGTGGAGGCTCAGCTGTCATTGAGACAGGTTCTGATGGCAGCGCCGTAATTCGTGGCGGTGGAGATGATTATGCCCTCACTTTACCTGTTATTCTTGAAGTTGGCTCTTTTTTAGCCGATCTAATTAAAAAAGACCGGGAGGGGGGGAAATTTATTGAAGATAAAATTCCAAAGATGCGCTATGCCCTCTACCAAGATTTAGGAGTCCGTTTCCCAGGGGTTCACGTCAGAACAGATGCTCCTCAACTAGAAGCTGATGATTACTGCATCTATCTCAATGAAGTCCCCTTGACTAGAGGGAGAATTATCAGAGACCACGTTCTAACAAATGAAACGGAAGAAAATTTAAGACGGTATAATATCCCTTCGACTCAAACAAAAAATATCATGAGCCAGGCCTCTTTCTGGGTCGATAAAAAATACAAAACCATCTTAGAAAAATCTAATATTAAATACTGGGAGCCTCTTGACGTTGTAATTTTGCACCTCTCCTATTTTTACAGACAGTACGCAAGCGAGTTTATTGGAATTCAAGAGGTTAGAGGAATTCTTGAGTTTATTGAAAAATCATTCCCCGATCTTGTTAAAGAAGTCACAAGACTTGTTCCCCTCCAAAGATTAACAGAAATTTTCAAGCGATTGATCCAAGAACAAGTATCCATAAAGGACTTACGAACTATCTTAGAGTCATTAAGCGAATGGGCTCAAACCGAAAAAGACACGGTTTTACTTACTGAATACATAAGATCCTCTCTAAAACGATTTATTAGCTATAAGTACTCAAAAGGGCAAACAGTTCTTCCGGTCTACTTACTCGATGCGGAAATTGAAGATATTGTTAGAGGCGCAATCAAGCAAACTTCTGCAGGATCGTATCTAGGACTCGATCCAGACTCAGTCCAACTGATTCTTCAATCAATTCGAAACACAGTAAAACCTACCCCGCCAGGAGGCATCTCCCCTATTATCATTACAGCTATGGATGTCCGTAGGTTTGTTAGAAAACTCATTGAGGGGGAATTCCCTGATTACGCAGTGATCTCATCTCAAGAAGTAGTTCCAGAAATTCGCATTCAACCCCTTGGAAGAATTCAACTTACGTAAGGTGTAGATTGTATGTCTCATGAACCGATACATAGCGTCAATCCCACCTCCTCCATGGGTTCAAAACAGGCCCAAATCCAAAAAGCTCAAGCACAAGAGAGAATGCAAGGAATTGAAGTTGTGCAGGTTGAAACAAAAGAATGCGCAGATGAGTGTAGGGATAATTTACTTTTTAACCCCTTTGTCCAACTGAAAAAGGGGGAAGCTCTTGATAATCGAATCAAAAAGCCAGAGACTAAGAGGACGAGTGAATCTGAGAAAACAGATCCAGAAGAAATTCATATAGAAGGGATTGAAAAATCTGCTGAAGAATTTCAAAATAAAAACCCTGAAATGCAAAAAAGAGGACTTTTAGGCCTTAGAAAAGCACTTCTCATGGGGGACACCCCTGAACAAATTTTAGAAAAAATTCTTCTCTCCTACCCCGATCATTTCCTAGCCGACGAAGCTTTTGAATTTCTCCTTCAACATGCCGACCCAGACTCCCCACTAGGATTAAACATCAGAAAAGCCCGAAATCTTTTAAACGACCGCTTTGGCAGAGAAGTTAAAGCAGGAAGAAACATCAATGCAGAGGCAAAGGAGTTCGAAAAACAGGGACTTGGAGCCGCAGGAAGCTTGAGAGATCTTTATCGAGATATTACCGGAACTCATAGAGAACCTATTGATTTATTTGAAGAACTCTCAGAAGCCTATCCCTTTCCAAAACTAAAATCGATTATCTTATTTATGCTTCACTCTCTTGGAAGCGATCTTAAATCTAAAGGACCTTCAATTGCTCCTGGAGAACTCCAAAAACTGTTTACAGAAATCAGAACCATGCAAGCAATTTATGGAGTCTATTATTTTTTCTATAAGCGGATGAACTTAATTATTAATCAATTCAAACATGAAAATTTAATTTTTCCCGCAAACCTCACCTTTGCTCACATCGCAAAAACTTTTGTAAAACTAATTGGGGAAAGATACCCCTCCCCTGAAAAAATTTTGAAGCTCGGAGCCCTTTTGGGAGTTTCAGAAGAACTTTTAGCTCAAGCTATTATTTTTACTCAGTTTAGAGATGCAATGCGAGGCGTCTCTCCAAGACTTTTTAAATCTGAAAAACATAGACAAGATCTTTTAATGGTTTTAATAGAAACGTTAAGCGAACTAGACGATCTTCTTGAAGAGGATGAAGACAAGGATGAGACTTAAATGAAAAATTTTCATGAATTAATTCATGACCTGGGTGAACTTGTAGGGGCAAATCTAGAGCTTGATGCAAAAGAGGCCTGCACCTTAGAAGTGAATCAAAAATTTAAAGTTCAAATCGAGCTTGACCCCTCGAAAGAGAAGATTCTTTTTCTCGCGATGGTCTCAGAGCTCCCCCCTGGAAAATTCCGGGAAAATATTTTAAGGGATGGCTTGAAAGCAAATTATACTGCGGAAGAAAAACAAGGGGTTCTAGCCTACATTGAGCGACAAAATTCCCTCGTATTATTTGACTATCTTCTCGTGGATGGTATCGATAAAGAGATTCTTTTTCAACGGTTACAGAAATTTATAGAGCGAGCCTTAACTTGGCATACAGCTATTGATAATGGCCACTCTGCCCCCGATTTAGGAGAGATCCCCCCCTCTAAAAACACCCAAGGACCTATGTTTGGACTTAGATAGCCTCATACAATCCTCCCCTGCAAAGCATAGCTGGGAAAAAATAGGTCTTAAAAAACGCCACGGAATCAACACCCCTCTATTTTCTCTAAAGACCGAAACCAGCTCGGGTATTGGAGAATTTCTAGACCTCACCCTCCTTATAGATTGGTGCGCTGAAATTGGTTTTTCAATCATTCAGCTGCTCCCTCTCAACGATACCGGCCTTGACCACAGCCCTTACAATGCTCTTTCCGCATTTGCCTTAAACCCTATCTACCTATCACTTCACGCCCTCCCTTTTGTCTCTAAACATGATTTGGCCCCCTTTAAAAAAATGAACTTACTTCCACAGCTCAATTATCATGAAGTTCTTAAATTTAAAATGGAGTTTTTAAAAAACTATTTTGATAAACACTTCAAATCCCTAAAAGAAGATCTCTCTTACCAAGCATTTATCGATACAAACCAGTGGCTTAGGCCTTATGCCCAATTTAAGGTACTAAAAAATCGGTATCAAAATAGATCATGGCAAGAATGGCCTAAAAATTATGACCCCCCCTCAGAGGAATCTCTTCATTTTTATTTTTTTCTCCAATATTTTGCCTGTAAACAACTCACATGGGTCAAATCGTATGCAAATAGAAAAGGAATTTTACTGAAAGGGGACATTCCTATTCTAATTAGTCCTGATAGCGCAGATGTATGGCAGGACCCCTCTAGTTTTGATCTTGAAAACACTGCAGGAGCCCCACCAGATATGTTCAATCCGGAAGGCCAGAGCTGGGGTTTCCCCACCTATCGTTGGCACGACTTTAAATTTTGGAAAGCAAGATTGCAAGTCGCCTCTGATTTTTATGACATTTTTAGACTCGATCATATCATCGGGTTTTACAGGATCTGGCGAATCAAAACAGGGGCCTTAGCAAAACAGGGCTCTTTTTATCCCCCCGATCAAGAGACAGCTCTTAACCAAGGTGAATTCATTCTGAGAAACTTACTCTCTTTTACAGGGATGTTTCCTATGGGTGAAGACTTAGGTCTTTTTATTGATTATATTAAAAATTCTCTCTCCAACCTCGCGATTCCAGGGACAAAGATTGTCCGATGGGAGAGACACTACGACTCAGATAAATCGTTTATTAGTTTCCAAGACTACCCACCCATTAGTCTAACCACCCTTTCAACCCATGATACCGAAACTCTTTCCCAATGGTGGATAAATTTTCCAGAAGATGCAAAACAGTTCTCTAACAATCTCAATCTTACATACCAAAAAACCCTCTCTCCTGAACTAAGACTCGAAATCCTCAAAGCCTCTCACCAATCCACTTCCCTATTTCACATCAATTTACTTGGTGAATACCTAGAGCTGATTCCAAGTTACTCTTCAGAAACTATGCGGATTAACTATCCAGGAACTACCCTTAGCTCTAATTGGACTCTCAGATACGCTCCCACTCTAGAGCAAATCACGACAAATCTAACTCTCCATAACATGTTAAAATCCTGCTTGTAAATAACAAGAAGACCCATTAGAATCGCACCAACTAGTTTTTGAAGGTAAGGTGTTTATGCAGATTTGTTTTAGATTAAGAGGTTCAGATCCCTTACACATAAGGAAACCAAAACCAAAAAGTCTCTCCGTAGCAATAGAACACCCGGACTCAGGGGTAGTTTCTACTCTCAGAGAATGGGCAAATCTAGCTAATTTTCATCAACTTAAGGCTGAACTTTGCAGTCATGCATTCAAATCTCTTACCCTATGCAAAGAGAGTTGCGAAAAAATCAGCACTCTATTTTCTGAATTTTCAGAAAATTATTCCGTTATAGTCTGCAGAAATGAAGAGGGGAGAATTGAAGCAGTCGGAATTTATGATCAACTAAAAAAAGAGGTAATCAACGTAGTCGATCACCCAAGTAATATCAAAGGTATTCCGGGAGTTGCAAAACATCTAGTTGTCCAAAATGCGGTGCAAAAAATTCTTCATTTTTGTAGTTCCTTACCTTAAAAATACCAATTTGTGATACCATGCGCTTATGCTTTTAAGGATCATTTTTGCTCTTTTCCTCTCTATTTACTCCCTTGAGGCAACAGGTTACCAAGAAAAAGTTACTGTACTCTATAACAGTCTAAGTCCAACTTCTCTCACAGAACTTTTTGCTTTTTACAACCTCTATCCCAATACTCCTGCAGGCGAAAAAGCCTATCACAAAGCTTGGGAGCTCATTAATTTGCACCGAGCTATCCCTGTCGAACCAAGGAAAATGCAAGGATTCCATTTTGACATCAATCCGATTATCGCCCTTGTAACGAGAGAATCTTATGAGGAATCGGTTCTCCTTACTGAGGCGGAACTCGACACTATCGATTTAATTACAAGTCATCTAAAAAACCGAACACTAAAAGGAAAGGCAAGTTGGGATACGAAAGAAATTATTAATTTACCCAATCAAGAAATTGATCTTGCAAGAGGCATTTTCCTCTACCAATTTGGAAAGGAAGATCCCCTTCGCATCCGTTCGTATGAAGCCTATCTGGATATGATGGCCCTACAAATTCTTGCTAAACTGCCGAAAAATTATACTGATATTCAAGCGCTAGATGCAATCAACCAATTCATTTTTCATGAGATGCGTTATAGATTCCCTCCACACTCCATGTGGACAGAAGATGTCGATCTCTACACATTTCTTCCCTCTGTTCTTGACAGTAGACACGGCGTTTGTCTAGGAGTATCCATTCTCTACTTAAGCCTAGCCCAAAGGATTGGCCTCCCTCTTGAAATCATTACGCCCCCTGGCCACATCTATCTCTCGTACCAAAAAGAGGGCAAAGAGATCAATATCGAGACAACAGCAAGAGGACTCAATATACCGACAGAACACTACCTAGGGATCGATAATAAATCGTTAAAAAGACACAAAATCAAAAATGTAATCGGCCTCAATTTTATGAATGCGGCGGCGACCGCTTGGCATCACAAAGACTATAAACTAGCCCTTTCTTTTTATCAAAAAGCAGAGCATTTCCTCCCTAACTATCCTATTTTAACTATGTTTACCGCGTACAATCAGCTTCTTAGCGGAAATATTAAAGAGGGGAAAAAACTTCTCGAAACCCTAAGGACTAACCCTATAAAAGAGTCGATTTATCAAGACACAATCGCTGAAGACTACCTCATGAAAAATATCGATATTGAAGGCATACGTGTAATCTTCGAAGAGGTAGACGAAACTAGAGAATCTGTTCTAAAAAAACAGGCAGCCATTCAAAAAGTACTTAAAGCGTATCCAAAATTCCGAGAAGGGATTTTTCATCTAGCTGTTACCTGGCTTCAACTCGGTAGAAATAAAGAGGCAATCGAATGTCTTAAACGGTACCACAATCTAGACCCCACCTACCCAAAAGTCGAATATTACCTCTCCGCTCTCCTGATGCAACGTTGGTCATTTAAAGAGGCAATTCACCACCTAGAGGTTTGCAAACTTCTGTTAGAAAAGCACCACTACACACCCAAACTAATCGAAGCTCTTGAAAAAGACCTCCGTAGAAATGCCCCCACACATCTTCTGTAGAGAGCATTTAGTCGGTTTTTACTCGCCGTCGTTTTCCTCAGAAGGAGCCTCAGTAGTCGGCGCCTCAATCTCCACTTCAGGGAGTCTTGCGTGAACCGTTTCACCCGTCACTTTATTGGTGATATCGATAGGATAGTCACGATTAACGTTTCTTGAATTCACTACTTCAACTGTATGCTCTCTTCCAGGGATAGTTCCCCATCTGGCTACTACAGATCTATCTTGTGGAAGAATCTCATAGACAGAATTATCACTCAATGTGACAGTTTGGCCATCTGTTGCTACCTCTGTAAGCTTCCAAGGCTCGCTCGCCTCTTCCGCGCAAGCAAGAAATGGAACCATAGTAATAATTAGAAATTTTTTAATTAATGATTTTATCATAAAATATCATCGCCTCAGCTCTGACCTTTTCACCAGTTAGACTATTTGTAATGGTGAATCGGTACTCATCTTTTTTTTTGTCATAAACGATGATAACTTCCCCATTATATTTTGTCCATTTTCTACTTACACTTCTATCATCTGGGTGAACTTTATAATTTGATCCATCATTAGTAAGCACTGTCTTGCCATCTAAGCTCACCATGCTAATCGCCTTAGGGACAAATGGATCGGCAGGAGTTAATGCATCGTTTCCAAGCAATAAAAAAGGGATAGCAAGGAGCGTTAAAATGAGTTTCATCTTATTTCTCGCTAGGTTTTGCTGTTGGCTCAAGATCTTTAGGATTGTCGACATCTTTAGGTGCAACCAACCTCCCTCTCACAGTTGTCTTTGTAGTGTTATTGGTAATTTCAAGAGGATAATCGGACCCGTCTTTTAAATCCTTAATAGTAAGACTAGCTGGAAGTATCCACCCCCCACTTTGGTTCCAGTCGCTTTCCTGTATCTCATAGACTACCCCGTGTGCTGTCTCAATGACTGAGCCGTCACTATGAACAATGCTAAGTTCTGGCAATGGTTCATTTGTAATTGTAACAAACTCAGTTTTATCCTCATGCAAAACATTTTCTGGCGAGGATTCCGCAAAAATTACAAAAGGGGCTGCCATCAAATAGACCACTTTTTTCATAAACCTTACTCCTTTTAGTTTTACCTCACTCAAATAACCGATTTTTGTAAAGTCCCCTTTATAAAAAGACTTGTTTTTTTATAAAATTCCTTTATGAATAAGACATGTCAGTAAAATTTTTGCCTAATGTCCGTTTATCCAATACTGAATTGCAAAATTTCTTGTATCAGAATGCCTTAGGAGATCTAAGGGATATAAAATTACTCTCTAAAGGAGTTGAATCAACTACTTATTTAATTAGAACTAATAGAGATTCATACATCCTAAATCTTTTTGAAAATCTAAACGAAGATCTTGTTTTTAATAAAAAAGCTTCCAACTATTTCTCCTTAAAAGGGTTCCCCATACCCAATATCCTAGGAATCGGTCAAATTTTAGGAAAACCAGCCTCAATAACCACCATTTTACCAGGAAAAGTACTCTCTGATTGGAACGAGTCCCATTATGAGTCTGTTGGCTTTTTTCTGGGCAATCTACATCTATCCGCAGCCCCATTTTCTCAGCCATCCCCCAAAACCCCCTTTATCTGGCAACTTTCTGAAAATTTTTATCAAATCAAAGATCAAATCCCTCAAGAATTCAAGCTTCTAGAGCAAGAAATTTTCTCTGTGGAGGAAGCGTGGCCTACAGACTTACCAAAAGGTTTTATTCATGGGGACATTTGGAATAAAAATATTCTATTCTTAAACAACTCATTATCAGGGGCATTAGATTTCTCCCCCTCCTATGAACCGTATATTCTAGAACTTGCTAACTTAATAAAGGGGATACCTTTAAATAACACCACCTTTCTACCTGCACTTCTTTCCGGCTATGAAGTAGCAAGACCCCTCTCTGAGGTGGAACTCAGTTCACTAGAACTACTTGTCCATGCAAAAACTCTCAGTACTATCCTCTACCTTTTAAAACAGGCTATCGAAAAACCTCTCAGAAAAGATGAGTTTCAAACCTACGCTTTTCTAAGCCTTCTAAAATTAATTAAATAACAATAAATTCGTAAACAATTGAATATGTGTGCCTTATCACCCATTCGTTTGTTTTCAATTATTCAATAATTGATTCTTAACGAAAATAATGTTATAATTACGACATTAAAAAATTAACATAGAGCAATCTAGCGATGAACATTCCCTCAGGAGTACTTGCGTATAACCTTGCTTCCACACTTAGCGTTGCTAGCACTACCCTTGTAAGCTCCCATCCTTTAAAATATATCTCTACCACCGAATTCGTTGATGCCATTACGACCCGTTTCGGCGGAGAACCCATTGAAATTTCTACACTTGACCACTATCTCTATCATGGTGGGCTCCTTCTCTTGTTTAAAGGACTACTAGGACCTACAAGCTTTAACAATGAATACCTACTCTCCCTACTAAGCCTACCTGCAATTCAAAAGTCTGTTATTGATTTGCCTCAGTTTCAAGCCTATAAGAGAGCTCTAGGACTAAAGCTTATCCTTGCTCTATTACGTCAAAATAGAAAATCGCTAGCCCGAAAAATTGTTTTTAAAGCAGCCATGAGTTATATCAACCAGACTCCCCTAAAACACTTTTTTCATGATATTAACTCAGAGACCCCACCATCTGTCATTTTAGAACGAATCAAAGAATCTTTTACCGATCTTTCTAGAGCTAAATTATCTTCTGCTAGAATTATTATCGAAGAAAGTGGAGCCGAATTAACCGAGATTTTTGCAGGTCATCTCAACTATAAAGAACTGAAAGAACTCGCAGCAGAACTAGATCATTTTATCCATAATTTTTCTCCAGCATCAGATGATGAAGTCTCTCTTTTTTCCTCTCAAATTTTATCAAAAGGAATAGGAAAATCTGCCCTATACAGCTTAAACCCTTCTGTTGCGATAACCTATGCTTTATCTAAACACGCTACAACTACAGAAGTCGTAATGCGCGTTGCAGGTTGCCTATTTTCAATTTCATCTGGACATGGACTTCTAGCAATAGCGATCACAGAAACGGCTGTATCAATTCTTAGCAACCCCATTTCTAAAGCTCTTGGCGACTCAGGAGAGAAAGTTTCTCTTTGCAGACGAAGTATAGCAGAACTAGATAGACAAATTACTACGGATCTACGACAGACCTATGGCCTTCGGCAAAAAGAGATTATTTTTTATAAGCAAGTATTACTAGAAATCCAAGCCAGTGCCTTTACTTTCATCGCAGGATACTCCCTCCACCCAGCAATACACTCCCTCACAAATTTACAGATTATTCAAACAATTGTACCGAAACCAAAAAAAATCGATTTTTTTGATGCCATGCTCTTGCAAGGTGCTACATCGATAACTCTAACCGCACTGAATGCTTTACCTTTCCCTTCTTCTGGGAATAAATTTTTTTTGAATCTTGTAGCAATTACAGTCAATAACCCCTTTGTGATGGAAAAAATTCTAAAAAGACCTGAAATCCAAACTCTCACAAGAATGGTAAGAACTCAAATTCCCGGGCTATCAATTTCTGATACTTTCTCTAGGGCTAATCCTTTAATTGAAACTGGAACAAGGCTTGCAGTTATCTATTCTCCTCGCTTTGGCCGCTTTCTCCCCGTGGCAATTCAAACCGCAAAAGCTGCAGCTATTCTCAAAAAAATTACCGATCCCATAGGTGGAGTTGATGCTACTATCGCCCATTGTGCAAGCATTGCTAACTCTACTCTAAATTTTTATGGAAATTATGTACTGTTTTCTCTAACAGCTTCGGTGTTTTCCCCGGAAATTGGGGTAGTGGCAGTAGGAGCAGGAGCCGGGCGCAACTATTCAAAAATATCAGCCGCTTTGGGTATTGGAATAGGTAGTGCCACCTTTTATTTGACCCAAAGCCCCTCGATCACAACCCTGGTTGTCACAGCCGTGCATCAACTATCAGAAAGGTTTTTTGGAAGAGGCCGGCTTTAAAAAAATCTTAATTTAACGCAGCTTGAAAGGAGCGCCAAGCACGTTTTACACAGTATACTGTAGCCGTTAAATTGGCGATCTCAACTAAATAAAGAGCCGGGACATTCTCTTTAACTGCTAACTGCCCTGAGATTACGGCAACAGTCCCAAAAAACAATCCAGACCCAAGAGAGATAAATCCGTTTGCTATCTCTTTTTGAGTCCGTGGCAATTCTCTATATGTCGCTGCAATCATCTGAATCATAAAACTCATTCTATATTATCGCCTTAAAGACTTCAAGCCCATTTTTCAAGACTCCCCTGTAGCAGCGAATAAGTAGCGGGCCGGGTTTAAAACCCGGCCCGCTACTTATTCCATTTTCCAGAAGTTCTCGCGGCAGATGATATGTAATCAATCGTTTTGAAGCTAAGGTTCTTTACCTTAACAAAAAAGGATTGATTAAAGATCGCTGCCAGAGAAATTCTGGATATGACGGCCTGATTCATACCCCCTAAGCGCCGGCTGCAACAACCAATCTACTTCCCTGCTCGCCTCGTTAAGGTAAAAAACCTTGACTCACAGTTTAGCTCGTATCTTGATTATTTCGCTCGTCACTAAGGAAGAATAAGTAGTGGGCCGGGTTTTAAGGAAATAAGAGGCGAAACTGATCTCTAAGTGATGCTGGCACCACTTCATCAACTCCAGCTTTATCGTACATAAGAAAATACATGCAAGAGAACATGATACCAAGAGCAGGGCTAAAAATAGCTATCACCAATGCAATTGCAGAAACTATCGAACGTTTAAGGCTCAAAAACGATCTATCAAGAGATTTTTTCAAAGGGGTTATTTGACAAAAGGAGCAAAGATGCAAAATCGCTTTGACTGAAGTTGCTAAAAAGGAGTAAAGACCCCAAAGGATATCGGCAATTAGAAGTAAAAAAAAGAAAAATCTTGCAGCAAGGGCAGAGAAAATATTACTTTTTTCACTCTCTTTAGGAAAATCGCCTTGGATTTGGTTCGTTTGAAAAGCGCTGAGATCAATTTTTGGACCAAGTCCTTCACCATTTAATTTTTCTTCCATCTCTTTTTCGTTATAATCAAAGATGTTATAAATTGCCATTCCTTACGCCCTTTTTACATTTGTTAATCCCATTAAGTGCAGCGATTCTATACATCTCTGCAAAAGTGGGAAAATTAAAAACATGCTCTACAAAGTAATCGATTTTCAAATTAAATGAAATCGCAACTTGTGCAAGATGGATCGATTCTGTCGCTCCAAGCCCAATAATGTGAGCTCCTAAAAGTTGAAAATTTTTTGGATTAAATATTAATTTGCAAAGGCCGGACTCGCCCCCAGAGATTACACTGCGGGAAATTTCATAGAAATAGGCTCTCCCCACTTCATAATCAATACCTTCAGCTTTTGCCTGTTCCTCAGTTTTGCCAATACTAGAAATCTCAGGGATCGTATAAATTCCATACGGATATATGTTTGCAAACCGATTGACATTCATTCCACAAGCGCTCAATCCGGCAAGCCTCCCTTGTGCATAACCGGTAGATGAAAGACAGGGACCATCAATAATATCTCCCGCTGCATAAATATGAGAGACTGTTGTTTGGTAGTGTTCATTTACATCTAAATACCCTTTTTTATTTACAGCAAGCCCTGCTTTATCGATAGCCAATTGCTCTACATTCGCCTCTCTCCCTGCTGCAACTAAAACTGCATCAGCGCTCATAGAAGTCCCATCTTTAAACTCGACTTCGACTTCATTTTCTTTTACTAAAACTCTTAAATACTCCTTCTCTCCATAAAACCGAAGTTTGTTTTCCTCTAGAGCTACTTGTAAATGGGCCCCAATTTCTCTGTCTAAAAATGAGAGTATTCTCGGCCCTCGATCGACAAGTGAAACCTGGATTCCTAAAGGGCAGCACATGCTTGCATATTCTGTCCCCACAACACCTGCGCCAATGACAATCATAGATTTTGGTATTCGATTCATTTGTAGTAGAGTTGTTGAATTAAACACACGCTTTCCGTCAAAGGGGACACCACTAGGACATCTTGGCTTAGACCCCGTTGCAAGAAGGATAGTTTTTGCATGAAATTTTCGAATTATTTGATCCTCTTGCATAACGATGACTGTATGAGGATCTATAAAGCTTGCAACCCCAGATACCACTTCGATTTGATTCTTTTTTAACTGCCTTGATATAGTCTCTTTCAAATGCTTTTTGACCCAATCGACACGAAAATTTAGATCAGAAATTGAGATCTCATTTCTTTTAGGTAAATTGTGCTGAGCTGCATAAAAGCTTCTATCTGTAAAATTCGTTAAATCAATAATTGCTTCTCTAAGTGCTTTCGAAGGAATAGTCCCTGTCCAAAGAGACGATCCCCCTGTCTCATACCCTTCGATAATGTGAACTTTCCTTCCATTTTTACTAGCAGAAATAGCACCCTTTTGACCTGCAGGTCCAGAGCCAATAACTAAAAAATCTATTTCCTCAAGAGCTGACATATAGAAATTTTTTTACTACAAAGCTGCTGTTTTTATCAAGTACCGGTTTTTTTCCTGAAAGAAAAAAGATCTAGCACATCTTCAGCCTGAAGAAAATAGGCAGCCCCAAAAAAAATTATTCCAAAAAGCAGAGTCAGAAGACTAAATTGATTTGCCTGGGTAAACAACTCTCTTGCAAAAACGACTTCAAAATTTCCAAACCACATTTTTAGAGAGGGCTCGTTCATAAAAAAATGGCCAGCAAGGATGGTGATTAAGCCTGCGACAAAAGCGGAGAATGTCGTTTTAACAAATGCTCCAGCCAAAGGATTCATTACCTTCCTATCAAGCTTATAAATTAGAAACCCCATATTAAAAAACGAAGCAGCGCTTGTAGCTAAAGCAATTCCAAAGCTCTCCATTTTAAAGAAAAAAACTGCGGCAACACTTAAAGCGAGATTGATTGCTACACTCCAAAGTGAGGCAAGAGTTGGCGTCCAAAAGTCTTGTCTGGCATAAAACGCGGGGGCTAATATTAGTACAAATGCTGAGGGAACTAGCCCGATTCCATAACCCCATAAACAGAGCGTCGTATTAATTGTGGAGAGATTAGAAAACATCCCCCTCCCATAAAGGAGATTCACAGAAAGGCCCCCCAAAACAAAAATTGCAACCGTTGCGGGTAAAAGAAGATTAAAAGTTTTTAAAAATCCAAAAGACAAGAGAGACTTAAAATGATCGCTGTTTTCTTGTTTTATAGCCCTTGTTAACGGAGGGAGTAATGCAGAAGAAATTGCAATCCCAAAAAGAGCTAGGGGCAATTGTTGTATTCTACTTGCATAACTTAAATAGGCAGGCCCCTCAAGCGATGAAAAACAGGCAATAATCACGTCAACTGCACTATTAATCTGGACAGCTGCAACACCCACTACTCCTAATAAAAGGGGGGCAATCATTTTTTTTAGATCTTTTGAGAAGATATTTCCCTTACACCACTCTTTTAAACTCAAAAACTGGCTAAGATATTTTTTAAGTCCAGAAACTGTTACGCACCATTGGCAAAAAAATGCAATTACAATACCCACTGAAATCCCCGTCATAGCATGATAGGGAGCTTGACGCCTAAATATCCAAACTGAAGCAATCCAGGCAATATTAAAAGCAACCGGCGCAACGCCTGGCAAAAAAAACTTTCTTTCACATTGCAATAGAGCAATAGAAAGACCAAAGAGGCAAATAAAAAGTATCCCCGGTAACATAACCATTGTCATGTGAATAATTTGCTCTATTGACTCTGAAATGTGAAACCAATAACAACTTAATCCAAGAATACTCTCAAGGGCGAGGATGATTAAAAATAAAGTGATTGATAGCGACCAAAAAAGATCTCGAAAAAACTCAGCACCTTTTTTAGGATCTTCTTTTCGAATCGATTCAAAAAAAGGGATAAAGCCATTTAAGAGAGCCCCCTCGCCAAAAATACGCCTTAAAAGGTTGGCTAAACGAAAGGCAACCAAAAACCCAGCGACCGCAGAAGAAGTTCCAAAACAATATGCCATGGAAAGATCTCTCAACATACCTGTAAAGCGGCTGATAAAAGTCCCTGTTAAGAACTGTAATGCTGACCTAGCTACCGATTTATGCGTATCACCATCTATCATATAAATTTAGTATATACTAACTGGCTAAAAATCCCCCTTTCATATTAGAATCTTTGCGACCAATAAATCAAGCCATTTAAGGAAGTCATTGTATGCACGGACCTGATAGCACAAAATGCGACCAATCTATAAGTTTTACCCAAACCTTAATTTCTGGCGGCCTCGGTGGCGCTCTTGGAGGCTTTAGTTGTTTCCCCTTTGAGGGGTTGAAAAAACGGATTCAATCTGAAACTCTCACTAGATCTGCATTTTTTCCCAGAGAATTGTTTCGCGGTTCTGCCCCATTTGCAACAGCGGTTATGGTAAATTCAACAGCCTGTATGACCCTCGACGCTACTATTAAAAGACTACCTTTTTACGACCCAAAAAAGCAATCGATGAGCTTTGCAAGCGCTGTTACCAGCGGAATGCTCGGAGCCATAATTGGATCTACCCCGGTCGAGAACATCATCTTGACCCAACAATTGCATAAGCTTAATCCTATTGAAGCTGTTAGACATATGCTCAAACAAGGGCTAATGAGGCCTTGGGCAGGGGCACCAGAACTTATGCTCAGAGAGGCGGGGTTTTCTAGCGTTATGTTATTTGCAGGCCCAGCAGCAAATCGATTTGCCCTCGAAAAAACCCACGATCCGAAATTAGCTTTTGCAGCCGAGTTAATCGCAGGGGCCTTTGGCGCAATCATTACACATCCTGCAGACACTCAAGCAACCTATAGACAAAAACTTGACGGAAAAATTTCTTTTTTAGAGGCGACCCGAAGCATTTATAAGGAAGCTGGCGTTAAGGGGTTTTTTAGGGGGGTAATTCCTCGGATTGTTTTGTTTGTAGGATGCGCAACTACTATTCCAAGGTATGCTGAAGGAATCACATCAATCATCAAAGAAATTGAGGGCTAAGATGCAATTAGTGAAAGCAACTGCAGGAGTATTGAGCGCGTGCTATGGTTATAATGTTATCTCTGAAGAGGCTGAAAAAAGATTTCCCCCTGAAAAACCTAAAGACCTAGCTCCACTTCCCGGTTACACAGTTTTTGGCTATATGGGTTGCCCTGAAACAAGCGTAAAAAAGATTCGAGCTCGATCAAGAAATTTATTTTTTGTCAGAAAGAGCGGGGATGCGATGGCAGATTTTTCAGTCCCACAAAAATTTGCTTTATGGAGAACTTCCAATGGCGACACCCCGGTAGTCCTACAAATTGAAATTCGCGAGGAAAGCGAAATTAAAAAAGAGGATCTTTGGGAAGACCCCCTTTTAAAACAAAATTGCCTAACACTTGTTCCAAGGAGTATGAGTCTTTGGCCAGCAATTCCTCCAGAACTTCAAAAGTCGGTAGACTTACAGGTTCGAATTCACCATGCAGTAACCCCCCAAGTCCTTCAAAAAGATGGGGGGCTGAAAAGAGCCTTTAGATATATGTTTTTAAAATTGACTTCATCCTAAGAAGTTGATAAAATTTGTAAAATTTTATGACAACACAAGTAAATCCAATATCTCTAAAAGGTGCTAGAAAGGGCATATTTTCTGTTTTTACAACAGGTTTCGCCCTTTTTTCCATGTTTTTTGGAGCGGGTAATTTAATTTTCCCTCTAATCATAGGAAGGTCGACCGGCGGAAATTGGGGATATGCTCTTTTTGGACTTGCAATTACTGCTGTAATTGTCCCGTTTTTAGGACTTGCCGGGATGATTTTTTTTCAAGCAAATTGCAGAAATTTCTTAAATCGCTTAGGGACAATTCCTGGTTTTTTACTACTCCTCCTCCTCCAATTAATTTTAGGGCCACTTGGTGTAATACCCCGCCTTTTCACACTCATGCACGCGATTTTAAAACCCTATTTTTATGACATTCCCCTCCCCCTTTTCTCCGTAATTGTGGCAGTTACAATCTTTATCTGTAGCTCAAAAAAGCAAAATCTAATTCGCATACTAGGGATTGTGTTAACTCCAATCCTCCTCATCTCCCTCGCATGTCTCTTTGTATCTGGAGCTGTTTATAAATCGTCAACACCCTCTTTTGACATCTCTCCTATTAACAGTTTTTGGCTCGGTTTTTTAGGCGGGTACAACACAATGGACCTTATTGCAGCCTTTTTATTTGCAACAGTTGTCCTTCCCCACTTTCAAAAAGAAGTCTTATTGCTTGAAACTAGAGAGGAACAAAAAAAAGCAATTTTTAGAAAAGTGTTTTTCTCAAGTCTAGTTGCAGCTTCTCTCCTACTATTAACCTATATCGGAATTTGCTTTATCTCCTGCTACCATGCCCCTCCTGAAAGTTCTACCTATCCCTCAGAAGCATTGCTCGGCTTAATAGCCCATAAATTACTAGGAAGCAGCGGAGGCTTTATTGCAGCAATCGCAATTGTAACCGCTTGCCTGACAACAGCAATTACACTCACTTTGATTTTTGCAGAATATTTGCAAAAAGATATCTACAAAGAGAAAATCAAGCCAACCACATCCCTACTACTTACACTTTTATTTACAGTAGGAATGGCAAACCTTGGTTTCAAAGGGATAGCATCTTTTCTAAGCCCTATTTTAGAAATTTGTTACCCAGGACTTATTGTATTAACTATTTTAAATATTTTTTATTATTTTACAGGATTCAAAGCGGTAAAACTCCCTGTGTTTTTAACATTTGGCGCATCCGCCCTATTATATATAATTTGAAGCTTGTGTATTTTTAGCCAGTAGAGTATATTGGTCACCAAATTTGTGAGGAAATTATGTCAAGAGTATGTTCAGTTACAGGCAAGCGTTTCGGAAAAGGAAAAACCTACCAATATCGCGGAATTGCAAAAAAAAATAAAGGGATTGGTCTTAACATTACAGGATCTTCAAAAAGACAATTCAGACCTAACCTTTTTGACCAAAAATTTTGGTCTTCAGAACAGAACCGCTTTGTTAGCTTAAAGGTTTCTGCTCATGGTATTCGTATCATTGATAAAGTTGGAATAGATGAAGTTCTTAAGCGGATGAAAAAACGGGCCGCTTCAGTATAGTAATTATTTGGACGGCTCTGCTATCCTATTTTATTTACTATTCGCTCTATTTAGAAATTCCTAAGGACGTAGATAGCTACGTCCTTTATTTTTATGAAACCCGAAAAGACCTAAAATATTTAATCGCAGATTGTATAAATAAGGCGAAACAATCGGTTCATATATCCAGTTTTGGCATGAACGATCCTGATATCACTCGCCTCCTAACGCTGAAATCTAACACCCTCCCAGTTACAATCTCCTACGACCCCAAGGAGAGCAATCTTCTCCCCAGTGGAGAATTCGTAACCGCGATCCCCTATAAAAAGCAGGGGCTAATGCACAGAAAAATGATCGCCATCGATGGGGAGCTTATTTTATTAGGCTCTACTAACCTCACACCACTAGCTCTAAAAATTCATAAAAACATGATCGCTTGCATTCGCTCAAAAGAGCTCTACCAGGCAATTCTCCAAAATAGACCTCTAGAAAAACCGGCTTTCTCCTTCTACCCTCTTCCTGAGTCGGGAGAGCTAGCGCTGAAAAAACTTTTAGATGCTATAAACACTGCCAAAAAAAAAGTGCATGTCTGCATATTCACTTTCACCCATGAAGAGATTGCGAAAGCACTTATCTCAGCTAATCTTAGAGGGATAGATGTTAAAGTCTATCTTGATAAAGGCTCCGCTTCTGGCACCTCAAAAAAAATTGTCCAACTACTACGCCACCACCAAGTACCTACCTTTACCCACCTAGGGGGGGGTCTCCTTCACCACAAATGTGCCCTTATCGACTCCACCTTCGTTTTTGGCTCAACCAATTTCACAAAAGCCGCCTTTTCTAAAAATGAAGAGCACCTTTTCTTCCTCCACTCTCCTCCCCCCTCAGCCCTCACCACCATCAACTCACTCTTTCACCACCTTGAAAAATCAACCCACAATCTTCAGAAATCAAAATAGTTTCCCACTTTCTCCAAATTCCTTAGCAACCTCCGACCTTAATCAGCTGTTGAAGCGAGTTGATAAGCGCATTTGCTATAATTTCTGTAGGGTTCTCAGTCGCTAAAAGCCCAACTAGAGTAACTATTGCATCTAAAAAATAAAATGATGATGTTCCAACGTTACATTTCGCCAATTCTGCGTTTAGATCGTTGATAAAATCTTTCCAATCTGGTTTCACTCCAGAATCATAGTTACTTTGTACATCGCTCCACTGTTCGCAGATCATCGTAGAAGGGGTGCTAGGATTTGTTATTTTTTATATACAGGAAATGATTGAAGAATCGACTCGATAAAAAACACCCTTGATAGAGCATAATGTTATGCATGAATTTTTTTACCACTCGCGAACACGGTTCGCTAGAGCACGCAGAGAAAGAAAAGAAGATTCCAGGAACCATCATTAGAGTAGCCATAGATGTACATCGAATTCTTGGGCCTGGACTTTTGGAATCTGCAGTTGCAAGGGACTAATATATGGTCCTTCTGAGGCAAGGGCTTGTTGCACAGGAGAATTACCTTTTATAAATACTTTGAACGGAGTTGACTATTGTTATAACGGCGCAAGTTTACCTCTTCAAAGCCAGTGTTGCGTTTCTGGAGTACTAAATTTTGAGAATCTACCAGTGCTAGTGTGCTGCCCCGTGCATCAAGCAATCAATGGAGTGTGCATACCTAATAGCGTAAGTGGCTGATTTGTTTATTGAAGATCCTGTGATTGTTGAAATCAAATGCTTTATCATGGCTCTACAGTAGGAAACAAAGCCGCTCAATGCTTGACCGTGGAAGAAATCGGCAATGCCACCTCTTTTTATTTGAGGAAGATCGGAGAGTCGATTAATCAACTCTCCGATTTCAAAAATCCATCATTTTTATGAATTAAGATATACTAGCGCAATTAGCAAGTACACTGTGTAATTCCCTCTCCGATTGAACACTCTGAAATGGTGATACTGGTTTCTGAACCAGAATTACTTAGGCAGCAATTAGATCCAAGCATATTAGCATATGAATGTGCCAGATCTGAAGGCGTTCCTACCGGAAATGAAAATAAAAGTGGACTATTAGGAATTGAATTTAAACTAATATTTACCGTAAAAAAATTCCCATCCAAACCATTTTTTGATGTTGAAAGATAAAAATACGAAGACTCCATCGCAGTTATCTGTCCAGAAGTTCCAGAATTCAACGGAAGAACCCAATATGTGACTTTTTCATTACTTGGTGTCTCCTGAATCTGACAGCTACCTATAAAATCACCCAATCCTGCAAACATTATATCAGTGTTTGTATATCGGTCATCCCAATATAGGATATACCAGGTTGTTGTTGAATTGTTTTTTATTGTAATTGGCGTATTTTGCATATTATTTTTCCTTTTATTTATTTATTTATTGATTCAGGGGTTTCGGCCGAGCGATTCCCTGA
>CALKUQ010000008.1 GCA_937996705.1 uncultured Chlamydiae bacterium
GAACTTACCCGACAAGGAATTTCGCTACCTTAGGACCGTTATAGTTACGGCCGCCATTCACCAGGGCTTAACTTCAAAGCTTCAACTTTCGTTTAACCTCTCCGTTTGACCTTTTGGCATTGGGCAGGCGTCAGACCTTATACGTCGTCTTAATCGACTTTGCAAAGTCCTGTGTTTTTGATAAACAGTCGCCTGGGCCATTTCTCTTCGGCCCCCCCGCGCTCATACAGTAAAGTAATCACGCAAGAGGGCTCCTCTTTTCCCGAAGTTACGAGGATAATTTGCCGAGTTCCTTAACGAGAGTTATCTCGCGCGCCTTAGAATATTCATCCCACCCACCTGTGTCGGTTTTGGTACGGTCGCCATCAGCGACTAGAGATTATTTCTTGAAAGCTTATTCCATGCCATCGGTTCCTCCGAAGATTCCCCTTGTTCACTACCTAGCTTTATGACCAGCGGATTTACCTACTGATCGGCCTCATAGTGCAACGGACATCCAATAGTCCGCGCAGTTCACTCGCTCCGTCATCCCGTTGTCATTGCTTTAGGCGGTACAGGAATATTTAACCTGTTTTCCATCGACTACGCTCTTCAGCCTCGTCTTAGGGACCGACTAACCCAGGGAAGACGAACTTGACCCTGGAAACCTTAGGTTTACGGCGAGGAGGATTTTCACCCCCTTTATCGCTACTCATGCCATGCATACTCACTAGTATGCGCTCCAATGCTCCTTACGGTACATCTTCATCGCACATACTACGCTCTCCTACCGCTTTCCACTATAAGTGGAAAACCCGTGATTTCGGCTCTATGCTTAGTCCCGATCATTATCGGCGCAAGATTTCTCGATTGGTGAGCTGTTACGCACTCTTTAAATGATGGCTGCCTCTAAGCCAACATCCCAACTGTTTTAGAAATCTCACATCCTTACTCACTTAGCATAGAATTTGGGGCCTTAATCGACGGTCTGGGCTGTTCCCCTTTTGACAATGAAGCTTATCCCCCACTGTCTATCTCCCATTTGATCTACTGGTATTCGGAGTTTGTCATTCCTCGGTAGGCCGGTAAGCCCCCTTAGAAAATCAGTGCTCTACCCCCAATAGACTCACAAATGAGGCTAACCGTAAAGTTATTTCGGAGAGTACAAGATATTCCCGGGTTTGATTAGCCTTTCACCCCTACTCACAGCTCATCCAAGAATATTTCAACATTCACTGGTTCGGTCCTCCACTAGGCATTACCCTAGCTTCAACCTGGCCATAAGTAGCTCACCCGGCTTCGTGTCTATGTCATACGACTAAACGCGCTATTCACACTCGCTTTCGCTTCGGCTCCGGAACGACCGTCCCTTAACCTTGCCGTATAACATAACTCGCTGGCTCATCATGCAAAAGGCACGCCATCAGCCATTCCCTTACGGGCATAGGCCTCTGACCGCTTGTAAGCTGTTGGTTTCAGGTTCTATTTCACTCCCTTAACAAGGGTTCTTTTTACCTTTCCATCGCTGTACTGGTTCACTATCGGTTATTGACTAGTATTTAGCCTTGGAGAGTGGTCTCCCCAGATTCAGACCGGGTTTCACGTGTCCGGCCCTACTTAGGAACTAACTTCTCTATGTTCTTCTTTTCGCATACGGGACTATCACCCTGTATCGTTCTACTTTCCAGAAGATTTTACTAAGAGTCACATAGATTAACAGTCAGCCCTGCAACCCCTGAAATAAATTTCAGGTTTAGGCTCTTCCCCTTTCGCTCGCCGCTACTAAGGGAATCTCTTTTGATTTCTTTTCCACTAGCTACTGAGATGTTTCACTTCGCTAGGTGTCGCTACCTTAACCTATGTATTCAGTTAAGGTTAATAGAACATTACTTCTATTGGGTTCCCCCATTCGGAAATCCCCGGATCAAAGTCTAATACCGACTCCCCGAGGCTTATCGCAGGTAAGCACGTCCTTCATCGCCTGTCAATACCAAGGCATCCACCAACAGCCCTTAAAAACTTGATCACAAAAATCTTCATTTTCATGAATATAAGGACTACAGTTACTTAAGCTGCATGACAGCTCTTTATATTTCGCATAGCATTCGTATTGATAACTCACAAATTTGTAATTTTATTACTTAAAGACTTATCTTTAAGTGAAATTGTAGTTAAAAATGCTTATTTTCATTTTTCACAACTTTCCAGATATCATGTCCATGTTGACAGTATAATTGAAGCGACGGGGACGTACGAGTGAGTTTGCTCAACCTAGACGTATCTTGCTTAAAGCAGGATACATCATAATCCTTAAAAGGAGGTGATCCAGCCGCACCTTCCGGTACGGCTACCTTGTTACGACTTCGTCCCAATCACCGATCCCACCTTTGGCAGCTCCCTCCTTGCGGTTGGGCCACTGACTTTGGGTGTTACCGACTTTCGTGACGTGACGGGCGGTGTGTACAAGCCCCGGGAACGTATTCACCGTAGCGTTGCTGATCTACGATTACTAGCAACTCCGACTTCATGGGGTCGAGTTGCAGACCCCAATCCGAACTGAGACTGGCTTTCTCGGATTCGCTCCACCTTGCGGTATTGCAGCCGTTTGTACCAGCCATTGTAGCATGCGTGCAGCCCAAGACATAAGGGGCATGATGATTTGACGTCATCCCCACCTTCCTCCGAGTTGACCCCGGCAGTCTCCCATGAGTTCCCACCATTACGTGCTGGCAACATAGGACGAGGGTTGCGCTCGTTGCGGGACTTAACCCAACATCTCACGACACGAGCTGAC
>CALKUQ010000009.1 GCA_937996705.1 uncultured Chlamydiae bacterium
ATTAGCTAATCTATTTTCAAGGTTTTTCTCAGTGAGTCTTTCTTGATTTTGGCTTAAAACCTGCCTAACAGTTTTTGGTTGTTTACGCTCTAAACTACTTATTTGTTGTCTAACATAATGAAGTAATCTTGTTGGAGAGGTGTCTGCAGAGTTTCCTAGAAGATTAGGGTCTAACTCAGCTTTTCTTAGCTGGGTCTCAAGGCTTCGATACTCTCTTAGAGTCCGCTTTGGGTCTGTTACCCCTTGTAAATAGTTCTTTAAATCCTCGACACTTAGTTCACCTTGACGAGCTTTCTGAAAAATATTCGGTTTTTTAGCTTCTGCCTTTAAGGTGGTGTCTATCTGCCCTAAAGCTTTTTTAAAGTTCTCTTTAACCTTAGCATCTAAACCTGTTAAATCTAAATGCGAAAAGAGTTGGGTTTGAAGTTTCTTTAACTGACGTAAACTTAAACCTTCTAAACCACCTAAGACATCTCCCGACTTGATCTTAGTTAAGCTCTCGCCATAGATTGTTGAAGTAGCTTTAGCCTCGTCTCTTTTAGCCTTAGTTTCTTTAGCCCTATCCTCGGAAGCCTTCTTATTAATCTCCTCCCTTCTCTTGGTGATATTCTCTTGTAAAGCAGAAGACTCAATAGACTTTCCGTGAATCTTCTCTTGGAAGTTTAAAATATTCTGAAGGTGTTTTAACTGATTCTTACTAGAAGCTGATTCTATCTGTGCAGCTAGGTCTTGAGTAGCTAAAGCTTTCTTTTGCCATTCAGAGAGAGTGATAGCAGACTTAATTCTGTTTTCTGACAATGTTTTTTCGGCTTCCAATAGCCCTGTTGGCTTAGCCTCATCTTTAACTCTTTTAGCCTGTTCTCTTTTAGCAGTTAGTTTAGCTTCCTCTAACTCAGAGATTCTTTGTTGAAGCATCTTCTGATAAATAGTCTCAGCCTTTTGAACATTACTGTCAAAGGTAACAGCAGTGTCTTTGGCTCGTATTTGTGAGGCTCGGCGGTGTTGCTCTAGTTCAAAGAGGCTTCCCGTACCTTTAATTTGAGCCTCAGTAATAATTAATGGAGGTGCAAAACGAATTTTGTCTCCATGT
>CALKUQ010000010.1 GCA_937996705.1 uncultured Chlamydiae bacterium
CGATCTTGCCGCAAGTCTATTTCGAATCAAAAACTCCATCTGATCGCCACTAACTTTGTCCCCTGTCTCTTGATAAATCTCTTTTAAAAACGAAAGACAGACCTGATTTGCCTTCCCATGCAAAGGCCCTTCGAGCGCGCACATACTAGCTGCTAAAGCGCCAAAAATATCTTCATGACTCGAAGCTACCGCCTTTCCTACAAAGGTAGAGAGATTTCCCCCTCCGTGATCGTAGTGCAAAACATTAAATAGACTCATTACTTTTTGAAATACTGCTTTATCCTTCACCCCCGGAACTCTAAGCATCTGGCAAAAATTTTCCATGTATCCAAGTTTAGGATTTGAATCAGGTGTTGGCCCCCAACCTGCATGGTAATTGATCAAAACAGCAACCACTTCAGGGATTTTAGCAATCACGTTCATACAATCCTCTGGATATTTTCCTTGCGATTCAAACGTCGACATAATTGTCAAAGCCGCCACCAAAAGCTTCATCGGGTGGCTCTCTCTTGGCAACTTACAAATATGCTCTTTTACTTTTGGATGGAGAAAAGATCTCGTTTGAAGCTCTTTAGAAAACGTTTCAAACCCAGGGACATCCCCTTCCATTAAATAATAGATCACCTCTTCAGGCCTTTTGTGAGCAAGCTCCTTTACAGGTTTATTTCGATAAAAAAGCCCTAATTCAGGATCTACCCTTGAGGTCGTGCAATACCCTACAGGGACCCCTCGGAGCCCCGACTCTAAACATTCTTCTTTAATTTCAAAAAGAGTTTTGTTCATAAGTATTGCCTCACCCCTTCCCTTTCTTCGATAAGTTCCTTTTCCGTTTTTTTCAGCTCTTCCTCTAAAAACGAATCTATCTCTAAATTTGGGACCACGTCCCCATTTCTCAGTGCCGTTGAGTAAAAAACATCTTTCTCTGCCATATAAATCCCCGCAGTATGCCAATCATTTTGTTGAGTCGGAAAAACCCAATCTTGAATCGTTTGAATTGCGGCATTTGCCGCTGATGCTGCTGAAGACAATCCCCTAGCCTCTATAATTTCGGCCCCCCGTTTTCTTACCGTAGCCATAAATTCCCCTCTAAGCCAGCCAATATCCCCAATTACCTCAGTTGCTTTTTTACCCCGAATCGTTGCATTGCAATAGTCCACAACCATTGTCGATGAGTGATTTCCATACACAGCAACCTGCTTAACCTCCCTAAATAAGACGTTAGCCTTTTTAGCTAGCTGAGCAATTGCCCTATTTTGATCCAATCGCATCATGGAACGTATATTTTCCTTTGGCAGCTCTTGTGCATTAGCTGATAAAACAAGAGCGTTGGTATTTGCTGGATTGCCAACAACCAAAACCTTTACACCCGTTCTGTTTAAAGCCTTACCTTGTTCGACAAATATTTTAGCATTATCAAGGAGCAAGTCTTTGCGCTCCATACCTTTATTCCTAGGCTTTGCACCAACAAGAATCGCAAAATCGACTCCATCAAAAACTTTTTTTGGATCGCTCCCTGTAACAATCCCTTCCAAAAGAGGAAATGCGCAGTCATCAAGCTCCATCTCAACCCCTTTTAAAGCAGTCAGAGCCTGAGGGACTTCCAATAAGTGAAGAATAATAGGGGTATCATTTCCGAGCATCTGGCCTGAGGCTATCCTGTAAACTAAACTATACCCGATTTGCCCCGCAGCTCCAGTAACAGCAACTCTTACAGCTCTTTTCACAATACCTTCCCTTTTATTTGTAACTATGGTAAAAATAGACCTTATTATGCAAAAGAAAAAGTACTTATTAAAAATTACTTGTTTAGATAGAGCAGGCATTGTTGCTGAGGTATCTACGTCAATTTTTAAACTGGGTGGCTTTATTCTAAAATTCGATCAATTTTCAGATCCAGACACCAATCAGTTCTTTATGCGAACGATATTTGAATCGTCTGAAACTTATGAAACTTTTTTAGAAGAATTTAAAAAATTCACTATGAAGTGGTCCCTTCAAGATCTCGAAAAAAAACCCAAACTCCTTATTCTCTGTTCAAAAGAGCGTCACTGCCTCAATAATTTATTAAACAAACAAAAAACAGGCCTTTTGAATACAGAGATTAAAGCAATCGTCTCTAATCAC
Organism: uncultured Chlamydiae bacterium; assembly: GCA_937996705.1. Classification (GTDB taxonomy): domain Bacteria; phylum Chlamydiota; class Chlamydiia; order Chlamydiales; family 2-12-FULL-49-11; genus VGMD01. The sequence continues at coordinate 2,125 of CALKUQ010000010.1, forward strand.
ACCCTCCTAAAAGAGATGGCAGAGTGGTACCATCTCCCTTTCCACCATCTCCCCATCACCCCTGAGACCAAAACCCTTCAAGAGGAAGAGCTTAAAAAGCTAGTAGAGTTGTATGAGATTGATTATATAATTCTTGCAAGGTACATGCAGATTATTTCTCCAGAATTTTGTAGAGCTTATCAGGGGAAAATTATCAACATTCACCACTCCTTCCTCCCCTCCTTTAAAGGGGCAAACCCCTATCTTCAAGCCTACAAACGGGGGGTCAAAGTGATTGGAGCTACAGCCCACTTTGTCACAGCCGATCTTGATGAAGGGCCTATTATCCACCAAGAGACTATTCCCGTAGACCACTCCCTCTCAGCAACTGATCTAGCTAAAATGGGGGCTGATGTCGAATCCAGGGTCCTCTTTAAAGCAGTAAAATCTGTTTGCGAAAGCAATGTATTTATCGACAACCACAAAACGGTTGTCTTTAAATAACCCCTTTTTATTAATGAGGGTATGGAACCATCCAAACCCCCCTCAGACTCCCATGTCACCGATTATGTCTATAAGATTTTTCCAAATGATCTTAATTCTCAAGGGACTGCATTTGGGGGCACCATCATATCTCTCCTGGATCGGATCGCCCTTGTCATAGCAGAAAGACACAGCCAAAAAGTCTGCGTAACAGTATCGATTGACGCCGTCCATTTTTTGGCAGCTGCTAGAAAAGGGGACAATTTGATCATCCAAGGGAAAATCAACAGATCTTGGACCTCCTCAATGGAAATTGGCCTCCGAGTTACTGCCGAAAATGCTTTTACAGGCGAGCTCCGCCACATCCTCTCCGCCTACTTTACCTTTGTAGCCCTCGACGAGAATGGGAAGCCGACCCCTGTCCCCGCCCTTTTACCAATAACCCCCGATGAAAAGCGGCGCTTCGAAGAGGCTGACCATCGCAGATCGCGAAGAATCCGAGCAAGTAAAGAGCAAGAAGAGTTTAGAAAAACTTTTGAAAAAAAGGACGCTAAAGAGCAGTCATGACAGACCCGTTTGAATCTAGACCCTCTTTTAAAGATCACCAAGATCCAACCCTTGATTGGATGCAACACGAATTTTGCCGATTTCCAGAGAGCCCGGAAGAGGCTCCCCCTGCAGGAATCGAAGAGAGAATAAAAAATTTAGTCGAATATGTTTGTGAAAATAATCTCCTTTCCGATGCTACAGCTGCTGAAAAAGAGCTCAAAGGGCTAGTCTCTACTATTTCCAGAGATATAAGTGTGGGAAGACTTAGCTCAAGAGATTTGTTTAGCACTGCAAAATTAGTTCAACGGGCAATCACTACTGTACAAGAAGAGCAGAAAGCTAGAGACTCCTCTGCCTCATCAGAGACCGCCTCTTCTGATAGCAGAGCCACTTCACCAAGTCTCCCCCGAGTTCAAAAAGCTCTTCTATTAGAATCTTCGACGAGCACACCCCTTCCTTCAGCAAAAATGATGGTTCTCGATGACGAAGAGACAAATGGGAGATCCCTTTGTAGAATTCTCCCCCGTATACCTGGCCTTAAAGCAATCGGGACCCCTACTTACGTTACAACCACCTCTAGTTTTTTTGAAAAAGTGAAAGAGGATCCCCGCTCAAAACCCGACATCCTTTTTTTAGATCGTAATTTAGCACCAGGAGATATCTCCTCCGAAGAGTTCTTATCCCAAGTTAGAGAAGATCCGTTGCTTCAAGACATCACCGTTATTCTCGCAACAAGTGATGACATTTCAAGTGTAGGATCTAAAATGCAAGAACAATTAGACGGCTATGTTCGTAAAGGGGGAATTACCGCTCCTAACCTTCAAAAACACCTCTTTTCTCTCCTCAAGGTCTTAACCGAAGAGAGCGCAGATAGAAGTTGGCTTAAAAATAGACCTGTATAAAAAATCGGATGGTAACTAAACAAGGGTTGGGGTAAAATCTCCCTATTCCTATGAATGAGATGATCTTTTTTATACATATTTTTTTGCTTTTTGGAGCACTGATTCTAACTAAACGCTTCGGCAAAGAGGCGCTTATCACACTAATTTCCCTCCAAGTAATTCTTTCTAACTTGTTTGTAACAAAACAGATAGAGCTTTTTGGACTCAGTGTAACAGCTACCGATGCCTACATGATCGGCTCTCTTGTCGGAATGAACTTGCTCCAAGAATATTTTGGAAAGGAGAGCGCAAAAAAAGTTTTAACGATTAATACCTTTATTTTGATTTTCTTTACAGCTATGGCTCTGATTCAAATCGGCTATAAACCCTCCCCCTACGATTCACTCCACCCCTCATTCTTAGCGATCCTCTCGTTTAGCCCCAGGATCTTTCTCTCATCCATCGGCTGCTTCTACCTCTCCCAAAAAATCGATGTCGAATTGTTTAGCGCCCTCCGGAAAAAACTCTCCCTCCCCCTCTCCATGACCCTCTCTCTTCTCATCTCCCAAGCCCTCGACACCATCTTATTCTCCTACCTAGCCCTCTATGGGGTGGTCCACTCCCTCTCCTCAATCATACTCATGAGCTACGCAATTAAGTTGATCACCCTCTTCAGCATGGCCCCCCTCACCGCCCTCCTCAAGGCCAAATCAATCAAAACCTAAAAGCTCCCTTCCCCCCGGTTTTCACCCCCCCTTCTTCTCTAACTTAACTGCCCCAAACGTAGCTGCAGCAGCCAGTAAAGATGTTCCAGGAACCGGAATCATGTGGATCGCTGAAATAGCTATATCTAAAATCTTAAGACCCAGAAACATCCCCCCTTTTGTCGTCATAGGGGCTTGTCTAAAAAATACCCTATTATTTAAAGCGAGAGCGAGATCTCCCCTTTTATTTAGATCCTTTTGCTCAAGAAGCTCCTTGCTGAAATGATCTACATACTTATCAACAACCTTTTCGATTTCACTATTATAATCTTTAGCTTGCTCATCTTTTGGAATTCGAACTCTTTCCCCATTAATGTTTAACACATCGGGCCCATCCTTATCAAAAATTTTTCTAATCCCCTCCAAGAGATAATTAGATGCAGGCACGTTAAAATCCCCAAGCTTATTTTTTAAAATCATAACCCCTTTTACGATTTGATCTTTCTGGCTCTTTGATAAGCCCTCAATTTTTGAAATATCGGCTTCCAAGCTATCTTTACTCTTTAAAACGACCTGATCTTCTACCTTAGCCTTATCATATTTTTTATCAGGGTTTGCAGCAACTCTTGCAAAACATTTACTGTACTCACATACAAGACTTCGAGTGTGCCAATCCTCAAACCCAGGATAGTTATTTCCGGGGATTATCAGTGTAGTCCCGGCTATTTCAACCGAAGTCCCCTCTCTCTGGGCAAAAAAACCAACAACATTTTTAACCAATTTATTGATCGTGAGTATCGATGCACCGGGATGTTCCCTCAATAAAATTGTAACCGCCTCTAAGATTTGCCCTTTTTGCTCCTCTGATATGTTTTGAATCTTCCAAATACCTTCTTTGATGCTGAACATATCTTGTATGAGCGGGCTACCTTTTTGAAGAAGGGTATCAACTCTCAGATTACACTCCCTTAATTTGTTCGTAAGTTCTTTCTCTTTCTGTTCAGCCGTCATACCATCGGCAATTTCCCTATCCACTATCTCTTGAATAGCACTTTCGATCTCTTTTTTCTTCTCTTTTGATATCCCCTCAATTCTCCCGATATCTTCTTTGAAGGTATCTAACCTTTTTATCAAAAGCTCATTAGCAAAAATATAACCGCGTTCATTCGTTTGCAGAAATGCTGTTCTTTGATCAATTAAAAGGAGCTTCTTTTCTTTTTGCATTTGGATCGCATTTTCAATTTGTTGTATTTGTCCAGAGTCTGTTGTTTTCTTAAGTAAAATTTCTAATTTAGTAATATTTCTATCATAGATTTGTACTTCAGGAACGTTCGTGTAGACATCTCCCACCGCAGTATTTCTTAAAACAAGCCTATCTAGCTGAACTCCCCTTAACTCATTTAATTCAGCAAGAAAGTCCTCTGGTTTCTTTGGAGTTAAAGCCTCCGGAGCTGAACCCTCCGCAGTTGAACCCGCCGCAGCTGAAACTTCGACAGTTGAAGCAGCCGCAGTTGCAAGGGGGGAAGCCCCCGGATCTCCGGCTGAGCACAATTTTAAATCGCGCTCTCGCTCTACACTCTCAGAAAACTTTCGATATTGGCTTATATCCCCTATTGATTTCAAAGATACAGAGGGGACGCTGCCCCAAAAATGACCGAAGGCCTTCACCACTTTTCTAGCAACCTCCGATTTTCCCGAATAGTGAAGGCCACTTTTTCTTTTTGCATCAAGAAAATTTCTTCCTGCCTGAGACGAGAGCACTTTCGATTGCTGCTCGCTAATATGCTGATCAATTTCAGCTTCTGAAATATCGTTAAATCCCTCTAGCTGGCCTAGTCTATTATTTGCAGGCTGCAAGAGCTTATCCATCTGCTCTACCTCACCTGCTTGAAAGAGCTTCCCTGCGATTTTTCCACCCCCTAAAAAGACTAAGGCACTAATACAGGGAGAGACTATTTTAGAAATCATTTTCATCATGTACCTAACAAAATGGTGATGATGGGAATGTCCTACATGTGCCACTAAATGTGTTAAAGCAGTAAGCTTAGTAGACATCACCCCCAAAACTGGGACTAAAGTCCCTTTTGAACCCGCTAATGCTCCTAAGATAGATAAAAGAATGGCAGATCCAACCAAAACACCAACAGCGATCCCCAAACCCATCTTCCAATTGCACGAAGAGAGGGTCTTTTGCTCCAATCCTGTTGTGTCCCCAAAATCTGCCTGTAACTCTGTAAGGACTTTTGCCTTTCGTTCGATTTCTTCGGAAGTCTGAGTGCTATCTGCCTGGCGGGAAGTAGCAGCTACTTGTTGACCTCTAACAGAGTCCATAATCTCTCCTTTTTTAAATTTATGCGGCAGCTATGCTTGAATCTAGAATCTTAATATCGTCCCAGCGCTCTGCTTCAGATAGAACCTCTTTTGCACTGTTATAGTAATTAAGGGCTTCCTGCGAAAAACCGAGCTGATTGAGGCAACCAATGGATGCTAAATGATTCTCTATTTCAAGGGAGTTTACCATAGAGGCGTAAAGAAAGAAGGGTAGGGCGGCATTCTGATTGCCCAATTTTTTATAACAAAAACCGGTCATCCTCCAAAAAGAGGATATGTTAGGGTTTAAGCAACTCAAAAATGAGGAGATTGAGGCCGCTTTTTCGAATTCCCCTTTAAAAAAAAGGCTCTCGCCAATTGCATAGATAGCGAGCATCTCCTCTATTTCTACTTTAGCAAGCTTTTGGATCGGTTCCCTTACTTGCTGATAGGTTACGCTGTTTTCGCTTGCTTGCTTAATAAAGTCGTTGATTTTATCCGTGACTTGCTTAAGCTCTCCAAATTCAGATAGATACCCAAGAGTTTCCATCACAGTTTTATTCTCACTTTTCAAAAGTTCCTGCCATCTCTTTTCATCTGATAAAGCATCTGAAAATTCGCCCTCAGTGTCTAACTTTTTTAAAAAATTCGTAATTTCTTCTATACCAGAATATTGCATATAAAAACCCCTAAATTAATCTAGGATCCATGTCCTCTACTCTTTGATTACTAGTATTCTCTTTATTAATATCAAATAAAAATTTTGAGATTGGAAACAAACCTCCCAAACGTATAAACTATTTAAATCTTATGAAATTTGAAATCGTCCATCAGTCAAAAAAGTCGAAAGCAAGGGTAGGAAAAATTCACACCCCTCATGGGATTATTAATACCCCAAATTTTGTCGCAGTGGGGACAAATGGAACTTTGAAAGGAATTGATAACGTATTAGTTACGCAAATAGGCCTGGAGCTTATGTTTTGTAACACCTACCACCTCCTGTTACAGCCTGGCAGGGAGGTAGTTAGACAAGCAGGGGGGTTACATAAATTTATCAACCGGACACTACCCATCATTACAGACTCGGGCGGCTTTCAAGTCTTCAGTCTAGCTTACGGCTCAGTCGCAAATGAACTCAAGAGCAAGGGGACTAAGAAAGCAGATGGGCAGGTTTTAGAGATTTCTGAAGAGGGGGTCTTATTTAGATCGTATAGAGATGGGAGCAAAGTCCTTTTAACCCCAGAGAGCTCAATTGAAGCGCAAAAAGATTTTGGAGCAGATATCATTATCCCTTTTGATGAGCTCCCCCCCTATCATATTCAAAAAGATCTTTTAAAAAAATCGCTTGAAAGGACTCACCGCTGGGAAATTAGATCTCTAGAGACCCACCTAAAACAGCCAAAGGGGCAGGCGATCTACGCAGTAATCCATGGCGGAGTCGATGATGAATTTCGCAAGCAGAGCGCAATTACCTTAAGAGAGCACCCCTTTGACGGCTTTGCTATTGGTGGGAGTGTTGGCAAAACTAAAGAGGAGATGGTGACTATGATCACATCTCTTAAACCCCATCTCCCCCTTAATAAACCCAACCACCTTTTGGGAATTGCCGATCTCACCTCCCTTGAAGCGTGCGTTCCCCTCGGCATCGACACCTTTGACGCCTCCTACCCAACAAAAGCAGCTCGCCACGGCACTCTACTCACAAAAAGGGGCCCTCTTAAAATCACTAAGGGGATTTACGCCTCAAACTTCTCCCCTATCGAGCCCGACTGCACCTGCCCTACCTGCCAAAACTACACCCTGGCATATATTCACCATCTATTTAAGGCTAATGAACTTACATGCCTTACCCTCGCCTCAATCCACAACCTCCACTTCATGGTCCAACTGATGAAATCGTACCGTCAAAAGATCCTTGATGACCTAATTTAAAGCTTGATTCAGCCCCTCTCAAAATGTTAGACTAAAGCCCAATTATGGCCCTTATATTAGCTTTTCTTTTATTCGGCATGTGGACCCTCTCATTTCCAGTGGGAAAATACATGCTTCAATTCAGCTCTCCGATGTTTTTAACCGGAGCTAGAATGCTCTTTTCAGGGATGTTATTAATCACCTTCCTCCTTTTAAAAAAGAAAATCCCTAAAGTTTCAAAAAAAGGGTGGGGCTCCATCTTTATTTTAGCCCTGTTTAGCATCTATCTAACAAATATTTTAGAGTTTTGGAGCCTCTCCCACCTCTCTGCAGCGAAAACTTGCTTTATCTACGGACTATCCCCTTTTATCACAGCCCTCCTCTCCTATATCCACTTTAAAGAAAAAATGACCCGAATGAAGTGGCTTGGCCTCTCTCTTGGCTGCCTCGGATTTATCCCTATTATTTTAAATAAAACAGGAACGGAAGGATTACTTCAAGCCTTTGGCTTTTTTACTTGGCCTGAAATTGCTATGTTTGGGGCAGCATTCTTTTCAGTATATGGATGGATCATTTTAAGACTCCTTGTAAAAGATGAAGAGATTCCTGTTCTCTTTGTCAATGGATCGAGTATGTTTATCGGGGGGGCCCTTGCACTTGGCTCTTCTTACCTCTTTGAGTCCTGGAACCCTTCCCCCATCTCTGCAGGAGGCTTTCTCCCACTAGCAGCATCGATCACACTTCTCTCCCTTCTCTCAAATGTTGTTTGCTACAACCTCTATGGCTACCTTCTCAAAAAATTCACCGCCACCTTTCTCTCCCTTATCGGACTTCTCTCACCCCTATTCACCTCGCTCCACAGCTACATCCTATTTAATGAGATCCCAAGCCCAAGCATCTTGATCTCAACACTGATTGTCCTTTTCGGACTTTTGATCGTCTACCGTGAAGAAAAGCGGCAAGGATACCTCTCCGAGCCTGTGTAAGAATTTATGATGCAAAAGCCTCTCTAGGGTTTTTTATTTTGCTTTCACATCGATAAGATAGTCAAGAAGGGGCCCAAATGCCGTTCTGTCGCCATCTTTAGCAACGGAAATACACCTTTCTAAAAGGGCTACAAATTCTTGCTCATCGATTTCAAGATGTCCCGCAAAATGAATGGCTCTAGTATAAAAAGCTTCACTTTCGTACTCCTTTAACATCTTAGGGAAAAGACCTTCGATAAAACGATTATATTTCAAAGAACTCTCTTTAAGCAGCTTCATCTCATTTGCCAGTTCTGGGTCTGAAAAAATGCATGCAAGAAATTCAAAAGTTGTCACTTTGTGACGAAGCTTTACCCCTAGAGCTTCTAGCTTTCCCTTTTTAAAGGCAAGCACAGCGGGATTCGACCTAGCCATTGTCGTGATCAATTCCCGAATAATTTCCCTCTCTTCTGCTCCGATTTCAAAAACAGCACCCTCTGTATGTTCAGTTCCAACACTATCTCTATCAGAGATAAGAGAATCAAACATTAAATAGGCGACACCACCTAGAAATATTGCAAGAATTATTATTAAATAAATATTTTTGATTCTCATGCTATTATTAAATCAAACTGAGTATTATGAATGCAATCGTAAAAAATGCGGTTACCAAGATTTGAACTTGGGACCTCGACATTATCAGTGTCGCGCTCTAACCAACTGAGCTATAACCGCAGATTATCGATGGAGGTTAGGAGATTCGAACTCCTGGCCTTCTGAATGCAAATCAGACGCTCTACCAACTGAGCTAAACCCCCACTTCGATAAACAATTCGCGAAGTAAGAATAACGAGAGATGATAAACTACGTCAGGTTTTTTTTACAAGAGGTAATTTTCAATATATTTCACAATAGACAAAAAATACCGTTTTACGAGATAGTAGTGCATGGGTTCATGACCCTTTCTGGTTATTATTACTTGAAAAAATTTCATTATGTTAATTATAGATTAATTTTATGACAGAATTAAAAACTGGCAATGTTTCTGAGCTTTGGAAAGTCTCTTATCCTATGATGGTAAGTTTTTTTTCCATGATGCTTATGGTCTTTGTGGACAGAATCTTTCTCTCTTGGTATTCCACAGAATCTTTTAATGCTGCAACAACAGCGGGAACTCTAGCATGGGGTTTTATCCTAGCGTGGATCACCCTAGCAAGCATGTCAGAAGTTTTTGTGGCTCAATATAATGGATCAAAACAATTTTCTAAAATTGGCTCCCCTGTTTGGCAAACAATTTGGCTGACCCTATTTTCTTATCTTTTCTACCTCCCCTTTGCTGCTTGGGGAACTGCACTGATTTATGACCCCACTTTAAGCCCCAATGAGTACTACTTTTTCCAAATTCTCATGTATTTTGGCCCTGTATTTGCCTTAATTCCTGCAATCGGGGGCTTTTACATTGGCCGAGGCAATACGCAAATCATGCAGTGGATGGCAATTTTAGGAAATCTAGTAAACATTGTTTTAGACCCCATTTTAATTTTTGGCATTGAGGGCTTTGTCCCCTCTATGGGAATTAAAGGGGCTGCCATTGCCACAGGAATTGGAAGTTTAGTAGAGGCCCTTTTACTCCTTTATCTATTTCTCCGAAAAGAACATAGAAAAATTTACGGGACACTAAAATTCAGTTTTGAAAAAATCCTTTTCTTTAAAACAATCAAAGTTGGTCTCCCTCCAGCTATTTTTATTGGCCTAGAACTCATGGGTTGGGCAACTTTTTACCATTTAATGGCTCAAATTAGCCCTGTTCACATTTTTGTCGCCTCTGTGTGCCAAACAGTCCTCCTCCTGTTTCTCTTTTTTGGGATGGGGATTGAAAAAGGGACAATTGCTATCACAGGGAACTTCATAGGTGCTGAAAAAACTGAGCACGTCATCACTATTTTAAAATCGGGAATTAAACTCGTATCAGGCTTTGCCTTAATTACAGCCCTCTTTCTTATTGTATTCCCTGATCCCATCATTAACTGGTTTTTAAAAAATCCAACTCTTTTAGATCCAGCTATGGATCTAGTTAGAGTAGATCTTGAAAAGACAAAATCGTTAATCCGAATCGGCCTTTTTTCGATCACCTTCTATATCTTGCTCGAAAACATTCGCTGGATACTCAACGGGATTTTAACAGCTGCTGGGGATACTCTCTTTCTCCTCACCTCAGGGGCGATTAACGTTTGGTTTCTCCTCCTCGTCCCCACCTACCTATTTATAGTGCTCCCTAAAGCCAATATCTCCTACTCCTTTATCATTTGGCTTGTATACTCAGGGGTTGCCCTTAGTGTTGTCTTTGTTCGATTTATGCAAGGAAAATGGAAACTCAAAAATCTTACCAAAGAGCCTATCGTTGAGACTGTTCCTTCTGAGGAAATCTCGAGCACACTCTACTTAGAATAATCAAGGAGGGAGATGAACTCAGGATTAAACTATTTTGATTCAATTATTTACATTAACCTTGCTCACAGAAACGATCGAAATAACGAAATTTTAAAAGAACTCAAAAGACTTGAAGTTCGCCCTGAAAAAATCCATCGTATTGAAGCTGTATCAGATCCACTGAATGGACATAGAGGGTGCGCTCTTAGTCATGCCTATGCTCTCCAGTACGCAATCGATCACAATTTAAACAATGCCCTTATCCTTGAAGATGATTTTACCTCTACAAGGTCCCCTCCGCAAATAGATGAGCTCTTATCCCATTTCATACAAACCTTAGGAAATGAATGGGATGTATTCTTAATTGGTGGCAATATCAAATCTTTTGAGAAGACCCCTTTTCCCCGAATTAATCGATCTCTTATCGCCCTTTGCGCTCACGCCTATGCTGTCAATCAACACTATTTTCCCCTCCTTAAAGCGCTTTTCACCCACTGTTATGAAATGATGCAATCTGACCTTTTTTTCACCCTTTCAGACGGAAAACCTATCGATCAGCAGTGGAATTATCTTATGGCAAAAGACCGGTGGTATTTTATGGAAATCTTTGGCCAACAAAGACCTTCCCAAAGCGACACCTACCTCTGTTTTCGAGACCGATCACATACGGAACTTTTTTAACTCCCCCTAAATTCCATATTCTGCTGGACATTTTCGTTTAAAACACTAACGTCTAGATTATATGAAAAGAATTGTGATCTTAGGCGGCGGTTTTGGAGGCATTTATACAGCCACCCATTTGCAAAAGCTTTTTAAGCACTATCGGGATCAGTATGAAATCATCCTAGTAAATAGAGACAACTACTTTACCTACCAACCTATGCTTGCAGAGGTTGTTGCAGGATCTCTTGGCGTAACAGATTCTGTCAGCTCTCTTCGATCCCTTTTAAAACACACAACTATCTACATCAGAGAAATTTCCAATATTGACTTAGAAGAGCGAACCATTACTTTATCCCCTAATTTTCATCACACCGATTTGAAAATTTCCTACGACCATTTAGTCATTGCCCTGGGCAATGTAACAGATTTTCGCAAAAGCCCTGGAGGGCTTCATCAACACGCTCTTGCATTTAAGACGTTAAAAGATGCCATTAAGCTGCGCAATCATCTCATTGATGTGATGGAATCCGCTGCAATTGAACCAGATCCAGACATTCGCAAACAACTTCTTACCTTTGTTGTAGGGGGGGGAGGATTTTCTGGGGTAGAAATTGTCGCAGAAATCAACGACTTAGTTAGGCTCTTTGCAAAAAAATACCCTACTATTGTCCCGAGCGAAATCCGTGTGATCCTGATTCATAAAAAAGACAGGCTTGTCGATAAAGAATTAAGCCCCTCCCTGGGAAGATATGCGGAAAAGCTTTTGATTAAAAGAGGGGTCGAAATTTTCTTTAATCATGAATTACTCTCCGCAACTCCGCAGGAGGCGATTTTACACGATGGGACAAGAATCCCGACTAGCACAATTGTCTCTACAGTCCCCTCAAATCCCAACCCTCTAGTAGAAAACCTCCCCGTAGAACAAATAAAAGGGAGAATTAAAGTAGATCCATTTTTGAAGGTTTATGGAAGTGATCATATTTGGGCTTTAGGAGATTCCGCAGCTATTTTATTGCAAAATTCGGAGGAACTAGCCCCTCCAACAGCCCAATTCGCTGTCCGTCAAGGCAAAACACTTGCTCATAATATTTATGCAAGCTGTTTAGGCGGGGAACTAAAGTCGTTTCACTTTAAATCGCTCGGAATGATGGCCTCTTTAGGGCACAGAAAAGCGATTGCAGAGATTTTTGGGAAAATTAAACTATCCGGATTTATCGCTTGGGTTCTTTGGCGAGCAATTTATTGGTTAAAATTACCTGGATTTTCTAGAAAATTAAAAGTAGGTTTTTCTTGGTTTATTGACATGTTTGTATCACAAGAATTTGTCCAATTAAAAATGGAGACTCAGCACGGTGTGACTCACCTCCACTATGCAAAAGATGAAACTGTCTTTAGAAAAGGGGATGTAGGAGATTTTCTCTATATTATCGCGCAAGGGAAAGTCGAAGTATTAGACTTATTTAATAACAAAGAGATTAGAGTAGCGACTCTTGGAAAGGGGGAATTTTTTGGGGAAATGGCTCTTTTAAAACAGAAAAAGCGAAACGCTACGATTAAATGCTTAGAAGATACCGAACTCATTGCTATTAGAAAAAATGATTTTCACCTCCTTGTCACAAATTTTGGAAACTTTAAGGAAGAATTTTTAAGAACTGAAAGAGAGCGGGCTCAAAAAAAAATAGCTATTTCAGAAGTGGGAGATATTCTTGACTTTCCAGATAATGACGTTCCGCCCCATGTACGCCATGGATAATTTGGCAAATTTCCTCTGAAGATTTTGCCAAAAGTTCGTCTTTCACTTTTTGAATCTCCTGTTTCGTATAAATATGGTTTTTTATAGCCTCTTTTAAAAGATATCTATCTAAAACAGACCTTCTATCTAAGTCAAGAAACCCTTGAAATCTCGTAACATAATAGGAAAATGCCGCTTCTGAACTCTCTGTCTCAAGCAAAAGAATAGATTTTCGCAATCGCAAAAGATCGTTATAAATCTCTTTGGTAAACAAGGCTCGATTGTTTTCTGCCTCTTGTGTCAAGTATTCAAAAAATGCCGCCTCAAAAACCTCCCGATTTTTTTCTATAAGATCGAGATCTTTAAGTTTATTCAGGCAAATTTCTACATCCGTTTGCAATAACGAGACGATTTCAGCTCTTTGAGAACAAGCCTCCCCTGCTCTATAAATCCTAGCCCTCTCCTTGATATCTTCAAATTGCCTCCACTCCAGTTTTTTTTCTTTGGACTGATCTTTTGTTAATTCAAGAAAATCTTCATACTCCCCGTCGAAAAAAATCTCTAACACCGTTTTTTTAGAGATTTTAGGAGCTCCCTGTAGCGTTGGGTGCTCTCTATACTCAGTTGCGACTAAGATTGCGACTCCTGTTACCAGCAAAGAGAGAACATATCTATGTTTCTTTAGAAACGTACAGAGTCCTTGTAGGATATGCAAGTTCTCCCCCCAACCTACGAACAATCAAATAAATTTCGAGCAACACTTCCTCCATCACTTGAAAATATTTTTTATAGTCAGAGGTCTTCACATAAACCCTCAACTCCAAATCAAGGCCAGATTCAGCTAATTCAACAAGATGAATAAAGTTCATCTCACTTCTATCCAAATCGGTTCTAGATGCAATATACTTCCTGATCTCACTCAAAATTTGTGGCATTTTTTCGACATCTTCGTATCGAAGAGAGATCATTTTCCAGATGCGATAATGGGTAATTCTAGTTCTATTAATGTATATCATCGAAGAAAAAAGATTGTTTGGGACATAGAGCACCCGTTTTTCCAAAGTTCTTAATTTGGTAACTCTCCAACCAATAGCCTCTACACACCCCTCCATCTTTCCATCAGGGGTTAAAATCCACTCTCCAATTTTAAAAGGGCGATCGATTGCAAGGACAATTCCCCCAAAAATATTAGAAAGGGCATCTTTCGCAGCAAAACCGACAACGATACCTCCAAGCCCTCCAAATGCAAGAAGGCCTCCTATAGGTATCCCTAAAATAGGCAAAATCAAAAGGATTGTCATAAACACAATTGCGAGAAGACAAACTTTAGAAAACAAAACAACCGTCGTTAAATCTTGGTGCCATTTTTCTAATAAAATTCGCTCCCCTTCTTTAGAGAAAATATAAAAAGCCCAAGCAATAGCAAATACGATTCCCACTTGCAAGAGAGCTATTGCATTTTTTTCAATTCCCATTTGAAAAAGCCTGTCCATATAAATAGTACCTAGGAAAGAAAACCCTAGAAGCCAGACAAATAGTTTAAATGGGTGATAAAGGACATTAAGAAAAAAAACTCTTCCATGCTTAGCCGCATGTACATACTTGGGGAACTGCACTTTATATAAGAAGTTAATTCCCAAGTGAATCAATAGCAAAAGACAAACCACTCCAGTAAGTGGGATAGACCAATGACATCCGTGCAAAAACGCAATTACAGTTTCCATCCCTCCACTATACTGATTTTTGTATATTTAAGAAATCTACTTGTCATAAAAAATTTCTAGAAACTTTTTACGACAAGTTTTCAAAAACCCTTCGTTCAAAATCCGAGTCTTTCAACTCTTATCACTGCACTCTCACTCTTTTCTAGGGAGCTCTTTAGGAATCCCTTGGATCAATTGTTTTGAAACGGGAGAGATCTGATTAAAAAAACCTCTGAACTCTGGATTTTCGGAACTCCGATAAGACATGAACAAATCAAGGAGAGTTTTTAAATTCAATTCTTGTTTTAAGTAGAGTAAAAACGCTTTTGCGTAATTTGTAAATTTACCTCCCTCTTCTAAAACGCCTTCATCTCCCAAAACGTAGTAGAAAATTTTCGCTAAGTCGGCTTCTCTCCTTGGTAATGTTAATACCTCTTTCTTCATCGCGAGAATTTGACTTGGATATGACTCAAATAAAAAATAACTCAATACAATCACATGGCGTATTGTAGTAGCGTCGGCATCCCTAAGATCAATAATATTTTTTAACAGCCTAGAGTACATAATAGGAGAGCTTACAACCACTTTCAATAAATCATTTAAGGAATAATTAAAGGGTTGATTTTTTTCAGGATATCTCCTAGAACTAGGTGTCGTTTGGGATAACCCATCCCCCCGAAAAACTTCTTGAGCACCCGCCCCACTAGCTCCTCCTGCTCCTCCTGCTCCTCCTGCTCCTCCTGCTCCTCCTGCTCCTCCTG
>CALKUQ010000011.1 GCA_937996705.1 uncultured Chlamydiae bacterium
CAGACGTGAAATCCTGAAAAAATCTTAATATTTCAAAATTTCAGGTATGATCCTTGAGTCTATTTGTTAAGATTTTTTCAGAATTTCACGTCTGACCCTCAATCGTGTGACCCTCAATCGTGATTTTCAAATCGATTAATCAACTAATTATTAATCAATTAAGATCTTCTTTTTTTGATTGCAAATAATAAAAAAATGTTCGTGACTGAGGAATAAGGAAAATGGAGGGTTGGGACATGTCAGATTTTATGACTGCTATTAGCAATTCAAATTATGAAAGGGCTAAGTCTTACATAGATGCAGTTGATGCAAGAGCTTTGAATGAACTTAGAGAGAAGTCGGAACTCCCGTATTACAGAGGAATTACTCTCAAGAATAACCCTTTGCTTTTAGCCACAGCTAAAGGTTGGAATCATGTTGATAGATCTCCTGTCACTGATCTTGAAATTCTTGACCCAGAGGACATTGTTGAGAGAATTGGTGGGTTTGCAGAGGAGATTTTATCCGATGGAGTTCCGGAAGAACTAAAAGAAAATCCTTTTCTAGGAAGATTTTTAGAATCTTGGAGCCACTACAAAGAAATACCACACGAACCAGATAAGATGGAAGTGGATACAAAACCAATCAAAGAGGCAATGAAGGCAATGAAGGCTTATGAAGTACATATTGGAAATAGGAAGCAGAAGCTGATTTTAACTGCACTTTTGGCACGTCCTGATTTGGATGTAAATGTTCGGCAGGGGATAAGAGGTTTTACCCCTTTGCACTATGCTTGTTTGCGTGGGGATGATCCAGAGTTTATTAAAGAGTTGCTTGATAGAGGGGCAAAAACAGATCTGAGAGATAGCGAGGGAAGAACTCCTTTAGATCTCATGTCTCTTGATTATGAAGATGTCCAAGATATCATTTTAGCGGACACTTGTTTGGACGTATTTATGAAGGGTAAAAGTCACAGGAGAAGGGATGAGTTTCTTGACAGAGAAATCCACTGGTTATTTGGTGAAGGGGAATTTGAAGGGCAGTGTAAAACAGCGACTCTTCCTACAAGGGCTGAGCGCCTGGCTAATATTGAAAAAATTAAAGAAATGCTAAATTAACTTTTTCTTGCAATTTAAGTAGATTACATTAAAATAGTTACGTCAATTTAATTTAAGGATTGTAGATGGTGTTGCCTATTAATAATCAATTTCAGGATTTTCGACCGGAGGGCGGCTTTGTTGTCCCTATGGAACACCGACTCGTTGTTCAGACTGTAGCGCTTGCTTTAATAACTAGACAAGCTTTCGGCGCCTTTTGTAATTATATCGCCTTTCAAAAAGAGCGTGTAACTCAAGTTGGTGAAAGAGTTTTAGAAAGAATTAGGCGTGTTTTTAATCATAACCTGAATGCAAGTCAAGTTTATTTAGGGTAGGACCTCTTGGAGGGCGAGTTGGCCGCAAGCGGCAGCAATGTCGTCCCCTTTGGTGTATCTGCAAGTGTGATTGATTTCGTAGTCGTCAAGGATGTCTCTAAAGGCAGAGATGTCAGGCCTGGTCGGCTTTTCTAAATTGAGTCCTGAGACAGGATTGTAGGGGATTAGGTTGACAGTGCAGTGCTTGAACTGGAGCAGTTTTGCCAGTTCTTCTGCATGCTCTGGCTGGTCGTTGATTCCTGCGATAAGGGTGTATTCGTAGGTGATATCACGCCCCGTTGCCTCTTTATATTCATCTACCGCTGTCATGAGTTCATCGAAGTCATATTTTCTTGCATAGGGGATGATTTTTTTTCGGATGTGTTGATTTGGAGCGTGGAGGGAGAGTGCTAAATTAATTTTGAAAGACTCCTGGGATAATTTCCGAATTCCTTCAATTACCCCTACTGTGGAGAGGGTGATGTGTCTTTGTGAGAGGCCGAATAATTTAGGATCGGTCAAAATTCTGAGCGATTTAACAACAGAATCAAAATTTTCAAGGGGCTCGCCCATCCCCATGTAGACGATGTGATTGACCGATTCCCCTTGTTCAAGGAGGTAAGATTCAATTTGAAGAACTTGCTCAACAATTTCTGCAGTACTTAGATTTCTTTTTAACCCCATCTTTCCCGAAGCGCAAAAGGCGCATCTGGCGGGGCAGCCGACTTGAGAGGAGACGCAAACAGTTCTCCTTTTATCAGAGCAGATTAACACCGACTCCAAAAGGGCCCCATCGTGAAGCTTCCAAAGAAATTTTAAGGTCTCTCCATCCTCGGACTCTTGCAATTTTTCTCTTTTAAGGACGCTAAATGAGCCCAGTTCTTTCAAAAGATTTTTTAAATCTCCGCTAAAATTTGTCATATCAGCGGGGTCAAGTACGGCTTTTTTGTAGAGCCATTCCGTGAGCTGTTTAGCTCTAAAAGAGGGTTGACCTGCTTTTACGAAAATAGCACTAATTTCTTCAAAAGATAGTGAAGTCCATTCCATCATGGAAAAATTATAAAGATTTAGCGCATTGGGGTCAAGAGTTATGCGCTGCAAACTGAGGCCATTTGCGAGGCTGCCTCTCTTAGGGAGATTCTGGGTAGAGTGGGGGGGGCGCCTCTTGAGAGCTCTTTAATTTGGAAATCGATCTCTTTAAAAAAGTTCATTTGTCCTCTAAAAGTAGACCTTGGAATGTAGTCACCTGTAAGATTTCGCATAATATCCCAAAAACGAATTTTTTGTTCTGGAGTTGCCCCCGCAAAAGCTTTCTCTTTTAAAATCGCTAAATGAGATAGTACCATTCCAGTCGTTGCTGTTTCGTCTTCAGGGGTAATGATTGCCTGAAAAAATAGAGGGTCGTTGGTATATAGTTGATAAACTTCATCATCTGTGGGGTCAAGAATTCGTTCAGAAGCTTTGATTTTTAAGAGATGCTTAATTCGGGGAGAAAAAAATTCTGGGGTTGAAAAATAGGAGGGAGAGCCAATGGGGACGCATGATACAGAAGCGCTAATTTTAGCAGAGAGGGCTTCAGTTGCAGCATCTGTGAAAATAAGGATTTTATTAGGTTTAAGATTTCCGTACACTAGACCACTTTCGTGAAGTTCTGCCATCCCTATTAAAATTTGAGTGCAAATTTGTAAAAATTGAGGGAGTGTGGTTTCATTGTCTTTCTGAGCAAAACTAAATGCATCAATTGGGGCTTCGGAGGTGATGTAGAGTGATTTAAAAACGTGCCCGCTAGTTTTAAAAGAAAATCGCTCTCCTATGCATTCCACGCAGCTTAAGCCACTCAATCTTTCTATTTCCCATTTTTTAGGATTATGAATCTGTGAAAATAGATCTGTGGATATAATCGCTTTGGAAAGGATAAAAGTGTTTCTTGCGACAGCAGTCATTTCCCAGCCATATTTTTTTTTGGTAAAGCCGTCCTTCCTTTCCAGTGTTGACCTCTTTTTTCTATTAAGAATAATAATACTCTTAGTGGGACTGATTTGTCTAAATGAGTGGGGGAAGGGGCTCTTTACTGATTGATTCATTTCTTTTTTATAAGCAGAGGAATCATTAAAATAGATTTTTCCAGAGGTTGACATTTCAAAGAGTTTATGAATTTTTTCAAGAAGAGGTTGTAGGGCTAAAACATCAGCACTTTCAGTGGCATGTTTTACTGTTATCACTACATCTTCCTCCCGGTCTTCAAGAATTTCTAGCGAGATGGGTAGGGCGGGCTTCGGGGTCTCCAAAAGAGTTAGTCGATGGATAACCGTTTCAAGGTCTATTGCTGGGCTTGCAGGGCGTTCTCCCCTTTTTGCAAGTTCAATAAGTCTTGTATTGATTTCTCTATTTAAATCGGTTCTTGAGGAAATTTCTGGAGTTACAACAAATCCGGTAAGTTCAGAGACTGTTTTCCAAAACAATTCCCTCTCTTTTTCGGGACCCTGAGATCTACTAGACCGAAACATGATATCTGCAAAGACAAGGCCTAAACTTTGGAGCATCGCTTCAAAAGTTAAAATGGAGGGTAAAGATTTTATATTTTTTAGATAGAAGGCTTCGATTCGATCAATCATCGGTTCTGGTTCACTTTTCAAAATTTCCTGGATGATTTCAAATCTGTGGAAGAGGGAAAGATAGTCAAAAGTTTGCTCTTGGAGTTTGTATCCAATAGGCTTAACGCTATTGAGATCACAAAGCTTTGCAAGATAGGCGCCATCCTCCAAGTAGATAAGAAGGTTGCTTGGTTTTAAATCTCCATGAATAAATCCGTAACTAAGAAGGTTTTCTATCCCTATGGTTAAATCTTTCAAGATAGAGATAAGTTGATTGAAGTTAGGGGGGGTAGAGAGGGTAGAAAGTTGAAAAGCGTCGCAAAACGCTTTTTTAGTCGCATGAAATTGTTTGAAGTGACCTTTGCTAGTTTGATGAGTCTGTTTTTTTAGGTGTTCGATGCCTGCTAAAACCGGAGAGAGGCGCTCAAAATAGGCAGGGGGAAATGGATCTTTTTGGGCAAAACGGTCATTGGCGCAAACAATAGGTTCGATAGAGAGGGTGGTTGCAGCGACAAACTTAATAAGCCAAGCCGCTTTAACTTGTTTATAAGTTCCTGTTCCAATAAGAATATTTGAGTCTTTTCTGTTATAGGTGAGGATAAATGAAGTCTCATCTAGTTTTCTGATGGAATGGGGAGCTTTTGACCCAACAAAACTAAAGAGATCAACGGGGTGAGTTTTTGCATAAGCCTCTTTCCCTGAATTGTAAAAATAGATCTTGGTATAAGGGTAAGGTTGAATAAAAAAGTGAGCGGCAATAAAGGCTGTCCGTTTTACTTGGTCTGGAACTTCAGGGCAAGGTAAAATAGTAATTGGGGTTAAAAAACGGGCCTTTGCTTTGATAGCGACCATAAGACTCTCCATTAGAAAATTCAAAAATTATAGCTGTGAGCCTCTTTAATATCTACCCTCTGTCTAGATAGTTTTTTAGCTTGTATCTTGATTGGTTCCCTCGGCATTAAGGGTGAATAAGTAGCAGGCCAGGTTTTAAATCGAATTTTTACGGAGGGCCTAGGGGCAGAGGGATCGCAATCGAGCGGCTGCTCCTCTTAAAGAGATGGTTGGAGCTGGCGGCCCCCCTCTGCTAGAAAAATCGGCAATTTTTTTTGCTAGATCTTGAAAAAAATTCATGCCTGTTTCAAGGGAGGTGCCAGGGATAAAACCCCCTGTAAGATTAGATATAATGTCCCAAAATTGATCCCGTGTTTCTGAAGTTACAGAAGCTAGTGTTTTTTTCATAAAAACCGCTAATTCAGAAAGCATGATGCCTGCTGTAGCTGTTTCATCTTCTGGGCTAATAATAATATTAAAAGAAGAGGGATTTTCATGATATTTTTTGCGAATTTGATCAGTTGTAGGATCATGAAGGGTTTTAGAAACTTCTGTATTTATGAAATGCCTAATTCTTGGTGAGAGGTAATCTAGAGTTGATTGTGAAGAAATATTGCCAGAGGGGATGCAGCTAGGAGAGGCGCTGATTTTCGCAGAATATTCCCCTGATACAGGGTTATTAAAAATAACAATTTTATTTAGCCTTAAATTTCCGTAAATTAAGTCATTTTCATGAAGTTGTGCAATTCCTGTTAAAGTGTCAGCACAAATTTTTATAAATTGAGGAAAGGGCAGATCTCTTTCAATTTGAAAAAAATGAGAGCTGTTAACTCCTGACGGCGGGGCTATATGAAGTTTTTTAAAAAAATCAAGGGATGTTTTAAAGAGAATTCTCTCTCCTGGGCACTCGACACAGCTTAAGTCATGTAATCGCTCCATAGCCATTCTGTCACAAGATTCCGTATTTGCGTGGATATCTGTGCAAATAAGGCTCTCTTGGGCTATAAATTGATTAGGGTGTGTAGAGATAATTTCCCATCCATATTTTTTCTTTAAAGAGGAGTCTTGCATTTCTAAAGTTGTTTTTGACTTTCTATCAAGAATAACAATCCACCTCCCTTCACCTAGCGATTTGATGGAATGGGGGAAATGGGGGTTATCTAATCCAGATCTCTGTTTTGTGTAAGCCTCCAATTCATTAAAATAAATCTTTTTGGTAAAAGAAGGCGTTGCGTGTTTAAACAGTTTGAGGATCTGCGGAAGAATCGATTCAAACTCTAACGCCTTTTTGGGGTGCCTTCCCCCCTCTATTCTCATTATGAAATCTTTAGGTGTTTCAAGCGTCGTTTCGAGCGGAATCAGAATAGACCGTTTTTTTGATGCCAAATAGGTCAGGGTCTCTATTAGTCTCGATATAGTGATGGTTGTCATAGGAGAGGGAGTCCTTCTTTGTGCCAGCTCGAGTATTTTTGCGTCTATTTTTTGATGAAATTGAGTGCTTGTAACAGTTTCTGAATCTGGTCGAAACCCTGTAAGCTCAGAGATCATGGCCCAAAATAGTTCTATTTCATCTGGATCGCCTTTTGCATTTTTTGAAGAGAGT
Organism: uncultured Chlamydiae bacterium; assembly: GCA_937996705.1. Classification (GTDB taxonomy): domain Bacteria; phylum Chlamydiota; class Chlamydiia; order Chlamydiales; family 2-12-FULL-49-11; genus VGMD01. Next base: position 6,419 of record CALKUQ010000011.1, read on the forward strand.
ACAATATCTGCAAAAACAATTCCTAAGCTTTGAAGCATAGTCTCAGGAGATAGCCTGAGACTATTCAATTTTAGGTAGCTTGAGTAAGCTACCCTGATTTGTTCAGCGGAAGGATTTAATACAGTTTCTACAATTTTACCAAATAAGAAAGATTTATGTACGGGGGAAAGGTATTTCAAATTTTGCTCTTTCAGCCGCCCTCCAACGTTGCCAATACTACTAAGATCACAAAATTTACCACTATATTTTCCATCTTCATAATAAATAAGGATGTTTTCGGGTTTTAAATCTCCATGAACAAGGTTACATTCTAAAAGATGTTTCACCCCTTTGGATAGATCTAAAAAAATCGAAATCAATTCAGTGAAATTCGGAGGCTTAGGAAGGCGGGTCAGTTCAAAAGCATCACAGAGAGCTAAAGGGGAGTGGTGGAATTTTTTATAGGTTCGATTGCTTGTTTCGTGGAAATAGATCGCCTGAGATTCAATTCCCTTTGAATCTTTATCAAGAAGATCGAGGTAATTAATAAAAAAACGGTGCTCCGCGGCGCGCATATCTTTACCACAGGCAATTGTCTTGATTGAAATGCGGTAGCTTGCATCAAAATCTACAAGCCATCCTTTTTTAACTTTTTTATAAGACCCTTCCCCTAAGAGCGTGCTGGGCTCTTTTCTGTCTAGGGTAAGAATAAAAGAGGAGGAATGTAATTTTCTTAAGGAGTGAGGAAGAGCTAGTGTAGGGCGATCTTCTTTTCCAACAGGCCCCTTTTTTCCGTAGGCGATTTCTCCAGAGCTGGAAAGATAGATTTTTTGATAGCAAGAGGGTTGAAAAAACCAGCTAAAAGCAAAACTTGCTATTTGCAATACTCGCGCTGGAATATCTTTAGGTTCAAATGGGGAAAATTTTAATCGAACATCAGCTAGTTGTTCAATCAGGACCAGGTTTGATTCAGGTAAGGCAAATGGGGGGACATCAGCCAAACTTTTTACAGAAATCATACAAAAACTCTTATGGAGACATGCCGCACAAACTCTTTTGAGTCTGAATTTTTTAAATTAAGGGAGATATTAGGTGAGTTAAGTAAATAATTCAAGCAATTACATTTTCAGCCAGCCTAGGAGGAGAGCGATTGCAATCGAGCAGCAGCCGCTCTTAGCGTCATCGTTGGGGATGTTGGAGGGGCGCTGTCTGGGGCATCGTCAATTTGACTCATCCGGTCTTGCAAAAAGGTGATCCCCCTTTTAAAAGATTCTTCTTGGATGAATCCCCCCGTAAGGCTAGAGATAATGTGCCAAAAATAACCCTGTTGCTCTGAAGTTGCCGAGCTCATTATTCTTGTCTTTGACATAGCCAAATGAGCAAGAACGATGCCCGCTGTGACAGTTTCATCTTCGTGCGTCAGGATTATATTAAAATCGATGGGGCTTTTGTTATACTCACTATGCATTTCCTCATTCGTTGGATCGGCAATCCGAGTAGCAACCTGCTCTTTTATTAAACGTTTAATTCTTGGAGAAAAATAGTCTATTGTTCCGGTGGTACAAACAGAGCCAATAGGGGAGCAGCCAAAGTAAGAGCTGATTTTTGCAGAGCATTCACCTGTTTTTTTGTTTTTAAAAATCAAAATTTTATTTGGTTTTAAATTTCCATAGACTAAGCCGTTTTCATGAAGTTCTGAAATCCCTGTTAAAATCTGAGCACAAATTTCTAAAAATTGAGGGAATGTGGTTTCGTCGGGAGTTCTTGCAAAATAGCCCCCATTTACCCCCTCAGCAGAGCTTATATGAAGTTGTTTGAAAAGATTGTGATTGGTTTGAAAAGAGGGTCTTTCTCCAGTGCATTCAACGCAGGTTAAGTCTCTTAATCCTTCCATAGCAGAGTTAGAAACTGTTGTTGTTCTTGAAAGGGTGTCTGTGCAAATAAGTACTTGCCTCGTTAGAAATTGATTAGGGTCTTTAGAAATTATTTCCCATCCATATTTTTTCTTTATACTATTATCTTTCATTTCGAGGGTTGATGGTGATTTTCTATTTAGAACAACTATCCATCTATTCCCCTCATCAGATCTAAGAGCTCTAAGGGAGTGGGGAAATTTTGGGCTAATTAATTGAGTCGATTCTTTTGTGTAGGCAGACGAATCATTAAAATAGATTTTTTTCCTTTTGAAGCCGGTTGCGTATCTAGAAATTTTAAGAATTTGCCCAAGGAAAAATCGAAAGTCTGATAAGAATGTATCATTTTTTCCCCCCTCTATAACGATCGAAAAATCTACAGTTGTTTCATACGTCTCTTCGATTGGAATCCAAGCAGGGTGCTTTCTTAAGGATAAAATAGTTAATCTCTCAATTACTTGATCAATATTGACTGTGGGGCCTGGAGGAGGGGTATTTCTTTTTGCAGATTCTAATAGTTTCGTGTCGATTTTTTCTTGAAAATCTTGCATCGTGATACCCTCTGATTCTGGCCTAAATCCGGTAAGATCAAAGATCGTTCTCCAAAACAGGTCCATCTGCTCTACAGTGCCTTTTGAGGTTGTTAATTTAAGAGCCATGCTCGAGAAAACAAGTCCTAAACTTTGTAGCATACTTTCAGGAGTTAGTTTCAACACTTTAGACTTTATGTGTTTGGGGTATTCTTTTATGATTTGCTCAATAGAAGCATCTGGGTGAGATTCTAAGACCTTTTGAAAAAGAGCATATCTGTGTAAAGGTGAGAGAAAGTTGAACGTTTGTTCTCTAAGCGAATCGTTAGATCTTTCAAGACTGCTTAGATCGCAAAATTTTGCGCTATATTTCCCATCATAGAAATAAATAACGACGTTTTCTGGTTTTAAATCTCCATGAATTAAATCAGCATTCATGAGGTTAAGCGCTCCTCTGGCTAAATTTAAAAAAATAGAGATCAGATCAGAGAAGTTAGGTTTTATAGAAAGAGAGTTAAGTTTTGAGCCGTCGCAAAGGGCTAAGGGAGCTGCATGGAATTTTTTATAGGTTTTATCTGCTGTTTGGTGAAAATGGATACTTTGAGATTCCACCCCTTCGCACTGTTTAGGAAGAAGTTCAAGGTAATTAATGAAAAATCTGTTTTCTGCAGTTTGGACCGCTTTAGCGCAAGCGATTGCTTCACATGTAAGACCTGATTCGATGGTGAATGTTACAAGCCATGCTTTTTTAACTATTTTATGGACCCCTTTCCCTATGAGGGTTGCAGGGCTTTTCCTGTGTAAAGTAAGAATAAAGGAGGACGAGTTTAATTTTCTTATCGAGTGAGGAAGTTCTCGTTTATAGGGATTTATTAGGGCAAGGAGGGTCTTCCCGTAGGCATTTTTTCCTAGAGGATCTAGGTAAATTTTTTCAAAGCCAGAGGGTTGGGAAAACCATGCAAATGCAGAAGAAGCTATCTTATGTAAAGGGTGATAAGAAGGGAAATCAACAAAGGTGATATCTACGGGGAAAACCTTTTGAATATAAAATAGGCCCTCTAGGGCATGTCGATCACAACATTTAGGAGTTGCAGTGGTTGGAGAAAACAAAAAAAACCTCTCTTAAAATTAGCTTGTTTATAGAGCTTGCGATTGAAAAATCTATAACTTTCCGTATCAGAATCCTTCTAGAGATACAGAAGGGAAAAATAGTATATCTAAATAACTATATTAGGCAACTTTTTAGATATGCTTAAGAGCAGAAGTGATTAGACGAGGGAGATTCGGGCTCTCTTCAAGTGTCGAATCCATTGCTTTCTTGAGAGCTGTCTCGACAGCTTTTTGGTTATACCCAAGACGAATTAGGGCGAGGCTTGCATCCGATAGAAGATCGTGATGAACATTTTTGGGGAGGGGAAGAGAGGAGTCGAGTTTGATCCGATCTTTCAGCTCAAGGGTGAGCCGTTCTGCACTTTTTTTCCCAATCCCAGGAATTTTGCAAAGTTTAGGGATATTTTTTGTTTCAATAGCAGTGTAGAGATCATTTAGGGGGATGTGACCAATAATGGAGATCGCAGTTTTTGCCCCAATCCCAGATATGGAAGTGATCAGTTCAAAGAGTTCTCGGTCTTTTCTTGAGATAAAACCAAAGAGTAAAAGATCGTCTTCCCGAACAACAAGAGAGGTAAATAATTGGCAATCAGATCCCGATTCCAATACAGAGGTGTATAAATTTACTGGAATATAAATCTTATAGCCAATCCCGCCCACCTCAACTACCGCATACTCAGGAGTTAAATGGGATACTCTCCCTCGAATCGACTCATACATCCCCTTAATATAATCGCTTCATTCTATTTCAAGCAATTTCGATTTTTACTCTCCAATTTTACTAAAGGGGCAAAATGGGCGTGGGTAATTGCCAAAGCTAGCGCGTCTGTGGCATCTTCACGGACGTTAAGCTCTTTTTGTCCAAGAAGAATTTTGACCATATGGGCGACTGTCGCTTTTGTCGAATTCCCTTTTCCAGTAACTGCTTGTTTAGCTTTTGTGGGGGCATATTCAAAGACAGGGATACCCTGTTTTGCTGCCGCTAGATAGGCCATGCCGCGCGCCATCCCTAGGGTAATTGCAGATTGGGGGTTTTTGTCTACAAATTGTGTTTCTACCGAAAGAGCGTCTGGCAGATGGATCTGGATAATTTTGCACAGTTCTTCGAAAATATAGAGATATTTGAGTTCAGGCCTCTCTCTTTGTTTGGGTTGGATGATTCCGCAATCGATGAATTGGTAGCGGTTGTTTTGAAAATTGATAATCCCCCATCCAGTTACTGCGGTTCCTGGATCTATGCCGATGATTTTTTTAGCCATTTTAATAAAGTAAAATTTTCGGTATTTTAGATGCTATGAAAATTGTTGTGAGAATGCCAAATTGGATCGGGGATTTTGTTATGGGTCTCCCTATTCTTGAAGATTTGCGTACCCTTTACCCTGGTGCAACAATCTCTGTTATCTGTAAAACTGGTTTTACAGATCTGTTAGACTCTAATCCTTATGTGGATGAAATTATTGAAATCCCTCATAAGGGGAGGTTTTTTCCCAAGGGGCTGATCGGAAAACTTCGTCAGAAAAAATTTGACCTCGGTGTTTTACTTACCAATTCTTTCTCCTCTGCCTGGCATTTTTTTGTAGGTGGAGTGAAGAGACGTGTAGGATTTTATAAAAAGTCGCGAGCATTTCTCCTTACACAAAACATCCCTTTTCCTCAGAATAGGGAAAAACAGCATCTTGTTACCACTTACAAAGCGCTGATTGGCTCCGATTCAAACACCTCTCCCCAGTTATTTACCCACCCGAGAAAGAGAAAAATTGGGAAAACCCTCTTTGGAATTAATCCAGGGGCTGCCTATGGAAGCGCAAAATGTTGGCTGCCTGAGCGATTTAGAGAGGTGATCAGCGCCCTTTTAGACGAGGTTCCCAACAGCGAAGTTCATCTCTTTGGCGATAGAGTTACAAAGCCCCTAGTCGATCTAATTTCTTTAGGTTTTGATGAAAGGGTATTCAACCATGCGGGGAAGACAACCATCAAGGAGCTCATTCAAGAAATCGGAAGGCTTGATGTTTTTTTGACCAATGATTCAGGCCCTATGCATATTGCAGCGAGCCTTGGGGTCCCTTTGGTGGCACTTTTTGGCTCAACAAATCCTTGTGTAACCAGCCCTTATAAAACAGGGAAAGTGCTCTACAAATCAGTCTCTTGCTCCCCTTGCTATAAGAGAGTCTGCCCGATTGATTTTCGTTGCATGAAGCAAATTGAGGTAGAAGAGGTGGTTCGGGAGATGAAGTTTGGATTGATTGCCAAAGCGAGCTCCCAAAACTATTCTCCCCCTGTTTTTGAAGGGGCAAAAGAGCCAGAAGTTTCTAGAGAAACGCCCCCTTCTACTTCAAAAGTGGGGACGATTATTATGGCTGCTGGGATGGGTAGGAGGCTTGGTTTTGGAGGGCCAAAGGGGTGTTTTGAGATTAACGGGAAAAGCCTCTATGAAACAGTTCTCGAAAAAATTTCTGGAAGGGTGGCCATTATGACCTCTCCTGCAACCCATTTAGCGACGAAAAAATTTTTAGAAGGTAAAGGGTTTACTCACGTTGACCTCTTCCAAGAGCGGTGTTTGCCAAGACTTTCAAGTTCTTACGAGGAGTCACCAGAGGGCAATGGGGCCCTATTTTCCACATTTTTTGGCTCACCGTTATGGAATAAATGGGGCGATGTTGAAGAAATTCGGGTCCTCCCCATCGATAATCCTCTTGCAGAGCCTATTTCTGCATGCGGGGGAGATCTTGCCATTTTGGCTGTGGAGAAGAGATTTGCAGAAGAACCCATCGGTGTTTTACTCGATTTAGAGGGGAAACTTTTTGTCTGTGAATATTCAGAGCTACCCAAGGGGCATAATTTTAATTCAAAGTTAGGGTATAGTGGGATTTTTTCTTGCAGTAAAACATTTTTTGAACGTGCAGCTCACGCAGAGCTTCCTTGGCATAGCGTGACAAGAAATGGGGTAAAACATTTTGAAACGTTCGTTTTTGACGCATTTTCGTTAGCAAAAACCTATAAAATTATTTTGAAACCGAGAAAAACTGCCTTTGCCCCTATAAAAACAAAAGAAGATGTGGTACAATTTACCCAAGAGGTGATGAAATGAGAGTAGGATTTTTAGGAAGTGGTGCTTGGGGAATTACTCTAGCAGACCTGATTTCAAGAAACGGCCATGAGCTTGTTTTATGGTCTATTGAAGAGGACGTATTAAAGCATTTAGAAGAGTTTTCAAGACATCCAAAATTCAAAGACTTTCCCGTGAGTGAGACAATTACTTATACACGAGATCTCCAAGAGATCCTCGACTGTGATGTAATTGTCGAGTGTGTCACAGCAAAAGGATTTAGACCAGTTTGTGAAGCGCTTAAATCGCTCTCAGTCCCTTTTATCATCACATCAAAAGGAATCGAGCAGGAGAGTGGGAAGCTTTTAGTAGAAGTTGCCTATGAGATTTTTTCTAGAAAAGATCTCATCGGTTGCATGAGCGGCCCTACTCTTGCAAAAGAGGTGATGTTCAAACATCCTACAGCGGCAGTCGGTGCAAGCGAAAATGATCAAGTTGCAGAGATGATTAAAGAGGTGTTTGAATCTCCCAATTTTCATATCACACTCAGTAGCGATATCTTTGGAGTTGCGGTGGGGGGCTCTGTTAAAAACGTCATTGCAATCGCTTCCGGCCTTGCAGAGGGGCTTGAGTACGGTTATAACACAAAGGCTCTAATCATCACCCAAGGTCTCAAAGAGATGTGTGAAATCGCTAAAATTAAAGGGGGCAAACAAGAGACTTGTTACGGCCTCTCTGGAATTGGCGACTTAATTGTTACAGGAGTGTCCAATCTTAGCCGTAATTTCTCATTTGGCTCACTGATAGGAAGTGGAGGAACAGCAATCCTTGCCAAAGAAAAAATTGGGATGGTTGTTGAAGGGGAATACACGGTCCTTTCTGCTTATAATATTGCAAGGGAGCATGGGTTAGATCTTCCGATAATAGGGGCCATGTACCAAGTGATTTATGAAGGCAAGGAGCCTGAGATTGCTTTTGAGGAGATGCTTTCTGCGATCAATTTGTTAGAGGCAGCCCTTTAGGAGAGTACGGCGAACGATCTTTTAGATCAACGAACGCCCGCATCCGCGAGCGTGCCTTTTGCCCAATTTAAAGCACTATAATTTCTATCCATACTCCAATCTTGCAATCTGTTTGTGCAAACAAGGGCCCCCACGTTAAGAAAAATCGTCCGGCGGACGGTTTTGATGGGACGAAAACGTTCACTTATAATCAGTTACATGTTTGGGTGTAATGTCTTAAATGAAGGCAACTTCGTCCTTTCTAATTTTTGAATTTGGAAACAGAGCCTTTTAATTGTATCGGTAAGGCCAGTTAATAATAGGTTTGCAAAATTGAGGGGGGTGGTGGTAGGGTGGAACGGGGAGGAGTTATGGGAAGGAAGAGATCAGATCTTGTTCTTGAGGGTGAAGAGGTTGTGTTTGCAAGTGAGGGGGTGAAAGAGGAGAGGCGTTTCATTTCGGAGGGAAAGGGGAGTGTCGAAGTTTTAATGGAGAGGGCCGCTGAGGGAATTTTTACGGTTGCTTTGGAGTGTATCAAGGGGGAGGGGTTAACGGGTGAGGTGGTTGTTTTATGTGGAAAAGGAAATAATGGGGGCGATGCTGCTCTTGTGGGTAAAAAACTTGCGGGTGCAGGGTTTCAGGTAACTGCCCATAAAATTTTTGATTTGCTTGATGGTAGTGGTGTGGAGTTTCCTGAGAACGGGTTAGTCATTGATGGGATTTTTGGTACGGGCTTTCGAGGGGAAGTTACTGGTATTGCAAAAGATGTGATTGAGAAATTAAATGCTTCGCCTAACTTTGTTTTGGCTATTGACATCCCTTCAGGGGTGTGTGGAGATAGTGGGATCGTAGAGGGGGTAGCCGTCGATGCTGACGTTACTGTATATATAGGCTCTTTAAAAGTAGGGCATTTTTACAACAACGGATTTGATCATGTCGGAAAATTGGTTAGAGTTGATATCGGCCTTTTTTTTACACTCCAACCTTTTGCAAATGTTGTAAATCGGGGAATCGTACCGAATAATTTACCAAGACGAAGGAGGACGGCTAATAAATATAGTGTGGGTCAAGTGCTTGCGATTGCTGGCTCGCCTGGCATGGCTGGATCTGCAATTCTTGCAGCAACTGCCGCCCTTAAAAGTGGAGCTGGAATTGTAAAAGTGTTCCATCCTCTGGGAATGGAGTGTGAGTTTTCAAAGGCTCCCCCTGAAATCATCAAACGGCCCTTTTCTAATAGCGAGCCAATCTTGGAAGAATTGTATCGAACCAAAGCAATTTTGGTTGGATGCGGGCTAGGGCGTGGGGAAGCGATCCCGAAGATGCTAGACGAGCTCTATAAAATTGCTAAGTGCCCCTTTGTAATTGATGGCGACGCCCTTTTCTTTTTTCAAGGGGGGGTAAAACAGGTAATTCTTACCCCACATAAAGGGGAGCTTTACCACTTGTTAAAGATCAAAAAGCCTACTAGCGATTTAAAACTTCTGGAGCTTGCTCAAGAATTTGCAAATCAAAACGATTTGGTTCTTGTTTGTAAAGGGGCCCCCACTACAATTGTTGCAAAAAATTTTCCGAAAATTGTTGTCCCTTATGGAAATTGCGGAATGGCCTCTGCTGGAATGGGGGATGTCCTTGCCGGGATTATTGCAGCGTTTTTAGCTCAAGGTAAAAATTTACGAGAAGCTGCTATTTTAGGAGTAACTGTTCACGCTCTTGCAGGTGATGTAGCTAAAGAGGTTAAGTCTGAATATTCGTTAGTTGCTTCAGATTTAATTAGGGCGCTTTCTGAAGTTTTCAAATAAATAACTATATACAGTTAAGTTTTTTTTTGTATCTTGCTTTTAGAGCATATAAAGTTTTGTTTGGGGGTTATTTTGAAAAAGCTGGTTTCATCTTTCGGAGTCGCTGTTTTAAGTTTTTCAGGTGTAGGACTATTTGCTGGGTCTGCCTCTTGGAATAGTGAAGGGGGAGGTGATTGGGGTAAAGAGGATAATTGGCTTCAAACAGCTGGGGTGAATACCATTTTCCCCAATGGGAAAGAGGATGTCGCCACCTTTCCTGCTTTTAGTCGGATGAACCCAGCAATCATCACATTGAATGGAACTTATGATATAGGGACTCTCCGTTTTGATAGCGATAATAAGTATACCCTCAGCTCAGGAACTCTCAATGTCTATAAATCGATTTCGACTAATGGGGAACTTGATATCAGTTCAAATCTTGTTTTAGAAAATAGTGTCGAGATCATCGCGAATGGAAATTGCGTGATTACCGGAAATATTTCTGGCAAATGTGGTCTCATAAAACAGGGGGCTGCAGATTTAACCCTATCTGGGAAAAATAGTTATGAAGGATCCACCCAGATTCAAAGTGGGTTATTTCAAGCAGGGGGTGAAGCTGTGTTTTCCCCAATTTCTGCAGTCGAAATTGCAAACACAACTGGGGTTGTTTTTAGTTTAAATAATTATAACAACCAAATAGGAAGTTTGAGTGGAGGGGGAAGATTAGGGGGAAATATTCTGTTAGGAAGCGCAACTCTTACTGTAGGGAATGATTCTGACACCCAATATGAGGGGGAAATTTTTGGAAAGGGTGGATTAGTAAAAGTGGGCGCTGGTAGTCTAACTCTTTGTGGCTTAAATACCTATTCAGGATCTACGGAGATTCAAGAGGGGGTTTTACAGGCAGGGTGTGAGGGAGCTTTCCCTCAAAAATCTACCTTAATTCTTGCTAATCGTATAGGAGCATCTTTTGATCTTGGAGGTTACAACCAAACAATTCCTATGGTGAAAGGGGGGGGGGTGTTAGGGGGAAATATTAACCTCGGAAGAGCGACCCTGACAATTGGGGATAAAAAGGATATGACGTTTTCAGGCAGTATCACAGGATGTGGTGGTATTGTTAAACAGGGTTCTGGAATTCTTACCCTTGAGCGGATGAATACTTATACAGGCCCCACCTTAGTAAAAGAGGGGGTACTTAATATTACGGGAATGGTTCATTCAAACGTAACTGTTACCGAAAAAAGTGTATTACAAGGATCGGGCCTTATCGTTGGAGATCTCATCAATTTTGGAGCTCTAAAAGCGGGAAGTGGGGCAGGCTCTTTGACAATTACAGGGAATCAGATTCAAAAAAGTGGATCTCTCCTTGAGATTAAACTTGATGGAGCAAAACCAGACAAGCTCATCATCCTGGGTGCCTTAACAATAGAAGAAAATGTCGAGCTGAATATCTCTCTCCCTCCAAGTGCTCCACCTGGAACTCTCTTTGAAATTGTCTCAGCAGGAGGGGGCATTCACGGAACTTTTATAAAAATTAATCCCCCAAAACAGTGTATCGTAACAATGACTGCTCATACAATTGTCATTGAGAAGAAATAACAGGCAGGAGCTTTTTTGCGTATAAAAAGATACATTATTTCTTGCGGTCTCTTAGCTATCCAACTTTGCGCCGACCCAACTTGGAATGCTAATGCAGGCGGAGATTGGGGAAATCCAAGTAATTGGACAGGTGGAGTGCCAAACTCAAGTTCAGCTACAGCAACCTTTCCTCAATTTGCCGCGCAGACTATTACTATTTCGGGGACCTCTTACAATGTTGGAACATTAACATTTACGTCTTCAAATCTATATACTTTTTCAGGATCTTTCGGTTTGAATATTTTTTTAGCCATTAATTCGTCTAGTTTCGATCCAACATTTAGCTGTCCAATCCAATTAAGCGGGACCGTTTCTGTAACATCAGGAGTAGATGGAGTTGTTTTTTCAGGGGTAGTCAGCGGGAGTGGAGGTTTAATAGTGCCTGCTAGCATCGGGAATACCCTTAATTTGAGCGGTAGTTCAAATACCTATTCAGGGACAACAACGATCGGTGTGGGATCTGTATTAAATTCAACAGTAGCCAATGGGTTATCGCCCTATTCACAGATAATAGTGAATGGTAGTTTAAATACAGCTGGATCTCAATCTATCCCAACGATTTCAGGCGCAGGAATTATAAATTTGGGTGCGGGATCGACTCTAACCCTTACGAATGCCGCCACTTCCTTTGAGGGAGCTATAAATGCTACAACAGGAGGGCTGGCGATTACAGGGGGAAATTTTAGCCTTAACAACACCACCCCAGGGCAGACTCAATATACAGGTCTTACAACCATTTCATCTTCTTCATCGGGCTCTCCTGCAATTTTAGTCGCGGTTAAAGCAGGTGTTCTTCCCGCTGCCTCTGATTTTGTTATAGGGGCTAATGGCTTTCTTCTCTTGCAAGCCGATAACACGATTAACAGTTTAAATGATTATTCTTCCTCAAGTTTAGGAGAGGTGAATCTAGAAGGGCACGCTCTTACCCTTGCGGGTAGCAGCGCCGACTTTTCTTATGCAGGTAGTATTAAATCGGTTACAAATGGATGGAGCGTTGTTAAGCAAGGTTCAAACAATTTCACTTTTTCCAATCTCAATACTGCGCATCCTTCGGTTACAGGGACGCTAACAATTACTGGCGGTACAGCAACTGCAAATTCAGGCGCTACATCTGTTGGAACCGCTGTTTCAGTCGCCTCAGGGGCAATTTTTAGCTTGGCTGGGAATACTACTATTGGAGGACTAAGTGGCGCAGGGGCTGTATCGCTTGGAGCAAACACACTAACAATTGGCGCAGGCAATGGAATTTTTAGCGGTACCATTCCCCCCTCTGGCGGAAATATTACCGTAACAGGAGGCGCTTTAACTTTAAGTAATGCCACAGGAATTACTGTTGCCCCCCTTGTCATTACTGGGGGTAGTGTTACTTTGAGTGGCGCTAATATGGTAGTTACAAGTCTATCAGGGACTGGGGGAACTCTTAGTCTTGGTGTAACTAATGCGACTATAGGGGTTCCTTTTGGAACAACAACAACTTATTCTGGTACAATTTCTGGGTCAGAATTGAATGTAGGTGTTTTTGATGTAGCCAGCGGAACCCTCATCCTAGCAGGAACTAATACTTATACCGGGGACACACATATTCCCAGTGGTATTTTGCAAGCGGGGAGTAATACTGCTTTGCCTTCAACGACTATTTTAGGTCCTTATGATTCAGGGGCAGCTTATGGGACATTTGCCTTGAGTAGTTATGATATTAGTGTAACTGGTTTAGCAGGAAGTGGAGGTTTAATAGATTTAGGAACTGGAACTTTGACCGTAGGGCCAGGGTCTCTCTCTGTAGATCTTTCTATACAAGGTTCAGGTAACATTGTTTGGAATGGTGATGCTGAATGGGCGTATAATTCGGGATCTCCTACGACTAATTATACTGGAACAACAACTGTTAATGCAGCATTAACTTTAGCAGGTCCAAATACAAGTTCACCGGTCTCAACAATAATCCTTGGAGGTGGCGCAAATCTATTTTTGAGCGCTTCAAATAGTGTCCAGAATTTAAGTTCCTCCTCCACAACGGCTGCTGTGGGTCTTGGAGGTTATACGCTAACTCTTTATGGGCAATCTGGTGTTGTAAGTCAAGAGACCTACTATGGCACATTTGGGGGAAGTTCTGGTTCTGCCTTGGTAGTCAATTTTCAAGAATCGGCTAACACTCTTACTTTAATGTCATCATCGGCAGGGCTTTCTGCAATCCCTGTTACAGTAAGTGGGGGGGGGCTAATTTTTGGAGCAAGTAATGGGATAGGATCTCTTGGAGGGTCGGGGGGAAGTGTGGGCCTCAATTCAGGGGTGGTCCTAACGATTAATGGGAGTGGAAGTTATGGAGGAAGTATTACGGGATCTGGTGGGGTCACATTAGCAAGTCCTGCTTCCCAAACTCTTACAGGTTTAAATAATAATTTTACAGGAACAACAACTGTGAATTCAGGGGCAACTCTATCAGGTGGTGGACAGTCAAATACCCTCCCTTCTGCCTCTTTGATTCAGTTAGGAGGGGCACTCAATTTGGGCGGGCAAAATAATGCCATTTTAGATCTTGCAGGAGACGGAACAGTCAATTTAGGCTCAAATACGTTAACACTGACTGATGCTGAAAGTACTTTTACTGGCTCGATTAGTGGTACCGGAGGTGTAGCGCTTACGGGTGGCAACTTTACCGTCAGCAGCACGTCAGGAAACTTAGCCTATTCAGGAAACACAACCATTTCGGGTACAACAGGGCAGTATACCGTCCTTGTTGTCGGAGTGGGAAATTCCCTTTCGACTGCTTCAATGGTCGATGTTGAGGCGTATGGCGCTTTAGATTTAAATCGGAATTCAGTTAGTGTTCAAAATTTGAAAGGGGATGGTCTGAGCCCCTCTTCAGGAAAGGTTCTATTAACAAATCAGCAACTTACTTTATTAAATTCTCTAAACCAAAGCACCACTTTCGCGGGAAAGATTTCATCAGATATTGTTAATGACTCGACACCTACATTAACTCGAAATGGTGGGGGAACCTTAACTCTTTCTGGGGTTGAGAATGATTATTATGGGATAACTACAATCAATAATGCTGGAATTCTTTTGGCCGCTGCGGCTGGAGCTCTCTCTCCTAATTCTTCAATTGTTTTAACAGGTACAGCTCAGCTTACTAATAACGCTGCTAATACCATTGCTAATTTATCGTCTAGTGATACTGATACAGGAACAAGTGTCAATTTAAGTAGCGATATACTAACAATTAGTGGGGGGGCTAATGGAAGTTTTGCAGGGACTATTACAGGAACAAGTCCCACTGGAGGTCTGGCTGTAACAAATCTTTCAAATTTAACTATCAAAGGTTCAAGCTCCTATTTGGGGCCAACAAGCGTTGATAATTCCTTTTTAACTGCAGGATCTTCAACTGCTTTTTCCCCGAATTCACCTGTTACCCTTACTAATAGTGGTCAGCTTGCTTTGGGTACTAATTCCAATACAATTTTAAGCTTAACTGGTGATGCAACGGCCCTTGTAAATTTAGGGACGGGCTCTGCAATATTGACTCTTGGGGATAGTACCCCCTCACTAACTTTTCCAGGATCAATATCAGGAACTGGAGGAATTAATAAGCAAGGTGCAGGAACGGTTGTTTTAACAGGATCTAATAACGTAACCTATTCAGGTGGGACAGAAATTTCTGCAGGAACCTTACAAGCGGGGGCGTCAAGCGCTCTATCGCCTACCTCAAACATTACAATTGATGCAGGAGCAACTCTTGATATCTCCCCGGCAGGGGCAAATAATACGATAGGGGCTCTTAATAGCACAGCCCCGAATGCACACGTTACTCTAGGGGCAAATACCTTAACAATTGCAGGGGGGGCAGTGGCCTCCTCTTATGCAGGGACGATTTCAGGAGCAGGGGGTATTACAAATAGCGCGCTTGCGCTTACTTTAGTAACTCAAGGAAATGCTACGTATCAGGGGCCAACAAATATTAATGGGGGGAGTGTTGTAGCCGGGGCTCAAAATGCCCTTTCTCCTAGTTCAGGTGTGATCATGAATGGAACAGGGGCCACTTTGGATATTACAGCGGGCTCCAATACGATAGCCTATTTGTCTGGAACAGATACTTCGGCAACCGTCTCTTTAGTGGCAAGGACATTAACCCTTGCTGCAGATAATGCTAATTACCCATTTTATGGCCAAATTACCGGAAGTGGGGGGGCGCTTCAAAAACAGGGGACCGGGTTTTTAACTCTTTATAATACAGGAAATTCGTACTCAGGTACTACGACAATTACTAACGGGAGCTTAAGAGCGGGTGGCTCAGGTGTCTTTTCACCAGATTCCTCGGTTGTTCTTGGTCCAAATGGGAGTCTACATCTTAGAAGTAATAATAATGAGATAGCAAATTTAAGTGGGAGTGGGGCCGTCCATTTAGGCGGCGGAACTTTAAAATTAGGAAAAGATAACGCTCCTCAAACCTATTCAGGAACAATTGATTCGACAGATACAACTATCAATTCGGGAGGGATTATTAAAGTAGGGGCAGGGATGTTTACCATCGCTGGAACTACAACCTATGGGGGAGAAACTGATATAGAGGGGGGTGGTATCACAGCTCAAGGGGCTAATGTATTATCGCCAAATTCCACTTTTTATTTAAATGGGGGGACCCTCACATTAGATGCAAATGACAACACAATTGGCTCTCTATACGGCTCTAGTAGCTTGAGCCTTGGAGGGGGAACTTTAACCTTTGGGGGGAATAACGACCCAGCGGCTAGCAGCTATTCAGGGGTAATTTCAGGAACAGGCAATCTCATAAAAACAGGGACTCAGACCCTTGTCCTTAGCGGAAACAATACCTACACAGGAAATACAACAATTACTGGGGGAGGCGCCTTAAGTATTAGTATCGGTAATAATTTATCTCAACCAAACGATCATTTAATTTTTGATAATGGGACATTAACCTGTACAGGAACCACGTCGCTCAATTTATTTATAGACTTGAATGGAAAAGCAACAATTAATCTGGGTCCATCTAGTGAGCTTAATTTTGGGCTTGGTTTTAGCGGGCCTGGTAGTTTAACTGTAACAGGAAGTTCAGGTGCTACAGTTGGTTTATATGGTTCGGGATATACATACAGTGGGCCGACATTAGTTGAATTTGTTAGTTTTGGTCCATATGAAGCGGGCTCAATGTCTCCGAATTCTGAAATAACGCTTCAATCAGGGGGTGTTTTATATTTCGACGTTGGTAGTTCGAGCTCTACAATTGCAAATCTTTTTGGAGATGCAACAGGACAAGTTCAGCTTAATACGAGCGTACTCACTTTAGGGAATTCTAATAATTCGACCTTTGATGGAACTATTACAGGAACAGCGCCCGCTGGGATTACAAAAGTGGGTTCTGGGGTTTTTAATTTGACTGGTTTGGGGGGGGCGAGCAGTTATGGTCCTACATTGATACAGGAGGGGACGTTTGCGTTTAACGGCGCTTGCACAACAGATGTGACAGTGAGCCTTGGGGCTACACTGGGGGGAAGTGGCGCGATTACAGGAACTATTATCAATAACGGAACGGTAGCTCCAGGAAATAGTATTGGGACTTTAAATATTATTGGGTCATTTACTCAAGCAGCTGGCTCTTCGTATCAAGTTGAAGTCTCTCCGACCCTCTCCGATTTAATCGCAACCACAGGATCGTTTACAATAGCTCCAGGGGCAAATTTAAGTGTCGTCCCTTTAAGAGGCTACTACACACCCGGCGTCCAGTATACCGTTATTGAAGCAACTGGTGGACTAAGTGGAACCTTCACTAATATAATTGCAAGTGAACGAATTGCTGTTGAGACCGATTACACCCCAAACAACCTATATCTATATGTGACAGTGAAAAATTTTGTCGATTTGGTCTTGGGGGAGAATGCTAGAAATGTGGCAAATGTAATTGATGCTCTCAATTTAATTGATCCCCCCGAATGGAATTCTGTGTTAGATGGCCTTTTTGAATTGCCCTCAGCAGATGTCGAGCAGGCATTAAATCAGCTCGATCCAGCTCAGTTAAAAGGGCTCGCCATCATTCAGCAAAATAATGCAGTCCGCGTCCAAAATGGGATTAATTTAAGGTTTCAGAATTTGCTTGATAAAACCAATTGCAGTGAGCTTGAATGCTGCAGAGAGAAGAGATCGCCATTTTACTTATGGGTGGACGGGTTTAATAGTAGACTTAGACAACCATCCAATTTCATCGATACAAATCCTCAAGTAGGCTACCACTCCAATACAGGGGGAGGGGTGATGGGCCTTGATTGTAATTTTCTTAAAACAGGATATGTGGGAGTTGTTGGAGGGGGAACTTACTCGGATGTTCAGTGGGTGAGTGGGCAAGGGAAAGGACACATCACAAGTGGCTATTTCGGCCTATACGGTTCTGTGATTGCGGAGAAGAGATTTGTTAATTTGTCGCTTCTCGGATCGACAAATAAGTATGGCGCTTTCCGAAATATTATTTATCCGGGGATGGATGCAACTGCGATTAGTGAACATACAGGGCTCCAACTGCTTAGTCATATTGATGCGGGATTAAATTTTAGTTGTTATGGAGTTACGATTCGACCTTTTGAGTCACTCGATTACATCATTCAACACGAAAATGCATTTCAAGAATACAACGCTGGCGTGCTAAACCTTGATGTTCAAAGTAATAATCCTCAAATAGTTAGAAATGAGCTTGGGGTAAATTTTGCAAAATGTGTAAATATTAATAAGCAGAGCAGACTCCTTGCCGATCTTAAATTGAGCTGGGTTAATGAGAGTCGCCTGAAAGGGACCTATTTTACTTCCAGTTTCATCAATTATGAAGATATGACCTTTATAACAGCAGGCTACTACCCCAATAGAAATTTCTTTGCCCCTGCAGCCACCCTTACCTTTAATTTCTTTCACGACTCTTCCTACATCACAGTCTCCTACGACGCCGAGATCGGTCATCACTACTTTGACCAGCGCACCTCTCTTCAGCTCGGCCTCCACTTTTAAGAAGTCTATTGACTTATTGACTGCCCATCCTACGGACATGGCAGGATGGACAAAGAGTCTTTCCTAAACAGGTTCATAAGGTTTTACGCGTTGATTCTGAGTGCTTTAGTCTAATTAAATCTCTTTATAAATTTTTTGCTTAGTTCGATTTTTTTTGAAGGGAGCGCCACTTTTGGATAAGCCGGGCAGCGAGAGGGGCGGCCTCTTTTCCGTGATCGGCAAAGTGGAGAGAGACAATTACAACCAGGTCACTTTCCTCAAGCGATTCTTTTTCGGTAAAGGCGATTCCCCCGAACCAGATATGTTTGCAGATGACAGGGTCTGTTTCTCGGTTGAGGAAGGGGCGGTACAGAATTTCGGCGGTTGATGTTTTTCCAGCCATGTAGGGGCTGATCTCTTCATAACATTTTCTCAATAGGGGGTTTTCACGCAACGTTTTGATGGAGGAGGCTCTAGCCGTCCCTCTTGCCCCATTTACAACATCATAGAGACCTTCCATGAGGAATTTACGCATATTTTCAGGGAGGTAGACTTCGTCTTTCACAACGGGGGAAAATCGCCAGACGAAGGGGAGATTAGGACTTTTTTCAGCTTCTGTGAACAAGGGGAAGTAGATGCCTACATTTGCTAGGTAGTCTTTATAAAGAAACTCCTCCTTTTCGAAAATTAAATTTTGTTCTCCCCCCGGTTCTAGGTTTGCGATTGTGTGGACAATTTGAGGCATTAAAACTTTTCCCCCGTTGGCAAAAGTAGACATACAAACAGCTGTTTGTAATGGAGTTACAGTTAGGGAGTGTTGGCCAATCGCGAAGGAGTAGAGCGCTGTTTTATTTGTTTTTACATCCATAGGGAGGTGCCCTTTCACTTCTCCGGGTAGCTCAATTTCGGTTTTTTTTCCGAATCCTAGCGCTTTTGCTGTCTGTACTAAATCGAGGGGGTTTTCGATTAAGTCTGAGGCAAGGAGGGAAAAATAAATATTGCTAGATCTCTCTAATGCCCCTTTCAAATCGATCCTTCCAATATTTAAGTGGCCTCTAGGAATTCTTCCCCCTTTGTAAGATCGTGTGATCGGAACGCCTGTTGCGGTATAACCAAGAATTGTGGAGGAGGAGAGTTTTTCGGTATATGAGGGGGACTGATCGGTAATTGTAAGGGGGTTTAAAGAAAAAAATGGACTCTCAGCCCTTCTAAGGGAGTTTTGCTTAAGAGCTTCATAGCCTGTTACTAGTTTAAATATGGATCCTAATGGGGTGGTCTCTTGAAATGCATACGACCTTGCATACCCAAATCCAGGGTAGGGGTAAAAATGTCTTGCTAAATCTTTTTCGGTTGCCTCCCGGCCTGCTTTTGCTGGAAAATAGTACCTGCCTAAAAGAGGTCTATTGAGTTCTGAAAAAGAGCGCATCGTTCGCAAATAGGGTATCACAAGTTCTGAGGGTAAAGTTAACAAATGCTCTTTTAATGGAGAGTCAGAGGAGGCATTATCTAGGAGAAACCCTGCTAGAAAATCAAATCTGTGCTTTTGAAAATAGCTCTCAAATAATGTCTCTTCGATTTCAGATAGGTAGTCAATATAGGGTCTTTGGTAGGTTTTGTTTTTTTTCTCCTCTTCCCGTTTCTCCTTGAGATAGGCTCCAAAATAGGTTTTTCTCCAATGAGGAAACTCAGTTTGATGAAAAGCCTCTTTCGCATTTTTTTTGATATCACTTTGTACACTCATGACAGCTTGGTTAAATTCCCGATAGGCTGAAAGAGACTCCGATCCAGTTTGTGCAAGTAATTGATCATCAAAAAGATGGCCGGGACAAATCAGTCGAATAAGATCTAATACTAAAATCTTATCATCGTTTTCATGAATGTTGCTGAGGTAGACAAACATCTCTTCTGTTAGCTCAGAGAGGAGGGAGGTTTTTTGGTTTAAGGTTTCAAGGATCGCAGCTCGCTTCTCTTTAGGCGTATTAAAAAGTGTCAGGGAGTGGCCCTTCTCTGGCGGGAAAAGGGCGTCGATAAGGGGGTGAATCGATCTCTCTTCAGAGAGATTAAAAAGGGTCTCTGCCGTATTTTGTAAATAGATGGCAGTTTGAATATTGGCAATCTGATCGATCGCTTTTTTTACTTGAGATTTTGTCGAGAGAATCATGTCTAGATAGAGGTCGAGGGACAAATAGGCCTCCTTCCGAATTTTTCCCGATTTCGGCACATCCCCAAATTCTCGCTCAAGAGGTTTAATGCCATCCCAAATCTGTCCAATATAGGCAGGAGATTCTAAACATTTTTGATTAAAATGATTTGGATCAAATCTAGGATAGGAGGCAAGGGCAACAATTTCCCCAGTTGAGGGGATCATAGCTACGATTGATCCCCCTTTAATCCAAGGGGAAAAGAGGTGAGAGTGGTCTTTTCCCGCTGACTGGAATCTTTCGTGGCGGGTAATTTCACTCTCCATAAGTAAATTTTCAGCAAGCTCTTGAAGTTCTGCAGAAATAGAGAGGACAAATCGCCTTCCAGGGGTAGGAGCCTGAGATTCGGGAAGCTCCCTTACTTGATTTCCTTTTACATCGATTTCATATTTTTTTTTCCCTGCAATGCCCCGCAATTGGTCATCAAACTCCCCTTCAATCCCCGATTTACCTACTTTAGCCTGAAGTGTATACGACTTGTTTTTTAATTCTTGATAACGTTTTTTTACAGAGGCTGCAGATAAGAAACCTTTGGGCAAAACTGTCGGAAGACCCAGGGAGCGCTCTTTTAAAAAGTGTTCCAGCTCCTTAAGTTCTTTTTGAATCGAGAGAAATTCTTTTTCGCTGATTACCCCCATAAATCCAAGAACGCCTGCCCCTACGGGTCCTCTAGGATAGTACCTTTTGGAAGAAATTTGCATCGTGAGCCCCGGCCAGTCGCGCTCTTTTATTCGTAGTTTATAGTACTCCTCTTCTGTAAGATTTTCTTTTAAAATAAAGGGGGTATTGGGGAAAAGCGACACTTTGCTGTGAATCAGATCTTCTATATAAACCGGATCTACCTCTAAGGTTTTTCCTAAAAATTCAGAGAGTTTTGTAATATACTCTTTGCGAAAATAGACCCTTTGACGTCTCCCGTCGGCAGTTTTTTCGTATTTTATTCGGGGAAGATTACGAATCGGGTCGAAAATTACCGCTGCGTTGTATTGAATTTTATTGACTGCAAGGGGGATGCCGAATCTATCTCGAATCGTCCCTCGATTGGCAAGCTCTACTACAGTTTTTTGGCGAGGGCGCATCGCAAGCTCTTTATGTTCCTCATGCTTAATTACGCTTAAGTACCAAACTCTTGCTCCGATTAATAAAAAAGCGACCAAAATAATATTTAAAACTCTAGCTGATTTATCAGGAACATCTTTCATACCTTTCTAATAATAGAGAAAATTTTTTTAATAAAAAATAACTAAAATTTTAGAGGAAATCAGCCTCGAAACAGGGAGATTTTCGAGGAGAAACGAAAAAAATTAAATATTTTGAATATGGGGCTTGGCAAAAATACCCCAAATGTGAGATTATGTTATACCTATTGCACCGCGCCTGTGGTTCAATGGTAGAACAACAGCCTTCCAAGCTGTGAGCGTCAGTTCGATTCTGACCAGGCGCTAATTTAAGAACTATTTTTACGTGAGAGGATAATTTTGACTACGAAGAAACAGAGAGAACTAGGAATAACGATTAAAGATCTTTTGGAAGCTGGAGTGCATTTTGGACACCAGACTCAGCGTTGGAACCCTAAAATGAAGAAATACATTTTCGGAGAGCGTGGTGGGATTCATATTTTAGATCTAGCTAAAACAATGCACCAAATCAGAACTGCGTGTGATGTGGTTGAAAAAGTTGTTGAGAAAAACCAAAGCATTCTCTTTGTCGGAACAAAAAAACAGGCCAAAATTGTAGTCAAGAAATGCGCCGAAGATTGTGGTGAGTTTTATGTCTCAGAAAGATGGCTCGGGGGGATGCTTACAAACCTCACAACCTTGAGACAGTCTGTAAAAAAACTTGAGCGCATTGAGAAAAAAATTGCTGCTGGAAGAGATGGAATTACTAAAAAAGAGCTCTCACTTCTTTCAAAAGAACAAGATAAATTAAATAAAAACCTTTCAGGAATCCGAGCAATGAGAAAGCCTCCAGGCCTTCTTATTATTGTCGACTCTGTGAAAGAACATATTTCTGTTTTAGAAGCAAAAAAATTAGGTATCCCAATCATGGCGATTGTTGATACAAATTGCGATCCTGATTTAATTGACTATGTAATCGCAGGAAATGATGATGCTCTAAAAAGTAACCAAATTATTCTCCAAACAATAGCTAGAGCAATTGTGATGAAAAAAGAAGATCTCGGTATTGCAATTGGTGGATCAGAAGAAATGCTTGAAGAAGATTCTAAATCAGAGCCTAAGATCCGTGTTTCTAGAAAAAAAGAAGAAGTTGAAGTTGGAGGGAAGTAATGAGCGTAGTAACTGCAGATCTTGTTAAACAACTGAGAGAGAGAACTGGTGTTGGACTTGCAAAATGTAAGTCAGCTCTAGAGGAGACCGGAGGCAATGTTGAACTTGCGATTGAAGCGCTAAGAAAAGCGGGAATCGCCTCTGCTGTGAAAAAAGAGTCAAGAGAGACTAAAGAGGGGAGAGTGGAATATTTTGAGACTCCCGAAACTTTGGCTGTTATTGAGATGAACGCAGAAACTGACTTCGTTGTGAATAACGACAGATTCAAGCAATTACACAGACAACTTGTTGAGTTACTCGCTAGCACAAAATCACAAACAGTTGCTGAATTTTTAGAAGTAAGAATGCCAAAAGATCCAAGTAAAACGGTAGATGACCTCAGAAAAGAGCTTATCTCTGTTCTCGGTGAAAATATCGTACTTTCAAGAATTGCCGCTATTGCAAAAAAACCAAATCACTCTTTGGGAATTTATTCTCATATGAATGGGAAGATCTTCGTTACAGTTGATTTGCAAGGTTCTTCGGATCTAAGCGATTTTGCAAGAGATATTGCAATGCACGCTGCTGCAGAAGCTCCAGATTTTCTAAAGATGGAAGATGTACCGCAGGAACTTAAAGATAAAGAAATTGAAATTGCGACAAGTCAAGCGCCTAAAGATAAGCCTGAAAAAGTGGTCGAGATGATCATTCAAGGTAAATTAAAAGGTTTCTATGATCAAGTTTGTCTTTTAAATCAAAAGTACATCAAAGACAATGCAATCACAATTAGCGAACTAGTGGCTAAAAAAGGTAAAGAAATCGGGAAAGATTTAGCGATCGTTAAATTTATTAGATTTCACGCTGGAAACTAGGTCTATGACGAGCAAGAGTTTAGGATCGTATAAACGGATTTTACTCAAGCTCTCTGGAGAAGCTTTAGTTGGAAAGCAGGGTTATGGAATTGATTACCCTGCTTGCCAAGAGATTTGTGACACCATTCAGGAGTTGCAAGATTTAGGGATAGAGATAGGAATTGTTATTGGGGGCGGAAATATTTTTCGCGGCTCAAACGCTACTCAGTTTGGATTTGAAAGGACCCCTGCAGATCATATTGGAATCTTAGCTACATGCATTAATGGATTAGCGCTCCATCAAGTACTCCATTCAAATGGTGCAAAAGTTAGAGTGATGAGTTCTAGAAATTTTGATGGCATTATTGAACCGTATAATTGGCAGCAAGCAAATTGGTACCTTATGAAAGGGGTGATCGTTATTTTCGTTGGCGGAACGGGTAACCCTTATTTTACGACAGATACAGCAGCTGCTTTAAGGGCGAGCGAAATTGGTGCTGAAGTTGTGATCAAAGCAACTAAAGTTGATGGTGTTTACGACAAAGATCCTAAAAAGCATGCGGATGCAAAAAAGTTTGCCAAACTCTCTTATGATGATGCTTTAAGTTTAGACTTAAAAGTTATGGATGGTGCAGCAGTTGCCCTCTGCAGAGAAAACGATATAGAAATTAGGGTAGTCGATCTCTTTTCAAAAGATGATTTAATTAAAACGATTACTAAGAGAGAGGGTGGAACGCTCATTTCTAAAAGCAAAAGCATTAAAGCAGATGCAACGAGGAGAAAAAAAGCATGAGTGATGTATTAAAAGAAGTAGAAAAAAAGATGGTTCTTGCAGTGGAGCATCTTAAAAAAGAGTATGGAGCGCTTAGAACTAACCGTGTCAATCCACAAATGCTCGATGATTTGAGAGTGGAAGTTTATGGATCTTTAACTCCGATAAAAGCTTTAGGATCGATTACTGTACAAGATAGAAATCTTATTATTACCCCCTTTGATCCAGGAACTTCAAGCTCTATTGTAAAAGGCATTCAGACCTCATCGCTTAAGTTGAGCCCTATTCAAGAGAAAGCTATGATTAGAGTCCCTGTCCCTCCATTAAACGAAGAGCTTCGTAAAGAAATTGCCAAGCAAGCAAAACAGAAAATGGAAATGTCTAAAACAGCGGTTCGGGACATTCGTAAGCAGGGTAATGATGTAGTTAAAGAGCAGAAAAAAGCGGGAACAATTACAGAAGATGCTGTAAAAGGTCTTGAGAAAAAAATTCAAGATTTGACCGATAAGTATTGTAAAGTTTTAGATGAGACGTTTTCTGTAAAAGAAAAAGAGATTCTCACAATTTAGAGCTTGAAAAAAAAGAAAGGCCTTTGCTAAAATCAAATGCCTTGATAACGTAGCTAATAACGATAGCCGTAGCTCAAAAGTATGGCCCCATCGTCTAGCCTGGCCTAGGACACCAGATTTTCATTCTGGCGACAGGGGTTCGAATCCCCTTGGGGTCAATGGCTACGTTATACAAGTCCGCTTATGTGGGGCTTTAGCTCAGCGGTAGAGCACCTCCCTTTTAAGGAGGGTGTCGATGGTTCGATCCCATCAAGCCTCACAATACAACCCTCTCATTCATTTGAGAGGGTTTTTTATTTTAAAAGTTTAATTATCAGTTTGGGAGAATTACTGTGGAATTTACATTAGGAAAGGCATTAAAAGCTGCATTTTTAGGATATTTAGCTGTTTCTGGCAGGGTTTTAGCCTCTCCCTTAGACAAGTACTCTCCATCAGGAAGTAATGGAGTTGATGTTGAAGCTACAGATGCGAAAATCAATGCCCTTTCTATGGTAAATTTTGAAAATTACAATAGCCCCTATTTTGAGGCTCAGGTTCCTGATCGGGAAGATAAATCTTCTTGGTATCGATGGGTAGAGGGTGTTGCTTCATGGATCAGAGATCCTGGCGCAATCGTCCTTAATTCAAAAAAGTGGCAAATTCTTAAGTGTGATGATGAGACTGAATCCTCCCCACGCTCATTTACCCTAGTGACGCCTGTGAAAGGGGTGGATTTAGACACCGCTTGTCGCTCTGCCGCATTAGATATTAGCGGAAAGCATGCGGAAGCTGCTCTTAAGGGCTTATTAAAAAGTAAGAAATATGCAATGAATCCCTCCTACCGCTGCAAGACAAGTAAGCCTCGCAGGCCAGGGGATTGTACAAGAATCGGTTCGCTAAAGAAAATTAACAGTAGTTCAAAGCATGAGCGAGATATTCTTTTAGATGGCTACATAACAACTAATTGTTTTACATGCAATCGTCAGAATGGAAAGGTTTTAATAATAAACTTTTTTATTCCTATTACAGCTTTTAAAGTTCTCGCCCCAGATGAAGTTGCTAGAGAGATAAACATAAATAGGGCGTGTGAGTTTGCAGCTGATGATGAAGCATAACCTTCTGACTTTTAAACTATCCTTATATTTGTATTGAAATCTGAATGTTTTGAATGCAAAATTGATGGGTGAATATCCTAAGATTTTGTGGCTGCTTCTCTTTTTACTGAGAAGCCCTTTTTTGATAGGAGTATTTTACAAATAAAAGCAGATTAAATAACTAAATCAATTATAGGGAATTATTATGGACTTTACAATAGGACGTGCACTTAAAGCAGTATGTTTAGGGTATTTGGCCCTTTCTGGGAGAGTTTTAAGCTCACCAACAGATAAATATTCGCCATCGGGAAGTAATGGTGGAGATGATCATGCTCAGCTTGCGATGGATGAGGTAATTAAGGATTTAGCAGCGGAGAATTTTGAAAACTTTCAAAATCCTTATTTAGAGGCGCAAAGATTTGATAGCGAATATAAATCCTCTTGGTATGCTTTGGTGCAGGGTGTTGTGTCTTGGATCAAGTATCCTGCATGGACTAATTTTAGTTCTACTGAATGGCGCGCGTTTAGATGTAGTGAAGAACCTGATTCCTCACCTCGCTCCTTCAATCTTGTAACACCTTATAATCTAACAGAGTCGGGAAATGTTTGCCGAAGTGCTGCACTAGAGATTAGTGATATGCATGCTGAGGCGGCGATCAAAGGTGTGTTAAAGAGTAAAAAATATGCACGTAATCCTTTCTATGCTTGCAGTAGCACTAGACCTAAAAGCCAAAAGGATTGTAAAAAAATGGGTTCATTAGCTTCTATAAACCGTAGTTCAAAGAAGGCTCGAGATCTTCTATTAACAGGGTTTATAAGGGCTAATTGCATTTCATATAATCGTCGAAATGGTGAGAGTTTAATAATTCATTTTTTCCTTCCTATTCCTGCATTTGATTTTAGTTCCTCCCTTGATCTTACTGGTCAAGTATCACTAGATCTGCCGTGTGATTTGGTTGCAAATATGGAAACAAATAGTTCATATTCGCAGATTTGATCTTTACTTTAGTTCGTTATCCAGAAGCTTGTACTAACACCTTCTGGATAAAAACACTTAATGACAGGTGAAGGTTTCACTTGATTGGATGCTAAATTAACCAGTTTGAAATCAGAAATTTAGGTTAAATTCACTTCACTATAAGTGAAGCCGGTGCCGCGCGCGCAAGATTGGACACTAGGCGAGCAGGCGGCAAATTTAAAAATGGGGCGTAGTTGATGAAAAAACCAATTTTTAAAACACGAACAGTATAAGGGTTTTTTATTGCTGAAAAATGTTCTTAAAGTCTATTGATTAGAAAACTAACAATAATTGAGGCGTTGATGAATGCAATAGTAACATTTCTTGGTTCACTGTTTGCAAGTACAACACCATCCCCTACCATCACACCACTGCCACCGCCAACACAACATCAAGAATATTCAAGATTAGAGCCTAAGTGCAGGGCTGTCATGATTGAGATGTATGGGGATGCCCTTTTTTTGCAGCCTAATGGAAGTTTGCTTTCCTATGCTGCTGTTGACTATCCCTTTAAAGCCGATATTGCAGTTCCTGAAGATTCTCCAAATTGGGAAATTTATGAGCTCTATCCTAATTACGCCCCTGCTTTTAAAGTGGGGATGAAAATCAGATTTTCTGATTTAGATACAAATTTAGAGTTAAATTGGGAACGTCTTTATACAAGCAAATCAGAGCGTCAGATAGCTCAAACCTCAGACGATTTGATTGGGCCTCTTTTTGACATTGGCCCGCAAGCTTCTCATTATTCCGATTCGACCGGAGGGGTGACATTCCATTTTGATAGTGCAAATCTCCTGTTTGCACAGCAGTTTTGTGCATTTAAAAGATTGTATGTAAATATGTTTACTGGGGGCGCCTATGCTCGGATTAAGCAGACATTGAATAATAGATACGAAAATGTAAACACTCAAATTTCCAGGGAAATTGAATCCTATTCTACGTTTACAGGGGGGGGGCCGATGATGGGGTTTGATTTTGATTATAGAATCGCTGGGGGCTTTTTGTTTACAGGAACCTCTTCCCTTGGTTTGATAATTGGGCAATCGCAAAATGGGACAACTTACAGCTCAGTAACCCCTGCCTTAGGGGAGGTGGGCAATCCAAGTCCGAATATTCAAAGGACAAAAGTTCCTAATAGGACACAATTGGTCCCTGCCCTTGAAGAGAAATTAGGATTTTCTTATGGAGGGATGTTTAGTTGTTGTTCTCTTACTTTTGGATTCGGTTACCAGGCACAGATCTATTTAAACGCGATTCAATCTGTGAATATGCAATCCCAATCTTATCCCGATCTTTTGCCCAGTCTTATTCCCAATTCTGGCCTATTCGGAAGTGGATTTTTAAGAGAGTTGAGTAACTACATTATGACTGGTCCTTACATCACCCTCGATATTGTCTTCTAGTCCGAATTTTTCACGGATGAAATAGGTGGCTAAAAATGAGAGGAAAAATCCGATGGGGAAGAGTAGAAAGGCGATAATGTAGTTTGCGTGAGAGTAGTAGGGGGCTCCATTAAACATCGTCCCTTTCCAATTCCAATCAAGGAGAGCTCCTGAAAGGGGTTGCATGATCATCGGAAGACCCATAATGATAACTGCTGCGATTCCCATAGAGGTTCCTGTGAGCTCTTTTGGGCTATTTTCTGTGATTAATGGATAGCCAAGAACTTGAGAGCTTGTTGAGAGGCCGAGGAGGAGGAAAAGAGAGGTAAGCATTACCTCCGAAGGGTGGGGTAAAATCATAATGAGGGTCATAAGGATAATAGAAAGTAGGCTTCCCCACAGCATCAGCGGTTTTTTTCTTCCTAATTTATTGGAGAGGTAGCCTGTAAGAGGTGAGCCAATGATTGTTCCCATAGAGACCATCCCAACAATAAAGGACGCTTTTGTTAGTGGTATGCCGTGTACTTGAGTGAGAAATAGGCTCCCCCAGACGGCCGAAAGAACCATGAGAGGCATGTTCATAAAGCAAGTAAAGAGGCCACATAAAATGTTTTGGGAATTAAGTACGCTTTTTTTCAGGCCGGTCCAGAAAGTAAAAGAAGAACTCTGGGTTGCTGGTTTGGGTCCATCGTGAACAAAGAGATAAATCAGCGCAAAAATCACCATGCCGATTCCAGCGTCACATGCGAGGGCGCTTCTCCAAGAAAACAGTTCAGCAATCAGGGAGACTGGGTATTGTGCAAAGACTGCTCCAGCCATTCCAATTGTAATGACAAGTCCAATAATTAGGGCCTGCTTCTCCTTCGAAAACCATCTAGCAATCAACATCATGCAAGATAAAAAGCAAAAGGCGTTTCCAATCCCCGATAGAAAGTGACAGATTGCAGCCTCTTTAAAAGTGGTTGCCATGGAAAATCCGAAAGTGCCGACGATACAGATGAGAAGAGCAGATAAGATGATTTTTCTTGTGGAAAATCGATCAAGAATGATTCCAGCGGGTAAAAGAAAAATGACGTCGGCTAGCAAATAACTTGCACAAAGTTTTCCAAAGCAAGCCCCTCCAATTTGGAGATCTTTCATTAAATAGGGGGAGATTGCGTTCATCATGTGAAATTGTACAAGTTCGTAGGCAAAGAAAAGCGAGGCTGAAAAGCAGACTAGGTAGGGGAGAAGTTTTTGAAAGATAGGGGATGGTATTGTTTTGATCCAAGTACTCATACAGTGATCTCCTCAGCAAGTTTAATTTTGTTTTTATAACATTTCATGCAAAGGGAGACGTAGCTCTCATTGCCCCCAATTTGGACTTGGGCTCCTGCTGTAACAGGATTTCCTGAGGCATCGATTCGCATATTCATGATCCCTTTTCTTCCGCACTGGCAAATGGTTTTAATTTCCGTTAACTCTTCTGCCCAAGCAAGCAGATATTTGCTCCCTTCAAACGGCTCACCTAAAAAGTCTGTTCTTAATCCGTAGCAAAGGACCGCGATTCCAAGTTCTGTTGCAATATCTGAAAGTTCGGTCACCTGTGCTTTGTTTAAAAAATGAGCCTCATCGACAAGAATGCATTTTAGATTGTTCATTGTGTTTTTTCGCTCTTCTAGGTATTCAAAAAAATTTAATTCTTCATCAAAAGGGACCGCCTCTTGCTTGAGGCCGATTCGTGAATAAATAATTGTCGCCCCAAACCTTTGATCAATTTTGGGTGCAAATAAAATAGTTTGCATTCCTCGCTCTTGGTAGTTATAGCTTGCCTGCAAAAGAGTGGTGCTCTTCCCTGCATTCATCGCCGAATAATAGAAATACAACTTTGCCACAAAAACCTACTTTTTTGTCCCATTGTAATACACTTGAGAATTTACAAATAGAGGCTTTTGGCCAATTTATAATCGTGGGGGGTAGTGATTTTAAAATTTTCATCACTGCCTATAACTATATGGATCTTGTGGCCGAGCTCAAAAACAAGAGAGCAGTCGTCAGTTGCATTGGTTTGAGAAGTTTTTTCGTGAGCCTCTTTAATCAGAGAGTAGGAAAAGCTTTGGGGGGTTTGTCCCCTCATGCACGAAGAGCGATCGGGAATCGAGGAAATTATCCCGTTTTTAACAAAGACAATGGTATCTGTGGAGGGGATGCAGGTATTGACAGCTTGATGAATTTGTACCGCTTCCACATTTCTTTTTAAGATATCCTCTGACACAAAAGGCCTTACAGCGTCGTGAATTACAACAAAATCGGTCTCCCTTCCGCAGGCTAAAATGCCTTGATAAGAAGATTCTTGCCGTGTCTTACCCCCCGTTACGCTCCCAGGTAAAGGGTGATCTTTTGGGGTGACTAGAATAATTTCAGAAAAGAGGCCACTATTAAGAAAAGTAGAATAGGTGATTTCATAAATTTTTTTTCCCCCAATGTCTAAAAATTGTTTGGGGGTATTGTTTGAGGGGAGTCTTTGACCTGACCCCCCCAGGAGGAGGATTGCTTTGATTGTTTTAGCCATACACGAAAAAGGGTATCACGTAATAAGATTTTTTACCCCAAGATCTTTGGGGACTCTAGAGCGATTACCAGAATAGTTAAGATGGGTTAGCTGCAATCTATTTAAGTGGGGAGGGAATTTTGTCAATTCTAGACCGCTTAGGTCAAGTTCCTTTCCTCCAGATTCGTAGCATGCTATAATTCTCTCTTTTGCTTCAGCAGTATTAGGGCCTGCATCCCAATCTCTTAAATGCAGCCAAGTCTCAGTTTCTCCGAACATAATTGTGTCAGAGACCAAGGTGCGAACTTTGGGGAGTTTAGAAACCTCAGGCAAAACTAAATTTGGACAGTTGATGCATAAAAAAACATTAAGTTCTGGGAGCTCTTTCGGAGCAGAGATAAGGTAGGGATTATCACAGCAATCGAGGTACTGAACAGAGGTAGGGACTAAGATTTTTGTCAGGTAGTTGTTTTGACACTGTACTATAATAAGGTGATCCAACGAAGCTATACAACTAGGAAGGGGTCCTGAAACGCTTAATCCACTTAAGTCAAGTTCGTTGCTCTTTAGTAAGTAACAGTCTATGATCCGCTTTTTTGCTATTTCTGTATTTGGTCCTGCGTCCCACTCTGTAAGCCCTAATTTAGCCTCAACTTGTCGAAGATCACATCCCCCTGTTCGGATTAATATTTCGCGAAATATGTCAATTTTATCTAAAAGAAGTTCGTGCTCTGGGTCTCTTCCTATCGTGTTGAGGAGCCCTTCTAATTCTTTAGGTGAGATGCTTACTATTTTAGAAATGGCGGTTTTAGTGACTAATTCTCTTGTCCCATCCTCTTTTGCAACTGTTGGATCATGCTCGTTCCAACTTCTTAATATTGTCAGAACTCGATGTATGGGGTCCATAATTTTCTCCTAATTAAAAAGTCCGGTTGGGTTAAGTTTTGAAACAGAGTTTCGCAAGTGAAGCGCACGGGATTGATTAATCGATTCTGTGTTAGTAAGCTCCAAAAGATGAGCTCTTCTGCACGAAAAAAAGAGATCAAAAAAGGCAAACTCTTCAGATGTTTCTAACCAGCCAAGTTTGGTTCCTAAGTAAACTAAACTTAAGGAGGATAGCGCTTCATTCACTTCCAGGGAGTAGGCGCTTGAAAGGAGGCCAAATCCCCTAGCAATTTTTTCTTTAAGAATTTGGGTCTCTTCTAAAGTAAGGTTATTTCTTAATTTGAGCTCCTTTTCGACAAGGGAGTTTGCCTGAGCCTGAACAGATTTTACAATAGAATCTTCTGAGACCCCTAAGGTAAAGGCATTTTCCAGAAGGACAAAATCAGCAAGGTGTTCATCTTCATTCCCCAGACCTTTGACTGAAAGTTCCTCTGGAAGAGATTCTTCTATTTGAGCAAATTTTCCCAGATGTAGGATTGCGGGTAGGTGCAATAGGGCTCTGACTAAAAGGCCTGTTCCGCAGTTGGAAGGTTCTGAGGTAAGAAATCCGAATCTAGGGGAGTAGGAGAATGTGAGCTGTTTAGAAAGAGTTTGTTCAAGATTGGATAAAAATTTCCAAGGAATGGAAACATCGGAGTCAAAGGAGAGGTGGTGAAGGTGAAGGTGGTCCCCTAAATTAACAACGCCTAAAAATTTTGCGGTATTATCTACAATAAAGGCCCTTCCACTGTCTTGCTTTTCGAAACCTTCGCTTAACATAAAGTGCTCAAAGATAAGTTCTTTAAGGTGAGGGGAGAGTGAGTTGGAAGGGATAATTTGATGAGAGGGGAACGATTTTTCAATTTGTGCAAGGATTTCTTCGGCCTGTTTTGCATTAAGCTTGGCGGGAAAGAGATGAGATTCTAGATTTCTCCTCAAAAGAAAAAGTGTGGCAGGCCATATTGAGTCTTTGGCCCCAGACCATGGAGCATTTGAGGTAAAAGCGTTAGGAAGCTTTTGGTTCTTTTCCATAGAGCTTCTCCGTTAAATGTTTAATTTGGTCTCGAAGAGATGCAGCTCTCTCAAAACTCTCGTAATTAACAGCTTCCGTTAGAGCTGATTGTAAGGATTCTAATTTTTTTACCCCCTCGTCAGATTTGGAAAATTCGGGAACTTTTCCGAGATGAATCGGGATAGATTTCTTTTTAAAAATGGAAGAGTCTGGTTTTAGGGGCACTTTTCCTGTTTCTGAAAGCTCGAGGGTAATAAACTCTTCAAAAGTTTGATAGCAATGGGGGCAACCTACGAAGCCTGAAATTGTTACCTCATTTAAATTGGTTTGACAATTTTTGCACATCTTGGTCTCTAATTCCTCTAGAGTAGCTTGAGAATCTGTCTCTAACGGCGTTCCAATATGGAGTTGTAATAGAGGGCAAACAGAACACATCCGGGAGCAGTGGATCTCTCCATCTCTTACTTTTTTATAGACAATATTCGCCTTTCTTGTGCACTGAGAGCAATCAAGCGGTCGCTCATCCATAGAAACACCTCCTCTTCAGATTATCTATTTATAAAATAAAAATAATCGCAACATAATTAAAAATGTTTTACAAAAATTAACTTATTGTTAGAAGTATGAATATAAGGAATTACATTAGGTGGAAAAAATGAAAAAAGTTCAATTTTTAATGGTCGGTTTATTAGCTTTAGGGGTTTGCTCATTGCAAGCGGTAAATCAGAAAGTGACTCATGTATTTAGTACAATACTTGCTGGTTACCAGGGAGATGCTTCTCTAGGCGACTCTTCAGACCAGCCTATGACACCTGCGGATAAAGCGGGTAATGGTGTGATGCAAAAAAAGCCAACTCAACCTCAACACCCTGAAGATAAAGATCCTAATGCCGCTCCAGCAGAAGAAGGGGAAGGTAGTGGGGACGAAGATTCAGATAATGAAGAAGATTAAAAATATTTGTTGGGCCATGTTATTGATACCCTGTTCCCTAACGGCAGCTCTTTCCGAGCTTCCGGATAAAGGAGGCAATTATCAGGAAGATTCAGAACAATTAAAAACTGTTCACGAACTTCCTACATCTGAGCAACAGGTATATCAACGGCTTGGCCCTCTTTATCAAAAAATTTATCTCTATGCCTTTAATAATGAAGAGAGGCATAGGGTTATTGTCTACATGTCTAGAGGGTTAACCCCTTATGAGGCAATTAATACCATTCTCCGAGCAGAAGATCGCAAGTATAGTAAAGCTCCTCCGAAAGGAAAATCGATAACTCCCTCAGAGCGCTCGGCAAAAAGCGCCACTCAGCCCCAAGAAGTTTATTGAAGTGTTGCCTAATGTTATAGTGCTAGCATGGGGTAGGTGAAAAAGAAGAAGTGGCAAGTGTTTACAAAAAAGTGGGTTAATATAGCACTTTCGATTTTGCCTGTAATTTGATAGACAGTTCCATATAGGATGCTTGCTACAAAAACAAGGGAAAGAAACGAGAGATTTTGGATAAAAAAGAGGTGGATGAGGGTGAAGAGAAGCGAGATTGCCAGGACGGCAAAAACCCCGCCAAAACGATTGTTTAAATTTTTTGAGATCTCATGTTGTAAAAAGCCCCTGTAGAAAACTTCTTCAGGAATAATAATGAAAAAAATCTGTATTGTGAGCCATGTGAGAGAGATAAGGGGTAGTTTCGGGTCCCATTTTATAATTTGAAGATAGCTTGAAAGGGATAAAATAACCAAGGAGCTAAAAATCATCCAGGGGAGTGCTATGAAAAGGGTTCTTTGGAGCTCTTTTTTCGATCGAACTACAGGTGTATACAGGGCTAAAATCAGTAGGGCTACAACGGCTTTATCATAATTGGCATAGATATTTATTGGAATGGCATCAATGCTCGCTCTCCAATTAGGAAAGAGCAAAATATTATTAAACCCTTTTACGAAGTGAGTATAGAGAGCAATTGTAATAATAGCAGCGGTTAAAGAGGAAAAGAGTCTCCAAAAACCAGAGAGGTCTTTAGAGGAAAAATAGTAACAGACTCCGACCGCGGAAATTGGTATAAGCGATTGAAGGTCAATAAGATTTCCGTAATAGGCAAAGGAGAGTGAGAGGGCTAAGAGAGGGCCCCATACCCAAAATTTTCGGTAGATCCAAATCGATATAAGAGCTAAAATGATGGTTCCATATCCGATTGCTCCTAGCGGGTGCTTAAAAAAAAGCTCAATCATAAAATTACGATAGAGAAATGATTCGAAAAAATCGAGAAGAAACAGAATGGTTTGAGTTTGAGCAACTTCAAGGACATCCTGTTGAGCAAGGGGTGTTTTTACAAAAACCAATGCAAAATGCGGTCTATTTTAACCAAGTTCATGGCAAAGAAATAGCTTTGGTTAGCAGGTTAGAGGATACTTTCACAGCGGATGGTGGAATCACTCATATTAAAGGGGTTGCACTAGCGATTCGGCATGCCGACTGTCAAGCTGCAATTTTTTACGATCCTATGAATCAAGTGATTGCAACTGTCCATGCTGGCTGGAGGGGGATGACTCAAAACATTTACCAGGAGACTGTCTCTAAATTTGCACGTTATTATGAAAGTAAACCGGAAAATCTTCTAGTTTGCATAGGGCCTAGTTTGGAGCCGGAACATTCTGAGTTTGTTCATTATAAAAATGAATTTCCAGAGTCATTTTGGCGGTTTCAGGAAAAGCCTAATTATTTTAATCTCTGGGAAATAGGGAGATTTCAGCTTACTCAAGCGGGCATACTGAATCACCATATTGAAATTTCTTGCCTGGGCACCTATTCTAGCCCGCATCAATTTCCCTCCTATCGAAGGTCTAAAACTCGTGAACGTCTTACGACCCTTGCATCTCTTATTTAAAAATGAATTGAAGAGGAATTCGATTTACTTGTGTAGTGGGGATAGGATAAACTTGGGGTCTATGGGAATAGATGAGTTGATAGAAGTGACGCCAACGGTGTATGGAGATTTAAGGGGGTTTTTTCTCGAAAGTTACCATCAATCTAGGTACGAAGATCTTGGAGTGAAGGTATCATTTTGTCAAGACAATCACTCCTACTCGAAAAAGGGTGTATTACGGGGCATGCATTTTCAGAAGGGGCAAGCAAAGTTAGTTTATTGTCCTAAAGGTGAGATATTTGATGTTGCAGTAGATATCCGACAAAATTCCCCTACGTTTGGAATGTGGAAGGGATTTTATTTAAGTGAGACAAATCATAGGCAACTGTTTATTCCTGATGGGTTTGCTCACGGCTTTTGCGTCCTCTCTGAGGAGGCTCATGTAATGTACAAGGTGAGTGCATTTTTTAATAAAGATCTTGAGAGGGGCTTTTCTTTTAAAGATCCCTTTGTGGGAATTAATTGGCCCCTTCAAGATCCGATTTTGTCAGAAAGGGATAGTAAGGCCCCCTTATTTAAGGAGGTTATTTAATGCTGTTTTGGGTGATTGGAAGAGATGGTCTTTTAGGAAGAGAGGTTTGCGATTTTTTCAAAGCGAATCAAATTCCTTATGTCGCAACTTCTCATCAAGAGGCAGATATTTTAAACGAAGGGGCTTTAGAGCATTTTTATCAATTGCAGGACCCCAAACCTACTCACATTGTTAATTGTGCTGCATATGTTCTAGTAGATGAAGCGGAAAATTCTGGAAGGAAGCTTGCATTTTCTCTAAATGTGACTGGCCCTAAAAATCTTACAACACTTTGCAGACGACATGACTTGAGACTGATTCATATTGGCACGGATTACGTTTTTGATGGAGAGAAATTGGGGGATTATGAGGAATCTGATCCAACCTGCCCAATAAATGAGTATGGGAAAACAAAGCTTTTGGGAGAAGAGGAGGTCATCTCTTATGAAAAAGGGCTTTGCATACGAACCGCCTCTCTTTATGGTTGTAGAAAGCCGGGGATTGTCTCTGGTATTCTCGATTTATTGAAAACCAAAGAGTCTGTAGGTCATATCATTGACCAAGTAAGTTCGCCTACCTATACAAAAGATTTAGCTGAGGCAATTTTTGCCTTAAAAGATCAAAGCGGTGTGTTTCATTTTACAAATAGTGGAGAGACAAGCCGTTATGAATTGGTTCATTATATTATGCAGCTTGCGGGAGAGTTTGGTATTAAAATTACGTGCAAAGAGGTAAAGCCTATTTTGCAGAAAAATAGTAAGAGGGCTGCAATTAGACCGAAGAGGTCGGTTCTCTGTTGTAAAAAAATAACGCCATTTATGAAACAACCGATTCGAACCTGGGAATCTGCTTTAAGGGAGTACATGAGCATATATGTTAACACATAAAAAAATTTTAGTTACGGGTGGTGCGGGATTTATGGGATCAGATTTTATCCGCCATATTCTTCTAAAAACCAAATTTGAAGGGAGGCTTGTAAACCTTGATCTTCTTACCTATGCGGGAAATTTAGAAAATTTACGAGATGTAGAAAGCGATCCTAGGTACTCCTTTGTGAAAGGGGATGTTTGCGATGCTAAATTAATTGAAGAGCTTTTTCAGAAATACTCTTTCGATATGATTGTTCATTTCGCTGCTGAGACCCATGTTGACCGAAGCATTGATCAGCCCAAGACGTTTATTGAGACAAATATTTTAGGGACCTACACCCTTCTGGAAGCCCTCCGTCGTCACAGGAAAATTCATCTTCATCTTATTTCTACGGATGAAGTTTATGGCGATCTACCTACAAAAGAGGGTATTTTTACAGAGAAATCTAACTACGCTCCTAGCTCCCCTTATGCAGCATCAAAAGCGGCTGCCGATCATTTGGCTCTCTCTTATGCAAGAACATACGGCCTCTCTGTTACAGTCTCTCATGCAAGTAATAATTATGGAGGGCACCAGCATACAGAAAAATTAATTCCACGCATGATTCAAAGATGTCTCACTGGAGAAGATTTGACAGTTTATGGCTCTGGGGAGCAAGTGAGGGATTGGCTTTACGT
The DNA here is from genome assembly GCA_937996705.1 of uncultured Chlamydiae bacterium. Taxonomy (GTDB): domain Bacteria; phylum Chlamydiota; class Chlamydiia; order Chlamydiales; family 2-12-FULL-49-11; genus VGMD01. Next base: position 43,977 of record CALKUQ010000011.1, read on the forward strand.
GGAAGATCACTCTGAGGCAATTTATTTTATTTTAAGCCGGGGAAAAAAGGGGCAAGTCTATAATGTAGGAGGAGAAAATGAACTGACCAATCTTGAAGTAATCGATCATATTATCCAAAGACTTTCTGAGATTCGAGGAGATGATCCTGTAGACTATAAGAAAAGGGTAGTTCATGTGGCAGATCGTCCAGGCCACGATTTTCGCTATGCCATGGACATCACAAAAATAAAACAAGAGCTTGGATGGTATCCAAAAACAAGTTTTGATACCGGCTTACGAAAAACGATTCTGGGTATTTATGAAAGTGGTCTGTGTAATTCCAGCTAGGCTGGCATCTACGAGATTTCCGAGAAAAATTCTCGCTAAAATCGGCACTAAGACGATGATTGAGCACGTATGGATTGGTGCAAAAAAATGTCCTGAATTTTCTGAAGTCTATTTTGCAATTGATAGTGAAGAGGTTGCAAAAGTGATTGATTCGTTTGGCGGAAATTGGAAAATGACCGCTCCTGAATGCCCCTCGGGGACCCATCGTCTGATTGAGTTTGTTGAAACCTATAACATCAAAGCAGACGTCTTTGTTAATTGGCAGGCTGATGAGCCTTTAGTCTCTTCTCAGATGATTGCAGAGTTGCTTCAAGGAATTTATAACCCCCTTGAAGAGATTTGGACCCTTAAAAAAGAGGTGCATGGGGAGGAGATTCTCAACCCGAATGTGGTGAAAGTGGTTTGTGATGCCTTTGGTAAAGCCCTCTATTTTTCTAGAAGCCCTATCCCCTTTGAGCGTGAGCAAACAGGGATCTCGATTTACAAGCATATAGGTCTCTATGCGTATCGTTACGAAGCTCTTTGTAGAATTAAAAATCTATCAATTACCCCGCTTGCCAAAGCAGAGAGTTTGGAGCAACTTACTTTTTTAGAAAATGGACTTTATATTCGGGTCTTTCCTACTCAGGAGGAGACAATTGGTGTTGACACGCCCTCTGATTTGATTAAAGTAATATCTACACTTTCCTAAGTGATTCTATTAAGGTATAATCATCCACTTTAAAAATAGGTGGGTCATGTCGCAAGTCACATTAAGAGGAAGTGTAGAATATACACATCTTGTTTCTTCTCTAAATCAGGATGCTGATGATGAACAAATAGTTAGAATGCTTGATAATAGGTATTCGTGGAATGTAGTTGTAGACGATGATTGGCTATTTGCCAGAGGAATGAAACCGTATCAATCTGGACAACGATACACTAAGGAAAGGAAGGTCTATCTTCGTGGAGAAATGGTTTACGCTCTTCCAAAAGAAGAATTTAAGAAAAGTTTTGGTCTAATTTTTCTTTTCCCTGTTATCACCCTTGTTGAAAAAATATTTATTCCCGTGTTTGTTTATTATCCATTAAAAATTTTATCAATGGTAACTCATTATGAATATTTTAATCAGGTGGTTAAAAATTTTGAAGATGAAGAATTCATGCATTGCAGAAAACCTGAAAGAGCTCTAATAGGTCTTATCGCTCACCCGATTATTAGCGCATTAGGTCTTATTCCCTGTTTTTCAAATTATTTTAATAAGATGAATGGGGATCTAGAAAGATATATTAATGGTCATACAGATTTTGATCTTGAGACGAAAAGCGCTTCAATGCGTGCCAAAGAGGGGTGTTATATTGCTCTTTGTCAACAACCCCTGTTTAAATTTCCTAGAGGGAGAGTCTCTATGAATCTTGACGTATTAACAGGCGATAATAAGGCTCTTGCCTTTAGAGCGCTAGCCGGGGCCCCTTTTACGTCGAAGAAGCCGATAATTAAAAGAATCGTGTAAATTAAATTATACCTATTTTTTTATTTTTGTAATTATGCTAAAGTTATGGCGAAAATAATAATTTTTAGGTGAAATTTATGCTTCCTGTTGCTCCTGGTATAATTCCAGCCATAAAAAGTGTTAGAGGTGAGCCGGGTTCGTTTGTGGCTACTCCAAGTATCCCTTCTGATGTCAGTGAAGAGTTAGTTTTTCCAGGTGCCCACACGAGTTATGTTGTTACAGATTGGATAGAGGCTCACAAAGAGTCCGAAGATTGTAAAAGAACTTTAGAAAAAATTATTGAAGCAATTCAATATATTCGTTGGTCACAATTTTTAGGAGCTTTACGAGATTCTGTTGAAAGTATTAAAGGGCGACTTGATGAAATTTATGCTGATCAAGATGGTTTTAAGTCACATACAGATGCCGTTGTATTAGTTGAAAAAGAGAAAAGCAACCAGTGGGTAGCAGAAGTAGCCCTTGAGCATTTAGATTTTTTGGCACATGAATACGTTGCTTTGGGTTCTAAAGGGGCACAAAAATTTAGTGCTTACTTGAGCCATGAAAATCCTGATTTTAAAAAAAATCTGGTCGGGAAAATAATTGTTTTGTTTGATGATGCCTCCTTTTCAGGAACTCAGCTGCATGAACATGTTACATCTGTTATGAGGGCAGTGGAGAGGGCAAGGCCTAGAGGAATTGTTGTCATAGCCCCCTTTATGACGGGGCATGCAGCTGCAAAAATTGTATCCCTTAGTACAAGAGTGCTACCCGTATTTCTTTCAGACCACAAAAGGATTCCTACGTTAGCTGAAATTGATTTGCCAGAATCGGGTAGAGGTCTAGTTAGTAGGCTTTGGGGGTATAGCGATTCAGATCTTACCAAGCTTGGGTTGACTTGGTTTTCTCACAAAGTTCCCAATTACATGTCTTTCCCGCAGCCGATAGCGCACGGCTCAATTTATAAAACTGATGGAACTTGTGTAGCCCGCAAAATTGGCTTTATTCCTGAAGTGCTGCCTGTCTATAAGCGGGGAGTAAACTTGATTTGGCCTGATGTGCTGCAAGTAAAGAGACCCCGATTTGTAAGAGCTGAGGAACCTGCCGTCTTTGGGGGTCCTCCTATTGTAGATGTTGCCTCGATTGTCGAGATGAAGAGGTGGATGGACGTAAATAAATTGGAGCCGGAAACTAGTCTAGTTTTTTCAGATATTGATGATACGTTAGTTTGCAAGGGGCTTAGGGTGCCGTTAGAGCCAATAACAGCCGCGACTATTTCGAGCATCCAGGCAAAAGGCTTCAAAGTGGTAGGATGCACTGCAAGGCCTGTTGAGCATGCGCAACTAACCCTCCTTGAATTGAGTGAGATGGGTATATCCCTGGGCACTGAAGCAATGAGAAAAAAAATAGAGGTAATCGCTTTTGGAAAAACTAATAGTTATCTTTACAAAGGGATAATTTATGCAGATGGCAGCTCAAGGGGAAAAGGAGAGGGAGTGCACTTTTTTTGTTCCGAACTTTCTAGAAAGATCGATCTAAAATATGTATTGATGATCGATGATAAGATGGAAGAGCTGGAAAAAGTTTTTCACGCTTGTTTAGCCATGAGAGTGGGCTTTAAAGGGTTTTGTTTAGCCCATCGAAGAAAGTGAGGCTCTCAGTTCTTCTAAAATTAGTCCCAGTTCATTCCGACCTCCCTCTTTCCCCCCAAACAAAGGATCTGAGGTGTCTTCTACAAGCCTTTGAGGTAAGGTTGCGTTTAAAGCTTGTCTAAGTGTTGCATTTTGAGTGAATTTTGCTCTCACTACCTCTTTCATTAGTTGAATTTTACTCGCATCCCTCATCGATTTTTCTAAGGGTCTTGCTGTTTTTTCCCAAATTCGTTCTATTTTTGCTCCAATGTGCTTTGCGTCTAGTGGTGAGTAAGAGGCCCCTTTAGGGAATTCTATTAAGGATCCTCTCTCATCGATTGCTCGGGATGCGAGTTTTTGATAAGCGTGTTCAGCAGTTGGAAAAAATTCTCCATTTAAAAAGATAACACTTGGATGAAAATTAGATAGAAACTGAAATTCTTTAGATTTGGAATTAAAATAAATGATGGGGGGTAATTTGGTTGAGCGGATTCTTCTCTCTGAGAGCTCATTGATCCTAAGAGCTAAATTTGAGAGGTCTTCATAGGGAAACTGTTCTTTGCAGAGATCGTCTATAAGACCAGACAAATAGGCGGCCCTCTCTGGTTTTTTAGGTAATATTCGTGTCATTCTCCATTCCCCCTCTTTGCATCGTAACACTTTATCTGGAGTAAACAGGGTCCTATAATCGTTTTTAAAAGGTGATAGAGCATCAACGAGGGTAGCGCTTGTCATATAATTCCTTTAATCTTATAGTGATCTTAACAATATGCTCCTTCTCTTGATTTATTCCAATCAAATTTTGGTTTCGAGTTGGTCCTGAAAAATGGGGAGGAATGTTTTGACAGGGTGGGGGGAGTTGAGGTAGAATGTATGGCATTATGTATAACCATACTGAATATAAATACGGATTTGTCACAGACATCGAATCAGAGGTCTTTCCTAAAGGATTGAGCGAAGAGGTCGTTAGGGCAATTTCAAAAAAAAAGAAGGAGCCCCAATTTCTTTTGGAGTTTCGTCTTAAGGCTTATCGAAAGTGGCTTGAAATGGCTGAGCCTGAGTGGCACAATCTTAGCTATCCTAAAATTGATTTCAATGAAATCAGGTACTATTCTGAGCCAAAAAGCAAACCGACTTTAGAGAACTTATCAGAGGTAGATCCCAAGCTTTTAGAGACTTTTGAACGGTTAGGCATCCCCCTTGATGAGCAGAAGAGGCTAGCAGGAGTTGCTGTTGATGTGGTCTTTGATTCGGTTTCGATTGGGACAACGTTTCGCGCAAAGCTTGAAGAGGCAGGTGTAGTGCTCTGTTCAATGAGTGAGGCTGCGCAAAAGTACCCTGAGCTTCTAGAAAAATATCTCGGAAGCGTTGTCCCTATCGGAGACAACTTTTATGCGGCACTGAATTCAGCGGTTTTCTCTGATGGCTCCTTTGTCTATATTCCAAAAGGGGTGAAATCTCCTCTAGAACTTTCAACCTATTTTCGGATTAATGAAAGGGAGACAGGTCAATTTGAAAGGACTTTGATCATTGCAGAACCCGACTCTTATGTAAGCTATCTTGAGGGTTGTACCGCCCCTGCTTTTGATTCTAATCAACTTCATGCAGCAGTGGTAGAGCTTGTAGCTCTTGATAGAGCCGAGATCAAATATGCTACTGTCCAAAACTGGTATTCAGGCGATCCAAAAACAGGGCTCGGGGGTATTTTTAATTTTGTGACCAAGCGGGGAAGGTGCGCTGGGCAAGCCTCAAAAATTAGCTGGACCCAAGTCGAAGCGGGGGCTGCTATTACTTGGAAATATCCTAGTTGCTTGCTTGAGGGGGATGATTCGGTTGGGGAATTTTATTCAGTTGCCCTCACAAACGGAATGATGCAGGCAGACACAGGCACTAAGATGATTCACAAAGGGAAACGTACTAAATCTACGATTATCTCGAAGGGAATTTCAGCGGATGTTTCTCATAACAGTTATCGCGGCCTTGTCTATATTGCAGGAGATGCAGATAACGCTAGAAACTACACCCAGTGCGACTCTATGCTTGTCGGAAATAAATGCTCGGCAAATACGTTTCCCTATATAGACGTGCATAACCCAACAGCTAGCATTGAGCATGAAGCCTCGACTTCAAAAATGAATGAAGAGCAGCTCTTTTATCTTCAATCTCGAGGGATATCAAGGGAAGATGCTATTAATTTGATCGTGAATGGGTTTTGTAAAGAGGTCATTCGGGAGCTTCCGTTAGAATTTGCTGTGGAAGCGCAAAAATTATTAACCTTAAAACTTGAAGGCTCTGTAGGATAATGTTAGAGATCAAAGAATTGACAGTGACGGTAGAGGGTAAAGAAATTTTAAAGCAATTTTCACTCACTGTAAAGCCGGGTGAAATTCATGCGATCATGGGCCCTAATGGCGCAGGCAAATCAACCCTTGCAAAAGTGTTGGCAGGTCACCCTTCCTACGAAGTTGTAAGTGGAAAAGCGCTCTTTAATGGGACAGATCTTTTAGAGTTAGATCCAGAAGAGCGGGCAAAATTAGGTCTCTTTATGAGCTTTCAATACCCACTTGAAATACGCGGCATTTCTAATTTTGAGTTTTTGAAACACTCTTATGCAGCGATTCACCAAGTAAAAATCGAAGATGGCGAGTTTAAAGAGATTCTTTCCCCGATTGTGAAAACCATGAAAATTAAAGAGACTTTTTTAGAGAGAGATCTCAATGACGGATTTTCAGGAGGGGAAAAAAAGCGGAATGAAATTTTGCAGATGCTTGTCCTTAATCCAAAACTTGCAGTGTTAGATGAGACTGACTCAGGACTTGATATTGATGCACTTAAAGTTATTGGTGAAGGGGTCAATCATTTCATGCAAAAAGATAAAATGATTGTTTTAATCACTCATTATCAGAGGCTTTTAAACTATATTCGACCCCATTTTGTACATGTAATGATCGATGGAAAGATTGTAGAATCGGGTGGTCCGGAACTTGCACTTCAACTAGAAGAAAAAGGGTATGAGGCATGTTCGAAGAGAGACTAGCTTTATTATATAAAGACTTAGAGATCCCAGTCAGCTTTCCCAGCAGAAAAGTTGAGGCGTATCGAAAAGTGCCCCTTCAGGCAGTTGCATCCTTTTCCCCGACGCAAAAGGGATCTGAGAGACTAGACCTTTCTAAATTCCCTAGCTCTATCGTAGTTTTGACTATGAGCGAGGCAAGAAAAACCTACCAGACCTTTTTAGAAAACCGAGTAAAGCAGCGAAAACAGAGGGAAACAGATTTTTTTGCAGCCCTTGCCGAATGTGTAAAAGAGGGGGGATTTTTTTTCTACGTCCCGCCAAACGTCCAAATCGAAGAGCCTTTAGAAATTTCCTATGAATATGAAGGAACAGGAGCACTCTTTACCCCACATATCCAAGTCTATGTCGGAAGGGGGGCAAGTGTCAGATTTCAGTTCAGACCGCAGTTTAATAATTTTGAATCTGGGATGATTAATCAGCTTATCGATATCTACTTAGATCGAAATTCTAGATGCGATTGGGTCGATGAAGCTCTCATTTCAGAAAAAGCGCTCTACGTAAATTCTGTCCGAATGAGCTTAAAAAAATCTGCGGTATTGAATTATTGGAATCTCTCGAAGGGGGGGAGCTTTTATAAGCAAGATTATCATGCCCAGCTTTTAGAAGAAGGGAGTGAAGTCTCACTCAAAGGGGCTGCGATCCTAGAGGGGAAAAGAGTTTCCCATACAAACGTCTTAATTGAGCACAAAGCGCCGAATGCAAGATCAAATCAACACTTCAAAGCTGTGATGAAAGATCAGAGTAAATCGAGCTTTGAGGGAAAAATTTATGTCGAGCCTGAGGCTCAACAAACTCTTGCTTATCAATTAAATAATAATTTACTTTTGGGAGAGGGGAGTTCCTGTTTTAGTAAACCTAACTTAGAGATTTTTGCAGATGATGTGAAAGCTTCTCACGGATCGACAGTTGCCAATCTTTCACAAGAAGAGTTGTTTTATTTTCAAGCCCGCGGTATTTCAAAAGAAAAGGCTAGTCTTTACTTAGCTTCAGGATTTTTAGACGAAATTATAAAGGATATTCCCGCATGGCATTCAATCCGAAACTGGTAAGAGATGATTTTCCCATGCTCAAGCAAGAGATGGGAGGAAAACCGTTTATTTACCTTGATACGGCAGCTACAGCACAAAAACCCAAATCTGTGATCGATGCAATCACTAAATTCTATTCCCAGGAGTATGCAACCGTCCATAGGGGCGTTTATGAGCATGCGATCCACGCAACAGAGAGATATTCTGAGGTAAGAAGAAGGGTCCAGGGATTTATTCATGCAAGGAGCGAAGAAGAGGTTATTTTTACCAGAGGGACTACGGAAGGGATTAATATCATCGCACATAGTTATGCAAGAGAATTTGTTCGTGGAGGAGATGAGATTTTAATTTCGGAGATGGAACACCACTCTAATATTGTCCCTTGGCAAATGATTTGTGAAGAGCTTGGAGCGAAACTTGTTGTCGCCCCCTTCAATGAAAAAGGGGAGCTGATTTTAGAAGAGTTTAAAAAAAAGCTTTCGCCTCGGACAAAAATTGTATCGGTTTGTCATATTTCCAATTTTCTAGGGACTATTAATCCTATCAAAGAGATAGCAAAAATGGCCCATGAAGTTGGCGCTATTATAGTAGTGGATGGCGCTCAAAGTGCAGCCCATTTTCCTATTGATGTCCAAGATCTTGATCTCGATTTTTTTGCCTTTTCAGGTCATAAAATTTATGGACCTACCGGAATTGGAGTTCTCTATGGAAAACAAGAGCATTTAGAGAAAATGCGCCCCTATCATGGAGGGGGCGATATGATTCAAGAAGTTACATTCGCAAAAACTACCTATCAAGATCCCCCTCTCAAGTTTGAGGCGGGAACTCCGCCGATTGCAGAGGTTATTGGATTGGGCGCTGCAATCGAATATCTTGAAAAGCTTAACCAAGAGGCGATCGTTGAATATGAAGAGAGGCTTTTGGTATATACAACACAAAAACTTCTTGCGATTCCAGGTCTTGCAATCTACGGTACAGCAGCCCAAAAGTCCAGTCTTATATCTTTTACAATTAATGGAATACACCCTCTGGATTTAGGCGTTCTTCTTGGTTTGAAAGGAATTGCTATCCGAACTGGCGCTCTCTGCGCAAGTCCAGCCCTCCACCACTTTGGCCTCACATCCGCAGCAAGAATCTCCTTTGGGTTTTACAACACAATTGAAGATGTCGATGGCTTTTTGGAAGCGCTGAGCGAATCGGTTTGCATTCTAAGTTCCTAATAATTAATGGATTTCTCAAAATAGGTAGCTCCGTATAATCAGGAGTGTGGAACAAATAACAATGATACATCTCTATTTTGGGATTTTAACGGCATCTTTGTTTGTGATTGCAATTTTGCCGCTTTTCATTGAGGAAGAATAAAGGGAGGTTTATTATGAATGCCATAGCAAATTTATTTCATAAAATCGGTAGACTGTTTAGTAAAGGTTCAGGACCCCAGAATTTTGTAGAATGTGCAAAAGCAGATTTAGCTAAGGTCTCTCTTGATCTAACTACAGAGGCTTTAACCGAAATTCAGGAAGTGCTGGCTGCTGCTAATGAAAAAGTAAAAGATATCGTTGCAGGGCTCTCTGAAAAACATCAGGCTGATGTTACAGACAGCACTAAAAAATGCAACGCAGCGAAGACTAAGCCTACAAAATAGTTAGACTCTTATAACCTGAGTTGCGGGTTTTAAACCCTGACAGAAAAGGCTTCAGAAAAGTTTGAAGGAGGTCTATACTGTTTCCAAATGAATCTTACCCATCTTTCATTACCTGCATCTTCATCTTTAAATTTGCCTCGGGCTTACCTAGTTTTCAAATAGAGTG
>CALKUQ010000012.1 GCA_937996705.1 uncultured Chlamydiae bacterium
GGCTTCCCTTTCGAGGGCGAGGCGCAAGCGCCTACATTAAAGCGGAACTACCCTATCTCTTAGGATCGACTAACCCATGTCCAACTGCTGTTCACATGGAACCTTTCTCCACTTCAGTCTTCAAAGTTCTCATTTGAATATTTGCTACTACCACCAAGATCTGCACTAGAGGCCGTTTCACTCAGGCTCACGCCTCAAGCTGCGCAACGACCCCCACGCCCTCCTACTCATGGAAACCTCGCACTTGTTTCCATGGCCGAGTATAGGCCACGCGCTTAAGCGCCATCCATTTTCGGGGCTAATTCATTCGGCAGGTGAGTTGTTACACACTCCTTAGCGGATTTCGACTTCCATGACCACCGTCCTGCTGTCTATATCAATCAACACCCTTTGTGGGATCTAGGTTAGCGCGTAGTTTGGCACCTTAACTCAGCTATCGGTTCATCCCGCATCGCCAGTTCTGCTTACCAAAAATGGCCCACTTGGAGCTCACATTGACTGCGCAGGTTCAATTAAGCAACCGACGCGTCGTACCTATTTAAAGTTTGAGAATAGGTGAAGGATGTTACATCCCCCGAACCTCTAATCATTCGCTTTACCTGATACAACTGAATCAAGCTCCAGCTATCCTGGGGGAAACTTCGGAGGGAACCAGCTACTAGATGGTTCGATTAGTCTTTCGCCCCTATACCCAAGTCCGAAAAGCGATTTGCACGTCAGCACATCTACGAGCCTCCACCAGAGTTTCCTCTGGCTTCACCCTGCTCAGGCATAGTTCACCATCTTTCGGGTCCCAACAGGTATGCTCGCACTCAAACCTTTCACAGAAGATCATGGTCGGTCGATGGTGCAGGCACAGGCCATCCCACCAGTCAGGTTACTTGCGCTTCATGGGTTTTCCACCCACCAACTCGCATACATGTTAGACTCCTTGGTCCGTGTTTCAAGACGGGCCGATTGAAGGGCTTCTGCCAGCATCTTGTTGACGCAGTTCCCGAAGGACTAAGCGCCAATCACACCTTGATCAACCAGACGGCATAGACACGGTATCAACCCATGCTGTTATCCCGCCCGGCTAACCCATGCTGACCAGCATCTAGCACATACAGCAGCTCGTTAGAGATGCATAAGCCTAGACGCACTCACACCCTCCAATCGCTTCCCTCTCAACAATTTCAAGCACTTTTTAACTCTCTTTTCAAAGTTCTTTTCATCTTTCCCTCACGGTACTTGTTCGCTATCGGTCTCTCGTCAGTATTTAGCCTTAGAAGGGATTTACCTCCCATTTTGCACTGCATTCCCAAACAATGCGACTCTTCGAAAGCACCTCGTGGAGTAGCTAAGCCTAGGACCGACGGGGTTATCACCCTCTCTGACGCCGCCTTCCAGCGGACTTGGGTCCCGACCGCCACAGAGGGCGCTTCTATAGACTACAATTCTTCAAAGGAAGATTTTCAAGTTGGGCTATTAGCGTTTCACTCGCCGTTACTAGGCTAATCCTTGTTAGTTTCTTTTCCTCCGCTTATTGATATGCTTAAGTTCAGCGGGTGTTCTTGCCTAAGCTCAGGTCGAGAAAATGGGGAAGCAAGCGGTCAAGCGATGCTCCGTTCCTGTTCAGAGGATCGATGGCAGGAGCCTAAGGTACCAACAACTAAAGTATTGTACAGCGGTGAAGCTGCCTACCCAGTTGCGGCCCGTCAAACGGGTCCTAGCGACGATCTCTAAGCTTCAACCAACCCAGCTCGTGAAGCGGTCTAGAAACGGCAGAGAGAACTCCACCGTTCAGAAACACGCAAAGCTGGGACGGTCAGGTCCACGCTGAACACGGTGAAGTGTTAGGTGATATTAACCCGACGCTGAGGCAGACATGCTCTCGGCCGAAGCCTCGAGCGCAATATGCGTTCAAAGATTTGATGATTCACGGAATTCTGCAATTCACACTACGTATCGCATTTCGCTGCGTTCTTCATCGTTACGAGAGCCAAGATATCCGTTGTTGATAGTTATCTCGGTTGTATACTTATAGGCTAGGCCAATAAGCACAATTTGCTTCAGTTTGGTTTGGTTTGGAGTTAAATAGTTTGTAAGGAGCCCGACGCCGCAAGCGACATCCGACCGACGGCGAAGCCCGAGTTAACCGGCTCCGGTCGACCGCATCGCACGTACTCGCATACGTACGAAGGGACAGACAATCGTGGTTCACAGTGTTGGTATTGATAGATTCAATGATCCTTCCGCAGGTTCACCTACGGAAACCTTGTTACGACTTCTCCTTCCTCTAAATGGGAGGGTTTAATGTTCTTCTCAGTAACGGCCGATGTTGCCATCAATCGAAACCAATCCGAACACTTCACCAGCACATTCAATCGGTAGGAGCGACGGGCGGTGTGTACAAAGGGCAGGGACGTAATCAACGCGAGCTGATGACTCGCGCTTACTAGGCATTCCTCGTTGAAGACTAATAATTGCAATAATCTATCCCCATCACGTTGCAGTTTACAAGATTACCCGGACCTCTCGGTCAAGGATAGGCTCGTTGAATGCAACAGTGTAGCGCGCGTGCGGCCCAGAACATCTAAGGGCATCACAGACCTGTTATTGCCTCACACTTCCATTGCCTAAACGACAATAGTCCCTCTAAGAAGTCTGGCGACTACAAAAAGTAGACGTGACTATTTAGCAGGCTGAGGTCTCGTTCGTTACCGGAATCAACCTGACAAGGCAACCCACCAACTAAGAACGGCCATGCACCACCACCCACAGAATCAAGAAAGAGCTCTCAATCTGTCAATCCTCCCCGTGTCTGGACCTGGTAAGTTTTCCCGTGTTGAGTCAAATTAAGCCGCAGGCTCCACGCCTGGTGGTGCCCTTCCGTCAATTCCTTTAAGTTTCAGCCTTGCGACCATACTCC
>CALKUQ010000013.1 GCA_937996705.1 uncultured Chlamydiae bacterium
GAATAATCAAAATGATGTACAACGATTCCATCGTAGCCTTAGCAACACCTTCGGGGGCTGGAGCAATTTCAATAATTAGAGTTTCTGGACCAGACGCCATACTCATTGGCGCGAGTGTTTTTAAATCTATTAAAAACAAAAATTATTAAATAAAGAAATGTGGATTAAGTTTTAATTATCTATTCGTCTTAAGGAAACTGTGGGAATCAATCTTCAAACAATTGAATATTATTCTCTCGATGGTGGGATGAATGACAACGACGCGGACACCTCTTTAAATGAGAATGAATGGTCGTTTTTAAGAAACGCTGACAACTTAAGGGACGGAAGTATTGCGACCCGTTTAGGTTGTACCCGTCTTCACAAAAATCCAATTAATAGCAATGCTCCATTTCTATTAGATTTTTACTACCAGCTTGATGATGGAACGAGCGATCGTTTAATCGTGTGTGGTGATAAGCTGTACAGATTCAACAATGCTGTTTTCACACTGCTCGGATCAGGGTTTTCTACTCAGGGTTATTGGAGCGCCACACAATTAGGGAATCGAGTCATTCTTGGAAATGGAATTGATGAAAATCGAGAATGGAACGGCACAACATTGAGTTTACAATCCATTTATTCTGCGCCCCAAGATAACGCAGACACATTTACGGCTACTAACGGAGCCGGCGGAAAACTACAGATAGGCACTTTTCAATACGCGTACACCTATCGAGACCCAGTCACTTTAGAAGAATCAAATCCAGTCCAGATCCTGCTTTCTGGGCAAAATGTTCCTCTAATTAAGTCAGCCACAACTACAGCGGGAAATCAGACTGTAACACTCACAAATTTCATTCCATCAGGATTAACAGGGCTTGAAATTGTCATTTATCGTTCTACAAAAAACTCTGTTTCTCCACTTTATGAGATTGCAACAAAAGCAGATACAGCTGCTCCATTTGTTGATCCAGGGATTTTAGACGGAACACGCGAACTTGAGTTCGATAACGATTTAGCGCCTAAAAGCGCAATCTTCGCCACATTCTTAAGTCGGACTTATTATGCGGTAGGAGACAAACTATATTATTCGAAACCATTTTTGCCTAGCTCAGTGCCTGTTGAAAACTTTTATCGAGTGGGCCGCGACGGGCAAGCCATCACCTGTTTATTGACGATTGGAAACAATTCACTTTTGATCGGAAAAACTCGCTCAAGTTATATTCTTCCAGATGATCCGGATCTTGGAGGCGTTCCACAAGCTTTCAACACCGTGCACGGGATTTTAAACAATCGATCAGCAACTGTGTTGGATAACAGCGTTTTTTTCATTGATCAGTCCGTGCGCCCCTATGTTCTCGATCCTACAGAGTTAGCCAACCGAGAGCGTCGAGTGCATTACATAGGAAGGCGTTTATCGAGCACCTTTGACTCTATCTCAAAAGACCCCGCCGCTATTAAACACATCAAATGTGAAACGGTGACTATTGAGAATAGAAAGCAATGGCTTGTTTCTATCCCTCTGACTTCTACAACAAAGACTGATGCTATTTGTGTGCTAGACCTTATGGCTCCTCCTAGCCCCGATCAAAACGAACTAGGAGCTTGGTATGTGTGGACCAAATTATCGGCAAGCACATTAAAAGTATGGCCGGACACTGATGGAATTCCCAGATTGTATAGGGGGGATTTTAACGGTTTCATGTGGCGGCATTTCATTACCTACGGAGATGGAGCGCAGATCAATAGCACTTCCACAGGCTCAAACACCAACAACACATTAAACGACACAACCCAAACGTGGACCGCAAACGATTTTATCGGTGTGGATGTGTTGATCACCGAAGGGCTTGGGAAAGGTCAGCGCAGTACAATCACATCCAACACGGGTACTCAGCTTGTTATAAGCCCTGTCTGGGTTACTGTGCCAGATGCAACCTCTCAATACTCTATAGGTGGAATTGATTTTCAAGTATTCACTAACTGGAAGAGGTTTTTAAGTCACGACGACGTCAAGCGGCTTTGGTTTTTGTGGTTCAATTTTTCGAAGTCTGGAAGCTACGCGGCAAAGCTTTACATCCAAAAAGACTTCGACACTTCGCTCCTGAACGCGCTCACGCTCACCATTCTAACATCTATCACTAATAGCCTTTGGGGGTATTTGATTTGGGGTCAAGGATTGTGGGGTGGTCTCACCTCAGTACGTGAAAAGATACAAACCGATCTATACTTTAATCATTTACGGTTGGGAATCATCAACCAAAACGCTGGGCAACCAATGATTTATGGTAACCCCATGGAAGTGCCACTAAGTTTTAGACCTCAAGCACCTATTCCCGACACAGTACAAGAAGCTTGTGGGCTAGGGATGGGGTTTAATCTTTTTAAGATTGACATGTTTAAAGATAAAAAGCTAAGAAGACCGTGGTTTAAGACACTTCAGAAATATGAACCGAACGGTGGTGGTTCAGCTTGCTATACCCAAGATCTTTATTTTTATGAAGATGCTCGTAAACATGGTTATCGTTTTGCATGTGATACGAGAGTTAAGGTAGGGCATTATGACTATCAAAATGATATAGTGTGGTAATCCAATTTTTGTGACATAACGGGGGTTATATGTCAATTGCTATAACAGGTGGTGCAGGTTTTCTAGGTTCACACGTAGCAGAACATCTTCTTATAAATACAAATGAAGATATTTATCTTTTAGATAAGCTAGACCAGGCTAATCTAAATTATAAGAGAGTATCTAGGTTTGGTACTTTCTCAAACAGAATACACTTACTAACCTTAGATTTTACACAACCTGTTAGTGATGGTTTAGTAGACATTTTACAAGATGTATCCTGTATTCTACACTTAGGGGCACAAACTCATGTGGATACTAGTATTATAAATCCTATGTCTTTTGTTCAGGCTAATGTGGTAGGAACTTGTAATGTGCTCGAGTTAGCTAGGAAACTTCCACATTTGCAAAGGTTTTTTTATTTTTCAACAGACGAAGTTTTTGGACCTGCTTCAAGAGGTGTTGAATACCAGGAGTGGGCTAGATATAACTCGACAAATCCCTATGCTGCAACTAAGGCGGGTGGGGAGGAGTTAGCCTTAGCCTATTCGAACACTTATGGATTACCTGTTACAGTAACCCATTGTATGAATATCTTTGGTGAGAGGCAGCATTTCGAGAAATTCATACCATTGTGCATCAAGAAAATAGAAGAAGGTGATGAGATACAAGTACACTCTGACGTAACCTGTAGTACTTCAGGAAGTAGATTTTATATACACGCTAGGAATGTAGCAGACGCTCTTTTCTTTCTTTTAATGAAGGAAAATCTACCTAAAAGAGATAAATTTAATATTGTTGGTGAAAAGGAAGTTAGTAATGAAGATGTTGTTAAGATCATTGGTAAGATTTTAAATAAAGAACCAAAATATAAACTTATTGATTTTCACTCGTCTAGACCAGGACATGACTTACGTTATGCTCTAGATGGAGGTAAGCTGAAGGATTTAGGCTGGGAACCTCCAAAGACTTTTGAGGAATCACTTGAAAAGACCGTTAATTGGTACATCAACAATCCGGAGTGGTTGGGGGGACTACGATGAAACAAAAGAAAGTAAAGGAAGAAAAAACTTTGAAGTTAAACCTCGCAAGCGGAGACAATCCTGCAGAAGGTTTTTTAAACGTAGATATAACAAAGTTACCCACGGTTGATAAGGTAGTAAACTTAGAAAAATTTCCATGGCCTTGGAAAGACAATTCTGTAGATGAAGTAATCTGTAGCCACTACGTTGAGCATACTCCAGATTTAATTAAGTTTATGGAAGAGCTCTATAGGATTTTAAAGCCAGGAGCGAAAGCCTTTATTTCATGCCCCTACTATTCCTCTATGAGGTGCTGGCAAGATCCAACGCACAAAAGAGCTATGTCAGAAGCTAGCATGTTATATTTCAACAAAGGGTGGAGAGACTCTAATAAACTAGCACACTATGGCATAACAGCCGACTTTGACTTTTCATATTCCTATGCAATGGATCCAATTTGGGCTCAGAAGAGTGAGGAAGCTAGAGCGTTTGCGATAAGACATTACAACAATGTAGTTAACGATATACAGTACATTTTAGTTAAAAAAGACGGGAGTTAGGAATGTTTACCATTAAAGGGATTAGTGGATTAAAATCAAGTATACTAGTAAACGTTGAATTCTCATCTGGAAAAGTAGCCGAGGTGGAGTTTCCTTACAATACTACACAGCAAGAAGTTCTAGACAAGCTGACAAAGATGGATGACGACGTACACCCAGATGGGTTTGAATATATACCAGTTCCTCTTGAAGTAATGGAGTTACAAAACTATAATTCTTTTAAAAAGAGAGTTCTACGAGATTCTGAGTTAGGGATGAGTGCTGAACAACTTAAAACGGGGGAAATTATAAATGCAGAAGAGGGTTCGGTTATCACGATTTGATAGGGAACTTGATGGCAACCTTTTATGGAATGCTTATCAAGACGAGTCTAATGTTGAGTTCTTTCGCAGGATGCCTTGCGGGATGACTAAGCCTCAAGTATTAGACATGGAGTCAAGCACTTCGTCACAAATATTTACAGTACTTTGGGACGAAAATCCAGTAGGATTCTCTATTTTAACTAATTTTGACGCTTTTTCCTTGACAGTACAAACTGGACTCTTGCTATTCCCAGAATATCGTGATAAAATTGTAGATAATTGTAAGATCGCTTTTTGGGCCCTTTTTAGACAATGCAAGCAATTATTTGATAAAACTAATATTAGAAAGGTTAGTGTAAGATTTTTAAAGTCTAGAAAAGACTTAGAAAAGAGTTTAATAGTAGGTGGATTCAAGAAGGAGGGGGACTTTAGAGAATCAACCTATTGTTACGGACAGTTTCAAGATGAGCTCGAGTATGCTTTGTATAAGATTAACCTTATAGAGCCCTCAGAGCCTATAACATAGGATAAAAGAATGCCACACTTAGCACCTATCATTGGAGCCGTTGCCGCGGGAGTTGGAGCGGCTACGTCTATTGCAGCTGCAACAAAAGGTTCCCCAGATATGCCATCTGGATCTATGTTTAACGGTCAGCAACCCCAACAGGGCCTACCACCACCTGCCATGGGACAGTTACCATCAACATCTGGTGCTTTTAGCATGGGTGTACCCTCAGCCCCACAAGCTCCTAATGTGCAAGTAGACTTACTGAGACAGATCCAGCAGGGAGGTTGATATGGGCGGTCCTAGTGCACCCACTAACACTCTTCTAGGTGAAGCTGGATCAGGTATTAACAACCCTTTACAAACCATGCCTGGAGCTCAACTTCAGAGTATGAGTCAGTATAATCTGAATCAGTTGCAGAGTCAGGCAAGTATACCAGTTGCTAGTCAAACTTTGCAAAATATTCAATCTGCAGCTTCTCCAGCACAAGCAACTCCTGTGAATATACAGGGAGCTTTATCGCAAGCCAATAACCCACTTCTAAAGAATTTACCCACACCAGCACCAAGCGCTACCCCAAAAGGGCAGGGCTTTGAAAAGTTTATAGGTTCTTTAAGAGGGATTGCTAATCTTGCAACAACTGCTGCAACATTAAAACAAGCACTAAGTAAGCCTAAGATGTCTAGTGGGAGAAGTTTTAGCTTTAGTAGGGGCGGTGGATCCTTACCAGCAGCTCAAGGCGCTAATATGGCACCGTTAGGAAATGTAACAATATCCCCCACCGTCCAAGGTTCTGTAGACGTAGCTTTACCACAGTCTAGTAGTTTACTAGATAGG
>CALKUQ010000014.1 GCA_937996705.1 uncultured Chlamydiae bacterium
CTCAAAGGAATTGACGGGGGCCCGCACAAGCGGTGGAGCATGTGGTTTAATTCGAAGCAACGCGCAGAACCTTACCAACCCTTGACATGGCGATCGCGGTTCCAGAGATGGTTCCTTCAGTTCGGCTGGATCGCACACAGGTGCTGCATGGCTGTCGTCAGCTCGTGTCGTGAGATGTTCGGTTAAGTCCGGCAACGAGCGCAACCCACACTCTTAGTTGCCATCATTCAGTTGGGCACTCTAGGAGAACTGCCGGTGATAAGCCGGAGGAAGGTGTGGATGACGTCAAGTCCTCATGGCCCTTACGGGTTGGGCTACACACGTGCTACAATGGTGGTGACAATGGGTTAATCCCAAAAAGCCATCTCAGTTCGGATTGGGGTCTGCAACTCGACCCCATGAAGTCGGAATCGCTAGTAATCGCGTAACAGCATGACGCGGTGAATACGTTCCCGGGCCTTGTACACACCGCCCGTCACACCATGGGAATTGGGTCTACCCGAAGGCGGTGCGCCAACCAGCAATGGAGGCAGCCGACCACGGTAGGCTCAGTGACTGGGGTGAAGTCGTAACAAGGTAGCCGTAGGGGAACCTGCGGCTGGATCACCTCCTTTCTAAGGATGTATCCACCAGCTGATTGTTCGCAATCGGCTACAGGATACACTTAGCAGAGACTAGTCATAGTCTCATCACGCGGCCAGGCCGTCCTCATATCCCTTCACACACTAAGCGGAATGCGCCAGAGCGATCTGGTTCATGCGTTCCTTGCGGGGCCTTAGCTCAGCTGGGAGAGCGCCTGATTTGCATTCAGGAGGTCATCGGTTCGATCCCGATAGGCTCCACCAACCCTCCACGTCGCAAGGACGCGGCGCGAAGATGGGTCGGTAGCTCAGGTGGTTAGAGCGCACGCCTGATAAGCGTGAGGTCGGAGGTTCAAGTCCTCCTCGACCCACCATCCTTCGCAGACAGTTTGATCGTAGAACACTTTACGAAGTGTTCCACCGTCCAACTGGACGAAAATTGACATCGTTTATAGAGAGAAACATCAGTATCGTCTGGTGCACCCGAGTATGGGCTGCATCGGGTCCTTACAGTGCTGCATGCGCTGTATGGGCTGAGTAGGACGATATTGTTCCAAGTCTAGTACACTAACCGCGATTGGTCCTTCGGGATCATCGCATGGGAAAGTACATGCTTTTGATACGGTGACCTTCCAAGGGTCACCAACCGGAAAGGGTCTAGCTCTTTCTGGATCAAATCAAGCGCGAAAAGGGCGTTTGGTGGATGCCTTGGCAGCAAGAGGCGATGAAGGACGTGATACCCTGCGTTAAGCCATGGGGAGCCGGGAATAGGCTTTGATCCATGGATGTCCGAATGGGGGAACCCACCTGACATTCTGTTATGTTTACCGCAAGGTGATGCATAATGGGGTGAGACAGGTACTTATCCCTGAATACATAGGGGAATAAGAGCGAACCCGGGGAACTGAAACATCTAAGTACCCGGAGGAAAGGAAATCAATAGAGACTCCGTTAGTAGTGGCGAGCGAACGCGGACCAGCCGATCTCTGAAGAGTGAGCAGAATGGTCTGGAAAGGCCAGCGATATGGGTGACAGCCCCGTATGCGAAGCTTTAAGAGACATATCAAGTAGGGCGGGACACGTGAAATCCTGTCTGAAGATCGGGGGACCACCCCCGAAGGCTAAGTACTCCTTGCTGACCGATAGCGAACCAGTACCGTGAGGGAAAGGTGAAAAGCACCCCGACGAGGGGAGTGAAACAGTACCTGAAACCGGACGCCTACAAGCAGTCGGAGGGGCCTTGAGCCCTGACGGCGTACCTTTTGTATAATGGGTCAACGACTTAGTCTCACAAGCAAGCTTAAGCCGATAGGTGTAGGCGCAGGGAAACCGAGTCTTAAAAGGGCGAATGAGTTTGTGGGATTAGACCCGAAACCAGGTGATCTAGCCATGAGCAGGATGAAGGTTGGGTAACACCAACTGGAGGTCCGAACCGACACCCGTTGAAAAGGGTCCGGATGACTTGTGGCTAGGGGTGAAAGGCTAATCAAACCTGGAGATAGCTGGTTCTCCGCGAAAGCTATTTAGGTAGCGCCTCGGACGAATACCTGCGGGGGTAGAGCACTACATGGTCAATGGGGGCCCACAGCCTTACTGAGACTAAGTAAACTCCGAATACCGCAGAGTACTATCCGGGAGACACACGGCGGGTGCTAACGTCCGTCGTGAAGAGGGAAACAACCCTGACCTGCAGCTAAGGCCCCTAATTCATGGCTAAGTGGGAAAGCATGTGGGACGGCCAAAACAACCAGGATGTTGGCTTAGAAGCAGCCATCATTTAAAGATAGCGTAACAGCTCACTGGTCTAGATAAGCTGTCCTGCGGCGAAGATGTAACGGGGCTCAAGCCATGAGCCGAAGCTCGGGATGTGCAGAGATGCACGTGGTAGCGGAGCGTTCTGTGATATAGAACGCTGCGTATTTATATTCGTCGCAAGATGAATATAGCATACGCACTGTTCTTTCTGTGAAGCCGGGCTGTAAGGCATCCGGTGGAGAGATCAGAAGTGAGAATGTTGACATGAGTAGCGACAAAGAGGGTGAGAGACCCTCTCGCCGAAAGTCCAAGGGTTCCTGCTTAAAGCTAATCTGAGCAGGGTAAGCCGGCCCCTAAGGCGAGGCCGAAAGGCGTAGTCGATGGGAACACGGTTAATATTCCGTGGCCAGTGGGAAGTGACGGATCTCAGAGGTAGTTTGCCCTTATCGGATTGGGTGAGCTGCTGAGAGGTTCCTGGAAATAGCCCCACATCAGACCGTACCCTAAACCGACACAGGTGGACTGGTAGAGTATACCAAGGCGCTTGAGAGAACCACGTTAAAGGAACTCGGCAAAATGCCTCCGTAAGTTCGCGAGAAGGAGGCCCCATCAGTAGGCAACTATTGGTGGGGGGCACAAACTAGGGGGTGGCGACTGTTTACTTAAAACACAGGGCTGTGCGAAGCCGTAAGGCGACGTATACAGTCTGACGCCTGCCCGGTGCTGGAAGATTAAGAGGAGGGGTGCAAGCTCTGAATTGAAGTCCCAGTAAACGGCGGCCGTAACTATAACGGTCCTAAGGTAGCGAAATTCCTTGTCGGGTAAGTTCCGACCTGCACGAATGGCGTAACGATCTCCCCGCTGTCTCTAACGTGGACTCAGCGAAATTGAACTGTGTGTCAAGATGCACACTTCCCGCGGTTAGACGGAAAGACCCCATGCACCTTTACTCTAGCTTTGCACTGGCATCAGGATTGTGATGTGCAGGATAGGTGGTAGGCATTGAAGCGGGGACGCCAGTCTTCGTGGAGCCTCCCTTGAGATACCACCCTTCGCACTCTTGATGTCTAACCGCGGCCCGTTATCCGGGTCCGGGACCCTGCATGGTGGGGAGTTTGACTGGGGCGGTCGCCTCCTAAACAGTAACGGAGGCGCGCGATGGTTGGCTCAGACCGGTCGGAAATCGGTCGTTGAGTGCAATGGCAGAAGCCAGCCTGACTGCAAGTCTGACAAGACGAGCAGAGACGAAAGTCGGTCATAGTGATCCGGTGGTCCCAAGTGGGAGGGCCATCGCTCAACGGATAAAAGGTACGCTGGGGATAACAGGCTGATGATGCCCAAGAGTCCATATCGACGGCATCGTTTGGCACCTCGATGTCGGCTCATCTCATCCTGGGGCTGGAGCAGGTCCCAAGGGTATGGCTGTTCGCCATTTAAAGAGGTACGTGAGCTGGGTTTAGAACGTCGTGAGACAGTTCGGTCCCTATCTGCCGTGGGTGTAGGAGACTTGAGAAGAGTTGCCCCTAGTACGAGAGGACCGGGGTGAACGAACCACTGGTGGACCAGTTATCGTGCCAACGGTAGTGCTGGGTAGCTATGTTCGGACAGGATAAACGCTGAAGGCATCTAAGCGTGAAGCCCCCTTCAAAACAAGGTCTCCCTTGAGAGCCGTGGAAGACCACCACGTCGATAGGCCAGAGGTGTAAGTGCAGCAATGCATTCAGCTGACTGGTACTAATTGCTCGATAGGCTTGATTTGATCCAGTAACAGCCAGACAAAGGCCTTACGGAAAATCAAAAGCAACACATGGCTGCAAATCGCAACGCGTTTGCAGCCTAGACTTGGAACAACACTGATGTTTTGCGAGGACTTCCAAATCGAAGTCAGATCGGAAGAGCGTCGTGTAGGGAAAGAGTGTCTTCGCCTGTGTA
>CALKUQ010000016.1 GCA_937996705.1 uncultured Chlamydiae bacterium
TTAAAATAACACTTTTAAGCACTGGAATAAACTGAGTGAATACGAAGTTTGTTCAGTAGCGATAACTTTTTAATAACTGGTCAAGTTATTAAGGGTGCAGGGCGGATGCCTTGGCACTAGGAGCCGATGAAGGACGTGATAAGCTGCGATAAGCTTCGGGGAGTTGCACGTAAACTTTGATCCGAAGATTTCCGAATGAGGAAACTCACTTAGAGTAATGTCTAAGTATCGTTAAGTGAATACATAGCTTAGCGAGGGGAACCCGGGGAACTGAAACATCTAAGTACCCGGAGGAAGAGAAAGAAATTCGATTCCGTAAGTAGCGGCGAGCGAACGCGGAACAGGCCAAACCAATGAAGTTTACTTCGTTGGGGTTGCGGACATACAACATGGATGCAATATCGTAAATGAAGAGAGTTGGAAAGCTCCGCCATAGAAGGTAATAGCCCTGTAGTTGAAACGAGAAAGCTACTAGTATGATCCAGAGTACCACGGGACACGTGAAACCCTGTGGGAAGCAGGAGGGACCATCCTCCAAGCCTAAATACTACCTAGTGACCGATAGCGCATAGTACCGTGAGGGAAAGGTGAAAAGAACCCCGGGAGGGGAGTGAAATAGAACCTGAAACCCTGCACTTACAAGCTGTGGGAGCACATTACTTGTGTGACCGCGTACTTTTTGTAGAACGGGCCAACGAGTTACGTTAAGTAGCAAGGTTAAGCACTTAAGGTGTGGAGCCGTAGCGAAAGCGAGTCTTAAATGGGCGATTAAGTTACTTGGCGTAGACCCGAAACCGGGCGACCTATCCATGAGCAGGTTGAAGCGAAAGTAAAATTTCGTGGAGGACCGAACCCACGAGCGTTGAAAAGCTCGGGGATGACTTGTGGATAGCGGAGAAATTCCAATCGAACCCGGAGATAGCTGGTTCTCCCCGAAATAGCTTTAGGGCTAGCCTCAAGCGTAGAGAAACGGAGGTAGAGCACTGAATGTCCTAGGGGGTATTGCACTTACCGAAGACTATCAAACTCCGAATGCCGTTTTCTTTTACTTGGGAGTCAGACTGTGGGTGATAAGATTCATAGTCAAAAGGGCAACAGCCCAGATCGTCAGCTAAGGTCCCTAAATGTACGTTAAGTGGTAAAGGATGTGGGATTGCACAGACAACCAGGATGTTGGCTTAGAAGCAGCCACTCATTTAAAGAGTGCGTAATAGCTCACTGGTCGAGTGATCCTGCGCCGAAAATTTCCGGGGCTAAAACGTACTACCGAAGCTACGGCATCATTTATGATGGGTAGGGGAGCTTCGTATGCAGGCTGAAGCATGACCGTAAGGACATGTGGACAGTATACGAGTGAGAATGTTGGCATGAGTAGCGAGACGTGGGTGAGAATCCCACGGGCCGTAAACCCAAGGTTTCCAGGGGAAGGTTCGTCCGCCCTGGGTTAGTCGGGACCTAAGCCGAGGCCGAAAGGCGTAGGTGATGGACAACAGGTTGATATTCCTGTACCGCCAATAAGCGTTTGAGAGATGGAGTGACACAGTAGGATAAGCTAACCGTACTGTTGGTTATGTACGGCTAAGCATTGAGGCAGTCTAAATAGGCAAATCCGTTTAGACAATGCTAGGATGTGATGGGGAAGCCCTCCGGGGCGAAGTAGCTGATTTCACACTGTCAAGAAAAGCTTCTATCGAGTTTAAAGGCGCCCGTACCGTAAACCGACACAGGTGGGTGAGGAGAGTATCCTAAGGCCAGCGAGAGAACTATTGTTAAGGAACTCGGCAAAATGACCCCGTAACTTAGGGAGAAGGGGTGCCTGTCTATGACAGGCCGCAGAGAATAGGCCCAAGCGACTGTTTACCAAAAACACAGGTTTCTGCTAAGTCGCAAGACGATGTATAGGAGCTGACGCCTGCCCGGTGCTGGAAGGTTAAGGGGATCTGTTAGAGCAATCGAAGCAGTGAACTTAAGCCCCAGTAAACGGCGGCCGTAACTATAACGGTCCTAAGGTAGCGAAATTCCTTGTCGGGTAAGTTCCGACCCGCACGAAAGGCGTAACGATTTGGGCACTGTCTCAACAATAGACTCGGTGAAATTGTAATCCCGGTGAAGATGCCGGGTACCTGCGACAGGACGGAAAGACCCCATGGAGCTTTACTGTAGCTTGACGTTGGGTCTTGGTACTACATGTACAGGATAGGTGGGAGACTATGAAGCATGGACGCCAGTCTGTGTGGAGTCATCCTTGGGATACCACCCTTGTAGTACTGGGATCCTAACCATAGGCCTTGAATCAGGTCTTGGAACACCGTCAGGTGGGCAGTTTGACTGGGGCGGTCGCCTCCTAAAAAGTAACGGAGGCGCTCAAAGGTTTCCTCAGCACGGTCGGAAATCGTGCGAAGAGTGTAAAGGCAAAAGGAAGCTTGATTGCAAGACATACAGGTCGAGCAAGGACGAAAGTCGGACTTAGTGATCCGGTGGTACCGCATGGAAGGGCCATCGCTCAACGGATAAAAGCTACCCTGGGGATAACAGGCTTATCTCCCCCAAGAGTCCACATCGACGGGGAGGTTTGGCACCTCGATGTCGGCTCATCACATCCTGGGGCTGGAGCAGGTCCCAAGGGTTTGGCTGTTCGCCAATTAAAGTGGTACGTGAGCTGGGTTCAGAACGTCGCGAGACAGTTTGGTCCCTATCTGCCGTGGGCGTCGATACTTGAGAGGAGTTGCCCCTAGTACGAGAGGACCGGGGTGAACATACCTCTGGTGTACCTGTCGTGGCGCCAGCCGCGCAGCAGGGTAGCTATGTATGGACGGGATAACCGCTGAAAGCATCTAAGCGGGAAGCCTCCCTCAAGATTAGGTATCTTCGAGTCGTCGTAGACCACGACGTTGATAGGCCGGATGTGGAAGCGCAGTAATGTGTGGAGCTAACCGGTCCTAATAACTCTGATCATGCTTGAGAATTCCACCATCAATGACAGCGCTGCTGTCTGCGAAGGTTGGACGATCTCACAGCCAGAGACGCCTTAAAACGCATACAAAGTGCATCGATTAAAACCCGTATCCGCCTGCTTTATTGCTTGGTGACCATAGCGTCAGTGACCCACCCGATCCCATCTCGAACTCGGACGTGAAACCTGACTGCGCCGATGGTACTACCGCTCAAGCGTTGGAAGAGTAGGGCGTCGCCAGGCATTGCAGCCGGCGCTCATGATATAAGTGCATTGGAAGAACCCATTCATAATTCAAAAGGCGGACCGCTGTCGTTCATTCGACGGATGTCCGCCTTTTTTCGTTTTTGCCCCGTTGAAATATAGGGCATTTTGGTGGCGCGGGATGGAGCAGCCCGGTAGCTCGTCAGGCTCATAACCTGAAGGTCGTAGGTTCAAATCCTACCCCCGCAACCAAATTTAGAATTGTTACAGCAACCTTATCCGCTCACCAAAAACCGGGCGAGTAGTTTAATGGTAAAACATCTGGTCTAAAAAACTAGAAGAATAGTGGTTCGAGTCCACTCTTAAAAAGCAATTCTGTTAAAACTTTAGGATTATTTCAGCAACAATTATTTTGTCTATAAAACAAGTAGAGCGGTTCGACTCCGCGCAATCGAACTAAGTTCGATTTTAATGTAACGGTAGCATAGTAGAAAGTTAATCCTGTTAATTATTAAGGAAGGTGCTGAGGTTGGCTCCTCAACTAGCCTTGAAGCCTAGAGTACGTGAAAGCGTAATGGTTCGATGCCTTCATCTTCCGCCATATTTTATGCTTCTCAGTTCGTCAGGTGGCGAAACATCTTTTACACAGATGACACGGTGAGTTCGAGTCTCACGGGGAGTACCATTTTAGAGAGTAACATGCGTTATCGTATTGTGAAAATTGTTAGTTTACCCCAAGGCCAGAGCGCGGAGTTTTATTTAACGCTGCTAGGTTATTGGGTACAAAATAAAAAAGACGCCTGTGACTACAATGAGTTAATTGCAAACGAAACAGTAGAACGCCTCAACAAGAAGGCTGATAAACACTATTGCAATGATAGATCAGGTAAATATCAGATAACTTCATATCTGAAAGAAGAAATTTAGGCAAAGCAGGTATATCTGGTGAGTACGCCGGACTGAAAATCCGTAGGATAGGGTTCGATTCCCTGGCT
>CALKUQ010000017.1 GCA_937996705.1 uncultured Chlamydiae bacterium
GGAATTTCGCTACCTTAGGACCGTTATAGTTACGGCCGCCGTTTACTGGGGCTTCGATCAAGAGCTTCGCTTACGCTAACCCCATCAATTAACCTTCCAGCACCGGGCAGGCATCACACCCTATACGTCCACTTTCGTGTTTGCAGAGTGCTATGTTTTTAATAAACAGTTGCAGGGGCCTGGTTTCTGTGGCTGCCAATAGCTCAAGGAGTAAATCCTATCACCGTCGGCAGCGTACCTTCTCCCGAAGTTACGGTACCATTTTGCCTAGTTCCTTCAGCAGAGTTCTCTCAAGCGCTTTGGTCTACTCGACCTGACCACCTGTGTCGGTTTCGGGTACGATTCCTATGTAACTGAAGCTTAGAGACTTTTCCTGGAAGCATGGTATCAGCCACTTCACTGTACAAGTACAGCTTGCTATCAGTTCTCAGCATAGAGTACCCCGGATTTGCCTAAGATACATGCCTACAACCTTCCACCTGGACAACCAACGCCAGGCTGACTTAACCTTCTCCGTCCTCTCATCGCATTACATAGAAGTATTGGAATATTAACCAATTTCCCATCGACTACGCCTCTCGGCCTCGCCTTAGGGGTCGACTCACCCAGCCCCGATTAACGTTGGACTGGAACCCTTGGTCTTTCAGCGTGCGAGTTTTTCACTCGCATTGTCGTTACTCACGTCAGCATTCGCACTTCTGATACCTCCAGCATACTTCTCAATACACCTTCATCGGCTTACAGAACGCTCCCCTACCACTTGCAATAAATTGCAAATCCGCAGCTTCGGCATATAGTTTTAGCCCCGTTACATCTTCCGCGCAGGCCGACTCGACTAGTGAGCTATTACGCTTTCTTTAAAGGGTGGCTGCTTCTAAGCCAACCTCCTAGCTGTCTATGCCTTCCCACATCGTTTCCCACTTAACTATAATTTTGGGGCCTTAGCTGGCGGTCTGGATTGTTTTCCTCTTGACTACGGACGTTAGCACCCGCAGTCTGTCTCCCGGATAGTACTCATTGGTATTCGGAGTTTGCATCGGTTTGGTAAGTCGGGATGACCCCCTAGCCGAAACAGTGCTCTACCCCCAATGGTATTCGTCCGAGGCGCTACCTAAATAGCTTTCGGGGAGAACCAGCTATCACCGAGTTTGATTAGCCTTTCACCCCTATCCACAAGTCATCCCCTGGCTTTTCAACGACAGTGGGTTCGGTCCTCCAGTTAGTGTTACCCAACCTTCAACCTGCTCATGGATAGATCACCCGGTTTCGGGTCTACACCCAGCAACTAAACGCCCTATTAAGACTCGATTTCTCTACGGCTCCCCTATTCGGTTAAGCTTGCTACTGAATGTAAGTCGCTGACCCATTATACAAAAG
>CALKUQ010000018.1 GCA_937996705.1 uncultured Chlamydiae bacterium
GCTTACCTAGTTTTCAAATAGAGCGCGCCCTCGGCATCAACTAACGTCTAATTTAAATATGAAGCGCATGTAAAGAAATCTGAGTAACATTCATTTGGAACGGCTATATAACGCGAATTGAGAACCAATTCGCGTCATGAATTTAAGTCGCTTCTACATTGACAGGAATGCAGAGATAGAATTAGCTTCAATAAACTCCAACAGCCCCTTGATAAACAAGATAGAGTTGAGTGGCACCTTGGATTCTTTTGCCTCTCTTCTTCGAATTTTTAAATTTTCAGAGATTTTTTGAAATACTGGCAAGAGCTCTGTTGTATCGTCTGTAGAGTCATAGAGCCTTTTGATTAAATCTGCTATTCTTAAAATATTTCTAGGATAAGTCCGTACTCTTTTAAAAACTGAGAACCATTTCGCAAAAACTTCTTTACTAAAGGGAACTTTTCCTAAAATTTCCACAAAGGTTGTAGGGGTCTCAAAGAGATAAATAATTCTAGAAAAGAAAAGCTCTCTCTCTAGCAATTCTAATGTTATTTTTTTGGCTGATTCTAAGTCCTCTGGAGTTTCACTTAAATCTAAACCTGTGAGTTGCATTAGAAATTTATCAATATCCAGTCCTCGGACAAAAATTTCCACTTCTGGCATGCTAGTCTCTATATGATAAGACTTTACAGAATGAAAACCTCCATAATTAAATCGAAGAGGCGCCCCTTTGGGTATCACATCGGCTGCAACGAAGCAAAGCATCTTTTGAAGCCCCCCACAAGCGTGTTCACTGAAATTAATAATATTTGGAAATCCATCTTCAATTCTTGAAGTAAACGGGCCATTATGACCTGAGATCAAAGTCTGCATACTCTCTGTTGTCGGAGTCTCTGTTTCGTAAGAAAGTCCGAATGTATACAGGTCATTTTCAAGAGAGACTCGCTCTCTAGGGGAACTAAAAACTAGACCCCCATAATATCCAATAATTTCCCCTTTTTCTATTTTTTTTGTTGCTCTAACACGAACTCCCATATCCTTAAAATCAGGGTCAGCAGAGGCAAATATCTCTATTGAGGTGGGTAAGTTAAAAATATTAGTGGAATGAGAGCTATTTTCTTTAAAAGCCCTTAAATAGTGAGAAAACCAGTGCCCTGTAGTATCTTGTGAAAGTTCTTTTTTTCCAATACTCCAATCAATGGCGATTTCACTTGGATGTACTAGTATAGGGAAATTATAGGTTTTATCAGGATAACGGGACCATTTCTCTTTTTCGGGGTAACACATCTCCAAAAGATGCACAGCTCCAGCAGCTCTGAAATTATAAATTTTTCCTAAAAGAGCCCCATTATTTTGAAGCATGCGTATCAATTCCATGTTACGATGTATCGCGGCATGATGCGCCCCAGTAAATCCTCGATCATCTTGTAAATCCAAGTTGATTACGGTAAATTGCCTTCCAGAAACCAACCTACTAGCCCCCCCCTCTTTAACCATAACTGCAGGTTTGGGAGTCTCTCCGAACGTCTCTTTTATCGTCTCACACAAAACATTAAAGGAGCGATTTCTCCCTTGAATGGCAATCAGATGAATAAGAGCTAGTCCGTGGGAACCTAGTTGTTGATTTAAAAAACCTGCTTTATGCTCCTTAATCAACGCTCGATTTGTTAGCTCGGGCCTGTAGGGTATTGAGATATTGGCATTCGTAATTTTGTAGTGAAGTAGTTCCCCTGGTCTTCCTAGTGAAGGGTGCAAAGGAGTACTAAAAGAAGAATCATCCGGCTCATTTACTGGAATAATACAGATCCTTAAAAACACATTTTTTACAAGAGCTGCTATCACCTTCCCAAATACTTGTTCAGATACTGAAATTAAAGAGAATAATCCAGATTCTATCGGAATTTTATTTTCAAGATCATAAATTTCTTGTAGATTCCTTGGCAACCTACTAAGGTCAACTCCAGGTAAAGAATAATTCCAATCGCAAATATCCATTTGTTCCTCCTTTTTTATTATTTGCCAATAATTATTGCAAATTAGTGAAATTAATCCAATATATACTCATGATAGTAGAAAGACGCCGATTTTTCGCAGCAAAATTGTTTTAGTTCTATTAGGCGAAGCTGTCCCCTGAAGAGGACTCTGTTTGAAACCAGGTCTGATGAAGCGGAGTTGAAATAAAAAGATTTTGCAAAGAAATCTAGGTAAGATTCATTTGGAAGCGGTATAGCTTGAAATTTAAATATTAACCTTACATAATCAAAAGAAGGGTCTGATGCCTAAGGAAGTTAGTTTTTATGGCGGTGAAAACAGAACAGTCTTCTCAAGCATTACTTTGGGTCTACCCTAAGGAAGATCCCCACCTTATTAAGTCTTTTGTTGATGATTTTAATATACACCCAGTTATGGCTCAGTCGCTCATATCTAGAGGTTACAGGAAAAAGCAAGATGTTCATCAATTTCTCTATGCAAAGCTGCTCTATTTACATTCCCCCGACTTGCTACTCGATATTGATAAAGCAGTAGAGAGAATTTATAAAGCTCTAAAAGCTCAAGAAAAAATCATAGTTGTTGGAGATAATGACGTTGATGGAATGACAGGCACTGTACTGTTAGTCGACTTTTTACGAACCTTAGGGGTTAAAGCATATTACTATATCCCTCATCGGAGCTTAAACAGAGATGAGATCCTAGAAGATGCCTGTAGCTACGCTGGTCAAAAAGGGTGTACTTTACTAATTACTGTCGACTGTGGTGTGATAGAAAGTCCTGTAACTAAAATTTTCTTCGAGAGTGGAATCGATCTGATTATCACCGATCATCATGAACCTACGGAAAAAATCGCAAACTGCATCGCCACATTAAATCCAAAACTCTTCAATAGCACTTACCCGAATCGAGATTTAACAGGGGTAGGGGTAGCATTTAAGCTAGCCCATGCCCTTATGAATCATCTTGTCGATATTGGGGATGTACAAGCCGATTTAATTGACTTAAAGAGGTATTTAGATCTAGTTGCACTGGGGACAATCGCTGACATGGGAGCGCTAAAAGGGGAAAATCGGATTTTAGTGAAATATGGGCTGCAACATCTTAAAAAAACTCATCGAATCGGGTTGTTAAAGTTAATCCATGTTTCAGAAGTCAATCCTGAAGAAATTACCACCATTGATGTGGCGACGAAAATTGCCCCCAGACTTAATAGCTTAGGAAGAATCGGTGATCCTCTTAAAGGAGTTGAGCTATTACTTTTGCGAGATGTTCTTGAAGCAGAATCTCTTGCTAAAGAACTAGATGTAATGAATCATGAGAGGCAAAAAATTGAACGGAGAGACTCAAACGACTTAGAACTCTACCTACACCTTCACCCCGAAGTTTTTCTCCAAAAAGCAATTTTTCTCACCTCAACGACCTGGCACCCCGGAATTATACCTATTTTAACGGCAAGACTTACAAAGCAGCACAGCAGACCTACCGTTATTATTACAAAAGATGGAGATGTAGCAAAAGGTTCCATTCGGACAATTTCTGAATTTCCTATACTCTCAACACTTAAAGAGAATTCCAATCTACTTTTAAGCTATGGGGGACATGACTACGCTGCCGGCTTTACAATCGACCCCACAAACA
The DNA here is from genome assembly GCA_937996705.1 of uncultured Chlamydiae bacterium. Lineage (GTDB taxonomy): Bacteria > Chlamydiota > Chlamydiia > Chlamydiales > 2-12-FULL-49-11 > VGMD01. Next base: position 3,610 of record CALKUQ010000018.1, read on the forward strand.
TCACTGCATTCCAGGAAAATTTTATAAAGTCGGTCAACACCAAACTAAAAACTCAAGACATTTGCCCAAAACTTCGATTAGATGCAAAGGTCTCATTTAAAGATCTTACTTTCGAATTCTTAGAGTCTCTAAGCCTCTTAGAGCCCTACGGCATAGAAAATCCTAAAGTAATTCTTTATACCATTGCAAAACAAGTATTACCCCCGAAAATCCTCGGTAAAAAGAATCTAAAATTCTCGTTAGAAGAAGAGGGGCGATTTCTAGAGGGAATAGGATTCAACATGGGTCATCTAAAACAAGATTTAATGCGAAAAGACTTAAACTTAATGATTGCATTCACACCACAAGTAAACGTCTACCTGAATAAATCTTCCATTCAGCTTCAAATTATAGATTTCAAAATAATTGCAAATAACGAGACAGAGAATCTAAAAACACATGCTCCCCTTCCAGGAAGCATGCCCAATTCCTGATTATACTTTACGCTTCTACAGCTTCGATCTCATCTGCTAGTTTTCTATCAATGTATTTTGCTTGATATTCTCTAACATCATCAGAATGAACAACCCATGCAGCACCTCTACGAGTTGCTTTCAGTACACCAATTCGAGTTGCGTAATAAATTTTTTGTGCAGGGACACCTAATATTTTTGCTACCTGATTTACGGAATGAAAGCCTTTTTCGTTATCAAATAGGAGCTCTCCGTTAAAGAGTGATTTTGCTCGGGAATACTTCTGTTTGCGATAATCATCAAGATCTTCTAAATCAATAGTCCATCGAGTAGAATCTTTGTGAGCCTTAAGCTTTTTTTGCTTAATTGCTACGTAAATTGCTTGGCGAGTGACATTATTGAGCCTAGCTGCTTCTGTTATGGACACAACTCGCTTTTTTTCTACTGAATCAGACTGCACGTCTGCCACAAATGCTTGTTCTTCTGTTAAACCCATTGTAACCTTCCTCCTCATCCATTTTTGTCGGGGGATTTACCCCGATTTAGTGGTTTGTTGCGATATTAACGCCCTTTTAGATAAGTTATTGTGACATAAAAATGAATTGATAGCAACGAAAATGGCCTCTCCTCTTGATTTTGTTCATTTTTTAAGTTTGTTTCGAATTTAAATTTGGCTTCTGTTAAACAAAAATTTTAAGCTGCAAAATGAACCCTTATAGGATATCTTTAGTAAATGATCACATTCTTTAAAATTGTTTTAGTCCCTCTATTTATATGGCAATCCCTATTTGGGGCTATTGCACCCCCCACCATCTCTACAAACGAGACTCATGCAAAGGCTGAAGAGATTTTTAAAGCCCACGCAAGGTACAAAGAATTTAACAACGAAATCGCTAATAGAGTGTTAATCAACTACTTAGAAGAGCTTGATCCTATAAAATGCTACCTTTCTTTAGATCAAATTGGACCTTACGTTCAACCTACAAACGAACTTTTGTCGAAAATTGTAGAAGAGTACAAAAAATCTCAATTTAATACATTTTCCACTATTTATGAAATATTTCTCACCAGTATCGCAGAAAGAAACACACTAGAATTAAAATTAGACTCTTTACCCCTGCCAGTAGGGATTAAGTCAAAGGATCTCCACGATGCACCCTGGCCAAAAAATCAAGACGAACTAAGTGATAGACTGCTTAAAATAAGAGCTTTACAGAGTGATTCGGCTGCAAAACTAGGGACGCAAGAACAATCTGACATCTTTTTTCAAAGAATTACTAAAAGGCGAGTTTTGCGGGAAAATGAATTTATAGGCACCTCTAAACTCGATCAAAAACGGCAAATGTTATCCTGTTTCCTAAAATCGCTTGCAGGATCACTTGACTCGCACACGATGTACTTTACCCCAGGCGAGGCAAAACAGTTTCTTATTCAAGTCCAGCAAAGGCTTTTTGGAATAGGGGCCCAGCTGAGAGATGATTTAAATGGGTTTACTGTCGTTCAGATTGTTGAGGGGGGACCTGCAAGCCTATCGGGAGAACTAAAACCCAACGATAAAATCATTGCGGTAAACCACGAACCTATTGCAGGGATGGATATTGTAGAGGCAGTAGATCTGATCAGAGGCCCTCAAGGTTCATCGGTCATCTTAACGATCGTAAGAGAGCACCCCTCTTCAAAAGAGGAAAAATTTGACATTGTGATTGTTAGAGAGGAGATTGTCCTAACCGAGAGTCGATTTTCCTCAAAAGTTGAACCATACGGCAGCGGGGTTATCGGCTACTTAGCCCTACATTCGTTCTATCAAGACCCTAAACATTCCTCATATCTGGACTTGAAACAGGCACTTGATGAAATGAAAGCCAAACATCAGCTGCAAGGGGTAATACTTGACCTCAGAAACAACTCAGGAGGCCTTCTTCCTCAAGCTGTAGAGGTCACCGGACTATTTATTGATAAAGGGGTGGTAGCCTCGATTAAAGACCACACAGGCCATATCCAAAGGCTGAGAAATTTAAATGAGGAAATCTCTTGGTCAGGGCCTCTAATCGTCCTTACCAACCGAACTAGCGCCTCGGCCTCAGAGATCGTTGCACTAGCCCTATCAGACTATGGTAGAGCCCTCATTGTCGGGGATGAGACTACCTATGGGAAAGGCTCCTACCAAACCTTCACCTTAGAGAGCAATAACCCTGATAAAATCAACCCCCAAGGCGAGTATAAAGTGACCCGAGGAGCCTACTACACCGTAGGCGGAGGAACCCCTCAACTAGTTGGCGTTAAAGCAGATGTGCAAGTGCCCGGCATTTTATCCTACCTTGAAGTGGGGGAGAAATTTTCAAAATACCCCCTTGAAAATGACAAAATTCAACCCTTATTTGAAGATGACCTTTCAGACGTCCACCCACTCTACCGAAACAGACTTAGAAAAATGCTCGGCAAAACCCCCCAAAAGCCCTCTTACGAACTCTCCACCTTCATTGAAGAGCTCAAAATTCACTCGCAAAGCAGAATAGAAAAAAATCCCAATTACCAAAATTTTCTCTCAGAAATTCGAGAGAGTGACCGATACGAACTTGACTTCTCTCTTACGGGGCAAAACGATCTTCAGCTTGAAGAGGCGATGAATGTAATGAAAGAGCTGATCCTTTTATCTAGCAAGAAATAGAGGGGTGTTATATACTTCTCCCCTATGGAAGTTCGTACTCGTATTGCTCCTTCGCCTACAGGGCATCCCCATATTGGAACCTTGTACATGGCCTTGTTCAATTTAATATTTGCAAGGCACCATGGGGGAAAGTTTCTACTTAGAATCGAAGATACTGATCAAACTCGGAGCAGACCTGAATATGAGACAAGCATTTACGAGTCTTTAAAATGGCTTGGAATTAGCTGGGATGAAGGACCCGATGTGGGAGGGCCTTATGGACCTTATCGTCAATCAGAGAGGACAGAACTCTACCAAAAAGCCTGTTTTGACCTACTAAAGGCTGGAAAAGCGTATAAATGCTTTACAACCGCCGAAGAACTCGCCGAAATGAGGATTGTAAGCCAAAAAATGGGCGGGAAAGGTGGCTATGACAGGAGACACAGAAATTTAAGCCCTGAGGAGATTGCCGCATTTGAAGCAAGCGGAAGACCCTTTGTAATCCGATTGAAAGTCCCCCTCTCAGGAGAAGTTGTCTTCCAAGACGCGATTAAAGGGAGAATTTCAACCCCTTGCAGCGATGTTGACGACCAAGTTTTACTTAAATCAGATCTTTTTCCCACCTATCACTTAGCAAACGTCGTAGATGACCACTTGATGAAAATTTCCCACGTAATCCGCGGAGATGAATGGATTAGCTCTACACCAAAACACATCCTTTTGTACGAAGCTTTCGGATGGGAGCCCCCTGTATTCGCTCACATGCCTCTACTTCTTGGATTGGACGGGAAAAAGCTTTCAAAACGAAAAAACCCGACTTCAGCCTACTACTACCGAGATTGCGGCTATCTCCCAGAAGCAGTACGCAACTTCTTGACACTCATGGGCTACAGCATGACGGGGGATAAAGAGATTTACAATCTCGAGGAAATTATTCAAAACTTTGACATTAAGAGAGTTGGAGTTTCCGGAGCGGTCTTTGATGTCAAAAAGCTAGAGTGGATAAATCAGCAATACCTAATCAACTCTGTAAAAGTGGAAGATCTCTGGGACAGAATTCGAGAGTGGGGCTTTAACGACGCCTTTATGGAAAAATTGATGCCTTTGGTCCACACTCGCATCAAAACCTTTGGCGATTTTATCGATTTATGTGATTTTTTCTTTATAAACCACCTGAAGTATCAAGTGGCGCTATTCACTCCAAAAGGGCTCCTTCCTGAAAATGCAGCGCTTATACTGCAAGCTCTCGTTTGGAAGCTTGATGAACTGGAAAAATGGGACAGAAACGACCTAGAGACAGCCTCTAAGTACTTGGCCGAAGTTTTCGGGGTCCATTTCAAAAACGTCATCATCCCCCTCCTCTTTGCCACTTTCATGGGCAAACACCAAGGCCCCCCTCTCTTTGACTCTTTCGAGCTTTTAGGCCCTCATAAGGCAAGGGCCCGCCTTCTTAAAGCTATCGAGTTCCTCGGAGGGATCTCTGGCAAGCGGATGGCTTCACTACAATCAAGCTGGAATTCAGGCAGTTGCACTGCTCTGTTTATGACAGAGAAATAAATGCAACGCTCTAGGATAGCTCTTTCCATAAACAATAGGTTGACCTAAATAAGCAGAATAAACTTGAAGTCCCAACCGACTCCTCTCTCTAACGTAAAGGGCCACCAAAGTAATTGGAAGTGCTGCTATAAGAACAATAAGCTTAATTATATCTCTTAGAGCGGGAAAAAGGCCTTTTATATGGCGATCAGTGACGCTAGGACCAGTTAGCTCTCTACTTGCTGAGCACAACTGGTTATATTTTTGACCTTGAAACAGGGGCACATAAAGGATCTCCTCGACCTGATTTACAAAACCGCACCCGCCTGCGTGTGTAATTTTATCAAAAAACATAAAAACCTCAATATTTATTATATAACTATATATAATTTACAATTTTCATAAATAAAAGTAAATATATAATTAAAAAGATAAATTTACACGATTTGCGAATATTTTCTCGAAATTCAAGCTAGAAATTAGAAGATGTGATATAATCATGGGGCGCTGAGACCTCTTGAAGAGAATCCCCCATAATGTAGTTTCGGTTCTGCCCGCTTGTACTACAAGAGGTAAATAAAAGATTTACGAGTAAAAACATTACTAACCATTTATTCATAGATATATGACCCTACCTTTTGAATCTGAAAAAATAAAGCCCAAATTTGATCGACTTAATCCGTATAGTGCACCCATGGTGGAATGCAGACGTTTAACCAAAATCGGCTCCTCTAAAGAGATTTTGCATGTTGTATGTGATTTAAGCAACTCTGATATTATTTATGAAGCAGGATCGAGTTTTGCAATTTTGCCAGAAAATGGCGATCTCTATGTAAATGAAGTGATTAAGCCTCTCGGAACCCCTTATAAAAATTTTTTAGTCCTCTTAAAAACTGGAAGTCAGGTCACTTTTGGTGAATTTTTGAAAAAGCATGCCAATCTCTCTCAAGTAACTTCGAGACACTTTCAACTTATTCAAAAGCATCACCCAAGCAACCTAATAGCAGAACTCTTAGAGGATATGATACAACTAAAAGAGTATTGCGTGAAAAATAATCTAGCGACTTTTTTAAACGACTTTTGGCACCCCTCTATCCCTCTACAAGAGCTAGTAGACTCAATCTCTCCGATGATGCCCAGATACTACTCTGTCGCCTCTTCGATGAGAATGGTTGGAGATTTTGCCCATTTTATGGTTGCCTGTTTTTCTTATATCGATGCAGGCAGAGAAAAAGAGAGCATTACAGCAAGTTACTTAAAAACTATTCCGATTGGGACGCCGATTCGAATCTTTTTACAACACAATCACAATTTCACCCTTCCCCAAGATCCTAATTCCTCTATTATTATGATTGGCCCTGGAACTGGACTTGCCTCCCTTAGAGGCTTTTTACAAGAGAGACGGGCTATTAACTCCCCTGGAGAAAATTGGCTCTTCACTGGAGACAGAGAGAGAGCTTTCGATTTCCACTACGAAGAAGAGCTTGTAAGCTATTCCCAATCTGGTTTTTTGAAACTCGATGTTGCATTTTCAAGAGACTCTTCTGAAAAAATCTACGTACAAAATCTGATGCTGAAGGAAAAAAGAGAGCTTTGGAATTGGATTACACATAAACATGCCTACATCTATATTTGCGGGGATGCTAAGCACATGGCAAAGGATGTACAAAAAACCCTCCACCTCATCGCTGAGAGTGAAGGGCTTTTAACTCCTGAAGAATCAAAATTGTTTTTTAAACAGATGCGGCACGAACATCGCCTTCTTCTGGACGTCTACTAAGAAGTAATTCAACCAGTTCTCTTAATTTTGCATTCTCCCTTTCAAGCTTTGTATTTACAGCGGTAACCCCTCTAAGCCCGCTCCTAAGATCTGCATTTACCTCTCTAAGCTCTGCATTTACCTCTCTAAGCTCTGCAATCTCTTTTTTTGATTGCTGATTTGTTACCTGTAAATCTGCGAATCTTTTATCAAAATCGCATTCCTCTAAGTCAGGTGGGGAGGATGGGCCACGCAATCTCCCGATTTCTGCAAAATCGCAGGGGGTTCCTGAGCTTAAACGTCTTTGCGCAACTGACGCAACTTTTCCAGGACTTCCAGCTCCCCCATGTGGCACTCTCCACTCTGGTACTGTTCCGCTAAAAGCGCCCGTAGGTCTTGATCCATCCATAATGTATTCTCCCTTTTAATTTTATTATTTTCTAATTTCCTCACTCTTGCGTTTTGCAAGCTCCGCTTCCAACTCTTTTATTCTTCTAATTGCAAGGGCTAACTGACATTTTAACTGCGTGATCGTAGGACTGGAACTGCCTGCAGCAATTTCTGCCAATGTCGGCTTCCCAGAAAATCTCCGGTGAACAACTACTTTGAAACGCGACTCCGTTCCAACCGCCAAAGAACCTATTTTTGCCGGCGCTACTCCTCTTGGCAAAACCTCTTCTGATCTTCTTAATTGCGCTACTCGATCCATAATCCCCCCTTTAATGAGAGGAGAGTCTAACTAAATTATTGTTATCAAGCAAATACATTTTATACCGATTCCCCTCCCACAATCGTCAAGAGAATTACCCGAAGTACAAGTAATCCCTACTGAAGAAACATCGATTTCCAGGAGATGGGCAACATTTTTTCTTATCGCTTCGAATGAACTTTGCATTCGAGGTCTTTTTCCTTCCACAGCAATTGCAATGTGAGCAATTTTATAAGGACCTAACGTCTCTTTTGCATGGGTAAGATATGTTTGGCTATCCGTAATACCTTGTTTGCAGAGTTTGATTGCAATATCTCCCATAATATCTACATGAGTGACTGATGTGATTGCATTGCAAATCGCGTGATATACCACATCTCCATCAGAATCAGCATCTAACCCGGGAGGATCGGGAAATGAAACGCCACCGATTACACAAACTTTTTCGCTCATTTCTGTTAGAAATTTATGGCTATCTTGTCCAATTCCCATTTTCATAAAAATTCTCGTACCCCTCTTTTGTAATCACTATTGTATCTTCGTGCCTATAGCCAAAATTGCCAGAATCGTATAGTCCCGGTTCTATGGTGATGCACATTCCCGCTTGAAGAATTCGATCTTCACTTTTAACAAATGGGGGTTCATGAACCTCCTTTCCGATTCCATGCCCTAAATTATGTTTTCGGAATTCAAACACTTTCATTTCCTGAAAAAAATCATCGACCATCTTTCCAATTTCTGCAAAATCAACTCCAGGCCTGCACATCTTTAAGGCTCTGCTATGGGCTTGCCTTACAATTGTTTCAAATCTAAAATCGGCTCTATCACCAAACAAAAATGTTCGGGTTACATCGCTACAATACCCCTTCCAAATAAGCCCTACATCCAAGAGAACTACATCCCCTTTTTTCAATTTCCGATCCCCTGGAATATGATGGGGTTCAGCAGAACTCTCCCCAAAGGCGATAATAGGGGGAAACGCCACCCCTGTTGCCCCTCTATTCAAAATAGATTCGATATATTTTTGAGCAATCTCTGCCTCACTCACCCCTTCCACTAGAATTTCTCGAATTTCACAAAGTGTCTCCCAATTTAAAGCGGCACTCTCTCTTAAACATCTGATTTCCCTCTCATTTTTTACCAAAGATCTCTTCCTTGTTAAATTTTACAAGAATAGGCTTTCCGTTAGGAGCGTAAAATGGATCAGCTAGTTGAAAGAGCTCTTTGATTAAATGCTTAACTTCCTGAGAATTATAAATTTTAGGTGGCCTAAAATTGAGAAGAATTTTACATACACTCTCGATTGTAAACTCTTTTCGAAATTCGACAAAGAGAAGATCCAGAATTTTTTTAAGCTGCGATGGGGAAAACAGAGGCGATAAGGCATCTATAGCAAACGTCTCTTTCCCAAAGGGACGGATAGCAATTCCGATTTTTTGAAGCAGGGGCTGATGCTTTTCAAGCATCTCCTCCTCAGCCTCAGAAACTTTAATAATTTCTGGAAAAAGCAGTTGCTCCATTTCGGCGTCACTTGTTCTGCTGATCATTCTATGAAACTGAATCTTTGCATCAAGCTTGGGCATGTCTATCACAACCATGCTCTCTTCGGGAAACCAGGGGAGAGTTTGAGGGAATGATACAAATGCCATATCCTCATAAAAACCGATTATTTCGACCTCATTTTCTACAAGAGTTGCCTGATACTCCCTCTTTGGCTCTAAAAACAGTGGGGGGGGAGGGGAAATATTTAGAGGGGGTGAGGAGATCGGCCTAGTTTCAATTTTAGGATAGGTAGCCGGCTTAGGCGCTTCAAAAAAGGCCCGTTCAACAGCCTGTTTAATAAATTGCTCTATTTTCTCTTCTTCACAAAAGCGGACGAAAATTTTTTGGGGATGGACATTAACATCGAGGCGCTCTGGAGGTACTTCCATCCAAAGGACAAACAGTGGATACTCTTTTGTACCGATTCGAGTTCCAAATGCACTCTGTATTGCCCTTTCGACATGGCTAGAAACAACAGGCCTTTTATTGATTAAGAGATATTGAGCTAAACGGTTTGATCGTACATTTGATGGGGTACCAAGAATTCCAGAAATTTTATACCCCTCTCTCTCAAATAAAATGGGTTTAGTCTGCGCTAAAAATCCTTTACCTAAAACTTCCTCAATCCGTTTCTCTTTTTTTTCCGATGTTTTTAAAACCTGTTTTTCGTGAGAAGTAAGAGTAAAAGAGACAGAAGGGTGGGCAAGAGCAACACGGATCAACATTTTGCTGATTTCGCTTAAGCTTTGAGGGGCAGATTTTTGAAATTTTTTTCTTGCAGGGACATTATAAAAAAGGGAAGCAACTTTGATAGTGGTCCCATGGGTTCTTGAAAACGGGTCTACTTTTAAAATTTTTCCTCCGTGACAAATCACCTTAGTTCCGACAGCTCCCCTTTCGGAAGTTTCGATTTCAAGCTTCGAAACAGCAGCTATCGAAGCGAGCGCCTCCCCTCGAAATCCCATACTTACTAAAGTGTTCAAATCTTCAAACTGAGAAATTTTCGAAGTGGCATGCCGCTCTAAGCATAAAATGGCATCGTCTTTTGCCATCCCACACCCATCATCAATCACTTCGATGGATAAATGCCCCCCTCCATGAACCTGTATTTGAATATTTGATGAACCAGCATCTATCGAATTTTCGACAAGTTCTTTAATCAAGGAGGCGGGATTTTCAATAATTTCCCCAGCTGCAATTTGATTGATAGTCGATTCAGATAACACTCGTATTTTTGCTGGCACTTTAACAAACCTTCGGCTACATTTTACCTATGGACTATAAACAAACCTGGAATCTCGATCAAGTTCTTCATGGGTCGGGCTCAAACTACGAAGCTATTGAAAAAAATTTAGACTCTCTTTTGGAGAGAATGGAAAAGCTTCCTCTAAATCTTTCTACTATTTTTAAGCCTTTTCAAGAGTTATCCCAAGAAGTCCATGAAGCGGGATCCTTAATTGCCTGTCTCACCTCTATAGATGTCTCTGACCAAATGGCAACGCAGGCAGAGGCTAAATACAACACCGTTGCAGCTAGCCTAGAAAGTGTATCTCAAAAAATTGAAAACCTCCTTGCCGAAATTTCCGAAACGGAGTTTGAGGGACTCTTACAAAATCAAAGAGAGATCTCCTTTGCACTCATCGAAAAACGCAACCTTGCAAAAGCGAAAATGAATCTTGAGAAAGAGCTCCTTGTCACAAACCTATCTATTTCAGGACATACAGCTTACACAACTCTTTACTACTCATTTATAGGAAACATTTCTTTCCCTATGGAGAAAGAACTCTTAAATCTCAGCAGACTAGAAAAGCTATTTTCCCATCCTGAGCGGGCCGTACGAGAAGAGGCTTTCGGAAGCATGGAGAGGGAGCTGGAGAAACATGAGGGGATTTTTGCCCAGATTCTAAATAATATTATAGATTTTAGATTAACCGTTTATGGGGAGCGCAAGTGGGGTGATTATTTACACGAAACCCTTTCAGATAATCGGATTCAGAAAACAACTTTAGAGACCATGTGGGATGTTGTTTCTAAAAACAAGGAGCCTCTAAAAAAATATTTGGCTCATAAAGCAAAACTTCTCGGGCTGAAAAAACTCTCTTGGTGCGACATTGATGCCCCCCTTGGATCAACAGATGAGGCAAAAATTCCGTGGGAAGCAGGCTGTAAAAATATTATCACCCAATTCAACAAAGTCTCCCCAAAACTGGCTCAATTTGCCGAAATGGCTCTTAAAAACGGCTGGGTGGATGCTAAGGCTAACCCCAAAAAAAGGGCTGGGGGATTTTGCACGGGCACACCCCTTTTAAAAGAATCCCGAATTTTAATGACTTACACAGATACATTTGATAGTCAGAGCACTCTAGCTCATGAACTTGGACACGCCTATCACTCTTACGTTTTAAAAAACAAGCCCCCCCTTCTTCAAAATTACCCGATGAATATTGCTGAAGCGGCTTCCACAATGTGCGAAATGATTGTCTGCGACAGCGCCCTCAAAAGTGCAGTAACTCCGAGACAAAGACTCCTTCTGCTCGATGATAAAATTAGCAGCTATTTAGCCTTTAATATGAATTTACACAGCAGATTCCTTTTCGACTGCGCTCTTCATGAAAAACGGAAAACAGGCTATCTAACCCCAAGCCAAATTTCTGAACTAATGGTTAACGCCCAAAAATTAGGTTATGCAGACTCGTTAGAGGAGTATCTTCCCCATTTTTGGTGTTACAAAATGCATTTTTATTTCACCGATGTTACTTTTTATAATTGGCCCTATACATTCGGATATCTTTTCAGCTTAGGAACCTATAACATCCTTATGCAAGGTGATTTTGAAAATCGGTACATAGCACTTCTTGAAGATAGTGGAAGTATGAACCTAGAAGATCTCGCTAAAAAACACCTAGGCGTTGACCTTCAAAAACCTGAATTTTGGCAAGGAGCTATTGACCTTCTTAATGCTAATATCAAGGAATTCCTAGAACTTTCTTGAAAAAGATTCAGAATTAGCTTATGTTAAAATTATGAGATTATTGTCGACTTTACTTACACTTGCAGCACTTGGCTATGGAGGGTATTGGGTAAATACAAATCACCCCGAAGTTAAGGGAAAAGTGCTTGATTATATTAATAATGGAAATTTTCATACTCTCGAAGCAAGATTCACCGCTCAACAGATTATGGAAATGAATCGTAAAACTCTTTTAAAAGACGATCGACATAAATTTTTAGAACCTACAATGAAATTTTCCCCCTATCTTTTGATGGAAGTGAAATACACTAACCATGAAAATCAGACAGGAGAAGGATTGATTTTATGGGATTTACTCGATGGAGAGATGGTTTTAAACACAAATCACTGGGAAAAGACCCACGGGTTTGCCGACTGCATCAATTCTTATGTGGAAAAAAATGAGTTTCGAGTGATTCGAACTCTAGCGGAACGGGGGGGGACCCTGGACCGGGAGACTCTTTTAAAGGCTCTTCAAGTAGAAAATGACATCCTCGGAAATTGGCTTGAAACCTGTCGGAGAAAAAAAATTGTTGTCCAATCAGGCTCTCAGTACCGACTTCATTTGCAAAAACCGCGCTTAGCAGTAAAGCCCGAGACATTTGTAGACGATAGGTTAGTTACAAAATCGTGCAACTCTGCTGAGCGACTCTCAAAACGTTTTTCACACACACAGATTCGCAGAATTACAGAAGCTGCTTTTGGGCAAGATTTTGCAGTGAGAAACACTCTGGCTGTTTATTTACCTATCTACTGCATTACTATTCAAAACCCTGATGGTTCCGTACATACTTCATATTGGAACGCCCTTAACGGACGTCCCTTACCATTTACTGCCCTTCTGGAGTAGAAGGCCTCTCCGCAAAAAACATTTTTTTTCTTGGCTCAAAAGAAGGCTCATCTTCTTCTACTACCCCTGCAGGTCTTTTACCCGCCGGAATTTTTTCCCATTCACCTGTATCATAATTATATAAATCGGTAAACCCTTTTATAGGGGCGCCAGGTGGAGCAGCAGGTGGTAATCGCATGACTCCCGCTGTCGCCAAATTGGCCACAGCCGTATCAACGGCAGGTGGTAATCGCATGACTCCCGCTGTCGCCAAATTGGCCACAGCCGTATCGAGGGCATCAGAGGTCCTTAGAAACGCTACCGGGGGCAAAGGGGCCGGTTCTGCCAAAACTAACCTTCCTACTAGATTTAAATCGGCGACCCTTCCCCTCAAATCTCTGCCTAGAGATGGAGGAGGCAACTCTAAAGGATCCCCTCTTAATAAGCTTCTAAAATCATCAGCATTTTTTACTCTATGCATCTTATCTCCTTTTTTTTCGAAAAGATGCTACAATAAAAGAACTCTATTGTATAGAAATATCAATTCGTTTTACAATCTTTAGGAAAATGGAAAGATGGCTGAGCGGCTGAAGGCACATCCCTGCTAAGGATGCATACTCTATAAACGGGTATCGAGGGTTCAAATCCCTCTCTTTCCGAACTTTCGGGATCTATGAACGAAAAGGGTATCTACACAGCGCCACCTCACTCCAAAGAGTCTGAGATGATGGTATTGGGCTGCATGTTGACTAGTTCAAATGCACTCTCAATCGGCGCAGACGGGTTAGAGGATTCTGATTTTTACCATGCAGAGCACCAAATTGTATTTAAAGCGCTTAAACAAGCGTTTGCACAAGAGAAGCCAGCTGACGTCCATCTAATCGCAGAAGAGTTGAAGCGGATCGGCAAGCTTGATTTGGTAGGGGGGATCTCCTATATCACCCTCCTTGTCCAATATGCAGGAACTTCGGCCTACGTAGAAGAGTATGTAGAAATTATTCGAAAAAAGTCGGTCTTGCGCCAGATGATCGAATCGTCAAAAATTATTGAAAAAAAGGCGCTTGACGAGCCCGATGATGTCTACTCAGCACTTGACGAAGCCCAGTCCTATTTTTTTAGAATCAGTCAAAAGGCAAATCCCTCTTTAGGCATTAATTTAAAAGAAATTCTTTCAGGAATCAAAGCAGAATCGAAAACCCCTTACCTAAAAGAGCTTCAACAAAAGCAAGAGGCTTATCACACAAGAGATCCCAACGCCCCCATAGTGACGGGTCTGCCTACAGGGTTTTCAGACCTCGACAAACTGATTAACGGATTTAATAAAGCAAACCTAATTATTTTAGCAGCAAGACCTTCCATGGGGAAAACCGCTCTTGCTATTAACATAGCTGAGTATCTTGTTTTTGAGCAAAACATGGCAGTAGGGGTATTTTCTTTAGAAATGACTGCTGACGAGCTTCTTCATAGAATGGTTTGCTCCCTTTCAGAAGTAGAATCTGACCGAATCAAAACCGGATCGTTAGACGGGATTGAATACCAAAGAGTTGTTGAAACGGTCGGAAGGATGCAAAAGCAGACCTTAATTATTGACGATCAACCTGGCCTTAAAATCACCGATCTCAGAGCTCGGGCAAGACGGTTAAAAGAAGTTTATGACATTCAGTTTTTAGTCATCGACTACCTTCAACTCCTATCTGGATCTAAAGGACATTTTAGCGTCGATAACCGTCAAAATGAGATTTCAGAAATTTCTCGAATGCTGAAAAATTTAGCCAGGGAACTGATGATTCCGATTCTCTGCCTCTCTCAGCTCTCTAGAAAAGTGGAAGACCGAGCAGGGCATAGACCGATGCTTAGCGATCTTCGAGAGTCTGGATCTATTGAGCAAGATGCCGACATTGTGATGTTTGTATTCAGAAGAGAGTACTACAATTCCAATGATAAGCCAGGTCTTGCTGAAGTTATTGTCTCCAAAAACCGTCACGGTGGTGTGGGAGATGTAGAGCTTGCTTTCCGCAAAAAATTTGCAAAATTCAGCAACTACTCAAAAGAATCCTCCTCCTCATCTCCTGAATCAGACGAAGCTTTTTCTGCCTTCACCCCTCGGTAAGAGGATCTTTTAAATCAATATTGTGAAGATTATCACAGAATTTAAAAAAATAGCTTAACTATATTGCTTTTGAACAGCTCCATTCAAAGTGTGTCTTGACTTTAAGCGGTTGGATTTTGTATAATTCCCCTGTATTAACGAGGTGAATATGTCGTCTGTAAAGAAAAAGCGTAAAATTAAAATGAACAAGCACAAGCGTAAAAAAAGAAGCCGTGCAAATCGTCATAAGAAGTCTTAAGGCTATAGTACGTACAAATGTGGTCCTATCCCGAAAATTTTGACGTTATAGTAGTAGGAGCGGGGCATGCCGGATGCGAAGCTGCATACATTGCAGCACGTATGGGAATGCGTACGCTCCTTGTTACAATCAGCCTTGATGCAATTGCAAAGATGAGCTGCAATCCTGCCATTGGCGGTACAGCTAAAGGTCACATTGTCCGTGAGATCGATGCGCTTGGTGGCATCATGGGCAAAATAGCGGACAGGACAGGAATTCAATTTCGCATGCTGAACCGTTCAAAAGGGCCAGCAGTTTGGTCCCCAAGGGCGCAATCAGATAAAATCGCTTATAGCACTGAAATGACCCATGTGTTGCAAAACACAGAAAATCTTTTTCTTTTTCAAGCAACTACCAGCAAGCTTATCATCGAAGAGGGGCGGGTCCTTGGAATAGAAACTCAAGAAGGAATTGGCTTTAGAGCAAAAACCGTAATTTTATCCTCTGGCACCTTTATGAAAGGATTGATTCATATTGGAGATGTCAATTTTTCAGGGGGAAGAGCGGGCGATAGAGCTTCTATCGGACTGTCTGATCATTTGCGAGATCTTGGGTTTGAACTAGGCAGGCTAAAAACCGGAACTCCCCCAAGACTAAATAAGCGTTCCATCGATTTTTCAGTTATGGAAGAGCAACCGGGTGAAGAGGATGTCTTTTTTTCCTACTCTCGAGAAAAGCGCTTACTTCCCCAACTATCGTGTTATATTACCTACACCTCCGTGGCAACAAAAGAAATTGCACTTAAGCACATTAAGCGATCCGCTATGTACTCAGGAAATATTACAGGTGTTGGCCCAAGGTATTGCCCCTCTTTTGAAGACAAAGTTGTCCGCTTCGGAGAGAGAGATCGTCATCAAATTTTTATTGAACCTGAGGGGGGATCGACAAACGAGGTTTACGTAAATGGCATCTCTACATCGCTCCCGTTCGACGTGCAACTAGAGATGATTCATACCATTACAGGTCTAGAAAAGGCAGAAATCACAAGGCCTGCTTACGCAATCGAATACGACTATGTTAAGAGTGGCCAATTAAAAATGACCCTTGAAACTAAACTGATCGAAGGCCTCTACTTTGCTGGGCAAATCAATGGAACTACTGGTTATGAAGAAGCTGCTGCACAAGGACTTATAGCTGGAATTAATGCAAGCCTTAAAGTACAAGGGAGAGAGCCTTTCATTCTTAAGCGCTCTGAGGCCTATATTGGCGTCTTGATTGAAGAGATCATTTCTAAAACGTTAGAAGAGCCTTACCGAATGTTTACAAGTAGAGCAGAGCATAGACTTTTGCTACGCCAAGACAATGCAGACTTGCGTTTGAGTGGTTACGCATATCAACTTGGATTAATTGATGAAGCTACCCATTTAAGGGTTCAAAACAAGAAAACTATTTTAGAGACTGAATCTATCCGATTGAAGACAAATAAGAAGCATGTTGATGGAAGGGTAGTTCCCCTTTCTGCTCTCCTTGCAAGACCTGAAACAAGCTATGAAAGTTTAGTTGCAGAACTTCCCCACCATTTCACCGACTATGGAGAAGATATCAACAGACAGATAGAAATTTTGATTAAATACGAAGGTTATATTACAAGGCAAGCTAAAGAGATAGAAAAACTTCAAGAGCTTGACCCTGTGAAAATCCCCTATAATTTTGACTACTCTCTTGTTCATGGTCTGAGCACGGAAGCTAAGAATAGATTAAAAAAAATCACTCCTGACAATCTAGGACAAGCCTCTCGCTTAGAAGGGGTAACAATCGCTGACATCTCCATTTTATTAATAGCCTTGAACAAATAAAAAGGCTGTGTATAGGTAGGTCAAATGGGTGTGGACACCCTAAAATTGGCTATCTTGTTGCATGTAAGATGATTGAAGAAAAATCAACTCAAAAACCTCTCATTGCTTTAATCACTAACTCCTCCTACTACAAAATCTTTTTCGAACACTATTTCGCGGAATTTTGCCTATCTAATCTAGAGCCCTTATTTGGCTATGAAGAACTTGAAAAAATCTCTCCTGACTATATTATTATTGATGACCAATCAGTTAAGGATTCAATCCTAGAGATTTGCAAAAATATCAGAAAACGCAAACGCCTCCAATTTATACCTCTATTTGTTATCTCAGGAAATTTAAAAAAACCCTACACCAAGCAACTTATCGATATGGGGGTAAATCATGTGATACAAGAACCACTAGATCCTACAGATTTATTAAAAGAACTTAAAAATGCCCTCAGCTACAAGAACTCTGAGAAAAAACTCGATATGCTAGGGGGTGGAATTACAGACTATTCTACCACAACAGATCTTCGTTTGAAATCTCTTCTCAATAAAAACAGTCTTGAGCCGATTTATAAAACAATTCATGAGGGGGGAGCAATTTCGTTGTTAGCGGTGGCTATTGAATTTAATGATAGCCATGAATTCACTGAGCAGCAGATTACTCAGGTGATAAAAAAGGTGTTTTCCGAGCAAACCCCCCTTTTTCCGTTAGGGCGTGGTAAATATCTAATCATTTTAAATCAAACTAAGCGGGCAGGAGCTCTCTTTATTGCAGAAACTTTACGAGATGTAGTGACCCACACCCTGCAAATTTCTATTGCCATCGGAATTTGTAGCCAAAAAAAGCCCCCTTATGCAAATATCCACGATATGCTCAAATGTGCAAAAATTGCGCTTGAAGAGGCTTTAAAAAAGGGAACCACTATTGAAATACATCCGATCTCTCCTTAGTTTTTTTCTAATTTCATCACTTTTTGCCGAGCCAGGTGGCCCTCTTTATTCCAATAATACCGCGAATATGTTTAAGGAGGAGCAGGAGACTATAAGCAACGGTGTTAATAAAAATATATCCTCTGCCATTGCAGCTAATACAGCCAGCCCAGGAAATCACCCCTCAGACATCATGATCGTGGATCCAAAAGTTGTCTCTCAAGATTGGCAAAATGCATTTAACTCCCTGAAAGCAAGAAAACTAAATAATATTATTTTTATTTTAAGAGACAATTCTCAAATCACCGAAGTCTCTGATGTCGAGGTATTGCCAGGCGGCTATCTCATGCTCTTTTCTTTAAAAACCGTTCTTGGCGAGAAATATCGAATTGTAAAAACAAGCGATATTTCTTCGATCACCTCTAAATGACAGTAAATATATTAACATTTGAACATCTCCCGATTTTCGACCAATTGCGAATGGAAGAGGGGCTCTTAAGAACCTCCAAAGAAAATTGGGTAATCATCAACCAAGGCTCTCCAAAGGCGATTGTAATGGGGGTCTCTACAAAACCTGAAGAAGTGATCCATCTTGAGCGCTCTCACGCAGATAATATTCCTCTGATCCAAAGATTTAGTGGCGGAGGGACCGTAATTGTCGATGAAAACACCCTCTTTGTAACTTTCATTTTTCAAAAGGAAATTCATAACTTTGAACTCTATCCCACAAACATCTTAAATTGGGCAGGAAAGCTTTTAAAAAACTCCCTCAATCTTCCTGATTTTCTTGTTCAAGAGAGCGACTTTGCCCTCCATGACAAAAAAATTGGCGGCAATGCGCAATACATAAAAAAAGATCGATTTCTCCACCACACCTCATTTCTATGGGACTTTCACCACGAAAATATGACATACCTACTTCACCCCCCCAAAGAGCCTGCCTATAGAAAAGGGCGCTCTCACTCCGAATTCCTGACAAAACTCGCTACTCACCTCACTAAACAAGAGTTTGAAGATCGACTGATCTTCTCTCTAACAGAAGAGTATTTGACAACTCTTAACAAACCTCTCCCCTCTTTTCCAGAGCACCGCACCACCACCACCCTTTTAAAACTGGAAAGCTCCTTTTAAAAAGAGTTTGCTATATATTAAATCTTTATTAATAATACATGGCATGACAGCAATAACTTTAAATTTACCAAGCAACGAAAGTTACTTTCTTGATCGTAGATTGCTTGCATATTGCAGCCCGTTTAGTAGCCTAATTATCCGAGTACGTGCAGTATGGAATTCAACTGCCGTTAATCAGAAAAGAGATCTCACACAAGACGAGTTAGAGAGATCTACTCGTGATGTTCTTAAATGGATGGTTGGGGGATTGGTAGTTCTCACCTACTCAAGTTATTTTACAATGCCGCTCTACTTTAAATACATTACGGCTATTTCGTATACAGCTTCATCAATTCTTACAATTTATGAGCAACTGGATCTCCGAATATTTAATTATCATTTTCTGGCAGCCCAAGAGATTGCTTAAAGAATTCTTTAGTAACATCTTTGCCCATTTGGGCAATCGATTGAGTAAGTGGGATTTTTTTAGGACAAACTGCTTTGCAATTTTGTGAATTTCCGCATTCTGAGATACCCCCCTCTCCCATAAGAACCTGAAGACGCTCAGATTTAAGAACTGCTCCTGTCGGATTTGCATTAAAGAGCTTTACCTGATTTATAGCTGCAGGCCCAATGAATTTAGAATTTTTATTAATTTGAGGGCACGCTTCTAAGCAGCATCCACAAGTCATACAAGTTGACTCCACATACATAGCCTCTTGTTTAATGGGAGAAATTTTCGGTCCGAATTCAGGGGAATGTGATTCATCAAGGGGGACCCAACCTTGAATTTTCTTAAGGGATCCAAACATCGAACTTCGATCTACAACTAAATCCCGAATCACAGGAAATTTTGAAAAAGGGGCTAAAGTAATTACCTGAGATTTATTTTCCGCTATGAGCCCCTCTATAAGAGCTGTACAAGCTTGCCTTGGAATCTTATTAACAATCATAGAACAAGATCCACAAACCTCCTCAAGACAGGCCATTTCCCAAGCAACCGGCTCTACTTTTTTCCCTTGCTTTGTAACGGGATTCTTTTGAATTTCCATCAGAGCTGAAATAATATTGAGCCCCGGTTTTTTTTCTAATTCGAACTCCTCCCAATATTGCGCCCCGCTAAATCCTCTATAAATTTTTAGGATAAATTTACCTTCTTCCATAATCTTTCTCCGTTACAAGGGGGATAACAGGAGGAACATTTTCCAATTTCGGAACGCTCCTTTTCCCTTTTGTATAATCTCTTTCTACGGGTTTAATATGGCGAACGTCAACAGGAAAATAGCTTATTTTGGGTTCATTTGAATCAGGATCAAACGTAGCTACGGTTGTTTTTAGCCAATTTTTATCATCTCTTTCGCTAAACTCCCTTTTAAAGTGAGCCCCTCTGAATTCATCTCTTAAAAGGGCCCCTTTTGCAATAGTTAGAGCAAGATCAAGCATTGGACCGAATTGATTTGCAAATTGATAGGTTTGATTCAATAATGCGCCCTTATCATCGAGTGAAATATTTCTAAATCGATCTTTTATCTGTTGAATTTTAGAAATAGCCTCTTTTAACCCTTGATTACTTCTGACAACTGTGCAATTAGAGACCATAATATTAGCTAATTCATCATGAAGTGCATGGACATTTTCATTTCCTTTGCGACTCAACAAATCTTGCTTGATTGCAATTTCTTTAGCCTCGGCCTCTTCAAAGCACCTGACCCCTACATCTTCGTAACGAACTTTTAAATCATCGGCAAAAAATGAGATCTCATTTGCCGCCACCATTCCACTATAAATGCAGGAAAGGAGAGAATTAGCTCCGAGTCGATTTGCTCCATGATACTGAAAATCACACTCTCCCGCAGCAAAAAGTCCAGAAATATTTGTCATATGGCGGTATCTTTCAAATCTATCAGGATCTCCTGTAGCGGGCCAATCTACCCAAATCCCCCCCATAGTATAGTGAACTGCGGGAAATATTTTCATCGGAACACTACGGGGATCATCCCCTGTAAATTTGTGATAGATATCCAAAATTGCTTCAAGCTTTCTATGAGTTTTCCCATCAAGTCCTGTAACATCTAAATAGACCTGCTTCTTACCATCAATTCCAAGTCCTGCATCAACAACCTGAATAATATGTCTGGCTGCAACGTCTCTTGCTACTAAATTTCCAAACGCTGGATAAAGCTCCTCTAAAAAATACCAAGGTTTTCCTGTCTCTCCGCAAACAACTTGCTCTCCGCTGGGTCCTGTAATTGTCTTTTCTGAGTTGCCGTAAACCCACACTCTCCCCCCCTCTCCTCTAGCAGACTCTGACATCAAACGGAGTTTGTCATTACCTGGAATTGCTGTCGGATGAATTTGGATAAATTCAGGATTTGCAATATGAACACCTTGACGATAGAGCCTCCCATTGGCAGCTCCCGTACAGATTGTCGAATTTGTAGAGTATTTAAAAATAACACCCAAGCCCCCTGTTGCAATTAAGACTGCATCCGCTTTAATTGTACTGAGCTTTGCATTGTAGAGATCCATAATCACGCACCCTCTACAAACCCCATTATCATCGATGACTGCACGTAGAAATTCGTGGTGTTCAAATTTTTCAATTTTCCCCTGAACTTCGAATCGCCTTACTTGTTCATCTAAAGCATAAATCAGTTGTTGCCCTGTGGAAGCACCTGCAAAGGCAGTTCTTTTATAAAGAGTTCCTCCGAAGCGACGGAAATCAAGACTACCGTCTGCTTTCCGATTAAATGGGACCCCCATTCGATCAAGCATGCGGATGATTTGAGGACCATTTGCGCACATCTCAAGCACAGGAGGTTGATCTGCCAAAAAATCCCCCCCCTTAATTGTGTCGTAGGCGTGAATTTCAGGAGAATCTTCCTCTCCCATTAAATTCACAGCAACATTGATTCCCCCTTGAGCGCACACTGAATGGGACCTTTTGACCTGAGTGAGCGAGATCAATTTAACACTCACTCCAAGCTCAGCTAACCGCATTGCTGCGCTCAAACCTGCCAAGCCTCCCCCTACCACAACAACTTCTTTTGCTCTCGCCATGTTTCTATCCTAAAAAGTAGGTTCCCCAAATTGAGAGCATACCTAAAAGACCTAAAACAAACATAAGCCCAATAGATACTGCAACGCCTTTTGATTGCGCTTTTCTTGAAAGGAGAACTCCCCAGGTTATTAAAAATGTCCAAAGTCCATTAAAGCCGTGGAAGACTGCTGCAAGAACAAAAATTGTGTACAAAATACACATCACTGGGTTTCTAAATGTCTCCCTTACCCCTAAAAGCTCCAAATTACCAAAGCTTTTAGTGACAGCCATCACGTGCCCCTCTTTTATAGGCCTACTCTCTAACCCCTTTATATGTTCTTTCAACCCTTTTGATTTTTCCAAACTCTGATAAATCATCCCCATTTCAGCATCGTATTCGCCCGAATTAGCAGGGAATTCACTTTTTTCAACAAGCCTTGCTTGCACAAGTTTTGTTTTCTCTTCTAATTGAACCAATTGTCTTTTTTCTTTCTCAATTGCTTCACCACTATATAGCTCTACACCAAGCCGATTTGAAACCTCATAAAGCCCCGGATCGACTTTCATGGTTAAATAATACTTTCCATGATACTTATAAGGATAGTCAATCACTCTCATTTGAACTACGTGCAAAATTATCCCTACTAAAATCACCCAAGAACTCATCCTTTGGAGGGTGTAGGCTCGATTTCTTCCGGTTTTAATTAATGGAGTACTTCCATCAGAATGAATCGAATTTGACTTGCTCTGAAATAGGTAAACCACTCCCCAAGCAGCATGATACGCAATTGGAATGCCTAATAAACCAATCTCGATAGCATTGAGATAGGGAAGATTTCTTAAAAAATCGACACTCCTCACAAACCATAGCTCCCCATTTGTGAAAAAAAGGGCCACTTGCGAATTTGTAAACAAATGCTCCATTAAAAAAAGCAAAAACCAAAACCCCATTAAAGAGTGCAATCTTCTTAGCACAAATTCTCTAGGCACCTTCATACTCTCAATAGCCATACTCATCCTCCAAGCTCCTTTTCAGCACTATACCTAACAGAGGAAATATACACAATTATCTTGAAACAGACTAGATCCCAAAAAAACGAGAAGAGTTTTCGGTAGTAGCTTTACAAACCTCTTCTAAGGGAATCCCTTTTGTGAGAGCTATTGTCTCTGCAATCTCACCCACAAAAGCGGGTTCATTAAGAGCTCCCCGTTTTGATTGAGGAGCAAGATAGGGAGAATCGGTCTCAATCAAAAGTTTTGAGAGGGGCAGCTGTTTAAAAACATCTCTTAAAGCGACACTTTTTTTAAACGTCGCAATTCCGCTCATTGAGATGTACCAACCTCGCTCCAAAGCTTGTTCTGCTTGCGCTAAAGTTCCTGTAAAGCAATGGAGAACGGCACGAATATTTTGAGGAAATGTAAAAAGATCGGCAAAAGCATCATCCCCTCTACAATGAATCACAACAGGAAGATTCACATCTAAAGCCAAATCAAAATATCTCTTAAGAAATTCGGTTTGAATCTCTTTTTTCGAATGAGCATAGTAGTAATCAAGACCTACTTCACCGACTGCAACAACATCCCCCCCTCGAATCGCTTTCTCAAAGAACCCAAAATTTTCTTCTCCCTCTTTTTCTACATCATGAGGGGTGGTACTTAACGTATTAAAAATTTGGGTGGGATATTTTTTTTTTGCTTCGAGGGCCCTTTCAAAAGTAGAGCGATCGGTATTAATATTTACTATTTTACTCACCCCTGCAAACGTCGCCCTTTTAACAATTGCATCGATTTGGGGATAGAGCTCGTCTGAGGTGAGGTGTGCATGTGAATCTATCTTGACAAAGCCACTCTCTTTCATGTATGAATTACCTTATGTATTTAGTTGCAACTAACGTAATTTTTCAAGCCTACGCTGAATCAGATAGTTTTGGCAAACTGATCTTCATAACGCTTTATGGACTCTCTCTAATCATTTGGTTTGTGCTGATTCAAAAAGCACTTCTTTTTCAAAAGTGTCGCAAAGCTGCCACTAAGATGCAAGAAAAACTCAAACAAAAACAGACAGGAATACTTCAACTACATCCCAATGAGCTATCAGGAATAAATCCTCTTGGGAATATTTACCTTACCCTGAAAGAAAAAACGGTTGAACTCTTAAATAAAAATAATTTTTTTGCAAAATCAGAGACTGTTTTTCTCTCCGATGCAGATATCTCTTTAATAGAAGCAATCACCTACAACTCAATTTGTACAGAATCTAAAAAGTTAGAAAAAAACCTATTTATCCTTTCTACTTCAGTCTCTCTTGCCCCCTTTATTGGAATTTTAGGCACTGTATGGGGGATATTAATCTGCTTAGCCGAAATGCAAAAAGGGGGAGCTGTCCACTCCAATAATTTGATCTTATCAGGTCTATCTATGGCACTTGCAACAACGGTATTAGGCTTAGTGATTGCTATCCCTGCACTTATTTCACACAGTTATTTAAAAAATTCCCTAAAATCATTCCAAATTGATATGGAAGATTTTAGTAACCTGCTTTTATCTACAATTGAGTTGCAATACAGAAAAGTTGTCACATGAGACGAAAGGCCCTATTTTCTGAATTTGAAAGCGATGGCGAACTCATTAACCTAACCCCACTCCTTGACGTCCTATTTCTCATTTTAGTCTTTTTTATCCTCATTGCCCCCATGCTCGAATTTGACAGAATTGAACTTGCCCCCTCTTCAGAAAATAAGCAAGAATTTGTCGCTGTTCACGAAACCGCTGCAATCAAAATTTACGTACAGCAAGATAACTCGATTTGGCTAAGCACGCACAAAGTCTCCCTTTCAGATCTTGGCATCGCCCTCGACCAATACTACAAATCCAATCCCAAAAACATCCCTCAACTCTACCAAGATCAAAACGCCTCTTTTGGCACCTACCAAAAAATTAAAAACCTCGTTGAATCCATTGGCTTTGACCAGCTAGATGTCGTCTTAAAAACTGAATGAGCAAAAATTCAAAAATATGGTTAGTTGTGATTGCCATCCATGCGGTGGGCGGATTGTTTTTAACTACTACCTCGTTTAGAGAAAAGAGGGTAGAAAAAAAATTGGTAGTGGTAACAAGGCAGATGGTTGTTGAAACACCCAAAATTCTGACTACAAATATTGTTCCTAAATTAGAGAAAAAAAGCATTGCCCCTGTGGCAAAAAAAGTGGCCACTAAAAAACCTACAAAAGCGCCCACAAAGTCTTCCAAACAAGTGCTAAAAAAAATTGATTCGCGAACCCAAAAAAAATACACACCACCTGCACAGGTAGTTGAACCTCCCGCTTCTCACTACATTGATATCGCATGCCATGTCTTTCAAAATGAACTCTCTCTACCTGAAAAAGGGGAGGTTAAATTAACTATTACTGTACAACCAAATGGGAAGATTGTTAAAATAGAAGAGATAAGTTTTGAGAGCAAAATTAACCTAGATTATTTATTGACAGTGTTACCTACGCTGTCTCTGCCAATTCCTGAGAGGGGAAAAGATGTTTCGTTTACTATTGTGTTTTGCAATGATTAGCCAGATTTCTAGCGATGAAGTTGTGGTTCATCTTCCAACTGATATGGAGTCTTCTTCAACTATTTATCTAGCAGGAATCAGGCCGAATGAGACTGCTTATGAACAATCCGTTTTCGAGACTTTACGTAATGATTTAACCCTGTCAGAAAAAAACTGCCTTATTGACATGAGTGAGTCAATGCAATTTTACGCCCATCATGCAGATCCTCAAATTGCGTTTCAATCTGCAACCTGGAAAGCGCTCCATACAAAATTTGTCATTGTACCTAAAATTGAAAAAAACGCCCTTCATGTTCAAGTTTTTGACGTCCAAACTGCAACGCTTAAAACCTTAACTCCAGTTCCCCTTTCCCAAAACATTTTAAAAGACTTACATAGTATTCATAAAATTTCGGATCTAGTCTCTAAAATTGTATTTGGTAAGCCGGGTATTGCCTCTAAAAGAATTCTCTACTCTTGTCAATCCAAAGATGATAGTGAGAAAGATGCCGATTCATGGCGCTCTGAAATATGGGAAATGGACTATGATGGAAGGAATCAAAAACAAATCACACAAGAAGGCAGTTATTGCATCACCCCCACATTTGTCCCCAATCCTAATCACCCAGAAAACTACTCATTCTTGTATGTTACTTATAAACAAGGTCCTCCAAGAATTTATATCTCTGCGCGAAACAGACTAAAAGGGGTTCCACTTATTCCTTTGAGAGGTAACCAATTACTACCAAATTTAGCCCTAACACAGGATAAGCTGGCATTTATTTCCGATGCAAGTGGAAGGGCCGATCTTTTTATCCAACCTTACCATCCTGAAAAAGGGGCTATCGGGAAACCTTTCCAGCTCTACTCATTCCCAAGTAGCGTCCAAGCATCCCCCTCGTTTCATCCAGATGGGACAAAACTTGCTTTCGTCTCCGACAAAAACGGGACACCTAAAATTTATATCATCAATGCTCATGAACCTCTGCAAAACAGAAAAACTCCTGAACCAAGACTTCTTTCAAAAGCAACTCATGACAGCTCATCACCAAGCTGGTCCCCTGATGGGAAGAGAATTGCATTCTGTGCAAAAACAAATGGGATTCGACAAATCTGGATTTATGATATAGAAAAAGAAGAGGAGAAACAACTAACTATAGGTCTTGGAGACAAAGAAAATCCCTCATGGGCACCCGACAGTCTTCACTTAGTCTATAACACAACCTCTCCTACTTATGATATTTACATGATTAATTTAAATAATCCAAATCCTGTCCGCCTCACAGAAGGCCCCGGGATTAAACATTACCCTGTATTTGAACCGTGAGGATTTAATGAGACTTTACAAAATTTCGTGCTTAATTGCCGTTTCTTTGATTACCACCGGATGTAACACAACGATGTTAGCAAATCTTTGGGAGAGTACAAAAACAGGGTTTCGCACAGCTGGATATGCTGGAAAAGCCCTTGTCTCTGAAGATCCAAATTCGAGACTCGTCTCTACCTCAGCCGAATTTTTCGGATCTTATGATCCAGACTTTATCCCCTTAAGCGACCAAGACG
The DNA here is from genome assembly GCA_937996705.1 of uncultured Chlamydiae bacterium. Lineage (GTDB taxonomy): Bacteria > Chlamydiota > Chlamydiia > Chlamydiales > 2-12-FULL-49-11 > VGMD01. The sequence goes on from CALKUQ010000018.1 coordinate 30,451, forward strand.
CACACACCTACACGCTCTCTCAAGCAAGGGAAGTCCCTGGAATCCCGGGAGGTGCAATTCCTGGAATCAGTGCATTTCACTCTCCTTCCAAAAACTTAGAGGCCACGTTTACAAAAATCTATTTCAATACAGATCAACACACCCCCAAAGACAAAGATGCAATCGCACATATTCATAAAATGGCAACTTTTCTAAAGAAGCATCCGACCGTCTATGTTTTTATTGAAGGCCATACCGATGAGAGAGCTCCTGAAGCTTACAATCTCTCTTTAGGAACAAAACGAAGCAATTGCGTAAGAAATCTTCTTATCAAACAAGGGGTAAACCCGCAACAGTTATACACAATTTCCTACGGCAGGGAGAAACCTGAAGTCTCCGGTCATAGCGAAAAATCGTGGGCAAAAAATCGGAGAGTCACTTTTAAACTCTATGATAAGGAAGGAAAGCTGTGAAAGCACTCTCTTTTCTCCCCCTTATCCTGTTCACTGCTTGTGCGAGTATCGGAAACACCCCGAAATCTGAAAAGCACCAAATGGAGATGACCCTTCACAAAACAAGATCTGATCTTGAGGAGGCCAAGCACGATCTTCACACTCTCAAGATGGAACTTGCGATTCTTGAAGGAAAAATGGTAAACCAAGAAGACCAAATGGCTGGAATTAAAAAAGAGACTTTCGATCTCCACCAGACAAAGCTAGAAAATTGCGCCACACAAATCGGCCAACTAGACAGAAAACTCTCTCACGTTGAATTAAAACAGGAAGAAATTTTTATTCAACTTCAAAAAATTGCAGGAATAACAAGCGAAATGTCAAAAGCGCTTGCCCAAGGGAAAGAAAAGGTCAACGAATTAGAGCGCAACATTGCCTCTCAATCAAAATCGGGACCAGAACTTGTTCGAAAGCTCTCCAGAGAGAGTCAAAAAAATGAAGAAATTCCAAATTTGGCCCCCTAATGTTAGGAATATTTGATTCAGGACTTGGAGGCTTAACCCTTTGGAAAGCAATCAAAGACCTTTCGGAGAAAAGCTCCGTTGTATATTTTGGAGATAGCTCAAGAAATCCCTATGGGAATTTGACCAAGGAAAAGCTCTTTGTTTATTCCAAAGAGGGCCTTGATCTTTTACAAGAGCTGGGATCTAGCCATATTGCGATCGCCTGCCATACTGTTTCAACAACAGTACTCCCTCTACTAAGAAACTCTTCAAAAGTCCCTGTTTTTGATATTGCTTCCCACTCCCTACAACTTCTTGAGCCCTTTAAAAGAATTGCAATTATTGGAACAAGAGCAACCATTACCTCAGGCTATTACCAGAGGGCGCTTGGCGAAAGAATCGTCTCGGCAACCGCTTGCCCCGATTTAGTCCCCATGATTGAATCAGGGAACATCTCCCTAAGTATAATAAAAAATTCTTTAAATGAAGTTGACCTTAGCGCTGACATCCTTTTTTTAGCCTGTACACACTTTCCTTTAATAAAAAATGAGCTCCAGCTTCTCCTCCCCCAAATTTCTTTATTAGACCCTGCACCCTCCTTTGCAAAAAAACTTATTCCTATAACAGTAAATGGATTGGATAAATTTTACACCTCAGGCGATCCTGCAAAATTTCATAAATTTGCCACTTTTTTTACTAAAGGCAAAGAAGTTGCTTTCCCTTTTCTGATAAAATCTTTATACTCACCTCTAATTTCTTAATTTATTTAGGAGCGGATCTCACTTATGAGTCAAAAAAAAAGAATACTTTTAATTGAAGACGAAGAAGATATTGCAGCTTTAGTAAAACTTCAAGCTGAATTGAGCGGCTATAAACTCCATGTGGAAGTCGATGGAATTAATGGGTTTAGAGCAATTGAGAGGGAGAAGCCCGACTTAGTAGTACTAGATCTTATGCTCCCTGGCCTAAATGGCTATGATTTGTGCAGAAAAATTAAAGCAACTCCTGATTTAAGAAATATCCCTATTATTATTTTATCCGCTAAAAGCGAAGAACTTGATGTTTTATTAGGCCTTGAACTAGGGGCTGATGACTATGTAGCAAAACCGTTCTCACCTAAAATTTTAATTTCAAGGATTCGAGCAGTTCTTAGACGGGGAAAAGAGAATGAGAAAAACGCAAAAGTCGTTACATTCGGCGAATTTACCCTCGAAGTTGACCGTTATATCCTCAGAAAAAATGAAAAAACGATAGCTCTCACCCTCTCTGAATTCGGCATTTTAAAAAGACTCTTATTCAATAGAGGTAAAGTTCTTACTCGAAATCAGCTTTTAGATGATATTCATAATGATGATGCGTTTGTAGTGGATAGAAATATCGACGTACACGTAGCAGCACTTAGAAGAAAACTGGGCCCTAATTTTGATTGGATTGACACAGTTCGTGGAGTAGGCTACAGATTTAAAGTTAGCCTCAATGAAACTGAAGAGGATGATCAGGACAGAGAAGAGGAAGATGCTGAAGCAGAATTAGCAAGCATTAGCTAAAACAGTTTCTTGTTAGACAATATTCAAAAAAAGACTCAAATAACTTTTGAGTCTTTTTTATTTTTACAAAAAATATAATAAAATGTTTTTATAAATAACTTGAGTTTTAATTAATAATCTGTTTTTTATAAGGAAGAACTGAATAATTAATAAAAAGGCAAGTTTATATGAAGCTTTTTGGAATTGTCTTAAGTACCCTATTTCTACTCTCATCATGCTCTTATAACGGACAAAATGAGACCGTTACTAAGCCAGAACAATCCAAGCTTTCCCAAAAAAATAGTTTATCCCTACCCGAAGATGACCTCTTATTACTAAAGGAACATGGGCCTCAAATTTTGAAAAAAATCACCGAGACAACGCCTATAAGTATAGATGAGGTAATTTTCCTTCAGCAGCTTGGTTTCACATCCGACATTTTGATTCGACTAATCAGTCACACAGGGAGTCGATTTGAGCTCACAACAAGCGATGTGTTACGACTTCAAGCCGAAGGGGTCCCATTTAAGGTAATCAACTACATGATAAGGACTTAAAGATGCGCAGCTTAATCTATCCTTTCCTCTGTCTAACACTATTATCTTGCGAAACTAAAGCAGGAAGTGGCGCCCTTATCGGTGCTGGAGGGGGTGCAATTATCGGCGGAGCTTTTGGTGGGGGAACTGGCGCGCTTATCGGAGCAGGAGCTGGGGCTGTTGGCGGCGCAATAATTGGAGCTGCTTTAGACGCCTCCGATAGAGAAAAATTGGATGAACAGACAAGAAATCGATATGATTCTGGAGAGCCTCTAACCGTAGATGATGTTATTAAAATGCACAAAGCAGGAATAGAAGATGAAAAAATTATTGGGGCACTTCAGGGAAATGGAACTTATAGCTTAACTTCTGACGATGTAGGAAAACTAAAAAAAGCTGGCGTCTCAAAAAAAGTAATTAAAGCAATGAGAGAAAACAGAGTATAAAAAAAGTTTAGAAAAATATAAAAATTTCGATTGAGATTATCTTCCGTTTAGATAATTCTCTAATGAAAACTTCAAGTTTTGAGAATAAATAGATGGCAACATTTTATCAAACTGAGCAGCCCGAGACCTTTCAAGTTCACGAATATGCTGAAAAAATTGAGCATGAGGGCTTTCAAGTTTTTTCTAAATTTCGTCAAATCTTAAATTCGTACACGTTTTTTCATGTCTCTTTTATTCTTGTAACGGTTATTGAAGCTCTAATATTTTCAATATCGATTTTAAGCTATTCAGAGTCTATTGCTTTTATCACATCGCTTGCCAGCTTGGTCCTTACAATTTTCTCTTATCTCATTTTGAATTACTACTTTCAAGGTAAAAAAAGTGAGCAATTTACCCAGCTACGCACCCAGTTTATCCAATCTTGCAAAAAACATATCCTCCCCTCTCTCACAGAGGAAGAAATTCATTTAGCAATGGCAAAAACTGCATTTCAACTTGCCCACATGCTTTCTGAAAAACGAATTTATGCACTCTCCCTCCCCCCTTTTAAATTCTTTAAATCCTTCTTTTTAAAAACCCGTTTTATTTTTCATTTTAAAGATGTTCTCCTCATGCAAGAACTATTTATCCAACTTTCTCTCGATGAATATGTCCACACTCTCCTCTCAGAACCTACCGACTTAGCTATTCACACTTCCCTTGCAAATGTTTATATGACGCTTTCAAAAATGTATGAAAGATCTCCTGAACTCTCCTCTTTCATTTCAGACAAAATTTTCGTAAAACTGAATTTACCAGAAAAAATCGAACTAGTTACCAAAAGCGCTATAGAAGAACTAAAAATTCTTGATGAACTTGCGCCAAATGATCCTTGGACTCACGCCCAACTTGCTAGCTGCTATCACCAACTAAAGCGGTGGGATGACGAACTTTCTGAGTACGAAATTCTTGCAAATCTTCGCTCCAAGGATAAAGAAATTCTACTTCGTCAAGGAGTTCTCTATTTTAAATTGGGTAAAACGGCAAAAGGGCTTCTTACTTATGAAGCTTTGAGAAAAATTGATGCAAAATATGCTGGTCATCTGCTCTCTCACTACCACTCCTTTAAAATTACTCAATAAAATTAAAAATTTCATTTGTTCTATAAGAGACGAATTGTATAATCAGCTAAAAAAATATTGGTGATTGTATGTCTTTTTTTGAACAAAAAGTGCGTTTTCTTCTTTGTGCTGCAACTTTAACTATTGGTATGCAGGCTCCATTAAATTTACAGGCTGCAAAAACTGCCTATTCCGTAGACGACAAAGAGGAGGCATTTCTTGTAAGAAGAATTGCTGAATTCTGGAAAGATCAGGACTACGCCATTGTAAAAGCCCAAATTATTTCCTTTTTAGAAAAGCATCCTAAAAGCAAAATTAATGACCACCTTAGGGGGATTTTAGGAGACTTATACCTTCAGGAAAATGCTTACGAGGATGCTCTCTCCCTATACAGCCAAATACACACTTCTCCAATTATCGAAAAAATTATTCTAAATAAGCTTCAGTGCTTTTACGAACTTAATTTATTTGATGCAATGATTCAACAAGGCACTCCATTCCTTTCAAAATCTGTTCCAGAAATTGATGCCAGAAAAGAAGAATTTCGATTTCTTATGGGTGAGGCATATTTTAGAGCGGGGCTTGCAAGTGAAAGTGCTGACAAAAAAGTTGAGCTATTTTCTAAAGCAGAACCTCTTTATGAGGAAATTTTAAGCTCATCATTCAATGATCCCTCTATGTTTGCCTTAGCTGAGATCTACTCTGCGAAGAATGAGAGTAAAAAAGCTGCAGATTTTTTTCTGCAACTAGCTGATCGTCATGCAGATAAAAGAGATGACCTCTTGTTTCATGCAGCTCTTTCCCAATCTGTGCACGATAGACCTGGGGCGATTGCAACATTTGCTACAATCGCGAGTAAGGGTGGACCTAAAGCGACAGACGCATCACTGAATCACTTAATCCTTCTTTTCCAAGAGGATCGATTCGATGATGTGTTGAAGACCTATCCAAAAATGTTGAGCTCTATTCCCAATGATAAACTATCTGTTGTAACCTACATGATTGGAAGAAGCTATTTTGCTCTTGAAAACTACAAAGACTCCTCCGAATGGTTAAATAAATATATTCTAACGGCATCGGACCCCTCATTAGAACTCAGAAACGCCCTCTTAATGCAATTAAATTCTGCGCAAACACTAAAAAACGAGACTCTGTATCATGAGACTATGACTCTTTTACAGACTGTGTTTCCAAAAGATGCAGAGCTTCCACAAGCCTTTTTTGTTCACGCAATGATGTTAAAAGACAAAGGGGACTTTAAAGGTTCTGCTGAAAAGCTAAGAGAAATTTTACAAAACCACCCCAGCTTTGATAGTCCAGAATCCCTATTACTTGAGTATAGTATTGTCACACACAGCAATCAAGACTATGAAGAGTGTCACTCCACCTTAGCAACCTTTTTGAAGAAATATCCTGACAGCTCATTTGCTCCATCAGCCTGGAAGTATTTCCTATCAAGCGGAATCAATCTTCTTAAACAAAAAGAAGCTGGTGAAAATGTAGTCTATTCAAAGCAGCAATTTTATGACGACCTTAAAAAAATTCTAGCTCAAAAAGGGGCTCTTAGCCCTAGTGAACTTCAAGAGTGTCTTTTTCTCCAAGGGAAAATGGGTTATGAATTAGGCAAATACAATGAAGCTCTTGCCACCTTCCATGGGTATCTCTCATCGTATTCAGGAGATAAGACTTTGCCAGAGGCTCATTTACTGACGGCACTTTGCCACAATAAATTAAAGGGAGATGGTAAACTTTTCTGTGAACACGCAGAGGCAGCTCTTAAAGGAAACCCCAATCTTACAGGCAAATCCTCAATTCACCTGGAACTCTATAACACCTATCTTTCCACAATCAACAAATCTCAACCTACAAATTCTCAGGTGTATGACCTTGCTGCAGAGCATTTATTCCAAGCGATGCAAGCAGGTGATGTTCCCGTAAAATTGGAAAACCGTCTCTGGCTTGCCAATTACTATTTCGATAAGTCTGTTTCTCTCCCAGAAATTTTTGAAGGGGATGGAGCTCTTCCAAGTCCAGAAATGGAGTCTGCTTACACACGATCTAGATCTCTTCTTCAAGCAATTCTAATCCAAGGAGAGGAGGGTAAACTTACTTCTCTAGATAAGGATCACACTTTCCTAGAGTGGGAAATTGTAAAACTTGCGAATCTAAATGGAAGAGAAAAGAAATACGACAAAAAAATTGAACTTTTGCGCGCTTTAATTGAAGAACAAACAGCACATCCTGAATGGAACTGGAAACTTCAAAAGGAGGCTCTAACAGAGCTTGCTAAAGCTTACGAGCTTACCTCTCAAAATGAAAATGCCTACGATACTTATAAATTTATTGTAGATAATTTTAGAAAAGATCCTTCGTTTGTTGCTGAATATGCAGCTCTCCAAACTGCGAGATTGAAATTTGCAAATCTTAAACCTGATCAGAAAAAAGAGGATAATCCAGAAGTTCTTAAAATTTTAAGCGATCTTAAAGAGCTTCAAATTAGAAAGTCAGCAGCTTCTGAACCACTTCATCTTGAAGCTGCTTTAGAATACGCTTGGATCCGAGCTCAGGTTGCAAAAGAAGAAGATCGAGCTTTCCGCTACTTATTCTTTCTCACAAGAATTAAAGAGGACTTTAATGATAATGAAGATCCTATGATCACCACTTATCATAAAGCGCTAAAAGAAAATAGCGCGAAAGCAAAACTCTATGCTGTTTATAATCAATTTTTAGAAGCAGAAATTGAGAGATGCAATGCGGTTTTTGCAAGTAAAGAGGGCAAATCTGCACAATCTTCACTTTGCAATGATAAGGCAAGGCAAATCCTTTCGACTTTTGTAAAAGAGCCCGATTCTACATACTATTTAAGAATACGAGCTGAAGAAAGTCTAAGTGCATTAAAAAAAGCGAAAATTGTATAAAACCCTAAAGAGCAGAGAAGGCTAAGTGATTTGTTTTAAGATAATTAAACATCCTGTTTTCTTGGCTATGGCGAGCCTTAGCCTCTCTGCTCTATACAGCTATTCGAGGACTCCTGAAGTAGAAGAGAAGGTCTTTTATTTCCCTTCGGTAATCCTAGCTCCTCCTGATCTCTCTCCTGAAAAAATAGAACAAAAACTGACCCCTTTGAAATCTTTTTTGGAGTCGCAAAAAAGGGAATTTGCCTACATTACAAAAACCAATGATGTGATGTTTAATCTCCCTTTTGTCTCTTCATTTTATTACTACGTTCCCCTTTCTTTAGTAGATTCACTCAATTTAAACAACTCCTTGACAAAAGAGGAAACTCTCAACTTAAAAGCAGAAGATGTTTCCGATGATTCTCCGCTTGAAATAAGCTACGACTTGAATCACCTGAAAGTAAGTCCTTATTTCACAAATCCAAGATCGCAATTTTATCTAGAAAAAATTATTTTTGATTATCAAAACAATGTAACTTCATACATTTCGCCTAAAGCTAGAACTTATACCCCCTCTTCTATAAATGTCTTCCTTCCTCAGATAAACCAAATAAATGCTCCAAAGTTTTATGTTTTGCAAACAACGGTTTATGCAAGGCTTGAGAACGTTGATGAGAACCAATTAACCATTGCCTCTACTTTTGAACCCTCTCTCGTTTCTGAGAGGGTTCCAGCACAGGGAAGTTATATTTTCAAAATTGATCCTAAAACCTCATTGAATGTTACTTCTTCAACTCTTGTCTTTTTAAAAAAACAAACCACTTTTCACACAATTCTTACTTTCCCCTCTATCAAAAAATCGATATCACTATTTCAACCAAATCCGATTGAAAAAATTTCACGCACCCCTATTTTAAATGAACTCCCTACATTCACTTACGAACCTAACTCGCTCTATTTAAAACCTGTTAACAATTGGAATCAGTGGAAAACGGGTTCAAATAAGGTTAGTTGCAAAGTGACCAACGATCTCTCTCCCCCTTTAACTTCTTTCCATTTAAAAAGCAGGAAGAGCTCTCTCTCAAAATCTCTCTCTCTAGACCTACCTTTTATTCCATTAAGTGTAAAAATATCCCATAGGAAATTTGAAAAAAACCTATCCCCTAGAAAAGAGAGCGATGAATTCGCTATGCACTCTCAAGCACTCCCATTTGAATCAAAATTGGAGTTAGACAAAACAACCGCTACTAATTACCGTTTTGATATCACACCTTCTCCTTTAAAATTCAAAAACCACCCCCCCGTTATCTTAAAAAAAGCTATTCCCTACTCCCTTAGTGTAGAAATACCCAATCTCTCTCCACAATTTTCTAAATTGATCTCTCCTGAAGTTATGGCTCAAGCGCTCCCTTCCAAAAACTCTACGGAGCTCCCAAACATCGAATACGACGGTTTTTTTTTAGCTAAATTACAACTTTCTAAAAACAATACAGGGGTGCTGCAAGTATCATTAACACCTCTCTCCTTTTCACTCATACCGAATGAGAGCGAGGAAAATAAAAAATCTCATATTCTTGCCACCCTTAATCAATGGAGTCCTAGGCAAAAAAAGCAAATTGATAATTTTTTCCTCCTAACAGAAAAACCCCAAACTTTTTTCTCCTCAAAGGAAGAGGTCTCTAACCCTTTATTTGAGAGCAATCACTCTCTCTCTTTATCATTAATCAATGGTCAAATTTTTTCTCAGAACCAATTTTATGTCACTGAATTTATTCCAGCGCTTGCAGGGGATGAACCCATTGAGCTCTCCGGAGCTAAATTAAATTTCAATAGTTTAAATAACTCAGTATTAACATCTCTAATTTCTAGAAAACGTCCCCTCTCCCCCTCTGAACTTAATAAAACCCCCTCCCTTTATAAAACAGTCCATCTTGCCCGTTTAGAAAAAATAAAAGTTAACGAATCTGATTATTTTAACCAAACTCTTTGCTCGATTTCCCTTCCAGAGAGCGCCTCTCATAAGGTTCACCCCTCTAAAAGTTCAAAAGCCCTCGAGTTTCTAGTATCCACTCCCTCGGGGAGAAGTGGAAGGAAGTTTCTTCCCAAAGAGGGCGTCTTTCCAAAAAAGGAATTTTTGCAAGCCGGACTAATTACAACAAGCACCGAAGTTCTCTCCTATCCCCCCTTTTCAATTCCCTATTCTAATGCAATAGCAGATCTAGCAGAAAACTCAATTTCATACTTTGAGACCGAGATCCCCCCGGCTCTCGTTGATCTAATTCCGTTTGATACAAAATTTATGCCACCTATCGAGTTCAAAGAACTTATGGTTGCTCTTTTAGAAATTAAAGCGGTTTCAGAGTTTTCATTTATTCGGGAAGAGGCAACCTCAATAAATCGAAGCAACCGCTTTTTAGTCCACAATTTATCAGAGCTACCCTCTCTAGAATTTTTACAAACCTACTCTTTAGGGGATGATTTTAAAGTAGACGTCCATGTTATTAAAAAAATGGAAAAAGAGGGGTACGCATTTTCCCTCCAAGTTTCTCCTTACAACCATGATTGCTTAGATCCCCTTCCTGAACACATCTATTTCATACTTGACAGAAGCAGCTCTATCGAATCCCACCGATTTGCCTCGTTTAAGTCAAGTCTCATACAGGCACTCTCACAAATTGACGAGTCTGCCACATTCAACATCATCACTTTTGACCAAACGTGTGAAAAATTAAGTGCCGAAGATTTAAAACCGACAAAATCGGCTATTCAATTCATGCGGAAAAATTTGGATAAAGTATCACAAAAATGGAGCTCCTCCTTTTCTGCACTAATCTCTCAAATCGAAGCGATTCAAAAACAGGCAGAAGAGCTTGGAGAGCCCCATACAGTGATCATCCTCAGCAATGGCCATTTTCTTAAAAACATCCGCTTCAATCGTGAATCCCTCTATAAAATCTTTCACAACCAAACAGATAATTTTTCCCTTTGCACCGCTGCTGTTAGCGACAATAACAATATGGCAATGCTAGAACTCTTATCAAAACTTGGGAGAGGGGAATTTCTTCATTCACAAACGCATGCTGCCTTTCCAAGGAAACTTGCTGTACTTGTTAAAAAGATTCAAAAACCGATTGCCTCAGATATTTCAATCACCCTCACTGACCCCTCTCAAAAAATCAATTTTGCTCATAATACGAAAACTGCCCCCCTCTTTTACTCGGGTAAACCCTACACAATTTATGGCCAGGCTGAAAAACTCGAAGATCTCAGCTTTATTATCCAGGGAAAATCGGGAGATAAGTGGTTAAATATCGTTAAAAAAATCAATCTTTCAAAAGCTGCTAAAGGAAAGGCTATAGATAAAGAGCTATTTACTAAAGAAGCTCTCACTCACGTCCTCAATTTTATCTTCACAAATAAGCAATCTGAGCTTGTTTTAGCTAAAGATCTTATAACACCTTACGATGTAAAATGGTCTCTATAGTTCCATAAAACTATTACAAAACTACAATTTTTACTCTATACTCATGAGAGTTGAAGGACCCAGATTTTGCAAAGATGTAATGCTTGATTGTGGGTATCGTGCTGATTTGGTCATTGAAGATCAAGTGATTGTTGAAATCAAATCTGTAGCAGGGATTTCACCAATTCCCGAAGCACAGATACTGTCCTATCTAAAGCTGTCTGATTGCAAAAAGGGTCTATTGATCAATTTGAGTGTGAACTTGCTTCGTGACGGGATACGTCGATTTAAGGTTTAATTTCTTCCTCTGTGGGCTCTCTGCTCTCTAGCAAACATAGTTTGCGAGTGGTAAAAAATATTTAAAAACCGATTCTTCTTGTTTTTCGGTATAGATGCATTAATTATGGGATTTCTTTCGTTTCTACGAGATTCAGCTTCTAGTCTAGCTATAGACACAAAAGAATATCTTTAAATGCTTAAATACTTAACCTTAAATGAGTTAACAATATTTTTACTTCTGCACAAAGGTCATAATTAAAAAAATAATTTACTAAGATTTTATTATATGTTATAATTAAGGAGTATATAAAATAACATTAGGTGTAATTATGACGTCTAGTCCTGTTGGTAATGCCGCTTTAAGACTTTCTGCAACTGCTGGAGAAGGAGAGTTCCATGCTGCATGCGGACAGATGGAATATGCATTGAAAGAAAATATTTTAAAAATAGAGACCTTCATGCTAAAAAATACTGATAGGGCCCTAAGCTCGTCTAGACTTAGCGGTTCGCCAGCCGTTCAGTCCCTAAGAAAGAAAATAGCTAAAAAAATTGATTTAGCGAAAGAAAGGGAGTCTACGTACCTTAAGCTAGAAAAAAAAGAGAAATTTAAGCGGGCACTGCTAAGTCTTGTAAGAAAAAAAGCGACACTTGTTGCAATTGCTGCCCACACCGCTTCTGCGGCACTTTCTTCTCCAGCTACTTCTGCAGAATTACCTACCGATCCAAGCTCAGGAAGAGGCGCTCCGGATATAGAGATGGTTGATAAATTAAGCTCTGCAGAGAAATTTGTTAGAGCAATTTTCTCCCCTAAAGCAGAACATGGATCGCCAAAAGTAGAGGGCGCCCCCTTTGGTAGTGGACCAAGCTCGCTTTCTTTAAGAGGAAGCTCAGGTTCAATTTTTTCAGATCTAGCTCATGGCAAAGAGCCGTTGAAGCGCAGAGCCTTCTCTGAAATTCATAGTAGAGTGGAACGCGCTGTAGGCAAAGATGTTAAAGATGCCTTTGACGCTGGTGTAGAGCTTGTGGGAGCACATGCAAAAGGAGTTCAGAGTAGGATAGCAAGGAGCCTCCCTTTATAACTGTAATTACAATCTAGTAGCGAAAAACCCAGACCAAAATCACTCACTTTGATACAATTTTTGTAACACCAGTGATTTGAAGGGTAAATGGGGAGATTGTATGCTATTAAAAATTTTAGGGGGAAGTTTAAAAGGGAGAAATATAAAGACTCCTAATACCCCTTCTACAAGACCAATTACCTCTCTATTACGCAAATCAATTTTTGATAGCCTCCAATTCTGTATTGAGGAGAGACGAATCCTTGATTTATTTGCAGGCAGCGGCGCTATCGGCCTCGAAGCTTTAAGTAGAGGGGCAAAATTCACCTGTTTTATTGATAACAATCCCTTAGCCATCCATTGTATAAGAGAAAATTTAGAAACTCTTGGACTTAAAACTAGTGCTTGGGTGATTCAAAAAGATGCATTTGAATATCTTGAAGAGTATGAGAGAGAAGCTTTTGATATTCTCTTTATCGACCCTCCTTATCCAATAGGAGAAGAGGGCTACATAAAGCTACTTAATCTTCTTTCCACCTCAAAAACTCTCTCTAATGAGAGTAAAATTTTTCTAGAAGCCCCCTCTCAAATCGCAAAATCAATTGTTTCTACTATAGAAAAATTTTTCTCAATAAAAAAGGAGCGCAAAACCTCTACTACGCTCCTCTATCAGTTAATGCTAAAATCAAATGAGGCTACCGCTAGTTAAAAGCCTCTTTTGAAACTAGAGTATCATCCTTATAGATCTGAATCAGGCGAGGCTTTCCAGAATCGTAATACTTACTAATTTTCCCCTCTTTTTTACCATCTTTAAATTCCCCTTCATAGATAAGAACCCCCTCTTCATTCCAGGATTGAGAAGGACCATCTTGTTTTCCATACTTATAAGATACAAGCGCTGATAGTTTCCCATTAGGGTAGAAAGTTTTTTCTTCGCCGTTAATCTCTTGATTCACAAAATTGGAAATTTTATAAACACTTCCCTCAGGGTAGTATTGTATAGTTTCACCATTTTGCTTATCGTTGGTAAAATTCATCTTCGCAAGGAGCTGCCCTTTTTCATTATAAAGGGTCGCCTCCCCCTCTTTTTTCCCATTAACAAAATGTGACACTGCGATTTTATTCCCAGCCTCACTATACTCGAGCACTTCCCCTTCGATTAATCCATTTACATAGACTGCCTCAAACGCCTTGACCTTTCCATACTTAGGGTGAAGAGGGTAGTAAACTTCATAAGGGCCCTCTTTCCTATTTTTTACGTAAGTGCAAACAACTTCTCTTCCCTTCTGATCCATTTGTCTTAATACACCATGCAGCTTTCCCTGTTCATAGTAGCCCTCTTCAAGAACATCGCCCTCTTGATTAAAAAGGGCTTTTTTCCCATGCAATAGGCCATCTTTATAGGTCATGATAGATTGTAAATTGCCATTAGGATAAAACATTTTTTGTTCCCCATCCATCTCACCTTTGCTGTTATACAAGCAAAGTCTCAACAGACCCTGTTGCTTTTCAAAAAACTCTTTTTGCTCCCCTACCTGTTTTCCCTCTTTATAAATTTTTGTAAAGGCTAACATTCCATCCTCAAACCAACCCTCTACCACCCCCTCAGGCTTATCATTTTGATAATTAGCCTTGAGTTTCAACTGTCCATTTTCATGGTATTCTAATGTTTTTCCATGGCGCGCTCCATGGGAAACTTCGACAATCTCTTTAGGACGATCTTTTCCATAAAATGCTTTAAGAGTTCCTTTAGCTTTCCCCTTGTTGTCGAAAGTCTCTTCTAAAATTAACTCTCCTTTCTCATTCCATTGGCAATGCGTCCCCGTAATTACCCCTTTCTGAAAATTAGCTCTCTCTCTTTCTACCCCATTTTCATACCAGGTTTGATGCATTCCAGAAGGTTCTCCCTCTTTGTAGCTACGTTTAGATTTGAGCTTTCCACTCTCATACCATTCACTAATCTCCCCTTCCACCTTTCCATCTTGATAGTTAGCCTCTAACGCTTTAACACCATTTTGATGCCACTCAGTTCCGATCCCTGTTAATTTGCCCTCTTTGGTGTAAGTATAAGACTTATGCTGAGATCCATTTTCAAACCACTCTTTTTGTGCACCTGTAAAAACCCCTTCGTGATAGGCATAATCGACAAGAAGCATCCCTTTATCACTCCATTTGCGAAGCCTTCCATCCAGTTTTTCATTTTTTAAAGAGTACTCAGCGATCTCTTTTCCATTTTCTGCATATTCTTTAATAGGCTTAAGTAATTCTCCCTTTTCATTATACTCTGCATAAAATTTGTAATGGCCATTTTCATATTTTAACCAACTTTTTCCTACCCTATTTCCATCTTTATAGGTAGTTTCACCTACCTGATCACCTGTAAGTGAAAACGCTTTAGCAACTCCGTGCATTTTTCCGTTTTTGTAACTTACCTTATCTGCTTCCCTTCCATTAGGGTGATAGACTACGTGAGATCCAACAGGTACCCCCCTATCAAAATGTCGTACTGAAAAAATTGCCCCAAGCTCATCATAGGCAACCAGTGCAGGCGTATTCCCCGAATCATTCTCCTTGTCGGCTAGATAAGAGACCTTAATTTTAACCACCCCGTTTTCATACCACTCGGTTCCAAATCCCTCTTTCAGTCCATTTACATAAGAGACAATCGATTTTCTTTTACCATTTGGATAAAAACTTAATGCATCACCTTCAAGTTTACCCTCTTGGAATTCGCATTCAAATTCTTTAGTTCCATCTTCGTAAAATGTCGTTTTTTTACCCAAGAGAACTCCCTGATCAAAAGTCTCTTCACTTTTCAACGGACCACTTTGATAGAATTCCTTATGTGGCCCTTGTTTTACACCATTTGCATAGCAAACTATTTCTTTTACTTTTCCTTCAGAATAATAATTCACAGAAAGGCCGTGCTGCTTATCTCCTAAAAGATCTTCTTCAACTAAAACTTCTCCCTTTTCTGATAAAAGAACTCTTTTGATAGCTTGTTGCTTTCCATCAGATCCATCTTCATAAAAATAAATTCCCTTTGCAGATCCATTGGGATAGGTCTCAACAATCTTGGGAGTCCACTCAGGCGCTCTTTGTAATAAATGCTCTCTTACTATCGGGACCTCATGCGCTACAAGTGATCCCAAAAGAATGGATGCTAAAAAAATAAAGTTCATACGGCCTTCCTATAAGAGTGTTTTACTTCAACATTATACTGTTTTTTTAAATGGCTGGCCATAAAAAGAATCAATTTTTCCTCTCCATCAATCCAACCATTTCCATAAAAATAAAATTCCTTTACTAGATCTTCTTTACCAAAAACCAATTCGGGCAATTCTACCCGAGATTCTAGTAAAGGCTTAATGTGTTTTGGGGAAAAATCTGTGTTTCTTGTCAGATAGAACTTTCCATTTTTCTGCTCTAAGATTAAATGGATATCAATTTGGTAACTAATTGCCAAGCTTTTTGTCAAAAAAATCTCGCTAGTTAACGTTTCACACGAGGAAGAAAATCGCCTCTCCTGTAGCAGTTTTGTACCTTTATAAATCATAACCGAGCCCATAATCGCTAAAAGGGTCATGCAGACCATAATCTCAATCAGAGTAAAGTTGCGCTTTCTCGTAAATACCTCTTATTCAACTAGATAGTCGATAAAAACAATACCGTTAACCGTCTGCCTGAATTTCCTCTTCATTGAAGTGGAAAGCCCAAGGATACTCTTCTTGCATCTCTTGGTTTGTCAATTTTTTCTTGTTTTTCAAGAAATTATACCAATTTTTTGAATAGACGATGAAATCGGCCTCTTTCCCTTCTGTCGGCTCAATTTTTTCAATAATGTATTTTTGATTCCAGCCATCCTTGATTAGCTTGTCCACTCTATTAACAAAACCTGTATTTGCAAGAGCCTCTTCAGGATTTGCTAAGATCCCCTCAAAGGCATCTTTTTTTTGTGCAATTTGCAGAGTAAGAAAATCATAAACTTGTTTTGAACCGTGTTCACTTTTAAATGATTTTCCCTCATCGAGACTGCCCTTCATATTATACCCTATCACACTACCAATCAGACCTATAATAAAAATTACAATCATGATCTCAATTAGTGTTAGCGCCCTTTTTTTTATTTTCATATCCATACCTCACAATAGAGTTGAAACGTCCGTTAAT
This sequence comes from uncultured Chlamydiae bacterium, assembly GCA_937996705.1. GTDB lineage: Bacteria > Chlamydiota > Chlamydiia > Chlamydiales > 2-12-FULL-49-11 > VGMD01. The sequence goes on from CALKUQ010000018.1 coordinate 46,860, forward strand.
GGGAGTAATACCGAGAGTAAAACAACTCCGACAATCACCCCTAAAATAAGCAGCATAACAGGTTGCAAAAGATTTGTAAATTGAACAAGCGTTCTCTCTAGCTGCTCTTCGTAAATATCTGCAACATGTTCTAACATTTCTGTAGGGCTTCCCGTCTCTTCCGCAGTGGCAAGCATTCGAATCATAAGGGAGGGAAATAGGCCTGATTTTTTTAGTTCATCGGACAGCTTTCTCCCTTGAATAATCCCCTCTTCCACGTTTTTTATCGCCACCTCAAAACTGATGTGATTCATCACACTTCTTGAAAGTTTCAAGGCTTCCACGATAGGAACGCCGCTGGCAAGAAGAACCGCTAACACTCGAGAAAATCGCATCAAAATGCTTTCTGTAAAAATTGTTCTAAAAAATGGAATATATAAAAGCCACTGCTTACATCTATCTTTAAATGACTTTGTCTTCGCGACAAACACTCCAAAAGTGACCGATAAAACCGCCCCTACAAGATAGAAAGCCAGGTTTTTTTCTAAATTATTAGAGATGTTTAGAATTGTTTTTGTAATAGGGTGAAGCTCTCTTCCCTCGAGCAATTCCTTCATGGAGGGAATTAAAAAAAGGAAAAGCCCTACTAACACAATCAGACAAAATACAGACAAAAATGCAGGATAAATCATTGCAGACCGCATTTGCCTTCGGAATTTCTCATTTCGAGAGACCACTCTATATAACTGAACAAACGCTTTTTCTAAATTTCCCGTATTTTCTCCAGATGCAATCATCGAAATATAGACGGAATTAAAAGACCTCGGATACGCGCTCAGGGCCTGAGAAAGCGATTTACCTTGCTTGACTTGATCGCAAAGGTCCAAAAAAAGATAATGAAACTTGTGGGAACGGTATTTCTCTTCAATTGTAAGCAAACTCTCATAGAGAGGCAATCCAGACCTTAATAGACCACTTAAATCTCTTGTAAAATGAATGATAGTTTCGGAACCAAGATTGGCCTCTCTCTCCTTTTTTGCAGGTCCCATCTTTGTAACAACTATTTCCCGTGCATGCAATCTCTCTTTAGCAAGTTCTAAACTATCCGCATCAATGATTCCCTTAATCATTTTCCCTGAAGAACCAATAGCGACGTATTGAAATAATGGCATTAACACTCCTCGTCAAGCTGGCGTGAGACGCGAAGAACCTCTTCAAGAGAAGTGACACCTGAAAGGGCAAGGATCATCCCCTCTTTTCGAAGGCTGAGCATTCCCTCCTCTGTAGCTATCCTTTGAAGTTGCTGCGCATCGGGACTTTGAAGAATCTGTTGTTTAACTTTTGTAGAAACTGGCATAAATTCATAAATTCCTTCTCGTCCCCGGTATCCTGTGTGAAAACAATTCTCACAACCCCTTCCTTTATAAAGAAGAGCCTTATCATCGCCATTATAAGAGAGCTCCAAGAGCTCATCTGTACTTGGTTTATAAGAAGTTTTGCAGTGGGTACAAATTTTACGAACAAGTCTTTGGGCTAATACTCCAATAAGCGATGAAGAGAGAAGGTAGGGCTCAACACCCATATCTACAAGTCTTGCGATTGCTGCAGGAGCGTCATTTGTATGAAGTGTACTTACCACTAAATGTCCCGTAAGAGAGGCTTGAACGGCGATCTCAGCAGTCTCCCTATCACGAATCTCCCCAATCATAATCACATCCGGATCTTGACGCAAAATGTGCCTTAATCCTTTTGCAAAATTTAATTGAATTTTCGGATTGACTCCAATTTGCGCTAGCCCCTCAAGCTTGAATTCGACTGGATCTTCGATCGTCATAATATTAATTTCTGGCGATCTAATTTCAGAAAGTATGCTATAAAGTGTGGTTGTTTTTCCACTTCCTGTTGGACCTGTAACAAGCAAAATTCCCTGACTTTTTTGTATTTGCTTCCTTAATACCTGCACCATCTCTTTGCGGATACCCAATTGATCTAAATTTAATTGTTGTTGAGAGGTATCGAAAATCCTAAGGACGACTCTTTCTCCAAAGACAACAGGGACCGTACTGACACGAAAATCAATTTCTCTTCCCCCCATACGAAGTTTAATCCTTCCATCTTGGGGAAGTCTGTGCTCAGCTATATCAAGCTTGGCAAGCACTTTGATACGGGTTGCTAAGGGGATTTGAACATCCTTTGAAAGGGTGTGTCTTATCTGTAACATTCCATCTATTCGATAACGGACATGAAGACCTTTTTCAACAGGCTCCAAATGAATATCTGAAGCAGCACTATTAAGCGCTTCAATTAAAATTGTATTAAAAATTTTTATAATAGAAGAGTCAGATTCACCAGCAAGAAGATCGTACTCATCATCACTTTCTATGCTTGTAGCGACGCTACTTTCCTGGTCAAGCTCTTGAATTACAAGAGAGGCGTCCCCATTTTCTCCATAACAACGCTCAATAGCCTCATCAATTCTATCTCTAGGGGCCAAAACCTCTTTAACGGCTGAACCTGTGATGCATTTAATCTCGCTCGGGGTTTCTAAGTCATAAGGATCAGAAACAGCAACAAAGATAACTCCCTCTTCTTCTTTCAGGGGAATCACCCCCTTTTTCTTAACATATGCGTAGGGAAGAATTTTGATTTTAGAATCTATAAAATCAAACTTAAGCAAATCTCTTTCAAATTGGATTCCCGCTTGCTCTGCAATTGTTTCAAGCTCTGCAAACTTATCAAAGCTGAGTAGTCGCGTCATCAGGGTCTCCAAAGAAAAGGTTGAAACTTTGCTCAAAGGTCCTGGTCTCTTTGCGTTCTCTGGCCTCTCGAATCTTGTCTAAAAGCGACTCAATATCGCCAGGTCTTTTCTTGAGCCTATCTTCTCTTATCTTAAGCAAATCGTACCTTGGATCATGAACCACTTTTGGCTTAATAAAAATAAACATCTCATTGGATTTATCATTAAGAACCGTTGTACCAAACAATTTTCCTATTCCAGGAATTTCTCCTAAAAACGGAATTTTTTCATTTTTATCTTCTGCTTGCTTGCTGCGAAGACCGCCTAAAATAATTGTCTGTCCATCCGCAATTCTAACCTGGTTCTTTACTGTCCGCTTGTGCACATCGGGTCTATCTTTTTGACTATCTCTTTTTATATTTTCAAATGCAATATTATTATCCAAAGTTACATAAACAATGTGATCTGGATCGTCAATATCTGGCTCGTGAATTGTCGGCGTTAAAGTCATTGTGATCCCAAAGTCGGCACGCTCATAAGAATCTTGAAAAAAAACTTTGTTACTTTGCGTGTCAACTGGAGAAGCCCCATTATTAATCGAAATCTGATCGGTTATAGCAATCGTGGCTGGAACTTGGTTTAAGGTTATTACCGAAGGGCAAGCAGAAACTCTTACATCTTCTTGCGAGAGTAAAAAATTGTAAGTTACATCAAACGCAGGAAATGCTTTTGATGCAGGTCTTGAAAAAAAGAATTCAAAAATCCCTTTCACTACGGGGGAGTCTGTTCGATCATAACTGATTCCTCCAGTCCTATCACCAGAGGCATTTGACCCTATCTTAAGTAAATTAATTCCTGTTCTTGTAGAACTATTTAAAATTCTTTCACATAAAAGAACCTCTAACTCAACCATTCGTTTCGGAATATCAAGCTTTTTGATCACCTCTTTAATTTTTGGAAGGGTATCTTTTCGAACAATCATAAGGACAGATCCCGTCGCAGCATAAGGAATAAAATTATGTTTTTTTGCCTTTTCTGCTTCCAAAATCATTTGGTCTTGCAAAAACTGTTTATGATTTCCCCCTTGCGCGTCCCAATTTCGATACCCCTCTGGCATCCCTGATGGCATTCCCCCATTAGGATCAACAGGAGGAGGAATCATATCCGGAGAGTACCCTGAATCAAAGGACTCCTGGGATCTTACATTCGTAGACTCACCACCCTCAAGTTTGGAATAGATCAAAGAACCGTAAACCTGCTGTAAAATCTCGGCAAGCTCTATGGGATTACTGTGGCTGCATGTATACCAATAGACTGTCAATTCTGAGGGGTCATCCATTTGACTTTCAGTCTCTTTCACAACAGCTTCAGCTCTGTCAACAATATCCTGACTTCCAATTAAAATCACACCACTCTCTTTAGCCAGAGGAATTACCGATAAATCATGCCCCCCCTTAACTGAAATCATAGATTTTGAAGAATCCGAAAGACCATTGAAATAATTTTTTAAAATTTTGATCACTTCTTCAGATTGCATTCGGAGAGTAGGAATCACTCTCGTTACTTTTGGATACTTTGATTCCCAAATGTTTTCACACATTACCACTAGCTTTTTTACATCTTCCTGCATTCCAATTAATGCAATTTTCGGCCCTACTTGGTAAATAAATGTGGACTTGGGATCACGAATTCTCTCTAAGAAATAAAATGCACTTTTTAAATTTTCCGCAGCAGGAGCAAATAGATATGCTACTCTTGCTTTAGCATCTAAAGCATCAAGCTCGTGACGCAAAGAGGCAATACAGCTTACAGCTACTAGATCTTGCTTCAAAACATAAAGCTGTCTTGTATAGGCGTTTACCTCTTTAACCCCCACCCCATTATATTTCAAAATAGCTTCTACTAAAGAAGGATAACTCTCACGAGGGATCATTAAAGAAGAATGGAGCTGCAGTTTAATAGAAGCCACTTCCGGAGGAATTACATATAAATAGTCTTGCGATCCATACTCTGTAATAAACTGAGCTGCAGTTATTTCCTCTTGCTCCCAAATTCCATAAATATCACTTTCTTTTAAAAGCTCTCCTACTTGACCTTCTCTATATTTAGACTCAATTTCATAAATTTCACCACGAATGAGATTAACATCTTGCAAGAGTTCTTCAAATTCCTCTTCTGTTGCTTTTTGGGCTACAAGCTGCTCGATAAAGGAATATCTACTTTTAAGTTCCTTGCGTAGAGAATGTAGCGCAGTATTGATTTTTCCAGAACTTTGATTAGTATCTATCTTAGCCACTTCTCCTTCACTATTAAGTGAAGCTAGCTTCTCTTCAATTGTCAGAGCTGACAATTGACTAATACATACTAAGCAAGTCACAACTAAATACTTATTCATTTTTCCCTTGCGCATGAATAGCTGTCTCTTTCTTCTTAAAAGGGGCTATTTTCTTTGGTTCAGAAAAGGCAATTTCGACTTTTTTCACAACAGTGCGCTCTTCATTAAAAAGGCTCCCCGTAAAAAAAGTCAACCCCTCTTTCTTAACGATTCCATCAAAAATAAAAAGCTCTCCTTTGAGAGTATAGCTTAAACACTCTTTCAATTCAGTAAAAGTTCTCAAATTTCGAAACCGATCCTTGGAACAGAGAATCCAATCCCCCTTTCTAATAATACTATTTCTATTCAAGAACTGAAAAGTAGCTGAATAATCTGTCCTTTGATGCAACTTTAAAAACGATTCTGAGATTTTAAAACTTGGAGGAGCAACCTTTGTAACTGGGAGGAAAAAAGTTTTAGAATAAAATCCCTCTCTACCCCATAACACCATCTCACATTTTTGATTATCTATCCCTTTAATCAAAATTAATGGAAAATCCTTACTTCTAAGCTTTTCCTTAACCAATCGCCCCTCTTTCCACACAAACAATTCCCCAGGCTTGATATAAAGAGGAGATTCATTCCTTTCACTGTGAATTCGATACAATCCTTTTACATCCTTAAATGACTCTCCTCCATATAATTCTAAAAGGATGTCTGGATCAAAAATCTTACAGCCATTCAAATACGCTATTATCGGAGATAACTCTACAAGCTCCCCATCAAAGGCCTCTGTGTATTTTATTTCCTCCAAAGCAACTAACTGACTTTCTGAATAAAAAATGTCCCCCTTTTCAGAACGAAACTCGACATGAAGTTCTACTGAAAGGGCGTTTTCCCCTTTTGAGATAACCTGAAACCAAAACGGAGTTTCTACTCCAGAAAACGAAATTTCACTTCCTGACAACCAATTCAAAAAAACTCTCTCCCCCTTAAGAACAAAACGTCTAAGACCACTCCCCTTAAGCTCTATTAAATAGACCTCCTCACCAATATCAGCATCAGGTCTAACAAAATTTTCAAAAAAGGCTAACTTTCTTGCAACTTCAGGCAAAAGAAGGGAGGAGACGCGATCACCCCTTAAAGAAATAAAGGAAGAATCTAACAAACCCTCATCCGGCAAAGAAAGTGCTTTTTCAACAGAAACGCTGTTAGAAAAGCGAGCATTTCCTTGAAAATCAAACTCATAAAGAACAATTGAGCTAATAAACATCCCAAAAGGGATAAAAACAATCAGGCTGAAGAAGATGACTATTCCCCAATTCAAAACTCTCTGAATCCTTAAAGACGAAACGCCAACATTCACAAGCATAATTTGCAAATCCATTTAAATAGATCTCAATATACCTGTTTTAGACAAACGATGCAACCTAACCCGCATTTCACCCCTACTTCGAATTTTCCTGGCTAAACGCTCAAAAATTACTAAATTTAATAATCAAGTTGCAATAAATACAACTGATTCATAAGTTGAGGATAAAACGAATAAGAGGGTATTATTATGGCAGACGAGAAAAAATTTAATGGGTTTACAGTATCTGAATTAGAGAGCAGGGTAAAAAAATACGGCTTAGAGATTTGCATGTGCGTCACATTCATTTTAAGTGCAATTTTTACACTGGCCTGGGGTGGCTCTATGCTTTTATGGTCTATACTTCTTTGCATGATCTTGGCAGTTATTGGCGCCATTTTTCCTAAACCGGTCAAAAGAGCGTTTCATTCTACGCTAGAATTCATTTATAAAGAAAGAGTTACATCGATTGCAGCAGCTGTTATCAGCATACTAGCTAGCATTTTCCTCCCCGTGATCATATTCGCCCTAGTAGGCCTAATTGCAGGAAAATCAATTGCTTTACATGCATCCGCTTGCTGCTCAACAAGTAGCGAAAAGTAAATCGTCATAGCCACTTCGGAGCAAGAATCAAATGATTCTCAATTCAGGAAGTGGCTCCCCTGAAAAATATCTTTCACACCTAAAAATCAATAACTTGCAGTTTGTCCTCCTTTGTAGTCATACTATTTTTTAGATAATTAAGGCTTCCATACAATACATTAATAATCAATATTTTAATGTTTGTAATAAAAATATAAGCTTCCTATAATTATGTAATAATTATATTGGAGGTTATTTTGGCAATTCACTTTAGGTATTCAGCACCTTATGCTATGGACGCTCTAACAAGAGCTCTAGAGGATACGCCCCCTCTATCCCCCACTCCAGAGAAATTCAAAATGTCTTCATCGAAATTTGAAGCACTCTATACACCCATTAGACTAACTGAAGAAAGAAGGGTTGAATTGGTTCAAGAAGGCCCCTCTTCTCCAAAAGGATCAACCATAATAATTACACCTGCACCTGAAAAAACAACCCCAAAGGTCTCCTCCCTATCTCATAAAATTCTTATTTTAATCGGGGGAAATGCAGGTTTTTCAAGAATATTAAGAAATGATTGGCTAGATAGGCATTCCGATGGAATAGTGATCTCTCTGGTTAGAAAACCAAATAACTACCCCGACCCAAGTCGTTGCATATCGATCGCTATGGGAGATTATGGCTATCACAATCCTGCAAAAATTCAAGCACTAGTTGAAGAGAAACTCCTCGAGCTAAATCCAGAAAGCATATCTATTGTTTCCTGCGCAGGAACTGCAGATCCTAAATGCGGAGAAACTTTATACACAAGTAACATTTTACCTACGATTAACTCTGCCAAAGGGATAATAAAAATCGCGCACGATCTAAAAGTTAAAAATATCGCCTTTATCTACCTAAGTTCGATTGCCTGCTCTTATGTTGACCCTAAACAGTCCCCCTACGTACTCAGCAAACTCGTAGCAGAAGAAAAAGCTGAAGCCCTTATGATAAAAGCGCGGGAGTCAGGAGAATTCAGCTCTGTAACCTATGCAGGTCTTAGAGCTGGAGCGATTAAATCCCGCGAAGATTGCGCGGATAAATCGCATCACCCTCATGATTGTGAAGGTCTTGCAACTATGCTCCCCTATTTTCCAACACCTGGGAAAAGAGGTCAAATCGATCCAGCATTCCCTTATCTAGCCGCAAGAGATCTTGCAGATATTATTCTAAATATAATAGATGCAAAGACAAATTTCTCAGGAAACTTCGACGCTGTCTCTTCTGAGTTGGTAACCTATTCTGAGATGGCAAAAACTTATACAAGCTTTTACGGAATTGATCATTTTCCCATCTACTTACCGACGGAACTCCTTAAAGAATTAGCAGAAATAATTCCCCACGGAAAGTTCTCCGCTTACGCATTTTATTTATTAGAGGAACTATGCAAAGAAAACTCGCGACCATTTGACACAACTCAAGCGAAATTTTGGCTTAACAGAGACTTTATAAAATTGAAAGAGATCGGCGTTCCAACTGATGAAGAGAGCGGGAAACCAATTTACCCTGAGTCTGCAGTTTCAGCACACTTGAAAGAGGCGACAATACAATTTCTAAAAGATCCCAGAAAACTAGCAAAAGCGATCTTAGCTCTAGCAAAACATTCACCTGAATTGCTAGAAGAGATTCACCACATAGTGACAAAAGGGGCGAGAAGCTAACCCCCTCTATTTTGCAGGGGGCGCTACCCTTCCGAATAGACTTTTTTGAGCAGCCTGTCTTGCCTCGATAGCAGCAAGCTCTTTATTAAATAATGTATCTGCCCTTTCCTCTAATTGCTTATGAGTATAAGCTATACCAAAAAATTTCGAGCGAGGGGCAGACTGATTCGCTATACAACTTACTACTGATCCAACAAACATAACAACTCCAAAAATTGTAACACGGTCTGAGATTAGTACTATTTCTAATTAAAAAGAAGTATAAAAATTTATTTATTTTAAGATTTGATGTGTTTCTTGTTTATTTCTGATAAAGATCGACAAGAGATATGGAATCCTCGCTTAAATGAGCATAAACCTCATTTGAAATAAGCGATTTAATCTCCCTCCATTTCTCAAGAGATGCCTCTGATTTTTGAATCAGATTTTCTAAAAACTGAGCTCGAACTAAATTTAGACCGTAAAGAGTCGGAGAACTCTCCTTAGAAATCTTTGTCTCTAATTCTTTGGCTTTTGCAAAAGCCTCGGCATACTTACCCTCTTCAATAAGAAGAGAATTTTTTGCGTAATCAAGATAGAGAGGATTGATAAAAGATAGCCTCTTTAAAGACTCGAGCGAAACTTTTTTAGCCTCAACTAGCTCCCCTTCTAAAACATAAGCTTGTTCCAGATAGGATCCAAAAGAGGGTTTCAGCTCGGGATGCTTTTTCAAAAGGCGGGTAATCTCTAGAAGATCAACCTGATTATCAGCTTTGCACTTAGCCTCCAGGATTCCTGCCTGAAAGTACTCACCCATCCTGTGATCTTTTCCATTCACACCTTTGGCAAAAAATGTTAATCCTATTGCCGCAATTGCTAGGCCAGTTAAAAAGCGCTCTTTATGTTTCCAGACTAAATCTTTTAGGAAACTCGCGCTTAGTTTTGGGGTATCTGACTCAGGAAATTTAATTTTCATACACGCTACTTTAACATAGGTCCATTTCAAAGTGAATTAAAAAAATCAATTCTCTCCTTTAAACATTGCTGCAACCCCTTTAAGGATTCATTCCTCTCACGAAAATAGGCCAAAGCTAAAGTTTCAACAGGAGAAAGCGTTTGCCTGGAAATCTCTTTTCTCCAACATCTGCTAGCCAGACGCAATTGCAACTGAGCATATTCACCCATCCACTCTGGATACTCTTCCGTAAATTTTTCACGGGCAGCTTCAAAAAATTCAATTTCGGTCAACCCAGGAATCCTACTCTCCCCAAATTCCCTCCAGACTCGACAAAAATCTAGATGGCAGCTCCAACCATCGCTTTTTCGGGAAATCTCCTCCCAATACGATCTAATAGATCCAATCCATTTAACCTCGTTCACTGTTTTGAATGCAGTGACCATCGCAATATCCGCTTCACAATTAAGATCGCCGTCTCTGAAACTCATCCTTTTTTTTGTAGACACATCCAAAAAAAGCTCTCCGTCTAAATTTTGAAAAGAGACTTTAACCGATTAAGATAAATTTTTAAAGATAAATTCCCTCTCCTCTGCCTTTTGAAGTAAAAATTTAGAAACGGTCTCCCAACCCTTACCACTTGGATCCCATGGATTTAAAACTCTTAACCTTGTTCCATAAATACTTTCAATACACCTCTCAGCCTCGGTCTCAACAGAAAGAGAGGCAACTAATCTACACACATTCAGATCGCGCTGTTCAAAAGCCTCTTCCACATCTAAATTTGAAGAGAGAGGCATTTTTTCTAAATTGGAAATTACATCTTCGACTACAGAACGAACATGAGAACGCATCCAAACTTTCCCTATAGTATGAAGTTGAAGCCTAGCATACTCTAAGCCAATTTTTTCATCAAAAGAGCTAAAATGATAGAGGGACATAAACTCTGAATCAATTAAAGCAAAAAAACTCGAAAAAATTTCATTTTCAAACTCCCTTACATTATCTACTAAAGCTTTTTCAGTAATCCTGTTATGCCATACGAGATTAAAAGAAATTTGAGATTGAAATCTTTGATAAAAATCGATCCATCTAGAGAAAATATTTTGATGTATACTATAACCATGCGGAAGGCTCAAAATCATATTCCAATATCGCTCTATAACATCGTCTTTAAGTCTAAAAATATTTAGTAATGCAAAATCAGCGGCTTTATTTTTCTCGATAACGCGAAGATCCTTAAATGCTGTTTCTTCATCATCAATTCCTATTTTTTCAAACACTGCTATTTTATAAGAGCAATTTGATTGTAATTGCATCTCAAGCAAACCCTCATCGTCAAACAATCTAAAAGATTGATTAACAGCCTTGTCAAAATTTGTAACTGAAAATTCCTTGGGATCAAAAACACCTCCGGTTTGATACACCCCCTCTCTCTCTTCGATTTCCAACTTAAGATCACGAAGCAAAAACTCTAGTTTTACTTTAAATAAGGAGGGGCCTGTTAGCTTAAGCTGCAAAAAACAATAATTTCTTACAATTTCTCCGAATTCCCATACATGAAGATCAAATAATTTCTCTAAAAACATCTTGTAAAATTCTTCACTGATCAATCCAATTTGGAGAGACTTTTCTTCAGGTCCAAGCCCCACTAATTTTGCCACTTCATCCTCTGCAAATCCTGTAAACTGATCAATAAGCTGAAGCAAATGCCTCTGCCAAACTTTATAATGAGTTAATACACATTTAGCTTGGCTCGATGTCCTAATATGGTTCCAGTATTCAAAAACAAAAAATGTCCCCTCTGAAAAAAATAGATCCCCACTAATTCTATGTTTTGCAGCAACCATTTTCATATCGGCTTGGCACATCACTTCTATTACTTTCACAATTTCGCTACTTTTTTGCTCAGACCTCGCCTTTTTTTTCTCTTGAATAGCAACTACTTCAAAAGCGATTTTTTTAACCGCATCTTCAATCTGAGATCTATGCCTTAAATTTTTCTCCCCAAATCGATCTTTTAATTCCTCATAGATGTTTCTAGCCTCTAAAAGGGGAACCTTCATTTGCTTTGAGACTTTTATCAATCTTTTTAATAAGCCCTCTATTTTAAAAGGCATCTCCCCTTTTAAGCAAATTCGGTAAGATCTCCCTCCAAAAGTCACTTGTAATTCTCTCTTAGCTCTCTCAAGTTCGTTTTGATATTTACTTGTCACTATTTGCATATAAAACTCCGATTTTGAGCAGAGACTATAGCGATTAGAAATCAATTATTCAAGCAAGAGGATTTTTAAGACACTTTCTAAAGACTAAAAAGGAAATATCTGTATTTTTTCCGTGGTACCAAGGTATATCTTGGTACCTTTTATATCCCCTTCTTACATGCTTATGCAAAACAAAATCGTGCGATCTAAGAAGTTGCACGTAATCGGGAAGATCCCGATTATAAACAGGGGGAATCCCATCTCTTTGCCATTCTCTCCCCAGAATTTCGGAGACAATCAGCCACTTACATCGAAATTTTTGGAGCGCCTCATGCAACTCCTTATCACTTAAATGGAGAAATACTGTGTAAGCAAGATAGAGTTCTGCTCCCATTACATCATCGGTTAAAAGGGAGAATTGGTACTTTTCAAACTTAGTTTTAGCCTCTTCAATTGCAGCAGGATTGACATCAACCCCTAAGTACTTAGTAGGATCAAAACTTTCACAAAGTCTTCCATACCCACATCCAAAATCAATGACACTATTATAGCCCACTTCATCCGACAAATCTCTTAAAACGGAATGAACATCAAAGCCTTCAGGAAACTCCCCAAAACCTTTAGGAATAACATGTTCAAGCCCTTGCTCTTTCCAGAAATCTTTTGATTGCATAGGCTCACCATACTAACCCACCCATTTTCCGTATAGAAAAAACTAAAATAGTTCCTTGAGATAGTTAAGAATACGGAGATGTCCCGAAGAAAAGGGGTGATTGGAGAGGTCACTTTTATGAATCCACGTGTAGCCTAACACCGGTATTTTTTGCAAAGTGCTAAAGTGAAAGGGGAAAAGACTGGCTTTAAACCGTGTAAAATGTTGCTTTTGCTTTAGTAGAGGGCTAATTAATTGAAGAGGAAGAGTAAGAGCCTCTTGAAGGAGCTTTTGATTTTCAGAAAGGACAAAATCCTCGTCAGTATCCAGATAAGGAAATTCATAAAGACCTGCCATAACCCTCCCCTTTTCTCCCTCCCTTACAAGATAGTGGTCATCGCATACGATGCATGCAACAAACCGAAACAGCGGAGTAATCGATTTTCTTTCAGGAAGAATCGGCAACATTTCTTGACTTCCCTGTTTATAAGCAACACAGCTTTTATGTAAGGGGCATAAATTGCAAACTGGTTTTTTAGTGCAGATTGTAGCCCCAAGTTCAATCAACCCCTCCATAGCAACGTAAGGCTCTTTCTCAGGGAGAAGATCAAATACAATTTGCCTCAGCTCTTTACTATGTTTTTTTACCTCTTTTTCAAATCCAATAACTCTTGAAACTACCCTTTCAACATTTCCATCCAAAGCAACCGCTTTTTGATAAAATCCAAAAGAGAGAATAGCCCCTGCTGTATAATGTCCGATTCCCTTCAGCTTCAAAAGCTCTTCTAACTGGTCTGGTAACTTTCCTTCATACTCCCTTTCAATCGTTTTCGCAAGCTCAAGCAAATTCCTAACACGAGAATAATAGCCTAGCCCCTCCCACATCTTAACAACTTCAGATTCCGTTGCTTGAGAAAGAGCTTGGAAGTTTGGAAATCTCTTCATCCACTTTTCAAAATAGGGTATCACGGCTAACGCTCTTGTTTGCTGGAGCATAACCTCCGAAATCAAAACGGAATAGGGTGTTTTTCCCTCGCGCCAGGGAAACGCTCTCCTATTTTTTAGAAACCAAATGCTCACTTGCTCCATATCAACAAGTATTGTATAGACTAGATTGATATATATGGAAGATGGTTTAGAAGATTTAGAAAAAGAGGTGATTTGCCTCAGGGAGCTCCTTTCTCATCTAAAAGCTGAGGAGTCTTCTTTATTACAAGGCTCAACAACCGCTCAATTCACTGAAAATGAATCGCATCTGCAAAGAGAAAGACTTTTGCTTCAAAAAAGGCGAAAATTTCTTCTATTAGAAAAAGTAATTTCAGAAACAACTCCAGAGGTTGCAACATTTTTAGAACAAATCGCTTCTCTTAAAGAGAAAATTTCTGATCAACGAAAAAATAACATCGAATTAAAGAAGCGCTCTCTCTATCCTTTACAAAAAATCGAAATAAAACGATCAATAAAGAAAAAACCCCTAATGTTAGAAGATCAAAATGCATAAATCCGCCGGCTTTTTATATGGCCTTGATTTACATCACTTAGATCACTTAGCCCCCCTCTGTTCCCTCTTGTCTATTCCCCTTATTTTTACAAGTGAACTCGCCTTGGCCGTTGCAAAAGAGTTTTATCCCCATATTAAAGTGGAACTCTACTCCGAACTTACTTTTTCTGAGTCCATTTTAGTAAATTACGATCTGATTTTCACCTGCCTTCCCAAGGAATTAATTGATCCCCTCTTTTATTTTGATGAGCATAAACTAAGAAAAAAAATTCTCTCTATTTGGCTTCCCCATGGCAATTCGGACAAAAATAATCTAGCTGCCCTTAAAAATGAAAAAATTATCCTTACCTACGGAAAACAAATGGTCGATACTTTAGCTAAAAAGGGGATTCTTGCTAAATTATTCCAGTATATTTTAGTCGGTAATTTTAGAGCCTATTTCTACAAAGAAGAGGAAAAATTTTATAAATCTATTTTAAAAAAGCAGCTCTCCTTTTCTAATAAACGGAAAACTATCCTTTATGCTCCGACATGGGATCACTCAAATGTAGAAGAAGATTTACCCTCCCTTTTAAAAACTTTGCCAAAAACGTACAATTTACTCATAAAACTTCATCCAAACACCCTTTCGAAAGGTTTTTATCTCTCGCTAGAAGAACAGTATGCAGATGATCCTCACATTAAATTTATCTCACATATCCCTACCATTTACCCCATCTTAGAAAGCAGTGATTTTCTCATAACCGACTCTTCTTCGATAGCCTATGACTTTTTGCACTTTGATAAACAAATGTTTTTTCTAACAAAGGGGAAAACCCCTATTCATAATTGCGGATACATCTCCTCTTTAAATGAAATTGGCAACGATCTAAAAAAAGTTGATATTTTTTCAGAAGCTAGGTCTACTCTCTACGAATACGCCTTTGATAAAAAAGTTTGCTTTGGAGCCCTCTCAAAAATCATCAAAACTACTTATGACACCTACTTTGAAAACGAGCTTCACTTCTTATAAACCGGTTGCATTAATTAGCGGCCCCTTTTTTCATCACCTGGATCACCTAGCACCCCTCTGTCATTTTATTGGTTGCCCCCTTTTAGTAGATGATAAAAACACCTATCTAATTGGTCAAAAATACTATCGTGATGTCGATATTCAGCTTGTATCGATTGATCTCCAAGTGTTGTCGGAAAAATACAACTTAATCCTTGTGTCGACAAAATACGCGAAAGAAGAGCTTTCAAACATATATAAATCTTTGAACATAAACCATATGAGATTTTGTTTTTGCCCCCATGGCCAATCTGATAAAGGAGTATTTGACTCAAATGCTATTTCCGAATTAGGCCAAGATCTTGTATTATTTTATGGAGAACACCAAAAAAGCAGAATCAATCCACCTGATAACTATTTTATTGTAGGCAATTTCCGATTAGCCTATTACCAAAAATTCAAACAATTCTATGATGAGCAAATTGAAACGATTCTCACCCCCCTTCCGAAACAAAAAACCATTCTCTACGCACCCACTTGGAAAGACCAAGAGACCTCTACCACATTTTTTTCCTTTTGGAAAAATATCATCCAGTTACTGCCGGATAACTACAATCTCATAGTTAAAATTCATCCCCTTCTAGAAAAACATTATCCTGCTCACACCTATGAAGCTCTATCCTACAATCAATTTAAACCTAACATTCTTACGCTGTTTGAAATGCCCTTGATTTACCCTTTATTAAACAAAATTGATGTCTACTTAGGAGACTACTCTGCTATTGGCTACGACTTTCTTTATTTCAATCGCCCCCTTTTCTTTCTTGGGAACAAAAAAGTTCCCCTCTACGATTGCGGTATTCAAGTCTCATCCGTAGAAGAATTTTATCAAAAGATAGAAGAGACTCAAGATCATCTTTCTGGAAAAAGAATTGAAGAATATCAATACACATTTTCTCCTTTTTTATAGGATTTAAACTGATTGATTTTATATAATCTGACCCTATATGAAAAAAACTCAAATCGTATTTAATACACTCACGATCATATTAACCTGTTTTGCCCTTTGCGTAACTTTTAATATACCAAAAGGAATTGGGAATACCCTAAAGCCCCTATATTCCTCAAAACGATCCTTCAAAATAATGAACAGTTTGCTAATTAAAAAACCTATTGAGGAAGATAAATCGTTTGTAGTTGTAATTACTTCCTACAACAATCAAACTTTTTGCGAAAAAAATTTATTCTCAGTTTTTCAACAAACTTATAAAAATTACCGAGTTATCTATATAGATGACTGTTCTAGCGACGCTACTTTTGAAAAAGCGCAAGCGTTTACAAAAGCGCTGAATCAAGAAGGTCGTATATCCTTTACTCGAAATCCTGTTAGAAATCAAAAACTAGCTAACCTCTACCCTGCTTATATGTCGTGTAAAGATGACGAAATTATTGTTTGCCTAGATGGCGATGACTGGTTTGCTCATGAAAATGTCCTAAAAGAGTTAAATGAATATTATCAAAATCCCAACGTTTGGATCACCTATGGCTCTGCAATAAATCATCCAAAATATGAAAAAAGAGATGGGCGCTTTATAACAGATCAAATTCTACTTACGAATTCCATTCGAGAAAAAAAATTCTTTCTTAGCATGGTAAGATCGTTTTATGCAGGTCTTTTTAAACAAATAAAATTAAAGGATCTCCTTTACGAAGGAAGATTTCTACTCTCTGCAGATGATTTCGCCTTCATGATCCCCATGGTTGAAATGGCGCCAACACACACTCTTTTTATCCCTGAAATTCTCTATGTTATTAATGATGCTAATCTCCATAGAGAGCATATTACTATTGGTGACCTGCAAGAAAAACTCACAGTTTACTTAAAATCGAAGGAAAAATACACCCCACTTGATCCCTCATTCAACCCAAGAAATCTTGATTCAGAATTGCTTAATCAATCCCTTGATTTAATTGTTTTATCAAACGGGGACGTAAACTCTTTACATAAGGCATTAAAAAATTACCTATCTCATGTCTCTCCACTCCGCAATATTTATGTTCTTTTCAATTCGTCCAGCTTGAAAAATATAAATGAATACGACTTTCTATTGAAAGAGTTTCCATCGGTATCATTTATCCATGAAAGTGAGCTCTCTCTTAAGTCTCTTATTGAGACAAGCTCTGCCTATGTAGCAATTGCAAGTGACAATTTGGAGTTAAACAGACAACTTGATCTAAGCTTATGCGTCAAAGAGCTTGAACTTACAGGGTCTATTAATTTCCTTATTGGAACAGAACCCCCTTACCCAGATCTTGTTAAACTGAATAATTCTGTTGTTGCTGCCTCATTTGAAACGATAGTTAAGTCCAACAATCTTTCAAACAATAGGTTTTTTTCAATTTTTCAGAAGAACTTCCTCCTAAAAAATCTTATTCCCAATAAATCTGCATTTAATGCGGTCTATGATAAAAATAAAAACCGCTCAGAGACAACCCTATTTTTCTTAGACCCTCTCTAACTGAAATTTCCTCCATGCGATGATTTTTTAGAGCAAAGAGAAATAATTTTCTGAATTTTTTCCCTTTTTAGGGAACTTGGGTTTAAAAATTACTTGTCTTAAATTGGGGATTCATCCTATCTTTGTCTATAAAATCTTTGTTTTGATCCAGTTATAGGGCGGGAAAATATTAATGCTTCCCATATTAACAATTATAGATTAATAAGAAGATTATAAAATTAGGGTCAATTTGTGAGCAAAATATTAATCATTGTCGAATCTCCGACTAAAATCAAAACTCTCAAGAAATTTTTGACAAGAGGTTATTCCTTTGAATCTTCAGTCGGCCATGTAAGAGATTTGCCCAGCAAAAAGTTTGGGATTGATATTGAAAACAAGTTCACTCCAGAGTATGAAATCCTTTCAGGTAAAGAGGATGTAGTTAAAAAGATTAAAGCTGCAGCTAAGGGTGTGGACCTTGTCTATCTCTCCCCTGACCCTGATAGAGAGGGAGAGGCAATTGCCTGGCATATTGCATCTGTTCTTCCAAAAGGAATTAAATACAAAAGAGTTACGTTTAACGAATTCACTAAGGATGCCATAAATGAAGCTCTTAAAAAGCCAAGAGACATTGATGAACACTTAGTAAATGCCCAACAAGCAAGAAGACTCTTGGATCGTATGGTGGGTTACAAAATCTCCCCCATGCTACATAAAAAAATTCCCAGGAAGGGGGGAACCGGCTCTCTTTCAGCAGGGAGAGTGCAATCGGTTGCACTAAAACTTGTAGTGGATCGAGAGAGGGCAATTGACGCATTTATCCCCGTAGAATACTGGAATTTAGGCTCTTTTCTCAAGCAAGTGAAGGGTGCTGAAAGCAAATTTGAAGCACATTTACATGCAGTAGATGGGGTACGGGTCGAAAAGGAAAAAATTGAAGGAAAGAAAGTTTTCCTTATTTCCAATGAAAAAAAAGCTCTGGAAGTAAAAGAAAAGCTAGCAAAGGGAAAATACAAAATCACTTCGGTGCAAAAAAAGGAGAAGAAAAAGTCTCCCTCTCCCCCTTTTATTACCTCTACCCTTCAACAAGAAGCGGCTCGTCATTTCGGATTTGCAGCTGCTAGAACGATGCAAATTGCACAAAGCTTATACGAAGGGGTTGATTTAGGAAACGAGGGCACAGAGGGCTTAATAACCTACATGAGGACAGATTCTGTACGTGCATCTCCAGAAGCAATCGAACATGCTCGTGAATATATCTCAAAAAAATTTGGAAAGAAGCATCTTCCAGAAAAGCCTAATGCATATGCTACAAAAAAAACCGCTCAAGATGCTCACGAAGCAATTAGACCTACAAATGCCCTAAGATCACCCGATCAGATAGAGTCGTTCCTAAACAGCGACCAAAAAAAACTTTATCTTCTTATTTGGCAGAGATTTATAGCCTCTCAAATGACAAACGCCCTTTACGACACCATCTCCTCCGATATAGAGACAGATAACGGTCTAACTCTTAGAGCAACAGGATCTTTATTAAAATTTCCCGGATTTCTCTCTGTCTATAAGGAGATGCAAGATAGCGATGAAGAGGCGTCTGAAGATGAGGAAAAGCGACTCCCAGATTTGAAAGAGGGAGAAGCTCTAAAACTTATCGATACATTTGCAACGCAATCTTTTACAAAACCTCCTGCCCGCTTTACTGAAGCATCTCTGATTAAAGAATTGGAAAAATCTGGAATTGGAAGACCTTCTACCTACACAAGCATTATGCAGAAAATTGCAAGCAGATCGTACACATCTAAGGAAAAAGGGGCTATTAAACCTACAGAACTTGGAAAAATTATCTGCCAAATGCTTGAGGAAAACTTTCCTAAAATCATGGATATCAAGTTTACTGCACAAATGGAAGATGAGCTTGATAAAATTGCAGAGACCGATATCGACTGGAAGGCATTTTTAAAAGAGTTTTGGGATGAATTTTATCCAACTGTCGAACTTGCTGAGAAAGAGGCAAGAGTTCCCCGTATTAAAACTGATATGATTTGCCCTGATTGCGGAGCGCCTGTAGAAAAAGTTTGGGCAGGAGATAAGTACTTTTTAGGGTGCAGTAAATATCCTGAGTGTAAGTATACGGCTACAATAGAAGACACTACGTTTAACAAAGAAGATTATGCAGCAGATTTTGATTGGGAGCAACAATGCCCCCTTTGTCAAGGTGAGATGAAAGTTCGTAAAAGCAGATTTGGACACTTTCTTGGTTGCACAAAATATCCTGAGTGCAAAGGGATTATTAATATCCCTAAAAAGGGAGAAGCTATAGACACAGAAGATCTTAGCGAACTTCCTAAATGCCCTGCAATCGGATGCACAGGACAAATTATGAAAAGGCGTTCCAGATTTGGAAAAACATTCTACTCTTGCTCTGCTTTCCCTGCCTGCAACGTTATCGTTAACGACCTTGATGATCTTGAAGCAAAATATCATAACCACGAAAAAACAGCGTATGAAAAACCGGCAAAAGGTGCACCAAGGGGGAGAAATGCCCTTAAAAAGCCTTCCAAGGATCTTGCAGCAGTGATTGGGGAAGAAGAGGTCTCAAGAGGGGAAGCGACGAAAAAAATTTGGATCTATATCAAAGAAAAAGATCTTCAAGACAAAGAAAACCGTCGTAAAATCATCCCTGACAAAGTTCTTGCTAAAGTGATTGGCAAAGAGGCTATCGATATGATGAAACTTGCCGGCTTTCTCTCTAAACACCTTTTATAAAGGTGGATAGATTTCTACATGAGTAATATCGTCCAAATCATTAGCTATGAGCATAGCTTCTAGGTTATAAGCAAAATCCCCCTCTTTGAGGGGGAAAATTTTTGTCACTGTAGCGACAGGAATTCCTTGAGGAAAGACACCATCTAGTCCACTTGTGATAAGAAGATCTCCCACTTTTAAAAGAGGTTTTTTCAATTTATCATGGATTGTATGTGCAGAACCCTCACTATCAGAAAATTCGTAGTTAAATCCAACCCCTTTAAGTCTAGGACTTCTCCCCCTCCAAAGAGGGTAGCTTGAGCCTCTAAGCTCTCCTTTGGCTAAATAAAGGGTCTCTCCGGACTCTCTAAGTCTGCCCTTAATCTCAGCTAACTCATCAAACATATGAGGATCTGCAAGACCTTCTTGGTACTGAAGTTCCTCTTCAAGTGAAACTACATTTTTCAATAGAGAAAAGTTTTGTTCATCTCCCCGGACTGCTCTCACAGCGGGGGCTAAGGAAGAGTCAGTAATTAACCTAACATACGATCTCTTTTCTTCTACTACTTCAATAATTCCAATAAGAGCCCCTTGTGAAAGAACTGGACTATTTTTTGCTAAAATTTTTACCTGAAGCTCTCTGTTTTCCTTTTCTCCTTTATCAATCCAAAAGCCACTGCCCCAAAACCCAGGATCTCGGAAAATTACTTGAGCACCCAGAGAATAGATCTCTTTTTCTAAAAGGAGGAGTAAATCTCGAATTCGTCTCTGATAAAAAGGCTCATAATTTTTATCTTGCAAAAGCCCCTCAATCCTCCTAACATGCCCTTCAATACGGTCTTCTAAAAGGATCCAATTTCGAACTTCTGCCAAATCATCCTGTAATTTTTTATTCTCAATTTTAAGTTGTAAAAGCTCACTCTCTTCATGTCCATGATAGTTTCCATCAGCAAACAAAAACTTACCTCGAAACTTATTTACAAAAGAACTCGGCAGATTGACAAATAAAAAAAGGAGGGCTGCAAGCAAAAAATAAGAAGCATACCTCTTTTTCATACCACCGCTGCAATTGAATTTACTATATAGTCCATATTGCTAAAATTAAGAGCCGTTAAGTTGACTCTGGATTTCGGAGCAGTATAGATTGCAAATTCCTCACGCAATCTTATAGACTGGTCCTCTGAAAGACCAAGGAGGCAAAAAAATCCTTTACCCTCTTTCATATAGGGAAACCTATGATCGGGAATTTTAGCTTGGAGTCTTGAAAAAAAAGTTTGCCTGAGTTCCTGCATCCTAGCTCGAGCACTATCAACCTCTATTTCCCATATATTACGTAAGTTAGGGGTTTGTAAAATTAGCTTTACAATCTCAGCTCCGTGTCTTGGAGGATTGGAGTAATTTGTTCGAATGAGAGACCTAATATTACGCCTCATTAAATCTACAAGGTGAGGATCTCGCAAAGATGCATAAAGGGCCCCCACCCTCTCCCCATAAAGTGAAAACGATTTTGAAAAAGAGTGGGCAACAAAGCACTCGTGCCCTTTTTCTACAAAGTAACGTATGCCATAAACATCTTCTTCAAAACTCGAGCCGAATCCTTGATACGCAGAATCAAAAAAGGGGATCAATTTTTTTTGTCTAAATAGAATCTCTAGCTTTTCCCATTCTGCTTTTGTGAGGTCGTGTCCTGTGGGATTATGGCACTGCGCGTGAAGAAGGACTGCACTCCCCTCTGGCAAATTGGCTAAATGCTCAAACATTCCGTTCGGGTAGGGGTATTTATCAATCGTAAAACCTACTTTTCGAAAAATATTTTCATGATTTTCCCAAGTGGGATCGGGAATAGAAATCTGAGTGGTTAACTCATTTTTAATAAAATCTGAAATAATACGGAGGGCAGAAGTCCCCCCTATTGTCTGTGCACCATAAATGATAGCAGAAGAATTTTCCCCAAAGATTAATTTCTGAGTAGCTTTTACATACTCAAGATCTCCATCGATAGGGAGATAATTTTTCGTGGTATTTTTTTTTAAAATTTCCTCTTCTGCACTTTTAACAGAAGGAAGGATGATTGCAGATCTTCCATCCTCTTCTACAAGAATACCAACAACTAAATTAATTTTATTCTTTCTAGGATCTTTTTGGAACGCATCATTAATGCCGAAAATAGCATCTGTTGGAATATCGGTTAGGTTCGAAAAGCGAGAATTTTTTGTTACCTCTTGCTTCAAAATCCCTCCTCCTCTTATACTGAATCTCTCAAATCTATGGGGTGTTAGCTCAGTTGGTAGAGCGCAACAATGGCATTGTTGAGGCCAGCGGTTCAAGCCCGCTACGCTCCATCTCCCTTCTCCACAGCTTCTAAAAATGCTTGCAGCTGCTTGGCTCGTGTCGGGTGTCTCATTTTGCGCAACGCCTTCGCTTCAATCTGTCTTACCCTCTCTCGAGTTACTTTAAAATAAACGCCAACCTCTTCCAAAGTTTTTGGTTTTCCATCTAACAGACCAAAACGTTCAATCAAGACTGTTTTTTCTCTGTCCGTCAAAGTTGCAAGCACTTCATTCATTTTATCTTTTAAGATTGAATAACCTGTCGCATCAGCCGGTGATTCCGTTGTAGTATCCTCTAAGAAATCCCCAAATTGGCTCTCTCCACTATCTCCCACTTCCGCTTGTAGGGAAATTGGGTGTTGCGCAATCTTATAAATTTCTCGAATTCGATCAGATGACAATCCTAGCTCTTCCGCAAGTTCTTCAGGAGTCGGCTCTTTACCTGTCTCCATCATCAGCTTCTTTGCACCTCGAAGCACCTTATTAATTGTCTCAATCATGTGAACTGGGATACGGATCGTTCTTGCTTGATCTGCAATAGCTCTTGTGACAGCTTGCCTAATCCACCAAGTTGCATAGGTAGAAAATTTATAACCCCGTCTGTATTCAAATTTTTCAACGGCTTTCATAAGACCCATGTTTCCCTCTTGAATCAAATCAAGGAAAGATAGGCCTCTATTCGTGTATTTTTTTGCGATAGAAATTACAAGTCTTAAATTTGACTCAACCATTTCACGCTTGGCTTCCTGGCTTTTATCCATCCATCGCTGCAACATTCGAACATCTTTTTTAAACTCATCGAGTGTTCTTCCTGCTGCAAGCTCTTTTTTCAAAAGCTTTCTTTTTGCTGCAAATAATTTCGCAAGGGCAAATCTGTTTTTTTCAGCTCGTGGGGTAAGCTCTTGAATCTCTTTTTCAATAACAAGAAATCTTTCATAGCTTGTAAGAATCAATTCACCGAAGTCTTCAATTAAAGTATAACGAAAGCGCATTCTTCTTAAATAAGACTGGGTTCGGATACGACTTTTTTCAACCTCTTCATGAATTTTAACGCGGTCAACTTTAGAAAGAGCCTCATTTCTGAGAGCTAGCAAATATTTTTCCAGTTGCGCATCTTCTTCCCTTAAAAGGTCTTTTAAGCGGGGGAGCATTTTAACAAAATGGTGCTTATCTT
The DNA here is from genome assembly GCA_937996705.1 of uncultured Chlamydiae bacterium. Lineage (GTDB taxonomy): Bacteria > Chlamydiota > Chlamydiia > Chlamydiales > 2-12-FULL-49-11 > VGMD01. Next base: position 70,552 of record CALKUQ010000018.1, read on the forward strand.
CAATTTCCTTTTCGGTCACTATCTTATCAAGTCTTTCTTTCGTGCTGATCAGATAATTGGTAATAGAAATTGTCTCGCTTGTCGAATATCTGAAACGCATAATAATGCGCTCAATCTGCATTTGCGCCTTTTCAATCCTCTTGGAAATCTCAACTTCTTCTTCCCTAGAAAGAAGTGGGACTGAACCCATCTCTTTTAAGTACATCCGAACTGGATCGTCCGCCGATGCTTCAGCCCTTCTTGGAAGTGCCTCTACCTCTTTAGCCTCTTTCTTGCGCTCTTTTTGCTTTTCAACTTCTGCCTGATTGAAAATCTGAATGTCCATGCCGCTCAAAAAGATCAAAATCTGATCAATTTGATCGGCTGAGTCAAAACTCATCGGCAGAATGTCATTTATTTCCTCATACGTGATATAGCCTTGATCTTTGGAGATTGCAACAATCTCCTCGATTTTTTGCTGATACTGAGGATCAAAGGGTTGGTTTTCTTTTGTTTTTCCCATAGCTCTTCTAAAAAGAACCTAATATACTAAGGGTTCCTAATATTGTCTAGTGTAGAATTTATGGAAGGAAAAGGCAGCCTACTTCACCAAGCGGTTCAAAAGCATATTTATGACCTTCTCCCTAAAGGAGAGGTGATTATGGAATATCGATTACCTGGACACATTGGAGATCTTGTTTGGCTTCCCAAAAAAATTATTTTTGAGATACAAGTCTCTCCTATTTCAATAGATATCGCAATAAGTAGAACTCGTGATTACAAAAAACTAGGCTATCTCCTGGTATGGATCTTGCACCAAAAAAATTTTAATGGAACGTATATGACACTATCAGAGCTCTACTTAAGAAAATTACCCCACTGCTATTTTACAAACATCTCAATAGGAGGGCACGGCTACATTTATGACCAAATTGATAGGATAAAAAACAACAAACGAATCGAAAGAGGCCCTCCGATTCCGATAGATTTAAAAAATATTTTACTAAAAAAGGGGACAAAAAAGTCTTTCTTTTTCAAACATATCATTTCGCTTTTGACGAAATCTCTGGATGCGTGCTATACTTTGCTAAAAAATAACCAAGTTAGGCAAAACCATGGCAGACAACAAAAAAGAAGAGAAAAAAAAGGTTAAAGCACCGACAGCGCTTAAGAGACACAAACAAGACATAAAGAAAAACTTGACAAATCGTATTAGAAAGTCTCAAATTCATACAGCTAGAACGGCCTTTGCAGAAGCTAAAGACGAAACTGCCAAAAAAACTTTATTAAATACACTCTACGGGCTTCTTGACAAAGCAGCTAAAAACGGCGTATTTAAGAAAAACAAAGTTTCTCGTCTAAAATCACGCCTAGCTGCTAAATAATCTCCCTTAGAAGCTGGATTAAAACGAACCGATCACTCCGAAGTAAAGCTGAGGCTCGGCTTTGGAGGAAGAGGCAAACGGAGCGTCGGTAAGGCGAAAGCCTACATCAAAACGGGCTCGGAGATTTGAAGATATATCGTACCGTATACCTGGCCCTATACCAGCAAGAAAATAGCTTGAGGGTTGGTTAGACAAACTTTTTAAGATACCCCCAGCACCTAGATCAAGAAAAATAATTCCTGCTAAACGATCATTGATCCTATTTCGGCTCGGGCTAACAAACGGGGTTCTAAATTCAAGATTAAGAATTCCCCCATTATCAACATTAACTACCCTCTCTACATAACCTCTTACGCTGTTTTCACCACCTAGACCAAAACTTTCTAAAGGAATAAGAGCTCCAGAAGAGAATTGAACCCTTCCCTTAATAGTAACCATCATACCCGATTTTGGATCAGACCAAACATAGTCCCCTTTCATCCTTATATAAAGATATTTATTCACAGCATTCGGGCGGAGAGCTTTATAATTTTTTTTACTCATAGTAGAACCAAAGTCCCAAGGCTGAACATAGCCTTCACCAAGAAAATCGAAATTATTCCTTCCAAATTTATAGGAAGCCTCATAAATACCGGCAAGTTGGGCGACAGAAGCGAATGAATTTGCGATGTAGTTAATATTTGCTACGGTTAGATCATTATTGGTTTGCTTAACATCAAGGCCAAATTTAGCTTTTTGGAAAAAATTTCCGGAGGGGGGAATAAAAATTCCATAACGTGCACTTGCTTGCCAATCGCTCCCCTTATTATTAGAGGTCGGAATATAGCTACTTCTGTCGACATTTACATAGGAGTATCCGCCAAAAAGATCGATTTCATCTCTCCAGGGAAGGGGCGCCGAGTAATAAACCGTGACCGCCTGAAATTTATGGAAGTCGGGGGATGCGGTATACTGAAATGCCAGCTGATGATCGTAATTCAAGAAATGGCCCCAGTTAAATCCTACAAAAAGCCTATTATAACCGGTGACCTTAAAGCCGGTATTGTCGGCCCCAACAAAAAGTCTTGCAGGTCTTTCGTCCTGAACATAAAGATCAATATCGGTAGTTCCATATTGAGCTCCGGGCTTGTAAACAGCACTTACCCTCCTCCAGGGACTCTCATTAATATAGACAATGTCAGCATCTAATGCTCCAGTATCAATAGTTTGATCTTCCTCTAGACTTAAGTTTTGCAAATACCTTTCGCTCGTAAACCATTTATTGCCAATTACCTCTACTTTCCCAAGTTTTGATTCTAAGACTGTCACTACTACAACACCGTCTGAAACATCTTGCTCAGGTATATTAACAATTACTAAAGAATGTCCATTATCTTGGTAGAACTGAGAAATTTTTGCTTTGATTTCGCCGATTTTTTTTAAAGTAAGGGGCTTTCCTAATACAAATTGATCGAGCTCTTTTAAAAGGGCCTCTCTTTTTTTAATCGAGATCCCCTGCATAGTTCTATAGTTTTGAACCCCTTTAGTTGTTTTTATCACATAGCTTCCAGGTCTATCCGACTCGGGTGCAATAATCATTCCATTTACAGAGGTAATAATCACTTTATTTTGACTGATTGAATTCACAGGCTCAGGCGGTCTGTTAATTTCCTTTTGACCTGTCATTTTCATGTCTGGGTAGTGAAGTTCATATTCAGCTATTGCAGAACTAAATGCGACTAAAGATAACACTAAAAAATTTTTCATATCACCAACTTGTCCTCATGATATTTTTCTTATGTATTTTTTTTGTTTTTAATTCTACCTTTTTTCAAGGAGTTTTGTTACAATCACAAGTTTAGGATATGGGGTTTTTCATGAACTGCAAGTTAAGATTCGTGCTACTTTCTCTTTGCACACTCTCTTACTTAAATGCAGCTGATGATGATGATGGGTATCAATTTGAAGCCTTGAAGGCCTGGATTGCGACAAAAAGACAAGTCACAATTAAAGAGCGTGGCGGCAGTTTATCACTTAGCGGTGATGTAAGATCAGAATATGCGACGTCAAACGAACAAAAAAATGGGTATAAAAATATTGGAGACAATTCCTACCACCCTCTAGTTGCATCTGACCAATTCAAAATCGCATTCAACCTCCTTCTAGATTATCGAGCAGACGCAACATGGGCTTCTATTAAACTTAAATTCTCCAATAATATGGGGCTTGGAGCTCCCTACGGAAACGGAACAAACAATAGAATCAATCTAGAGCGAGCGTTTATAGGTTTTAGAGTTGTAGACAGCGAAAGATTTACTGTGGATATTGAGCCGGGAAGGCGAAAGCTTGTTTACACATTTGACTCCCGAATTGAGTTTAACGCAACCATGGATGGCTTACTTATTAAATACGACCAGTCTTCAGACCGATTTGGAGATTTTTACATACATGCTGGAGCCTTTATCATAAACGATCTAAAAAACAGGTACGGATATGTGATGGAAACTGGCGTTTTAAATATGCTAAATACAGGGATCTATATTAAATACGCTCTTACCGATTGGTACACAAAGAAAACATCCAAGCCAGTAATCAACTCTCAATTTGAATATTTTGTTAACCAAGTCCTTGTAGGTTATCGATTTTTAGCTCCAAAAATTGACAAAGTCTCGATTCTTTATGCTGCATTTCTAATTAACAGCGCGGCTGCGACTAAATCATTCCTTGATAATGAAAAGGCTAATAAAGCAGCCTATCTAGGATTTACTATGGGTGAAGCTCGCAAAAAAGGGGACTGGGCCTTTGATACTAACGTCCAGTATGTTCAACCTCAATCGATACCCGATTACGACTTCGGTGGAATCGGAATCGGGAACACCGATTTTGACATCTATGAAAGAACCAACTACATCGGAGCCCTTTTTGACTTCGGATACCTGATTACCGATAACCTTACTATTTCACAATCGTATAAATATTCTGTGTCTCTCGGCTGGCTTCCTAACCGATTTACCTACAAGCAATACCGCCTTGAATTTGTTTACGTTTGGTAGCCGATTTTTAATGAATCTACTAAACTAAAAGCAAGGAGCTTTCTGAAGTAAGCTTTTGGTAAGAATGGAACTGTATCGTAACTTGTGTGCGCTTATGCAGGGCTAACCAGTGGGTTTTGAAATGAGAGGTGTGTTTGATAGAAAATTGCCTCACATGGAAACCATTTTCTAAATAAAGCTGCTCAAAAGGGGCTTTTGACATAAACTCTTCGAACACTTTTCTTGAACTAAATAAAAAGAGAGGCCTTGTCGAAAGGGGTAAAGCTCTTAATTTTTCAGAAATGCTCTCGTCTGTATAGAAGGTATTTATATTTAGGAAAAAATTGATACACTTATCCCAAAAGGGACTTTTCTCTTTTACTATATAAAGGTGGAGTTTAGAAGATTCTCCCAAAAGAAAGGCTATATTCCGAATCGAGCTGCCCTTGTAATAAAATGCAATTCTATCTTCCTGAAAATTAGGCCCAAAGGGGTAGTTAATAAAATGAAGTTTGTAAAAAGGATAGATCACCTTTCTTGCTAAAAAGTGTAGCGCTTGAACTGCTAAGTGTCTTGACATTATGATAAAAGATAGGAAAATTATCAAAGCCATGAAAGAGAATCCTGCGGCAGAAGAGACGTGCATCACTTTGCCAAATACAAAAAGACAAAGGGGAGCTAACAAAACCCCTGCAAAACTTAAAAAATTTTCTGCGGCAAATACCTGCCCTCTCATTTCAGAGGGGCAAAACGATTGAATATATGCCTCTAAAGGAACAACATATAGCCCGCCAAATAGACCAAGTGAAGCTAGGCAAATAACAGAACCTAGAACCGAATGCTTTAAAATAGGGAGAAACATTAAAGCAATCGAGATCATTAAAAGGGCTAAGCAAGAGAGTCCAATATCAATCTCTTTTTTACAGAACTTGCCTGAAATTGTTGCACCAAGGGCTATTCCAATCGCTGTTGCTAAGAATAGATCGCCTCCCCCAACTTCACTCAAATTTAAAAAGTCCATAGCAAAGGGAATGATGTTTAATTGAACGAAAGCTCCTATAAATAGAAAAAATGCTGATCCTACAACTGCTAAAAAAAGTTTTGGTGTTTTCTTACAAAATTTTAAAGTTCTTGTCGTTTGTGTAATAAAAAAAAGCGAGGCTTTTTCTCTATTTTTGCTGGGCAAAGTGTATGGGATATAGAGACTTGCAATAAATCCTATCATTGCCGCTAACATGCAAACAGTTAGGGCAACCATAAAATTTCTTTCTGTAACCCTTGTCAAAAATGAGGCTAAAAATGTCCCAATAATCATTGCAATGTAAGAAGATGAGGTAATTATCCCATTTGCCTTTGCAATTTGTTCTTTACGGACCAGCTCTGGAACTATACTGAATTTTGAGGGACTTAAAAGGGCGCTTTGAAAGCAGAGCATAAATAAGGTAGCGTAACATCCCCAAACACTTTGATTTGAGTAAGCTAAGAATCCACATCCGATAACAATTACTTCTAAAGCTTTCAACCAAACAATCACCTTTTTTTTACTAAAGCGATCTGCTAAAATTCCCCCTGTAGATGAAAATAAAAGGAACGGGAGGACAAAGCAGACTCCAACCCAGAATAAAATATCACTAGAAGCCTCTTTTCCCAGCAAATCAATAAGCAAATATATCGTTAAAAATTTAAAAAGATTATCATTTAGAACAGCAAAGAATTGCGCGACGTTCAAAAACTTAAATGCATGTCTATCAAAGCGTAATCTTAGCAAGCTATGCAAAACAAGGCCTTTTTAGTATGTTGAAAAAAACTATTATACCCTCTTCTACAATTAGTTCAAACGACGTTTTTATGAGTAACAGTCTAATTGTATTAGCAAGTATTTTAAAAGAGATCCTCTCTCAAAAAGAGGGCTCTCTTCGTACTATCATCCTTGTTCCTAGTAATCACATAAAAAACTTTATCACGCAATACTTAACCGAGAATCTTGGGGTCTGTTTTGGAATTCGCTTTTTATCCTTAGCTCAAGGGATCGAGCACTTTATAAAACTTTCTTACTCTGAAACTTTTACTTTTCCCTCTTTTGCAAATCTCTCTTTACACCTTGAATCCCTTCTTCTAAATCCGACCGAAAAACTCGTCCCGTTAATTGATTATTTAGGAAATGACAAAGAAAAAATTTCCTCTCTAGCAAGGGAGTTAGGTCATGTTTTTCTTCATTATGGAGTCTATGGAGGAAAAGCCTTAGAATCTTGGCTAAAAGAGGGAGGGTTTGAACAAATTCTTTGGGAAAGCGTATCGAAATTTTGGAATTTCCCTTGCGAAATTCTAAAAGCAGAACCCAACCCAAAAATTCAGACCAACCTAATTTTATTTAACATTCCCCACATCCCCCTTCTTTATAAAAATTTTTTAGACTCTCTTTCTAAAAGTTGGAAAATCTCCTATTTTTTTAAATCCCCCACCCCTCACTATTGGGGGGACATTCTTTCGGATCGAGCGCTAGCTAAAGCTGATCTAAACTTTCAAAAAAAATCGATTTCAGAGGAGGAAAGGGCAAGCTTTGAAGAAATTGCAGCAGACTCAAATTCTCTTCTAGCCAATTTTGGAAATCTCAGCAAAAGGGACTTTCTCTGGCTTTCAGAAAAAGAGCCGCACGATCTATTTCTTCCCCCAAAAGAGAACTCTTCTCTATCCCAAATACAAAACGATATTTTCCATATGCGTCAACTAAGAAAAATTGAATCAGACCCCTCAATTCAGATCCATGAAGCGGCATCTCCCTTAAGGGAAATTGAAATACTCCTTTTAAATTTGCAAAAGGTATTACAGGAGGGAACTATTCTACCTGAAGAGATTATCGTCCTTGCAAATGATATAGATCTCTATTTCCCTCACATCCAATTTGTCTTTGAAAATGAGTCTTCCCCTCTTGGTTATGCAGTTAACGACCTCTCCTCATTGGAACACAACAATACCCTTAAAACTATCGATCTATTTTTTTCCGCTGTAACCGGAAGATTTGATGCAGAGAGTATTAAAGACCTAATTTTTTCTGAACCTATTGCAAATAGACAAAACTTTACCGCGGTAGAATTTTCCCTTTTAAATCAGATCATTGATGATATGAATATTGAATGGGGCTTCAATAAAGAGATGAAAGAAGAAATTCTTGGAATCGATACCGTCTCCGAAAGGGGTTCCTGGAAATTTGCTTTTGATCAAATCCTCACAAATCTTGCATACACCTCTTCCATTGAGATCTCTAAGTATGAAATCCTAGGAACTTTAATTGTATTTCTGGAAGGGCTTTTTGAAGATTTTTTATATCTAAAAAAACAAGAAGAGACCTTAGCCAATTGGATTATTATTTTAGATAAACTTCTAAATAAGTATTTTAAAGAAAGTGCTGAATTAGACTTTATTCTCAAAGAAATCCACTCTTTTGCAGGTCTTGCCAAACAAATTGATTCCCTTTTCCTATTCTCCTCTATACACGCTCTTATCAAAGAAATTCTCGCAAAAAAGAGTTTTGATCGTTACTATTCAAAAAAACCAGTTATCCAGTTTTCCAATCTCTCTGAAGGTGCGTCAACAAATTCGAAAGTGATCTTTATCCTAGGTCTTGACGAAGATTCATTTCCTAGAAAACGTGTAGTAAGATCGTTAAATCAACTCAAAGGTAGGCCTGGGTGCGATCCACAACCCGAAAACTCTGAAAAAGATCGTTTTTACTTTTTAGAGGCAATTCTATCCGCAAAGGAAAAATTAATTCTCAGTTATACAGGACTTTCTCCAAAAGACGGAAAATCTCTTGCTCCCTCACTTTGTATACAAGAACTCCTTCATGAGTTTCATAAAAACCCGATTACAAAACACCCTAATTTAGAATTTTTTCCAAAAGTCAAAGAGGAAATTTCGTTTTCGATTGGAGAAGAAAAAGCTGAACCGAGATCGGTCGAAATTCGTCATTTAATTGAATTGATGAAGCACCCTATCCGATTTTATTGCAACAGGATCCTTGGAATTTTTTTAGAAAGGGGGGAGGAGAAAAATTCGCGCGAATTTTTTCTTTCTTATCTCGATAAAGCTGTTATCAAAGAGGCTTTTTTAAAGCAGCCGGAAGAGGAGCTCTTAGAATCTCTGGAAAAGAAAAACCTCTTGCCAACTGCCCTTTTTAAAGAGTCTGCTAAAGCAGAACTTCTAGAAGAACTTCACGAAATCCATAGGGGTTTAAAAACATTCGGTCTGAACAAGGGGGATTTTTTTTCGATCCATTTTGATACTGCCTGTAAAGAGGCTGGTTTTCTTGATAACAATAGGTTCCTTCATCCTGCAATCCCGGTTACACTTTCAGACGGAAGAACTTTTATGCTTAAGGGAAAACTCCCCTCCATATCAAAACAAGGGGTTTACATTCAAAAAGATTCAAGCGTTGCAGAAGTGTGGAAGCACCTAGCTCACTTAGCAATCTTGAACTCAATTCAGGCTCCTACTCTTCCTATCCTACTCTTTGGAAAAGACCTCACCACTAAAACATCGACTTTTACCCTTCCCTCTCTTATTGAGTACTACCTTGAAGCCTCCCTTTTTCCCTCACCGCTCCTTCCCGAGCAAATTGATAAACTGATGAAAAAAAAGCTCTTCTCACCAACCTCTTTTTTTGAAGACCCCTACCTTACCTTTCTTTCCCCCGACCTTAGCAAAAACTGGGATAAATGGCTTGAACACGTTAATTAGTCTGCATTTCTGAAAAATTGCGATGGAATTGTTTTTGTGATACTCTAGAGAAATGATTGAATTTGATTGCTTGGATGTAAAGACTCAGCTTGAAGGTAAGATGTTTGTTGAGGCATCTGCAGGTACTGGAAAGACTTTTGCCATTGAGCATGTGGTTGCAAGATTGATTTTACAAAAATTCCCTATCGATCAGATCTTAATTACCACCTTTACTAACGCAGGGGTAAGAGATTTAAAGCTTCGGATTTATCAGAATTTACGAAAACTGGTTGAAACAGATTCTCCCCCACCCTATTTAGCTACCTTCCCTAAAGTGGACGCAATTTTGTCTCTGAAAAATGCGCTACGCCTGATAGATGAGGCTCAAATTTTTACCATTCACTCTTTTTGCCATCGGATGCTTTCTGAATTCTCCTTTGAGGCAAATATCGATAGAAATTTGATTGATCCAGAAAAGGGATTTCGTAAAGAGACTCTAGAGCTTGCAGCTCTTGATGTGTTACGAATGATTGTCGATACCGATGAATTTAGCCCCGCTCAATTGACAAGATTGATGAACCCCTTTCAAAAAGAGACAAAAAAGTTTGTGAGAAAAATGGTCTCTTTCCTTTCAGGAGGACCTGAAATTCCAGAGCATGCCGATTACAAAACTCTACGTTTAAGGTTTGAAGAGAATTGGGAAGATGCTTCAGATAGGCTTTTAGGAATTGCTTCTTCTTATAATAAGACGTGCAATAGATCTGGAGATCTTCACCCGTTTGTCCGAGAACAAATTGAGGCGCTTGCAAATAAAAATTTTGATAGACTTATCACCTCATCCCCTTCTATCTTTGAACTGTTTACAGAGAAGCATCGAAAAAAAAGCTCTTCCACAGAAACAGACTCGATAATCGAGGCTCTTGCCCCCATCATTTATGAGGCAAGCGATCCATTTATCCTATTTTGCAGAGTTGCTAAAAAAGTACAAAAAAGACTCGAAGATCAAAATGAGGGGCCAAATATTTTATTGGAGACAATGGCCAGCTGTCTAAAGAAAAAGGCATTTCGAGACAAAGTAAGTGATAAATTCAAAGCGCTCATTATTGATGAGTTTCAAGATACAGATCCTTTGCAGTGGAGTATTTTTTCCTCTCTATCTCCAGAACTCCTCTTAGTTGTAGGTGATCCGAAGCAATCGATTTACGCTTTTAGAGGAGCTGATCTACAAACTTTTTTGAATGCTAAAAAAGATTTTTCCCATATTTATAAGCTCTCTTCTAACTACAGAAGCGATCCCACTTTAATTGCACAAATCAACAAGCTGTTTCAAATTCCCTCTCTTTTTACAGAAGTGGGTAGTGGAGATGATTTTTCTTATCAACCCCTATTAGCCAAAAAAAAGCCTTCTGGGTTACTATCAGAAGCCCCTCTTGAGTTTGTCTTATCAACTCATGAAAATGAAGAGACTCTTTTCTCATTTATTGCTCAAGAGATCAAAAGGCTGGGAGAAACTTTAACCTTCGCTATTCTAGTAAAAGACAGGTATGAAGCGTTTCGACTGACCGATTACTTACAAAACTTGGGGCTATCTGTTTTAACCACTGCAACTGCTAATATTACTGAAGGAATTGCTTTTAAATTCCTCTATTTAGCCTCAAAGCTTATTCTATCGCCAAAAAATATGAGTCTTGCAAAAGAGATTCTTTCCCACCCTTTCCTCGGCTGGCCTGTAGAAAAAGTAAAAGATGCAAGTGAAGAAGAGGTACTCACCCGATTTATAGAACTAAGCGCCCTTTTTCAAGAAAGAGGATTAGCTCCGTTTTTCACAGAACTCTTAAACCAGGCACATGTAGAAATCGCAGAAGATTATGCCGATCTTATGCAATTAATCTGTCTCATACTCGAATCACACCCAGAATCGCTTCACAAATATTTGGAAAAACTAGAGCTGCTTGATGCAGATGATCACCCCTATCTCAAACGAAGACCCCTTGTCTCAGAGAGCAAAATCACAATCATGACCTCTCATATGAGCAAAGGGTTAGAATTCGACATTGTTTTTTGTCTAGGGACGGCATCGAGGTATAACCCCTCCCCTCTAAAATCGATCTCAAGTCAAGATCTTGAAAAGTTACGCCTTTTTTATGTTGCAGCTACCCGAGCAAAAGAAAAACTCTATCTGTTTGTAAAAATTACAGAAAAAGAGGGGGAAGCTGGGACCAAAGCTCCTATCGAGCTCCTTTTAGAAAAATTGTGTGGAACTCAAAATCCAGAGCTGACGCAAATTAAAAAAGTCCTAAAAGAAAATGACTTTTCCTGGACAGAAATTGGAGAGCCGATTCTTATTGATAAATTGAACGCAAAAGCAAAAGAAAGCAAACCCCCACAAATCCAGCTTCCCCCATTTCCTCCAAAAAATGAGTACCAATCATTTTCTTCACTTATCACCTCTCATGCTACATCACCTGTTCCTAAAGAGAGCGAATTACCTCCAGGTCCAGAGACAGGAAACCTCTTTCATCTTCTTCTCGAAAAAATTATCGAAACTGGTTCCTATTTCAATTGGAATGAAAATCAAATGAAAGGCTTTATTGAAAAAGAACTCTTTCGAACCCACTTAGAATCCCTTCCTCATATCGTTTATGATCTTCTCTACACAGCGTTTCACACTCCTCTTGGAAATTTCAGCTTACACGAGGTCCGACCTGAGTACATGCTCCAAGAGCAATCCTTCCTCTACCAAACTGGATCACGTTCCTATATGAAAGGTTTCATCGATCTGACCTTCCTTCACAACGGTCACTACTACCTCCTTGACTGGAAACTCAATCTTCTCACAGATTACAATCCAGAAACACTTCACAAAGCGATGTTAGAACACTCTTACTACACCCAAGCACAAATCTATAAAACTGCACTTGAAAAAGCTCTCAAAGATCACCCTTTCGGAAACACATTCTACTTTTTTTTACGAGGGAAGGAAAAGGGTCTCCTCAAGCTTTGAAACCCGGTTGGCTATAACTGCTCTTCTACTGTTTTTAGGCCGCAAGAATTGAGCCATTTTTTGTAACGGTCATGAAAGCGAACCTCTTCTTTAGTGTAAGCCTCTTCAGGCCGATAAGCAAGCTTTCCTAGATCGATCATAACAGCTCTCCCTTCAAGGAGGGCAAAATTGAGAGGATTAAAAATAAGGCTTGTATTGACAAATCCCTTTTGGGAAATTTCTTGAAAGAGTGCGGTCAGCTGGTTGCTAATTGCAGTTACTTCTTTTGATGTCATGCTATTGAAAACAGCCTCTTTAATCACGTCAGCGCGCTTTTGCACAACAAAAATATAATCATTCAAATCTATTTGATACTGCTTTCCTCGGTAGTCAATAAGGGTACACATCGGGAGCTTTTCCTGGCTTGTGTGGGCATGGACTGCAAGTAGCCCAGTCTCCTCAGGAAGGTGGTTAAGAGCCTCTTTATATCTTTCTGCGACCCCGATGGGATTCTTTGGTTTATGATATTTACCGAAAAGTTGTTTAATCCTCTTTTTGGGTCTAAAATAGGTCTTTTTTGTGAATTCCTTATTGAGAAAAAATTTCACAACGTATTTTTTATCTGCAGAGACAAATGCAATTGACTCTAACCCATTTCCGATAAAATCTAGCGGTTCTTTTGCAATTTCATAAATCAAGGGAAAATCAAAACTACTCTTTTTTTTCCAAACAGTCTTTTGAAGCATCTCTGGTTGAAAATGATCGGCTTTGGTTATGCAAAAAAACCAAACTAAAAAAAGTAGAGCAAAACTTGAAAAAACTTTTTTCATCTATTCACTATAATCTTTTTTATCAAAATCTCTCAAGACAAAATGAGGATAAAACTCAATTTCCCGAGATTGTGTTTCTTGATTAGAGAGGGGGGCGATATCAATTTTATACCCTTCGAGCAATCTATCATTGAGCTCCTTTTCTGAGTAAAGAATCGCTTTTTCACAACTATCGGCCTTAGTAATTTGGTAAGGAATATTGACAACTTTTGACTCCCTATAAAAAAGGCCTATCTGCCTAAGATCTATGCAATGCTTCCAATGAGTCTCGAATTCCGAAATTGTTTTATAATGAATTTTGCTCAGAAAGGGGATTACACTCTCCTTTCTATAAAGAGTCATATCAATCCGATTACAATTTGCCCATTCAGAATTTGCAAATTCAAAGTCCCATACAAAATAGCCCTCTCCCACTGAAAGGACTTTAGAGGGAATTTCTGAAATATTGAGTCCTAAATCGAAATAGACTCCATAAGCGCCTGTTTTTTCAAGGGTCTCGATAGCACTGGTAAGCTTCAGGGGATGATTGGCTACCAACGTGTCTTTTGCAAGTGTGATATACCTATTTTCAATCTGCTGAATCTCTTCTAAAAACAGCGTTCCATCATTCCACAAATGAAACCCTACCGAGTCGCCAAATGCTTCTTTTACAATCTGATACCCTTTTACAAACTCTTCATCCTTTACTGTGTAATAGACGTGAATGGGATTGAAATTCTCCCCCTCCTTTTGAATAGACTCCAAAAAACTATAGAGCTGCAGAGGTCTATTTTCAGAAAAGACAATCAGTGCAGAGCTCGATTCTCCTTCACAAAATTCAGAAAAAGTCTCAATTTCCTCATAGCTTGGCAACGACCTTATATAACGAGAGAGAAGAGCCTGCTTTTCTTTATAAATTTTATCATCATTGAGTGGAGTCTCTCTGTTATAAACATAAAAGACTTCTGGGATAAATACTGAATGATTCCGAGCCATTTCCCACAATGGCAAAGTAATTGCCAAATCCCAACAAGTATTAAAAAACTCTCCTTGATGCAAAAAATCTTTGATCTTGATTTTTTTAAAAAGTGCTGCGTAAAAAGTTCTTAACTGGGGAAGTTCTATTTGCCCCCGTAAACTGCGAATAGCTGGATTAAACGAAATCGCCTTTGCCTTTTCATATTTTGGGTAGGTAATATATTGACCATAGGTCATCCAAACGTTTGGATCACTATAATAGCGGTTTAACTCTTTTAATACTTTCGGATGAGCAAACCAATCATCTCCATCCAAAATGACACAAATTTCCTCATCCGATAAGCTCTGAATTGTGTAATAAAGATTGTATAGAGCTTTATAATTTGTCTGATTATGAATAAATGTCACTTTCTCGTCTGCTTCAAAGGCCCCGACAACCCCTTTTGCTAAATTATACGTCCCATCAGTTGAGGCATCGTCAATAAAAACCACACGGAAGTTTTTATACTCTTGCTCCAATACCGACCAGAGATTTTTCTGAACATACTCTTCGTTATTGTAAGAGGGAATAATTACTACAAACGGTTTTTCCTCGAGGGTAAGACGAAACTCTAACCCCTTTTTTGTCTCGCTTTTCTGATAAACTGTCCCATTACTTACAAGATTCCAAACAAATACGCTGGCAAAAATTAACCCTGTAATTAAAAGGAAAATACGACCCTTAATCATTGCGTCCTAGGGATAAATTGTGGCTGAATATCGGCATGAGCAGAGGGATTCAAAATATGATAAAAAGGGGCTATATCAATTTTTAACCCCTCTTCAAACAGGTCGTTTAAATCGTCTGCAGAAAATGTGTGAGCTGCTCTATTGCGAAATGTAGAAACAATATTCATCGGTATGTTTACCATTTTAGCCCTCTCATAGCAAAGACCGAATTTGCTTGCATCTGCAAATTTTGACCACTCCCCCTCAAAATCATTGGGAAAGGTGTATTTGATGCTCTCTAATTCCTTCCGAATGTCATTTTTAGCATAAAGCACTAGATCTACTGAATTTGCATAATTCCAGTCCCCCTTAGCAGTTTCAAATTGCCACGCTAAGCAGCCTCCACCCACTTCAAGTAAGTTAGGAACACCTTGGTACTGATCGAGCATATAACAATAATCGACATGTCTCCCCAATCTATAAAAGAGACCATATGCACCTGTCTCTTTTAAT
Organism: uncultured Chlamydiae bacterium; assembly: GCA_937996705.1. Lineage (GTDB taxonomy): Bacteria > Chlamydiota > Chlamydiia > Chlamydiales > 2-12-FULL-49-11 > VGMD01. The sequence continues at coordinate 85,634 of CALKUQ010000018.1, forward strand.
TTCAATGCACCATGGAGAACATCAATTTGATCCGTGATAATGATGTCATCTACAGCAAAGGCAATGTAATCGGCCCCTTGGCCGAATTTCCCATAAGTTGTCTCTAGGACAAGTGGTTTGAAATCTTCTTTTGGAGTCTCATTAGATTGTCTAAAAAATTGAACTTCAGGAAACACATATTTTATTTCCTCATAGCCAGACCAAAAATCGGGATCTGCCCGATAAATTACCCCAATTTTTCGAAATCCCGTAACATTTTTTTTCGCAGACTCCAAAAATGCAAACAGCTGCATTGGTCTATTGTAGGAAAACACAACTAAATCGGAGACACCCTGTTCAAAAGGGGCTCTCGGATCTACAGTCAATGGAGAGTATCGGGGCATTTGTTTTATTAGACCTGCAACCCTTTCTTGCTCTTGTAGACGTATCTTCGCATCAGTCAAAGGAGTCTCATAATTATAGACATAAAAGACATCTGGGGTAAAATAGGCGTGCTCTCTTGCCATTTCAAGCATTGGAAACATAATTGCATGATCCCAAGCAGCGGTAAAAAAAGAGCCCTTTTCAACTAAATCTGAAAGTTTAATTCTCTTAAATAGACCGGCATAAAAGGTGCGAAGATGGGAGTATTGCCACTTGTTTTGACGCATCTTTCTCCGTTTCAAAAATGATTTTGTAACAGGTTTGCACATCCCCATTTGATAATCTGGATAACGAATGTATTGGCCATAGCTCATCCACATATCTTGGTTTTGATAATACTCATTTAAAGTACTTAAGACATGTTCATCCGCAAACCAATCATCTCCATCTAACAAAACAATAATTTTATCATTGGAACAATCATGAATAGCTGTATACAAATTATATAGAGCTTTTCTATTCTCCGAATTTCTTATAATTTTAATCGATTTTCCGAAATTTTTCCCCTCAACATACTCAGATACATTTTTAAACGTATTATCCGTAGAACAATCCTCAATATAGACAACCTCATAGTTTTTATAATCCTGAGAAAGAATCGAGTTTAAGTTTCTTTCAAAGTAGGCGTCATTATTAAAAGAGGGGACAACAACTACAAATTCAAGCTCACTAGTCACGCCACCCACTTTTTTTGCAATGTTGAGTTCTTCTTTTCCATATAAAGAAAAGAGGGCAACGCCCATAACAATCAAACCAAAGCCTAAAAAAACCTTTTTCACAAATGCCCTCTTTTTAAAATATGACGATCATGATATGAGTCATATAAATTTATTGCGAGGATAAAGAGATGAAAATGCTCCTTTCGATCTTGTTATTTCTATCGACACACCTTGCTGCATGCACGGGAATGAAATTAACAGCGACAGATGGATCCTATGTTCACGGAAGAACCCTTGAATTTGGGACTCCTGTCGACACCTCTGCTGCAGTAATTCCTCGAGGATACTCTTTCCGAGCAACCACACCTAACGGCCCTGGACTCATCTATAAATCCAAATATGCCGTAGTTGGGACAACAGCGTCAGACAATACCGCTATCCTTGATGGACTCAATGAAATGGGGCTTTCGGTCGCCACCTTCTATTTTCCCGATTTTGCAGGGTATACCCCCACTACAAAAGAAAACCAATTAAGATCGCTCTCCCCCTCCGATTTTGCTCAGTGGATTTTAACTCAGTTTGCCACATGCTCCCAAGTTAGAGAGGGAGTTCAAGAGGTTTATATAGCCCCAACGGTCTTAGAAGAATGGGGACCAACCCCAGCGCCATTTCACTACATCGTCTACGATGCCGATGGAAACTGCCTAGTCATTGAACCCCTTGGAGGAAAACTTATCCTCTATGATAACGAAATAGGGGTATTAACAAACTCACCTACATTTGACTGGCACATGCTTAATCTACGCAATTACATTAACTTAAGCCCTTACAACGCCACACCCATTTCCCTGAATAGCGTCATATTAAAGCAATTTGGACAAGGCTCAGGCATGGTAGGCTTGCCAGGAGATTTTACCCCCCCCTCTAGATTTGTAAGAGCCGCTATTTTTTCCGGAGCCGCCCTTCCCCCAAAAACTGCAAACCAAGCTGTCCTCCAACTCTTTCACCTTCTAAACCAATTTGACATCCCCCTCGGTTCTATCCGCGAAACGACAGGGGAAATGACCTATTCCCCTTATACGCAAGCTACCTCTGTCAAAGACCCCCAGTCCCTTCGCTACTACTTTAAAACCTTTGATGATCAAACCATTCAAATGATTGATCTAACCGACTTCAATCTCAACGCAAATGCGATTAAAATCTTAAAACCCAAAGGCATTACCCAAATTCAAAACATCTCTCAAGATCTTAGATAACGCCCGTTGCACATAAGAAAATTTCAATTGGCTGCAAGACAAGAAATTTCATTAACGTGAGTTGCGGGCTTATCTAATTTAATTTCAATTTGATAAATACAAAAAGGAAAATAGATTAAGCATTATAAGTAGAGTAGGTTAAAAACTATAACCAATCCCTAATCCAAGAAGAGCTCCACCCACGTTGACTGTATGACCTTGAGTAAAAGGCTTATGAGAGGAAAAGCGGAGTCGTTTGTACGAATACTCGCCAAATATATCTATTGTCAAGCCGTGGTAGACATTAAATATAAAGCCAGTGTTTACAAACAGTCCTAACCCTTTTGAATGCATATGTCGAGGTACGTAGTGAGAGCAATTGTGAACGTAGGCAAAAATGTAGCGAGGACCAAGGGTAAAATAATAACGCAAATCCAACTTGGAGGAAATTAAAAAATTTGGCTGTAGGCCAATACTTAGAGGCACCTCCCAAATCGAAGTTCGCTCGTTACCATTTCTGGACCGGCCAGATTTTTCTAAATACTCGACACTTCCATAAATATTGAGGTAAGGAATCAGAGGATAAGCGCCAGAAATCTGCACATCAATTCCCCCCTCCTTGTAAAGATTGCGCATCGGAAGATCTGCAAAGAAAAAGTAGCCCGTCTTCACATCAATATAAGCAGGGGGCTTATGACTCTCTTTCCCCTTCAACTCATCTTCAGCGTGAGCCTTTAAATTTGAAAAACAGGCAAGAAACATTAAAAAACTGCAAAACCTTCCACTCTTTTGAATAAGTTTCATTATCTCAACCTCTTACTGTAGTGGTCAGAGGCTGGGTCAAATTCCCGCTTGAATCGATGACATAAAGGATATAGGTGTCAACTTCTAAAGATGTTCGGTTATGATCTTCATAAGAAGTCGTCCCCCTATCTAGTGTGGCAATCCCTACACCATTGCGCTTAAGATAGTAGCCCATATCCCCCTCTGATTGTGAATCTTTCCAAGCAAGGGAGTTATAATACTCACTGACCACTAAAAAATCATTTTTTTTACGAATACCCCCAAACGAGAATTCTGAATTGAGTCCAGGTGGAAACGCGATATAAGCGGGACCTGAACCGACACTAATCTCTCTAACTGCGAAACTAGAGGTGTCAATCACGCTAAGAGTGTTGCTAAAAAAATTTGTTATATACGCCTCCTTTCCATTTGGCGTAATTGCAACAATTTGGGGACTATTTCCTACCACAATTGTCTCCAACACTCGATCACTTCCAACATCAATCACACTCACTGTATTGCTTCCCGAATTTACAACATAAGCTTTGCTACCATCTGGGGTGATTGCAATCCATAAAGGATAAACACCTACATCAATTACCCTTGCTTGGTGATCCTCTCCTACATTAATGACACTCACAGTATCGCTTCCCAGATTTGCAACATAAGCTTTTCTACCATCTGGGGTGATTGCAATTGCAAAAGGTTCTGTCCCCACCGAAATTGTTGGTGAAACTACATCTGTTACCACATCAATCACACTCACTGAATTGCTTACCGAATTTGAAACATAAGCTTTGCTACCATCTGGGGTGATTGCAATTTCACGAGGTCTCCTTCCCACAATAATTGGTGGTGAAACTACATCTGTTACCACATCAATCACACTCACTGAATTGCTTCTATTATTTACAACATAAGCTTTGCTACCATCTGGGGTAACTGCAATCGATACAGGAACACCACCTACATCAATTACCGCTGCTTCGTGATCCTCTCCTACATTAATAACACTCACACTACCGCTGCTTGAATTTGCAACGTAAACTTTTGTCCCGTCTGGAGTAATGACAATGGCAACAGGCTTTCCCCCTACATCGATTGGGTCTCCAAAAATTTCATTAGAAAGTGCATCAATCACACTCAAATTATCATCTGTTTCACTTACTACATATACCCACTTTCCATCAGGGGTAATAGCCAAAAGAGTAGGACTTTCCGCTACGCTAAGCGTTTTTACATCCAAAGAGTCTAATGTATTAATCACACTTACCGTATTCTCTAAAGTGTTTGTAACATATCCATTCTCAGGAGCAGCTTGTAAATAGAGGGTAGTAAGAAAAAAAGTGCCTATGAAAAAAAAATTATACGTCTTTTTCGACATAACAAACCCTGTGCGAATAAAAGCAAACCTTAACGTGTTGTTTGGTATTTGTCAAAAATTTTATCCTTACGATTGAGACCATTCTCAAAAAGGAGTTATTGCTGCTCTTAAACGATTCTGCTATACTAAACCTCTTTAAAAAGAACTATTTTTTAGAAGCTAGAACCCTATTAAAATAAATTAATTACAAGCGGGTTGTGTCGCATCTAAAAAAGCAAATTAAGGTGGTAATAATGAGATGGGGTCCTACTATAGGGGGGATTTTACTGGTCGCAGGAACGACGATCGGTGTAGGGATGTTGGGTTTGCCAGTGATGACTGGATTTATGGGCTTTTTCCCCTCCCTTTTGCTCTTGCTCCTCTGTTGGATTTTCATGCTTTTTACCGGTTTTTTATTTATCGAAATTAATGACTCTGTCGGGGGCGAAGCAAATTTAATCACAATGGCAAGCACGACCCTTGGCTTTTGGGGAAAGGCAATTGCTTGGGTGGTCTACCTCTTGCTTCTCTACTCTCTAATGGCAGCCTATATTTCAGGGTCAGCCCCTCTATTTATGCAACTCTTCCCAAAACTCCCTTTAGGTGCCGCTAAATTTATTTTGCCTTTGTGTTTTGGTGGATTTATCTATTTAGGAACCAAAGGGGTAGACTTAGTTAATCGATTTCTTATGCTCGGTCTTGTTGCAGCTTACATCATTTTAATTGCCTTCATACCCACCCATATTCAAGCAAATCTTTTAACCCACGTTGCCTGGGCCCCTTTTGTCTATGCAGCCCCTGTCGTATTAACCTCGTTTGGATACCATATTATTATTCCAAGCTTAGCTACCTATTTAAAACACGATAAAAAATCCCTCTATACGGTTGTGATTATTGGAAGCCTTATAGCCCTCTGTATTAATGTGGTGTGGCAATTTTTAGTGCTTGGATCTGTCCCCTTGGAAGGGACAAACGGGTTAAGAGAGGCGTGGGAGCATGGGAGACCTGCAACAGGACCTCTTGCTGCAATCATTAAATCTCCTTGGGTAAAAACAAGCGCCTATATTTTTTCATTTTTTGCAATTATCACCTCCTTTTTAGGAGTAGGCTTGAGCCTATCAGACTTTCTAACAGATGGATTTCGTCTTAAACGGGGGCTAAAAGGGCGCGTTTTAGCAATTCTGCTAACATTTATTCCCCCTCTCCTATTTGTTTTTTCCTACGAACGCGGTTTTTTAATGGCCCTAGAATATGCAGGGGCGTTTGTTGCTATATTGTTGATTTTTTTGCCTGCAATGATGGCCTGGAAGCTTGACTCAAACTCTTTTTACTCAAGCGCTAAAGGGAGGTTTTTACTCTCAGCTACAGTAGCGTTTTCCCTTATTATTGTTCTTATTAATTTAGCCATCCAATTTGGTTTCTACCGTGTTTAAGCTAAAAACCGAATTTGATCCTAAGGGGGATCAACCAGAAGCGATCAAAGCACTCTCAAAAGGGGTCGTTTCGGGGAAAAGAAGCCAGGTACTTCTTGGAATTACAGGGTCTGGGAAAACATTTACTATGGCCAACATCATTCAAAAAGTTCAGAGGCCTACCTTAATTCTTGCCCACAATAAGACCCTTGCTGCGCAGCTTTATCAAGAATTTAAAGCATTTTTCCCTGATAATGCAGTGGAATACTTTGTCTCTTATTACGACTACTACCAACCAGAGGCCTACATTGCAAGGACAGATACCTATATCGAAAAAGATCTTGCTATCAACGATCAAATTGAACGAATGCGACTATCTGCAACCCGAAATCTTATGGAGAGAGAGGACGTAATTATTATCGCTTCAGTCTCTTGCATCTATGGCCTTGGAGCTCCAGAAAACTACTCAAAAATGATTATCCACTTAAACAAAGGGGATACCATTTTAAGGGACGATTTACTGATTCACCTCATTAAACTCCACCACAAGCGAAATGATATGGAGCTTGCAAGGGGGAATTTCAGGGTACGTGGCGACATTGTTGAAATCGTCCCCGCTTATGAAACAGACATTGCCTATCGAATTGAATTTTTTGGAGACGAGATTGAGAGAATTAGTGAAATTGATCCCCTTACAGGAAAAGTACGATCCATCCTCACTTCCCTTTCTATTTATCCAGGATCTCACTATGTAACGCCTGATGAAATTAAAGATCAGGCCATCGTTTCAATTCAAAATGAGCTCGAGGAACGAATTGCCTATTTTAAAGAAAAAAATCAATTGATTGAAGAGCAAAGGATTCGAGAAAGGACGAGGTATGACCTTGAAATGATCAAGGAGATCGGTTTTTGCAAAGGAATTGAAAATTACTCCCGTCACTTTAGCTCAAGGGGCCCAGGAGAAGCGCCGCCCACCCTGATTGATTATTTTCCTGACGATTTTCTCTTTTTTATCGATGAATCCCACCAATCTGTCCCCCAAGTACGAGCCATGTATAATGGAGATAGAGCAAGAAAAGAGACTCTAATTAACTACGGATTTAGACTCCCCTCCGCTTTTGACAACCGCCCCCTGAGATTTGAAGAATTTTATCAAAAGCTTAAAACTGTTATCTATGTCTCTGCAACACCCAACCCCTGGGAAGTAGAAGAATCTGCAGGAGAAATTGTCCAACAAATCATCCGACCCACAGGTCTTCTTGATCCCCTCTGCGAAATTAGAAAAGCAGAATTCCAAGTCGATGATTGCATGGAAGAGATTCAAAAAGAGATTCGAAAAGGGGGAAGAATTTTAGTCACTACACTGACCAAGAAATTGGCAGAGGACCTTTCCAACTACCTTAAAGAGGTCGGAATCAAAGCAAAATACCTCCATTCGGAAATTCTCACCCTCGAAAGAATTCAAATTATCAAGGAGCTCAGAGAGGGAAAATTCGACGTCCTTGTAGGGATAAACTTGCTAAGAGAGGGGTTAGACATCCCAGAAGTTTCTCTGGTTACCATCCTTGATGCCGATAAAGAGGGCTTTCTTAGAAGCGAAACCTCTCTTATTCAAACCTGTGGGAGGGCTGCCCGAAATGCTAAAGGAAGAGTGATCCTCTATGCCGACAAAATGACAAAATCGATCGAGGCCTGCGTCACAATCACGGAAAATAGGCGTAAAATCCAGGAAGAGTACAACAAAACCCATGGAATCACCCCACAAACGACATTGCGAAAAAAAGCGCAAACCCTCTTAGAATCTTTCGGCATCGAGGAGATTGCACAATCAGAGGATGCCCCGATCCAGCTTAGCGCAAAAGCTATCAATAAAAGAATTCGAGAGCTCGAAGAATCGATGATTAAAGCTGCAAAAGAGCTTCAATTTGAAGAAGCTGCAAGATTCCGAGATGAACTTCGTCATTATAGATCCCTACAGCTCCTGGAAGAGTGAGTCGATTACTCTGTAATTTCAGACTTCTCCATTATGGGAGGCGAAAGGAATGTTCCAGGTTTTTCTTCAAGGACGACTATCCCAAATATTTCTCTTCTGATTTCTGCTATTGAATCTTCAGGTTTTTCTCCAATTACAACAGCTTCAAATATTTGTCTACGAACTGCCTCTAGAGGGGCCTTTAATGCCTTTTTTGCCGCCGCTGTAACAACGGAAGGATTATCCTGTCCACAAAATAGATCGCAAATTGTTGATCCTAAGTATGATAAAGCTGCTGCATTCCTAGTTATTATATTCATATTCCTCCGATTAGTTTAATTATAACAAACATAATTATAATATAATGTTTATAATTATCACAATAATATAAATTTCTAAGATTTTACTAAAAAAGCACTTTCCCTTAGACACTCTAAAAAGGGAGCCTTAAATCATTTGAAGAAGCTGATAGCTTAGAATAAAGACGGATATCCCTAACAATATAATAAGTAATGGCTTACCCCCTGAAACTTGGTAGGTAGAGGGGATTTGCTTTTGATAACGCCCCTTGTAGATCATAAGGACGGGAAAGATCCCAAAAAGGATGACTGCACAAAAACCACCCGCAAAGCCAAGGGCTCTATAGAAGATGCCGGGGTAAATTATGGCAAAGGCTAAAGGGGGAAGGAGTGTAAGGAGGCAAACATAAATATTTTCCCTCTTTTTATGGACGATTTTTAAGCCATCGGAGAGAAAATGGACAATACTGAGCGTTTGGGCTAGAAATGATGTAAGTATGGCAAAAAAGGCGAGAATTTGGGCAAAATTTCCAATCCAAGGGGAACTAACGTAATTCTTTAGTGCAGCTGCTGCATCAAGCCCTTTTTTATAGCTAGATAAAATCCCCAGCTCCCCCTCGATTGGGAGAGATCCTAAAGCAATGATCTGCCAAAAGAGGTAGACAAGAAGGGTGAAAAGAGCCCCCCCAATAATAGACTGGCGAATCCTTTTAACATTCCCCCCAAGGTAGTGTGATAGGGTGGGAATCATGTTGTGAAATCCAAAGGATATCACCAAGATCGGAAAGGCTCCTATCGCATACTCTAAATGGACCTCTTTAAGTAAATTCATTTTCACATACCGAAGGCCTACAATTAATAGCGCAATGTAGGCTAAAATTTTACCCGCCATTAGAAAGCGATTTACAAGATCGACCGATCTTGTCCCAAAGTAGACAATCCATCCAAATAAAATTATAAAAAATGTACTCCCAATCCAAATCGGAATCGATACTCCAAATGTTTGGAAAAATGAGGTTACGTGGTGGCCACTATCGGCAATATAGGCGACAGAGAGTGCGTAAAAAAGGAAAAGATACAAAATCCAACAAGCCCCCTTTCCTACCGGCCCTAACATCGACGCAATCATAGTGATGAAATTGGTTCTTCCAGAAAACCAACCGTTGACTTCAACAAGAAGCAAACCGGTTGCGGTCATAAAAAAAGCGGCAATTGCAAACAAGACAAGAGAGGGGAAAAATCCTACAAGTCCTGTAAGAATAGGAAGCCCAAGCATTCCAGCCCCGATACAGCTCCCTCCAATCAGTAAGATCCCCCCAAAAACACTCCCTTGCTTTTTTTGACTCATCTGGCTCCAGCTCTCTTTTCATTTCGAATTTCTTGAGCCAATCTTCCTAAATCATAGCCTTCAAAGTCGACATATTTAAAGAATCTTTTGTATTCAGGAATCGCTTCAAACACTTGATGCGCCATGCTTTGAGCGATTCTTCTATAAGATGTATGCCCTTGAGGGGTCGATCTGAGCTCAGTTAGCCACTGAAGTCCCCTTAAGTTAATATGGAAGTACCAACGAATATTATAAGCCATAGGAACTACATACTGAGCCTCTTCTGGAAGATCTCTAGCAATCCGGTCGTAAACATGTTTTGCCATATCCATCGCATCTCGGTATTTTTTCTCCATTTCAGTACCCAAAATATCATCTGGAATGTAGTATCCCAAGTTTGCAGTCAATAGCTGTCTATCCTGGGTAAGCATCCTGTGACGTTGTAAATCTCTGTAACAACCAAAGTCAGCTGTAATTTCAAAGGTAAAATTAGCCCTTTCTAGCGCTCTAGGAGACTTGTGCCTCCTGTTTTCCCTCGCCTCTACAGCCGCTTCTAAAATTTGCTCAATTTCCCCTTTGGGGAGAACTTTTAATTGATTCTCAATTTCAGGAAGAGAACTAACTGTATGAGGAAAGATAAGGGCTGCTGCTACCTGGTATACACTTTCTGGATCATAATCTACTAATTCAACCCCCCTATTTTCACTAGTGAGTGCGTTGTAAGGAGAAGAAACAGCTTTTAAGGAAGTTCTCATTTTATCCTTAAACTTCTGAAACAATTTAAAATGGGGATGATCTAAATTTCCCCTACGGACAAAAGAGGGAATCACTTTTTCTAACTCTGCGCTTGATTTCCTTCCAATATCCTGAAGTTCTGCCAATTGCTCCGAATTTAACTTTTGAATAAGACCCTCACAAAACCTACCGTTTCCGAAAAAGCCCATATTTGTCAAAGTTCCTGCAGGCAAAAGCCCCCTCAAGCAATCTAATACCTTTGCCCGAATAGCTGCTGTATAAGCCCCTTTTGAAACCGTCTGCTCTTTTGGAAATTTTGATTCCATAATTTCCGTTAATTCGGGTATTAAATTGCCATAAACTTCGAAAAGATGATTGCACATTTGTATATACTCATCCCGAAACGCTGATGTCATTAAAACCGGTTCTCGGTAAAATAAAAATTCCCCATTCTTTTTTTGGTCAAAATAAATATATCTAGTCGATTTTTCTAAAGGGGAGCCCCCAATCCTACAATCTTGAATCACCTTGGCCGCAAGCATTGAAATATTTTCTATTGCTAAATGGGCCCCACCCAATTCGCCAATGGAATCATCCCCATACCCGTCTAAAATTCGATCATAAAACTCTTGTGCTCTCTGAAGAGCTCCATTTTTAAATTCTTCTTTATCAACAAACTCTTCTCCAACAAACTCCTTTAATAAAAGAGCTCGTAGTCCTAACACAGAGCGAGAATACTTAGAAAACAAGGCCCCCTTCATAACTTCGGGCAAATTCTTTAAAGCAAACACATTACTCGTGGTACTTGTCACATAATTCTCTAAAATTGCTCTCTCTTTTTCAGAAAATTCTTCATAATCTTCCATCATAAACCGCCTTTATCTATATGCAGATTCTTATTAAAAGGGGGAAAACTTGTTATACCCACTCCCCAATCTTTTAACCCAACTGCATCTATCCTATCAATGAGATGGTGTGGCTTTGTGCCAGCTAAAACTGGATTAATACCTTGTGTGCCAAAATCCAAATTTTCACCCTTTTAATCTACTTTTATATAGACAAGTGTAATCTTTTGCTTATTTTTTTGCAGGGAAAAGAATTTCCGGCTATACTGATTTGGAAAGTCATTAGGGAGGATCTCATGGAATACTTTAAGCAATTTCAAAACCACATTTTAAACAATGACCTACCCTCTCTTATCTCTCTCTGGCAAGAGTATTGTCTAAGCGATGAAATCGATGCGGATGAGTTAAAGCAAACTCTTTTAGTCGCAAAACAATCTCCTCTAGCGCAATCGTTTGGAAGATACGTAGCAGACATCCTCCCCTTGTGGAAAAATCTTAAAAATTCTGACCTTAAGCACGACTGCGTAAAATTAATTTTTGATATACAAACCGTCAACGACTTGAACCTTGCAAACTTTGCTTATGACTATTTAGAAGAAAGATACAAAGGAGATCCCTCCTTCCTACAAAAAATCAAACTAGTAGGGCTCAGAGAAAAAAAGACTTTCCCTTGCGCAATTGCCAATTTTGAACTCTTAGCTCATATGAAAGTGGGAAATTTTTTCCTGCATGCAGGGGGTTGGGGAATCGGAGAGGTGATAGATGTCTCTATGCTCCGAGAGCAAATCACTTTAGAGTTTGATAACGTCTCTGGAAATAAAGAGGTGAGTTTTGCAAACGCATTTAAAACATTAATCCCTGTCTCTAAAGAACACTTTCTTGCAAGACGTTTTGGCGATTCTGACAACTTTGAAGCCTTTGCAAGGGCAAATCCTGTTGAAGTAATCCGAATGCTTTTAAAAGATTTAGGACCAAAAACCGCTCAAGAAATCAAAGACGAGCTTGAGGGGGTAGTTATACCAGAGGCTGATTGGGCAAAATGGTGGCAACTCACTCGTACAAAACTAAAAAAAGATACTTTTATAGAATCTCCAGAAAATTTAAAAGAGAACTTTTCTTTGAGAAAAACTGAAGTTACTCATGAAGATCGCCTTCTTAAAGAATTAGCAGCAAAGCCAACTACGTCTCAGCTTATTGAGCTTATTTATTCCTTCTTAAGAGATTTTCCCCAATCAACTAAAAACGAAGTATTCAAAAATGTCCTTAAAACCTCTTTAACAGATGTCTTATCACAAAAAGAGGTGACCGACACAGAAGAGCTTCAGATTCTATTTATTTTGCAAGACTTAGGACATGAAAAAGCAAATGAGCTTACAACCCTCCTCTCAAAATATGCCCAACCTGAAAAAATTGTGAACGAAATTACTGTCCTTGCCCATAAAAAACGCTTTTTAATTGAAATGAAAAAAGTAAAAGATGACTGGCAAACATTGTTTGCCTCAGTCCTCCTTTCTGTTGAGCAAAACCCTCTAAGAGACTATATTTTAGAAGAACTTTTAAAAAATAAGCATGAAAATCTTGTTAAAGCAAGAATCACCCAACTTCTTGACAACCCTATGCTATCTCCAAACGCCTTCTTATGGTATTTTCAAAAGCTCATAGCTCCCGACATGGACTATCCCTACGCAAACCAACAAGGGCATAACGCATTTTTAGAATCGTTTTTTGTCCTCCTTCATAAAATAGAGAGCTCCCCTTCTCACAAAGATCTAATTAAAAAAATGCACACCTTTCTTACATCGGGAAGATATGCAAATGTGCGGAAAATTTTTGAACACTCCGACATTGAAACGATCAAAGAAGTACTCCTGCTTTGCACAAAATGTATGACACTTTCAGATCACGATATTAAAATTCTCCATTCCCTGGCAGAAGTTGTCCACCCCTCTCTTAGAAACCTAAGAAAAGAGGGATCTGTTGAAGAAGAAGATGAGATTATCTGGACCACTAAAGAGGGTTACGTAAAAATTAAGGAGCGTATTGAACAAATTGCAACTGTCGATACCGTTGAAAATGCTAAAGAAATTGAAATTGCAAGAGCTCACGGAGATCTTAGAGAAAACAGTGAATTTAAATTTGCTCAAGAACGTAGATCAAGACTCCAAAGCGAACTCCGATTCCTCTCAGACCAATTTAAACACATGAGAATTCTTACAAAAGATGATATTAAAACAGATGCGGTCAACGTAGGAACTGTAGTAGAACTTGAAAGCGCAAAAGGTGAGAGACAGACCTATACCCTTCTTGGGCCTTGGGATACTGACCCAGAGAAAAATATTCTCTCCTTCCAATCAAAAATTGCCAAGGATCTTATCGGACTTCCGATAGGGAACCGTTGCAAAATTCAAGACCAAGACTGGAAAATCACCTCTATTAAAAGCTTTCTATAATAGAATTTTTTCAAAGCTCCATTTTTTCAAGAAAATAGAGCTTTGAAAGAGAGTTTGTAGGAAAATTAGTAGGGATCTATAGAAGAACCCTCTGCCGGCTGCCCCTCTTTTACAAAAAAGTTACAAACTGAAGCTTTGACCCTTAAAGCTAACTCTAAAACCTCCCGAAAACACCATTTAAGAAAGGTGAATTTAGGGGAAAATTGCATATCTCCTAATTTGTTAAAACAAGAGCAGCTAGGCAACCTACCAAGTAGTGAAAACATAATTTATCTCCATTAACACTTAAGTGTATAATATTCAGAGATTCAATATATCAATTTCTCAATTTAATTGTTAAGATATATTTTATCTGTTACCCTTTAAAAATTATGGAATTAGTCATAGCTACCACAAATTTCCACAAGATTTTAGAGATAAAGGCAATGATCCGATCTCAATTTAACCAAATTGAAATCCTTTCTCTCAAAGATTTTCCCGAGTATGTTGCCCCTGAAGAAGATGGTAATAATTTTTTTGAAATAGCGGAAAAGAAAGCGACTCATGCAGCACATGCTATTGGTAAATACGTACTTGCAGATGACAGCGGTTTAGTTGTCCCCCACCTAAATGGGGAACCTGGAATTTTAAGCAGAAGATACGCGGGTCCGGAGGCTACAGACAAAGAAAATAGAGACAAATTAATCACAAAATTAAAGGGACTTAGTGAGGAAAATCGTTTCGCATTTTTTGAATGTGCACTCTCCCTTGCATCTCCTTCTGGGATCATAAAAACAGTACGGGGCATCTCTGAAGGACATCTGATTACAGAACCCAAGGGAAGAGGGGGATTTGGCTATGATCCCCTCTTTATCAAACACGATTACAATAAAACCTTTGCAGAATTAGAGGAGGATATTAAAAATCGGATCTCTCATAGACGCAAAGCGTTTGATAAGCTATCCCCCTTCCTTGAAATAGAACTTCAAAAAACTTTGACCGCTACGAACTAGATTTTTTGAACCAAAGGTCTATAAAGACTTTTAAAACGGGAGATGAACTTTCTGAATACTCTCTTTGAAGATCTTCAATAGTAACAATTTCAGGAAAGGGACTCTCATGTTGCTTTCTAAGAATGCGGCCCGCTGGATAACCCTCAGAACCTGGCCATTGAATAAAAAAGTCTCCTTTTTTAGCTAATTCAAAGCAAGGGGCTCGTCCGATTTTTGATAAAGGGCACTCCCAGACAAGCGGTTCATGCTTTAAAAATGCTTCCGCTTGGAGAGCGTCTCGAAAGAGAATTTTTTCATAAAGGTCTGTACAAATTAAATCGCCTCGATAGCCATCAGGGGAAGAATTTCCGATAGAGAAAAAGCCCCCTCGATGTGTTGTTAAGGATATTGCAAATCCATCTGTTCGCTCAGATTTAACATTATCTCGATAAAGAAAGAGCCCCCCTCCATGTCTTCTAACATCATAACTTCCGTCAAATTCATACTCTTGGGGGATCAAAACAATACTTCTATTTACACTTAAACATGTATTGCTAAAACCGACACCTATGTGCCAAATAAAGCCCACACCAAGAGATGTCAGTACAGCTAGAGTAACTCTAGAAGTGAGCTCACAGCAAGAGTCAGACGATTCACAACAAAATGCTGATCTGATTGACCTAACAAACGACTCACGAAATCCGATATTGCCAACACAACAAAGACTCATCTTTTCCCCAAAGTAAATTTTAAAAAAATCTATTCTACAGGAAGCGAAGAAATTTAGGTTGATATTTTTCAACCTCCTTGAGTCTTGAAGCGAGATTAGAGAGAACAATTCCATCATATTGCCTACTTTCAATCACCCGATTATTGGGGAGACAAATCAGCATGTGCCCCTCCCAAATAATGAGATCGAGGGGTTTAAGGGTTGAAACCTCTGGGTAAGCCTTAAGAATTTCTGAGGTATTTCGTGGGGTGAATCCCTTAGTGATGAAGTAAAGAAGGCCAGAGCAATCGACCCCCTTTAATTGCCAATAATTATACTCAAAGGGGGAAAGAGTTTTAGGAGGAGGGTAGTATTGGAGTAATTCAGGAATTCCGCTAGGTAGATTACCCCCCCAAATATAAGGGAGTTTAGGCAAGGAGATAAGAGTTTGGATCATTTCCTCAACATTGGGGAGAATTTTTTTTCTTGGAGGAATTCCTCCATCACACTTACTTACAAAACGTTCGTCGATGTAAAGTGGTTTTACAGAGGGGTACTCATCGGTGGAAACTTCTAGCACACTCCCCTGTTTTTCATGAACAACCAGAAGACTCCCAGGAAAAAGAATTGTCTCAATCTCTCTCACTAATCCAACAGAGTCAAAATTAAGAAATGCCTGCTGAATTTCTTTCCGATTCAATAGCGGAGCGCTTCTAGAAACAATAGCAAACATTTGTTGAATTTTTTCTCTCTTATCTGTACATTCAGTCTCTTAAGTCGATTATAGGAGGTATCTGTGAGATTACGCAACGCTTTTTTGATTTCAATTTTGTGTGTAGGATGCTCTTGCAAAGCTCCAAGTCCTGGAAAAAAAGAGGCCTCAAAACAAAAAATTTCCATCAACATTGAAAGTGAACCTAAAACCCTTGACCCAAGAAAGGTTCGCTCTCTCAATGATATCAATGTAGTCCAAAGCGTTATGGATGGATTAATGCGCGTAGGAAAAACTGGAACAACAACCCTTGCAATCGCCGAAAAGTACAGCGTTTCCGAAGATATGAAAACTTATCTATTTAATCTTAAAGATACAAAATGGTCGAATGGCGACTCTGTAAAAGCCTCAGATTTTGTCTATTCGTGGAAGAAGGCCCTCTCCCCTGACTTCAATTCAGACTATGCATTTCTCCTCTACGCTATTAAAAATGGAAAATCAATAAAGCAAGGGTTGTTGCCAACGAGCATGCTTGGGGCTGTTGCTAAAGATGACTACACCCTTCAAGTAACCTTAGAAAATCCCACCCCATTTTTTTTGGAACTGTTAACTCTACCCATTTTTTTTCCGGTCAACCAGGCTGTAGAAAAAGAAAATTGTGATTGGGCAAGAGATGCTGATACTTTTGTTTGCAATGGTCCATTCAAAATAAAGGATTGGAGACACAATGATGTAATTACCTGTGTAAAAAACAACTCCTACTGGGATTCAGGTTCTGTCCGTTTAAATCGTATTGAAATGGTGATGGTTTCTGCAGAAACGGGATTAAAGCTATTCCAAAATAATGAGCTTGATTGGAGTGGTTCCCCGTATTCCTCAATCCCCACAGATGCAATTCCCTCTTTAAAAAACCAAAATTTAATTAAATCAGATCCCCTTCTTGGAACTTATTGGATTCGAACTAACACCGAATCTGGTCCTCTAAAAAACCAAAATCTACGCAAGGCTTTAGCATTAGCAATCAATCGTAATGAAATTGTGTCACACATCACTCACACCTACGAACCTGCTACAGGAATTGTCCCCACTTCCATGGGATTACAACAAACCCCCTATTTCCAGGATGGCCAAATAGAAGAGGCAAGAGACCTACTTCGTCTTGCTATTGAAGAAGACGATCTTGTTTTAGAAGATTTCCCCGATTTAGTTCTTACCTATTCAGCAGACGCTAAAAATCATAGAATTGCTCAAGCAATTCAAGACCAATGGAAAAAATCTCTCGGTATTACAGTAAAATTAGAAGCTGTTGAGGGAAGCGTCTGTTTAGAAAAAGTTTCAAAAGGGAATTATCAACTTGCTGTTGGCTCTTGGATTGCCGATTTTCGCGATCCCATTAACTTTTTAGAAATTTTTAAAACTAAGTCCATCGGAACAAACAACACCAATTGGGAGAGTTTGCACTACCAAAAAGCTCTGGAAGCGACCTACCTTGCAAAAAATAGGGAGGAGCGAATGGCAGAATTAAAAAGATCTGAAACGATACTCATGTCTGAAATGCCTATTCTACCGATTTTTCACTACACTATGCTCCACGTAAACAATGAAAAATTAAAAGATGTGGTCCTTACAGATGCAGGCCATATCGACTTTAAATGGGCTTATGTTGAAAAATAGATTTTTATTTTTTCTATTGGCTGGAGCTAATCTTTTTTCCGCTAGCGTCACCCTTGTTAATGATAGCGCATTTAAACTAACAGGGGAAATTTTCAACGCTATGGGGATAAAAGTAGCCTCTGTCAGATTGTCACCCGGTCAAATCTATATGTGGAATGATAATCAGTCCCCCTTTATTAAGCAAAACGACTCTACAAGCACCCCCTTTACTATCAGCTTTGTCTGCGCAGACGCAAGACCCTACGACTATGCCCCTCCACCAAAAAAGGGGAGCAAAGAAAAGAAACCGGCCTACCAAAGTGAGTTTGGATCTTGGGTAGGAGTCCCCACAGGTTCAACAGTAAATGCACTCGGGGTTAATGGCGGGACAAAAACTTGCGTTATTAAGAAATCGGCTCAAAAAGGGATTAGTGAAAGGAAAAAGACCCCCTCAAAAAGCAAAAAAAGCGATGGGTTCAATAATTGGAGCAATGATGGCGGAAGTACCTGGACAAATGATGGCGGCTTTGGCGATGAAGACTCTGACTTTTCTGACTCATTAAAATAAATATCCAAGAGAGACTAGAAGGGGAACTCTCACCCCTCCAGGCACTGGCCCTGATAGGTTTGCTTGAAAATATTTTACTGCTTTCAATTCTACCGACAAACCAGAACCAGAACCGATTTCAGCTCCTACAGAGAGATAATTTTGAAAAATAAAATTTGATCGAAGGTCGCTAAAATTAAATTCCGATTTTGAAAGAATTGTCGGACCAAAAAGGCTTACTTCTATGTAGGGATGAAGTAACACTAGATGCATTACCCAAAATCTAGAAGCAAGAGAGAGGGAAGCTGAATAGAGTGTGTCACCCTCTTTATGATACCTTCCCATATTACCCCCTCCGTAGAACGAGACCACGGATAAAAGGTCTAACATTTTCCTCTCATAGAAGATCATGTACCCCTTCTCAATGTTTTCCGAGAAATCCCCTTTAATAAAATTAGGCATTTTGGGAATTTCTAAAGAGACTTGATTGGCATCAAAATAGGAGACACTAATTACATGCTTTGCTGTCGTAGCATTAAGTTCTCCAAAAAGAATTGCTAACAACCCCAGTGCTGCAAATTTTTTGTTTAAAATGGGCATAATTTTTTCACCGCAATATCGTGATCTTCCAAAGGCAGATCTTTTGGGCAGACCTGCTCTTTGAAACAAACCCCTATTGTATGTGCATTTTTGTATTTCGCAAGTAATTTATCATAATAACCCTGCCCCCTTCCCAAGCGAATCCCCCTTTGATCAAAAGCAAGTCCTGGAACTATAATGCAATCGTAGAGAACCTCCGAATGAGGCTCTTTTAACAAATGGAGTTTTTTCTCTCCTATTAAAAATTCATTTAGTAAAGAAAGGTCTATTTCCTCTTTAAAGCTCACAAATGAGAGGATTCTCTCGAAAGGGTCTAACTCTTTTTTCAAAGTTTGAAAAACGGCCTCTTTTGCATAATACCTTCTTTCTGGAGTAATTTTTTTTAAAACCGCCTGATACTCTTTCCTAAGAATCTCCTTTTCAATCACTAGGAAGCCCTTTTTGGTATTCTGTCTTTCTTAAAAAATTCCCTTTTGCATCAAAAATTGTAGCGATTCCTGCCCCTTGAACTACACGTGACTGAGGAAATTCTTCCCCTTTTTTAAAGTACTTTCCATTAACTAAATTATCATTTTCATACTCTTCAATCATCATCAAGTGGCCATCTTCATACCAGGCAATATATTTACCCTGCTTTTTATTTTGAATCATCTCTTTTTCACTTTCAAGATTCCCATTGGGATACCAAGTACGAACAGTTCCATAAATTTCATCATCCATCCAGCTAATTTGCATTACGGGGACCTCTTTTGAGTAAAGAACCTCCTCCCCCTGCTTTGCCCCATTAGCTATGTGATAGATTGATTCAAGATCCCCACTCTTTCTATAAGTTTTTACACTTCCCTCAGGCCTTCCTCCTAAATACTCATGCTCTGTAGCTAAATAACCCTCTCTATAATCAGGTCTAACACCGCTTCCCTCTTTAATTTCATGGGTAAGAACGCCTTCAAAATTCCAATACTTTCCAGAGATTAAAAGACCTTTTTCATACCACTCCTCTCTTGGGGAAATTTTTTTATCTCCAAAAAATACCGATTTCCCCTCTCTTATCCCCCCCACATATTGGGTAGCTCCGATACAAACCCCTTCAAGATCATAAACCTTCTTCTCTCCTTCAATTACATCATTTTTATAAGGGATTGTTTGAGAAAGATTCCCATTTAAATGGTAATAGAGCGCCTCACCCTCAAGCTTTCCTTTTTGATAAAACAACTCAGCAATTAATTTCCCCCCGACATCCCATACTTTACTCTCTCCATCAAAAATCCAAGAAGTTTGTGCATCTGGACTTAAATCTCCAATTCCCTCCATTACATGTGCCAAAATTCGTAGATTTCCATTCTCATACCACTCTTTATACTCACCTTTAGCCCTCCCTCCTAAAACCTCTAAATACTGAAATATTTCTCCATTATTATGATAGGTAGTTAAGTGAGAGAGAACTTTCCCCTCATTGTCCCTCTTAAACACGCGAACAACTTTTTGATAGGGCTGTGGGTTTAAAAAATTGACCTTTTGATAGACCTCTAATCGTTCCTTTTGACTGATCGTCTCATTCACCCCATTACGATCTATTATTTGAACATGAGTCAAAACAGGGGCATTTTGTACCGAATTTCTTGAACATCCCCAAAAAAGGGAAGAAATAATTAACAAGAGACTAATTTTTTTCATTTGCATTCCTCTGAAGAATCTCTAAATCGAGAAAAAAACTTTCTCCATTTCCACTACTTTTCGCTTTCAACGAAAGTTTTTTTATTATTAACTGCGGTCTTAGTAAATTAGGGATAAATTGATACATTTTTACCCCCTCCACCAAGGAGACAACCTGAAGAATATCTTTAACACTCACCTCCACAGGATGGTCCATTTTCCACTCAGTCTCATTGTACAGATTTGATTTCTTAAAAGATTGTGACTTGAATTCAATCTGATTTTTTCCACTCTCTAAAAAATTTAACCTCTCTTGCAAAGGCTGATAATTGACTTGTTTTCCTATTTTTTCAATTAATTCCACATCCTCTTTTAATAAGGGCAAAGTACTCACATAGTGCTCAAGAAAGTTTACATCACTCGAAATAAATTTTTTGATAAACTTTCCCTCTAACTTCCTTATATTGACTAAGGATTTCACTTTTTTTTCTAAATCAATCATTTTTTCATTCAAACAATTTTGCTGATAAAAAAACGCCGTTGAGATCAAAACAACTAAAATCGGGGAGACAAGGGAGAGTAAAATCACCCTTAGAAGGATTTTTTCTCCAAAGAAATCTCCCCTCTTCAAAAGAAGGGCTCTAACTTTATCAATCAAAGGGCTAGCGTTCTTGTTTAAAAACAAATACCATTTGGTAAACATTTTTTTCCTTCGTAGATTCCAGGGATACCCTATTTTTGGGAAAAACTTTCTCAGATAATTTTTTTGCCTCCTCCAGAGAAGGCGCTTCAAATAATACCTCTAATTTTGCTTCATATCTCTCTTTAGGATTTTCAATAGTTGGGTAACTAATAAGCTCATAAATAACTTCTTTGGGATGAATTTCTTTTTTTATTTCTTGCAAACAGGCACTTACTAAAAAAGGCTCATTTAAAAACGCCCCCTCCTGTTTATGCCATTTAATTGTTTCTAAAAAGCGATTTACTTCGTTTTCAAATTCGCCTGCAAAGAAGATTCCCTTTTGGATATTTTTATATTGAGAGGGATTCTCCCCCCCTAAATTAACAATATAATTAAAACGATCTCGAATTAATGACTCATTTTTAACAAAAACGGTCGTTACAGCAGCAAGAGCTACAGCACTACAAATAACACTTAGCCCAAGAAGAATTTTTACCTTTCTCTTTATTCTACTCATATGCTTGCTAGATGCAAACTCGCCTGTCCTAAACTGAAGACTCTCTTCATTTTTTTGACTATAATCCAGAGCAAGTCCGATCTCAATTGCATAAGATCTCAATTGCTGCCTGTCAAATTCCAAATGGGGCAAAATCTCGATAGAGGATGTAGAAATTTCTGTCATATGTATTAAAATTTCTTCTGAGATTCCATTGTACCCCAAATGAATGACATCTAGTCTTTCTAAACCCTCTTTCTTCTTAATATATTCAAAAGACCTGAACAATCCTTTACGAAACTTTTCCAAAACTCCTCGAAAAGCAGTAGCGCCGATCTCTTTTTTGAAATATCGATTAATTTCACTCTTAATGAAGCTAAACTCTATATCTTCTATCTCTGGATGATCTTCACGTGCTGCATCAATCATCATTTTAAAGCCGACATCCACCACTAAACTATACTTAACTCTAGTTTCATCTACATAAACCAAATACGATTTCTCCCACCCTAAGTACAAAAGGGTGGCAATTTTTTGATCCCGAGCGAAAAACGATTTAAACCTTGCCAAGCCTCCAGAAACTGTCGAAACTCGATCAGACTCAAATCCTATCGTTTTAATATCTTGTAGATGCGTTTGAAGTGTCTCATTAAAAAATGTGTACAACACAACATCGGATTCCCTTTTTTTAGGAATAATCTCTGCAACAGTTGTTACATGCTCTTCAGAAAAAGGTAAAAGCTTCTCCATTTGAAAGGGCAACGCCTTCATTACTAGGCTTTTTCTGGTGAATGGAAACGAGAGTGTTTTTACAAACACCTCCTCAGGGGTAAGAGCAGAAACTACTACCACAGCTTCAGACTTATACCGAGATTCTTTTAAAACCCTACGTTTTAAATGATTAAGATCTAAAATATCTTTTTTAAATTCTTGTAAAAAAACTATTTGGCTCTTGTTTCGAGCATTACTTACAAAGGCAACCTTAAAATAGTCCCCATCCGGGTGAATTCCAAGAACATACATAAGAAACTTCAACGCCCTGTATTAAAAGATTCGATTTTAATCGATGACGAAAATCTTTGCTATCATTAAAATTAAAGCATGGACTACATAAAAGAGACTATCCACCTTATCTTTCTCCTCTATACCGTAATGCTTTTCATCCGAATTGCCCTCTCCTGGTTCCCAGACCTCTACAAATATAGAGCCACCCACTTCGTCCTCTTCTACACAGACCCCTACTTAAATATTTTTCGAAAACTTATCCCCCCGATAGGTGGCATGCTTGACTTAAGCCCCCTTCTCGGCTTCTTTTGCCTTCGCCTCCTAGAGGGTTTTCTTATGCGCCTCATATAATAAAGTGTAGTGGTGGAACTGCTATATACCAAAAAAATATGAGAAATCGGTTTTTAAATATTTTTTATAACCCGCAAACTAATGTTTGCTTGAGTACGCGGAGCCCACAGAGGAAGAAATTAAACCTTAAATCGACGTATTCCATCGCAAAATAATTTCATATTGAAATTGATCAATAGACCATATTTGCAATCAGATAGCTTTAAATAGGACAGTAATTAAATAAGCTTCATATGCAGATTCCAAAATTCCCGGGCCAAGAATTCGATGTACATCTATGGCTGCTCAAATGATATTTCCTGTAATCTTATTTTCTTTCTCTATCGGCTCCGCGTACTCTAGCGAATCGTATTCGAAAGTGGTAGAAAAATTCATGCATGACATTATGCACCATCAAGGGGATTTTTTATTAAGCCGATTCTTCAATCATTTTCGGTATAACCCTATCGAAGCAAATTTAAAGGACTATATACCGCTTCCAAATGAATGTTACCCATCTTTCATTACCTGCATCTTCATCTTTAAATATTTGCCTCAGGCTTACCTAGTTTTCAAATAGAGTGGGCCCTCGGCATCAACTAGCGTCTAATTTAAATAGGAAGCGCATGTAAAGAACTCTGAGTAACATTCAACTGGAATGAGTATATATCCGAATATTTATGATTTTTCTAAAATAGGGATCTCATAGGGGAAAAGAAAAAGGCGAGACCGGGGTCTCGCCTTTAGTAACAAACATTGTGACTTAGGACTTAGATTAGAAATCCCATCCAAGTTCTACAATCATACCAATCATAGCAAAATCATTGCCAACATTAGCATCAACAAAGCTTAAGTACTGATTCCAGTAGTAAGCTGAATCAACTGCAAGTCTAATACGAAGAGCTTGTGAGTTATCAAAAAGCGCAGTTTTGTACTGGAAGCCTAAGATCGCTCTAGCTGTAGGAGACATTACGATTGGCTTATCTGAAACAGATGAGTAATTTGTTGCAGAACCGTTTACATTAGCTGAATTATGGTAGTCAGAACTTCCACAAAGAAGAGCAACTGTTGTGTCACAGAAAAGTGAGAAATCTTGGCAGAAATTCCACTCTGAGTTCACTCCAAAATCAGGTCCTAGACCCCAGAAACTAGTTGTTCTTGATTCATTTACAATATTCACACCTGCATCACCGCCTGTGTATGTGTTTGCTTCATTGTAATAGATCCAAGCAGCTTTTAAACCAGCATGTGGCTCAACAGCGAAATTCTTTGTAAACCAAGAACCTCTATTAAGATCTAATTGAAGAGCGTAGTAATGAACGTGTTGGTCATTTTCAACACTTGTAAAATCACTATATCCCAAATCTGTTACAACAGGGCTAAATGTGTAAATTTGCTCTGTTCCAGTTGCAGTTGTGTTGCGATGACCTTTTCGACCAACCCAATCAAACTTAGCGTTTAAGAACCAGCTGTCATGCTCAAAATAGTAACCGAGTTCTGCAGTAAGACCGCTTGCAACATCAAACTTTGGTCTTAATATATCCACAGCTACTGGTGGAGTGTCTAAAGTATTTGATGATTTAATTGCAAAATCAGTTCCTGTTAGAACGAATTGCTCAAGTAAATAACCGATATCCATATGAACATTGTAGCCATTTACCATCATTGGGTAGCTGGAACACATATTGTTCACCATGCACATTTGTGGCGGTGTTGAATTCATTGTTGTTTGATCAGCAGCGAAAACTGATGACATCATAGCAACAGATGCTGCAGAGATCTGCATCAAACTGTTAATGTATTTACTCATGGTACCTCTCATAGGTTGTTTTATGTCTATCTTACTTTCCTATAAAATATATTTCAATATTTTTAAAAGAGTTTTTTCTTAAACCTCTAATTTTTATGGGAAATTAGCCTGAAATTTTCTTAAAATTATGAAGCATTTCCCCTCGAGAAATCCACTTTTTTTCCCTTTTTGAAAAAACTTCAGAAGTTTTTTTATTTTTTTTGGTTTTCACAAAAAATTGCAACTCCGCGGAGTGTTTTTTTGGAATCTAAAATCACTTTTACCGGAATTTTTTTCAAAAATTCAGAAAATCTCCCTTTATCCAAAAATCCTCGCAAGAAATCTTCCTCTTTTAAAGAATCTAAAATTTTTGGAGGGATTCCTCCACCTAAAAAAACGCCCCCAGTACCATATCCCTTTAATGCAAGATTTCCAGATTCGGCGCCAAGCATCTCACAAAACCATGTTACTGCCTCTCTACTTTCTCTATTTAATTTAGCAGCAACCTCTTCAGGATTTTTTTTATCTCCATTAGTTAGAAAGGAATAGATGTTAGAAAGGCCTGGTCCCGACAAAACTCGTTCGTAGGAGACATGAGAAAACTGCTTTTTAAGATAGAAAAACAGATCGACCTCTCTTTTATTACGGGGCGCAAAATCTGCATGCCCTCCCTCAGATGCTACCGAAATAAATTTAGATCGATCATAAATCAAAAGGGCCTGGCCAAGCCCTGTTCCAGGTGAAATAACAACCTTATTCCCCTTTTCATCAACCTCTCCCTTATTAATTGTGTAAAGGTCATAATCAGAAAGTGTTGGGATTGCATATGTTCCAGCAAGCAAATCGTTTAAAACAAAAACCTCTTTAATTTCTAGATCTCTGCCTATTTTATTGGCATCCACAATCCAAGGTAAATTGGTTGTGTGACAAATCCCTTTATTTACAGGACCTGCTACCCCAAAACAGGCACGCTCTATTTTTTCATTCCCCAGAAACTCTTTAATTATTACCTCAAGAGAATCATAATCTTGGCTCTTAAATCTCTCTGTTTTTCCGAAAACAAGCCCGTCCGAAACTAGAGCAAGCTCAGTTTTTGTACCACCAATATCGCCTATTAAATAATAGTTTTTCATATTGTTTGACTACATATTCTATGTTACTATTTTCTACAAAACATATATTGGAGGGTTTTTTATGGCGTCAGCTGAAGAAATGGGAAAAAAGAAAGCACTTGAACTTGCTCTTGCTCAGATTGAAAAGCAATTTGGTGAAGGCTCAATCATGTCTTTAGGAAAGCATTCTTTATCAAATTCCATTCAAGTAATTCCGACTGGTTCTGTTTCTTTGGATGTAGCTCTCGGAATAGGAGGGGTTCCAAGAGGAAGAGTTGTAGAGATTTACGGACCTGAATCTTCGGGTAAATCGACCCTTGCAATGCACATTGTTGCCAATTGTCAACGAAGCGGTGGGGTTGCAGCCTATATTGATGCAGAGCATGCAGTTGATCCTGGATATGCAGCAAAAATCGGGGTAAATCTAAACGATCTACTTATCTCACAGCCTGACTCAGGAGAAGAGGCTTTAAATATTGCGGAGATGTTAGCAAGATCCAATGCTATCGATGTAATTGTGGTTGACTCAGTGGCTGCCCTTGTTCCAAAAAGCGAACTCGAAGGGGAAATTGGAGACTCTCATGTCGGCCTTCAAGCAAGACTCATGTCTCAAGCTCTTAGAAAGTTAACCTCTACTCTATCTAAAAGCAACACCTGCGCGATCTTCATTAACCAAATTCGTGAAAAAATTGGAATTATGTTTGGAAATCCCGAAACAACCACTGGAGGAAAAGCGCTAAAGTTCTACGCCTCTATTAGACTTGATATCCGAAGAATTGGGGGATTAAAAGCGGCAGATGGCTCTGAATTTGGAAATCGTGTTCGGGTTAAAGTAGTAAAAAATAAAATGGCCCCCCCCTTTAAGCAGGCCGAATTCGATATAGTCTTTAATGAAGGTATTTCTAAGACAGGAGACATTATAGATTTAGGTGTAGACATGCAAGTAATTGAGAAAAAAGGTCCATGGCTTAACTATAAAGGTCATAAATTCCAAGGAAGAGAGAGCGCTAGAACTGAATTAAAGCAAAACCCAGTTCTTTTAGAAGAGCTTGAGGGTGTCATCTTAAAGATGTGCAAAGAAAAGCGCGAACTCAATTCTCTAGAGAAAGCTCCTTTAGAAGCAGTTGAAGCTTAATTTTTTCTATAGGGAGATCTTCCAGGATAGAATAGCAATGCCGAATTTCTTGGCAAAACTTTTCTCTTGCAAGATCTCTCCCTATATACAGAACATAATTCAAACTCTCCTTGTCTATATCTTGGGAAATATCCCCTAAGTCATCCTTTATTTGGAAAGCAAACCCAAAATGCCGTGCAAATTGTTTGATCTTGTCTAAGTACTGAAAATCACCTCCCCCGAAAACCCAACCTAATACAAAAGCTCCCTCAAACAAGGTTCCTGTCTTTAAGTAGATGATTTTTTCTATTAGCTCCTCTGAAAGCTCCTCCTCTTTTGCTCCAAACAGATCGTAATACTGACCTAAAACAGCGCCCCGGATTCCTGAAAAGCGACTTGCATGTTCTAAAGCAATTGAGACAGCTTCGTGAGCTTGATTCTTACACCCCATCTCTGCCATTTTTTTCCCATTTTCCTCAATTTTTTTAAACGCTTCGGAAATTAGGGCGTAACTTGCAAGCAAAGCAACTGTCTCTCCAAACTCGTGATGAACGGTTTTTTTACCCCTCCTTAAGCAATCGTTATCCATACACGGTAGATCGTCTGCAATTAGAGAGGCCGTATGAAAAAATTCGACAGCAAGTGCTGCCTCCATAACAGGAAAATTTTTTCCTATAGCTTCCGCAATGCAATGAACCATTAATGGTCGAATTCTTTTTCCTCCACTTAAAAGAGCATAAGAGATTGCACTGCTTAATTTATTTGTTTCGGGAAAAACCTTTTTTAGAGCTTCTTCTATTTCCATTTTCATAAAATTACCCCTTTTACAGAAGTGCAAGGAGCTACAAAAGAACCTGGAAATAAGAGAGTCCCTGGATTTAAAACAGCATTGCACCCCACAGAAGCTCCATACCCAATAATTGCCCCTAATTTTTTTCTCCCAGTTGGAGTTTTGACTCCTTGATGAAAAATTGTAATTTCCTTCTCATCTAGCCTTAGATTCGCGCATTTGCTTCCAGCGCCTAAGTTGACACCTTGACCAACGATAGAGTCTCCTACGTAGTTAAAATGGGCTAGTTTTGCCCCATCTAAAACAAGACTCCTGTTAATTTCTGTTCCATGACCAATAACACAATCATTGCCAATGACACTCCCTTTTCGAATATAGGCGTGCGCTCTCACTTCACAACCATCACCAATGTAGCAAGGCCCTTCTATAACAGCACTCTCGGCAATAACAGTTCCCTTACCAATAGAAACAAGGTCTCTCTTTTGCAAAAACAAATCAAGTTGATCTAACAAAAGCCAAGGCTCTAAATCCAAAGAAAAAAAAGGGAAAAACTCCTCATTTAAAAGCTTAAAAAAAGTACGAGCAAAAAACATATGAACAACATCCACAGGTTAAAAATATAGAGTATAATAGTTTCTAGTATTTTCTTCTTCTTCATAGATTGTGGAGTTGTTGAAAACCCCCTGTTTTACGAGAGGGGAAACTTGTTTACAAATTGTCTATAGAGTGTTTAAAAGAGGGGTGTTTATTGACAATCAGAAGATTTGAACATCGAAGCTGACAGATCGTGAACAAAGCTTGAAACCAGAGATCTTTTCAAACTCAAAGATGTTTATTGAAATGGAATAAGCGTTCCCAATTGAATGTTCTTGATTTTTCGAATCAAAGTAGTTTTGGTTTAAACCCGGCCCGCTACTTATTCGCCCTAAGCGCGGGTTGCCGTTTTGTTTAAAGTAAATCAATGATATGGGGGGTATTTTGGAAAAAATCAGGATGAGAGGATTCGAACCTCCGACCTCAAGCCCCCCAGACTTGCACGCTAACCGGACTGCGCTACACCCTGTAATAAGTAGTCTACTATTAAGTAGGAGTGAAAATACTTCCTAAAATGGTATGATACCTCTGGGAAATAAGTCAAGAGGCGGTTTTGTGTTTAATAATCTAGATGCGGGGTGGAAAGAAGTTTTACGTGAGGAACTTTCAAAGCCTTATATATCAAATCTTTGTGATTTTTTATCTAAAGAAAGGGGGCCTGTGTACCCTCCTAGAGAGGAAATTTTTGAGGCTTTTCGGTTAACTTCCTACAAAAATGTGAAGGCTGTTATTTTAGGGCAAGACCCGTATCACGGTCGAGGTCAGGCACATGGACTTTGCTTTAGTGTAAAAAAAGGGGTGAAAATTCCTCCCTCTTTAAAAAATATCTATAAAGAGCTACAAGAAGATTTAGGCGCGCCAGAACCGAGCAGCGGATGTTTGGAGCAATGGGCTAAAAAAGGGGTTTTACTTTTGAATACCACACTGACTGTTAGGGAGGGAGAGGCTAATTCTCATCAGAATAAGGGATGGGAATTGTTTACCGATGCGGTTTTATCCAGGCTCTGTGAAAAACAAGATCCTCTTGTTTTTATCCTTTGGGGGAATTCTGCAATCAAGAAATGTAAAACGGTTTTACACGGTCCCCATTTGATTTTAACTGCAGGACACCCCTCCCCCCTCTCTTGGAAAAAGTTTAAAGGGTGTAAACACTTTTCAAAAGCGAATGCATTTTTAAAAGAGCCCATTGATTGGAGTTTAGATTGAGTACAAAAAAAGTAAAAAAGTTTCCATTTTTTATCATTTTATTGACATTCGCCCTCTCCTCTTTGAGTGCGACAATTATTTTTCCAATTTTAGCCCCCCTCTTTTTTGGAGAATCTCAAACAATCATACAAGCTCATATTCCTGAAAACATTCGTTCCATTTTGTTTGGGGTTTTTTTAGCCGCATTTCCCTTAGCGCAATTTCTCTTTGCCCCTCTAATTGGAGAGTATTCAGACAGAAAAGGGAGAAAAAAAGCCTTTATTGTAACATTGGTTTTGGAAGTTGTGGGGTATCTTTTAGCGGGAGCTGGGATTGAATATAGACATATGAGCCTCCTTTTTATAGGGAGATTTATTTCAGGGTTGGGCGCTGCTAATTTTTCTTGTTGTTTGGCAACGCTTACAGATATTAGCTATGATGGGAAGAGCCGAGCTAGATATTTTAGTTACGGCTCTGCTGTTGCCGGAATTATGTTTATTTTAGGCCCCTTTTTAGGGGGGAAACTTTCAGATCCTACCCTCTCATCCTTTTTTAATCTTGCTTTTCCGATGTGGATGGGGGCTCTGTTTGCTTTCCTTAATCTTATTTTGATTCTATTCGCATTTAAGGAGACCCGATCTTCAAAAAAAGAGAGCAGTGGGGATCCTATCAAATCGATTCATAACTTACAAAAAGCTCTTCATGAAAATTCGACTAGAACACTCTACACCGTCTTCTTTTTCTTTCTATTTAGCTGGAATATGCTCTATCAATTTTTACCAGCTCTCCTTGTAGAAGAGTTTCAGGCAACCAGTTCTCTTATCGGAGATTTAAGCGCTCTTATGGGCATTGTTTGGTTTGTAGGAACGTTGACTGTTTCGATTGTAGCCCATTTTTTAGGGAGACCAAAGTGGGCTCTTATCTCCTCCCTTATCTTTTTCTCCACTACTGTTGTTTTTATCCCTTATCAACTTAAACTCTATCCCTTTCTTATTGTGACAGCCCTCTCTGTCTTCTTTGCTGGAGGAATTTGGCCAATTCTTATGGGCACCATTTCAAAAATTTCCGACCCAAATACTCAAGGGAAGACGCTTGGCATTACACAATCTGTTCAATCTCTTTCTATGATGCTAGCTCCTGTGTTCGGAGGGTTTTTTCTTCAAGCACATAGCAGCATTTTATTTATTTGCGCTACCGTTTCATCAACGATTGCCCTTATGTTTCTTTTGAGGTTAAAATCCTCATTATTTAAGGTTTAGGTTTTTTTAATAAGGTTTGCTAAAAATAGACCCTTTTGATAGTTGTTTAAAAAAAGGAGAGGCTATGTCAGTGGGACCACTTACTAAATTTTTAACCGATTGGACGGGTTCACCTTTTATTGAAGCCGGTGGTCAGAAGGAATTAGTAACTAAAGTTGCTCTTCAGGCTATTTGTGCAGGGGATGAGGGGGTGCTAAGGGGCGCTCTTCATAAAATAGTTAGCTCAAATCGTGATTTAATGATGACTTGTACAGAATTTGAAAATCTTTTGAATAAAGCTCATGGCAAGTCTATTTCTGATATTGAATTTGAGTTAGGCTTTGTGGGTTGGGATGGAGGTCCTGGAATGAAGGAGGCTAAAAAAAGAATTTTGTCTGCCTATTTTGAAACCAAAGGGACTTTAGATTTAAACGGGCTTGAATTACATTCCCTTCCATCAGGAATTAAAGATTTAAAAATAGCGTTTCTCGAATGCCCAAAAGATTTAATTACTGAGACAACAGTTTTGCCGGAATGCTTACTCTATTTGAATGGGGAGCCAACCCCTTTAGAAATTGAGAATATGAAAGATTTTGGGGTGTGACTATACTGCTAAAATTTGAAATATTTGATATATAGCAGTTCTAAATGAAAGATGGGTAAGATTCATTTGGAAGAGGTATAGTATTATTTTAAACTGTAAAGCTGTTTTACATTTGATTGAAGGGTGTGGTATAATCGATGTATGGTCAGAGACTTTGCATCAATTATAGCTTCAATATCGACACGAAAGGAGGGGAGACTCTTCCTTTTTGATAAAGAAATTTTTATTTTTGCAGATGAAGAGAGGGATGTGTGGCAGGTTGCTTCTAAGGTATCCTCAAAAAAACATCCTGAAATTCGGGAATTTTCATCCTACCCCTTCACAGCGTGTGGATCACTTGCAATAAAAGATTATGCAGGTAGGGGGATCTATTTTATTTATGAAGTGCCAGCACTCAACCGTTATGTCTTTTTTCAAAAAGTGATAAAACAATACTTAAAAGAAGTAGATAGCTGGTGCAAAATATTTGAATAACTGATACTTTAGATCGATGTTTTCAGGTCCTATAGTAGCTTTAGTCACCCCCTTTAAAAACAAAGATCAATCTATTGATTTTGATTGTGTCAAAAAATTAGTACGAGAGCAGCTCAAGGGTGGCACGAATGGAATCGTCGTGGCTGGAACAACGGGAGAGGGTCCTACCCTTGAGAAAGAAGAGCTCTCCGATCTTATAGATATTGTTGTCAAAGAGGTGAATAATAGGGCAGCAGTTCTTGTTGGTACAGGGACAAATTCAACCAAAAAAACGGTTGAATTGACCCGCCTTGCCAAAGAAAGGGGGGCTCATGGAGCTCTTGTGATTGTCCCTTATTATAATAAGCCCACAGATGCAGGTGTGCTCGCACATTTTCGTGAGGTAGATACATTGCAATTTCCTTTTGTTGTGTATCACCATCCAGGTAGATGTGGAATTGAGCTTGACATTGAGACGCTGGTAGAGCTTTCAAAATATGAAAATTTTGTGGGGCTTAAAGAGTGCTCCAATAATCAAAGTCTCCTTCGTGAGCTGTTTGAGAGAGTTCCTGAAATTAATCTTTTAGCGGGTGATGATGATAAAGCAATCTCTTTAATTCAGATGGGAGCCAAAGGATCTATCTCTGTTATTAATAATCTCTATCCCGAGTTTTGGAGTAGTATCATTTTCACAGCTCTTCAGGGTGATTTTACAAGAGCTTATGATCAATACCAAAAAATTAAACCCCTGATTTGGGCAGTATCTCAAGAAGTAAACCCTCAAGGGATTAAATGTGCCATGGCTTTGGCTGGGCTCTGTGAGGATGTTCTTAGACTCCCCCTTCTTTCTGCTACTAAAAACACAAGAGAGGAGATTGAGACCTATCTGGGGTTAAATTCCCCCCTTTTTTTAGTTAGTCAAAGCGAAGAGATTTAAGCTCTTCAGGAGAGAGCCAATCGGTAAGAGATGGGGAAAGATCGCCATCTATTATTTTTTGATAGAGGCGAGAGGCTTGATAGTGAAGGATAAAGATCTCATTTGGGGGGAGTTTCAAGGTTTCGGGATGGTCTTTAATTGCAATGTATCCTGAGGGGAGCTCGGCTATCGAAATTTCTGGAATTTTTTCAAAAAGGACTTTGGCTAAAATCGCTTGATCAAAGAGTTGGGGGTCTGTTTTTAGCTCTATTGAGCAGGCAGCTTCCCAAAATGAAAGAAGATCGGCTGCCTTTGAGGTGTTATTAATAAAGAGAGTTCCTGTGAGGATTTTTGATTTCGCATCATTGGGAAGCAAATGGTGAATTTTTACAGCAATGTCTGCTTTGCAAGTGTCAAAAAAAGTGGGTTTATTAACAAAAACGCTGTCAACATCTGTCCAGATAAGGGGGCGATTATATTTTTGTAACAGCTCAAGAAGGAATTTAGGTTTGTAGCAACAATTGGCGCTCCAAGAACCGAGATTTGGAACCGGAATGATTTCGTAATCGATGTTAAACTTAGAACAAGAGGAGGCAAGGTGACTTGCCTCCTTTTCGTAAGGCGTCCCTATTGTGTAGTAACTAACAACAAGGGGCTTCAAATTTATACGCCTGCAAGGGCTGATTCGTTTGCATACAATCTTGATAGACCGTAATGAACAATAACAGCGTTATCTGGAAATGCAGACTTATCTTTTGGATCGTCAGTGACTGTAACATATGTTGTAGGCAGGCGTTTAATTTCTACCATCGTTGGATAGTGTAGAATTACTCTGCGTAAGGCTACTTGATCTAAAACAGGATTGCCTTGTTTAAGCATCTTTTCACACTCTTTTTTCCAAAAATTTAACAGCTTTTTTGAAGAGGCTGTATTATTGATGTAGATGGTTGATGAAAGAATTTTGTCAGGAGAGTCAACCGCGACATTGTCGTTGATTCTGAGGGCAACATCAGCTTTACAATCATCAAATAGTGTGGGGCTTTGGAAAAAGAGGCTATCGCTATCTACCCAAATAAGGGGGCGATTGTATTTTTCTAGGCACATAAGAATAAATTCAGGCTTATAACAACAAACTTCACTCCAGGATCCTTTATTTGGTATCGCTTCAATTTGAGATTCAAAACCAAATTTTTTACAGGATGTGACAAGATCACCAATTTCTTTTTGATAGGGTGAATCTTCCATATAATAACTAATAACAAGTGGATGGTTACTCAAAACGTCTCTCCTTAATAATAAACGTACACGGTCAATATACAAAAAAGAAATACAATTGTCGAGAAAGTTTTGTTAAAGTTTCTTAATAAATGAACGAAGTAATAATTCAATTTTTTTCTTTTCATTTTTTGTCGGAGCCCATTCTTTCTCTTCTGCTTGCTCTATAAGCCTTTGCAGCGTTAAGAGGACATGTTCTGAAAATTTTTGTTTCCGTTTGTCTGTTTGCGGGAGTGGAAAAATATTTCTAATTTTTGCAAGAAGAAGGTGTTTTGGCTCACCTCGGTAGTTAATAATAATAGACTCTTTTTTACTTGGATCGCCAGTTCTGCTTGCAAGTGTATAGACAGCTTGCTTGGGCATATCGAGAAGTTTTGGCCTAAGACCCTCCTCTAAAGAGAGGTAGAACTCGTAAAATTGAAGGAAATTATACGGAGTTTGTCTGTTGCCATAAACGGTTAAAAGCCATTCTGTAAATGCCCCTTCTTTGTAGGGTTTTAGGAGAAATTGCGCTTTTTTGATTCTTTCGCCATGCAAAATAATGGCTTGTGTTTGAATTGCTTTAATCTCTTGGGTGATGGTTTTTAAAGAGAGTAAGTCGTCTTCTAAATCCGATTTACTTGTTTTGTTTTCAAAAAGAATTTTATGGAGGGTGAAAGTTTCGTTTTCGGATAAAGGGGTTGTTTTAAAAAACCCTTGCAACGTAGGTTGCGCTAAATTTTTATCTGCAAGGGTCTGTAATTTAGTCTGATTTTTATGATTTAATTTCTCAGACAAAAGGGAGTTTAGGTCTTTCATATTTTAAAATAAGAATGTAAAGAGCGATCTTTAAATTCTTTTACTGCGGTTTCCAAAAATTGTTTAACAGGCATTTCTCCGTAAACTACGTTTTCTCGGGATCTAAGAGAGACGGTTTTATTTTCACACTCAAGATCGCCTATAGTTAACATATAGTTTACTTGATCGATTTGCGCAAGTCTCACTTTTTTTGAGACCGATTCATTTGTCTCATCGACTTCGACGGGAAGCCCCATCTCCTCGATCTCTTCAGCGATTAATCTTGCATACTCTACATGTCTATCGGCAACGCAAAGAAGGCGAACAGCTCTTGGGTTTAACCAAAGGGGGAATCTGCCGGCAAAGTGTTCTATCAAAATTGCGAGAAATCTCTCAATAGAGCCATAGATGACGCGGTGAATCATGACAGGGCGTTTTTCATGGCCATCGCTATCTGTGTATTTCAATTCGAATCTTTGGGGAAGAGCCATGTCGAGCTGAATGGTTCCACATTGCCAAGTTCGTTTGAGGGTGTCTTCAACGTGAAGATCAATTTTTGGTCCATAAAAGGCGCCATCGCCTTCATTGATTCTGTAAGGCATACCCCACTCATCAAGGGCCTCTTTTAAGCCATTGGTAGCAAGTTCCCAATCTTCATCAGAGCCAATTGTGTTTTTTTCAGGCCTTGTGGAGAGCTCAATTTTGTAGGTAAGGCCAAACATTTTATAGACCTGTTCTACGAGTTTTAAAACCCCTAGAATTTCACTTTTAATATCGCAAGGCCTCATAAAAATGTGAGCGTCGTCTTGGTGAAATGCTCTCACTCGAAGAAGTCCTGTGAGAGAGCCTGAAAGCTCATGTCTGTGGACGTGGCCAATTTCTCCGATTCGGAGGGGGAGTTCTCGATAGCTATGAGATTTTGAGCCAAAATAGAGCATGCAAGCAGGGCAGTTCATCGGTTTGATTGCATAAGTTCTGTCATCTATTTCGCTGATGTACATGTTTTGTCTGTAATTTGCCCAGTGCCCAGAGGTCTCCCAGAGAGATTTGTCCATCATCGCTGGCGTTTTAATTTCTTGGTATTTTGCCTGTCTATGGATCTTTCTCCAAAAATCGAGAAGTTGATTCCAGATGTACATACCGTTGGGTTGAATAATCGGCATTCCAGGTGCCACATCAAAAAAGGAGAAGAGTTCTAATTTTGTCCCCAGGAGCCTATGGTCCCGTTTTTTTGCCTCTTCTAGAAACGTGAGATAATCTTTTAAAAGTTTTCGATCAGGGAAAGAGATTGCATAGACGCGTGTGAGTGAGTCTCTTGTTTGGTCGCCGCGCCAGTATGCGCTCGATGTTTTTGTTACTTTGAACGCCTTTACTTTTCCTAGGTTGGGAAGGTGAGGGCCTCTGCAGAGGTCAAAAAACTCGCCTTGCTGGTAGCCTGTAATAGGGGCGTCATCGGGTAATTCTCGAATCAGTTCTAATTTGTAAGGGTTGTCTTTAAATCTCTCAAGCGCTTCAGCTTTGCTTGTAAAGGTGTATTTTTCTGGTTTATAGTTCTCCTTAACAATTTTTTGAATCTCTTCTTCAATTTTTGGAAAATCGTCTTCACTTAAAGAGAGATTTGCAAAATCATAATAGAATCCTGCCTCGATAGGGGGACCAATGGTCGGCTTTGCTTGAGGCCAAAGGCGAAGGATTGCTTGAGCTAAAATATGTGCCGAAGAGTGCCAGAAGACTTCACTACCACGCTTGTCTTCAAAGGAGAGAATCTCTACATGATCGCCTGGGTTTACCGTTGTCTGAAAATCTCTGGGTTGGTCATTGACATAAAACGAAACCGCTTGAAAAGGCTCGTTGAGTTTTAGGTTTTGAACCAAATCGCTCCCAGTCATAGGGATTTCGATTTCAATTTTTTTTTCGCTACAAGCTGCTTTCATAATTTTGAATATTGGGGAGGTTACAGATATTTTAAGAATAGCACGAGCCCCATCTAGTTTGCAAGTCTTCTTAGAGCCTGTTTAATCTCAAAGGTTGAGATTAAACAGGGGCTTGAATAAAAATAATTTTATGAAAAATTACAAGGAAATCTTTTGGGGGACATTATTTAATGTATAGTAGGTGTGTTCAAAGTGATCCGGGTAAACTTTTATAACACGAAAGCCCGATACCGCTGGTACAGCGACTGCAGCTGATGTGATCATTTGAACCCCTTTGTAATTCCCGTACGCATTTTTATGCAAATGTCCTGAAAAGGAGGCGCTAACACCTGCTTTTGCCATCATCTCTAAAAACGGCATCCTCCTTGATTTAGGAATCACTCCATAACCGTCGGCATCTTGATAGGTATTAACAAACCAAGGATGGTGCTGGAAAACAAATCTATGAGGAGGATTGTGTCCTCCAACCATTTTACCTAATTGGTTTTGAAACCAAGAGTATTGTTCCTGGTAAATATTTTGAAGTTTGGATGGATCCCATATCAGCGAGGAATTTAAAACCAAGCATTGAACGCCACCCACCCAAAATACGAAATAGTGGGGGGTTTTGAATTCTTTTTCATAAGTTAAAATACTGCTTTGCTCTGGAGTGTTCCAAACATCGTGATTTCCGCAAACGCAGATTAACGGTATTTTAGGATCGATTTTACTCACAACTTTTCTATAATCTGCAATTTCTCTATCGTGGAGCTTGTTATGCGGAGGTTGATGAACCATGTCTCCGCACAAAATCACAAATTTAGGCTTCAAGCGATTGATATGAACTACAGCCTTTTCAAGGAGGGAAATTTCGGTAGTCCAATCTTTATTCCCTGTTAATAACCCAAATTGACAATCAGCCATCTTAATAAAAAAGAAGGGATCTTCCCATTTGCTCTCTTTCTCATACTCAAATCCTGGTAGCACGTGGGGTAAATACGTGGCGCTTTGTAAGTTTACAAATCCTAAAAAAAGACCTGTCACTAAAAAAAGATATCTCTTTAACATGGTTTCGTCCTTGTAAATAGATTTAGCTAAACCAGGAAATTTTTCGTTAAAAATCTCCTAGATTAAAGCCTTTTTAGTATACAAATTTTTTTGTAATTTCTAAAGAGTTTTTTAATATCTTGTAAAGATTCAGGGGGGTTGGCAATATTCCCTCCGAAATTTTTTCCTAAATTTGCAAAAAAATTAACCAAGAGATATGTATACTCATGATAGTTGAAAGACCCGGATTTTTCGCAGCACAATTGTTTTAGTTCAATTAGGCGAAGCTGTCCACGGAAGAGGACTCTGTTTGAAATCAGGTCCGATGAAGCGGAATTGAAATAAAAAGATGTTGCAAGGAAAAAGAGGGTGTTTCAACTGGAACTGCTATATACTGAGAGTCTTTCAAAAAACGGGCCGCGAAATTTTATGAATATTAAGGAGATAGTAGACGATCGAGAGATTTGTAAGCGCTTCATTGAATCGGGGAATTTACAAATAGAGCAATTTAGGATTTGTAGATTCGCAAGGGGGATTTCAGATTTTGTAATTAATCCAGAGGGGGGAGTGGACCACTCTAAAGTTCAGGAGGTGATCGATCATTTTAATTTCGAGCCTTATGGAGCGTTTGACGGGGCTTTTCCCCAGCATGTAAAACGGGTTTTACAAATTTTTTCTGAGAAGCAAAATCAGCTTAAATTGAAGCAGTTGAGCTTTCCCTTGGCAAATAAGTGGGTAGAAAGCCTTGTGGGTGAGGAAAAACGGGATATTAGTAAGTCGATTGTCGAGGCTTTGCTAATTTTTTTAAGACAAGCGGTCGGCTCTTGTTTTGCTACAGCTCCCATCATTTTGGTGCAGACAAATCATCCTGAATTTTTGTTTGAAGATCTTTATCAATTGATTACGAGAGGGCATTTAAAGAGGGTAATTGAAGGGGTTGAGTATAAGGTCCCTGTTAGTATTAAAACCTCTTTCAATCTTGATTTTGAATCCCCTCTGTTGCGCTGTTATGAGTATACAGTAGCCTCCTTTGCCGATTGGAAGATCGAGTTTTATAAATGGAACATGTATGCAGGACTCGGGTTAGATACCAATTCTGTAGGGGGGCTTGGAGAGGCGATTTTTAGTGTATTGCAAGAAGAGCTTGAGATTGCAAACAAAGCAGTCCAGACAGCTTATAGTTATATAAAAAAAGAGTACACCAAAGAGGAGATGCCCTACTTTTACGCAGCAAATGATATTGTAAAGGTAAAGCAAGAGAGTGCTGAAAAAATAGCCCAATTCTACCCATTTTTTATAGAAGAGCTACAACGGCTTTTCCCCCTCTATTTTCAAGAAGTTTTTGATCCAGAGATGACAGGGGAAGGGGGCCCAATTTTAGAAGATCGTCCGGCAGGATTTCGACTTTTATTTAAGCACGGGAGAAGTGACCCGACTGCTTGGAGTATGATTTATGAAGAGAAGGGGTATTTAAAGGCGATAGAAGATTTTTTTCGCCTGATTGAAGCCGATTTAAATTATACATCGAAATTTGAGGGGTCTAAAGAGTTGATCCAAAAAGTGATTGATAAAGTGATCCAAACAATTTGGGATAAGCAGTTTATAAAGAGTTCTTTTGCAAGAATTCAATCAATGCATCAAAAGCAAAGCAGTGAAATTAGGTCGCAGTCACCATGGTCGTATATTTCCGGAGGGAATTTAGAATCGCTCATGAGTTGCTATTTTTCTCTTAAAAATAAGCCTATTAGAAGGGATTTTTTAATAGATTCCCCTTTAGAGCTTTGTGTAGCTCTTGTCGAGTACATGAAAGATCTCCCTTATGCGGAGTCAAAAGAGTTTGAAGATAGCCCCCAAAAAGGGATCTTGATGACTAATGAAGTGCACGCCTTTCTATTTAAGCCCGGTCTTGCCGATTTTTTACGTGCTTGGCAAGACAGGGGAAATACCTACACTTATATTAGAGATTTTTCTGGGATCCTCTCTTTTGCCGACACCAATTGGGCAAGTGAGCTTTTTGCTTTTGTCCACAATCCCAAAAGCGATAAATTCGTCCTTGCTCGGAAAAGCACATTTGATCTTAAGGGATTACCCTCTTCGTGGGATGCCTATTTTTCGAAAACTACCCCTTGGACCCTCTGGACCATCTCTGGGAAATGGGTCTAAAATAGTTTAGCTCGGTTTGATTCGGTAGACTTCCTCAAGTTGGGCTGTGCTTGAGAACGAATTTTTTAGATCTTTAATTTTTCCTGTGGAGAGATCATACACCCAAGAGTGGATGTAGAGGGGCTGGTTTTTTGACCAGGCGATTTGAACGATTGTCGTGTGGCAAATATTGAGGACTTGCCTTTGAACATTGAGCTCAACAAGCCGGTTCATCCGCTCTTTGCGGGTGGGAATCGCTTCAAGCTCCTCTTTATGAGTCGAATAAACGTCACGAACATGACGAAGCCAGTTATCTACCAGACCTAGGTGGTGCTCTTGCATCGCAGCACTGATCCCTCCACAACCGTAGTGACCACAAACAATTACATGTCTTACTTTTAGAATCATAACAGCATACTCAAGGACAGAGAGAAAACTAAAATCAGTGTGGGAACAAAGGTTGGCAATGTTGCGGTGAACAAAAATTTGACCCGCTTCAAGTCCAGTCACTTGAATTGCGGGAACTCTACTGTCCGAGCAACCAATCCAAAGATAGGGGGGGATTTGCTCTTTTGCATTGATTAGAAAATAGTTAGGATCATCTATAGATTTTTTTCGGGCCCACTCCTCATTGTTTCTCAGCAGAGGGGCAAGTTCATCTTTCCAATCCATACCATCTTTATCTTCTGAGTTCAATCGATTTGCCTTAGGTCTTTATTGTTATTCCGGGA
This sequence comes from uncultured Chlamydiae bacterium, assembly GCA_937996705.1. GTDB lineage: Bacteria > Chlamydiota > Chlamydiia > Chlamydiales > 2-12-FULL-49-11 > VGMD01. Next base: position 126,175 of record CALKUQ010000018.1, read on the forward strand.
TAAACAGGTCGCCTGGATAAGGGATTGTCAGAGAGATCTACTTTTTTTAAACTTTTGAGTAATTTGAAATTTTTAGGAAGAGTTGTCAATTCAAGCCCCTTTAAATTCAATTCTGTTTTATTATTTATATAACAATGTAGGATTCGTTTTTTTGCCTCTTCTACATTTCCCTTGCTCGATGTCCAATTATCAAGATCTAGATCGTGCTTTGCGGCTAAAATTTGTATGAAACTAACAATTTTTTTAGAAGTTTCTAAATCTGATGGATTTTCATGAATTTTACCAATTAGAGTTGCCAATTCAGGTTTTGTAACTCCTATTACTCTCATCGCAATATCAGTAATTTCGAGATCTTTTCCATCCCATAGAGATATCGATATCTCGAGTTTTTCTTGTTGTGACAAGGGTTGAGCGGTGCTATGTAAAGGAAGTGGATTGGTGTCCATTTTAAAACCCTCTAATGAGTTATTTTAAATTAGACACTAGCTATTACTTATAAAAAGGCAATCAAAATTGATTATTCATTAGAGAACCAACGAGATGCAAGTCCTGAAATGGGGTGAGAAGTTTTTCCAAGGATTGATCGTATGGTGGAGGGGGAGGATGCAATTTGGACCGAATGTTTGGCTCGTGTAATTGCAGTGTAGAGGAGCTCTTTGCCAAATGCTTCTGAACCTTCAGGGAGGAGGATGAGGACGTGATCAAATTCGCTCCCTTGGCTTTTGTGGATAGAAATAGTCCAAGCAAGTTCATATTCAGCAAGAAGCGCTAAGGGAAGCTTTTGGGGGAAGTAGCCGTAACTTCCCTCTTTTGATCCCATATCTCCATTCATAAGATTAAATTTATAGTCGTTTTTGGTGATGATAAGGGGTGTTTTTAGAGAAGCTTTTTTATTAGCCTCAATGAAATCGTTGCAAAATGTTGAGCCAAAGTAACCTTTACGAAATGGGGTTAAAAAGGTAATGTTATTATCGATGGGAATCGGGGGCTCTTTTGGAAAGGGAATCAGTTTTACATCAACCGAACTTTCTGATGTTAAAAGAGCTATACACTCTTCCACCCTATTTTCTCGAATCAGTTTTGCAAGCTGTAAAATTCCCCGCTGGTCGCTTCTCATCGATTGATTGAGATAGACTTGAGGGAGCTCTCCAATTTTAAAAAAATCGGGGAAGACAAACCCTGCCTCAACAGGGGGCAATTGGTCGGGATCACCCATTAAGATTAAATGAGTTCCCGAAGGAATTGAGGATAGAAAGAGGGAAAAGAGTCGAGCATCGATCATGGAACACTCATCTGCGATGATAAAATCGTAAATCACAGGTTTTGCTTCAAAAGTTTCCCCCATTTTTTCACGGAGTCCAAGAAGGTTGTGAAGAGTCCCTTTTTCGATTTTAGGGTGGTTAATTCTAAACGCAGCTTTTCCGGTTGGTGCTGTAAATAAAATAGTTGCATCTGGTTTTTGCTCTAGAAGAGTCTCAATAAGGGCATTTGCCAGATAAGTTTTCCCCGATCCTGGCCCCCCGGAAATCAGGAGAATCTGATTTTCAAAAGCTTTTTTAAGAGCATCGTTTTGTGCGGGATATAAATTTCCCCTCTCTTTTGGGACAATTTTTAGTTTTGAATCGGCCCGTAAGAGTCGTTTCAAATGAAAGATAATGTTTGTTTCAAGGTCAAAGTTTCTCCGAAGATAATAACAATCTTCAAAGCAAACAATCGGACTTTTATCCCCCTTTGTCAAAGGGGCAATTTTTTCCCGAATGTGGGGATTGGGAACGCAAAGATGCCCCTCTCGGGCCCGCTTCATTAAAAGCGCTAAAAAGTCATGGAGTTCCCTATCCTCTCTCCCTTTCATTAAAGCGTTTGCAAATGCTGTGTCAATCATATGGAAGCTGTGTAGATAAGATATTTTTCTCTTGTTTGAAGAAACGATTCTCTCTCTGTTTTATGGTGATTAATCAATTTCCAGGTAGCAAATTTTTCAGTGAGAAGAAAGTTGTAAGCAGCTGAGCTACCGTGAGCTTTGTTAAAGAGTTCCTTTTTTTGAGGGGGGAGAGCTTTTAATTTTGCAGTGACTTTTTCAGGATAGAGGGTTTTTAAGAGCCCCAGGAGAAAGGATTGCGTGACAAGGGGGCGGTAGAGAGAGAGGTTGGTGATGTGGATTTTGACTCCATGACACTCGACATTTTTTAGCGATCCATAAAAGGGGGTGTAGTGGATGGGGGTAAACACGACTCCGGGGATTTTTTGTTCATTGAGAGCTTTGGCAAAAAGTTCTGCATTCATCCAAGGGGCTCCCACAATTTTAAAGGGAAGTGTGTAGCCAATCCCGATATTGACAAGCTCAAGCTCTCCTAAAAGTCCAGTTGTTGCGCAGTAGTAGGGGGTGTCGCTTTCTGGGATATTAGGGCTTGTTGGGATCCAAGAGAGGCCTGTATCTTTGAAAGTCATCTCTCTTTTCCACCCCTTCATCGGGACTACAGTAAGTTTACATCCTATTTTGTATTCTGTATTAAAAAAATTTGCAAGCTCACCAATTGTCATTCCGTGGCAATAGGGGACATTGATATAGCCAATGAAGGATCGAAAGCTCTCTTCTAGCATAGGACCATCCACCATTAATCCCCCCATCGGATTAGGCCTATCTAGGACGATAACGGGAATTGAGAGCTTAGCAGCCTCCTCCATGACATAAAAAAGGGTAGAGGCATATGTGTAGGGCCGAATTCCAACATCTTGAATGTCAAAAGCTAATGCGTCTACTTTTTTAAGCATATCCGCTGTAGGTCTCCTTGTTTTCCCATGGAGACTGAATATAGGAATCTCCTTTTCCACTGCATTTTTTACCGCAATCCCAGCATAAATTTTTCCATCAAAGCCGTGCTCTGGCGCAAAAAAAGCGGTTACTTGAAAATTTTTGTGTTCTAAAAAAAGCTTTACAGTAGATTTTAAACTGCTATCTACCCCTGTTTGATTGGTAATTAGGCCGATCCTCTTTCCTTCAAACTCTTTTGCATACCCCTCTTTAAAAAATCTGTCGATTCCAAGTTCAATGGAATTTGAAAAAACAAACAAAGGGAATAAAAATAAATTGAATAAAAAACGTGACATAGATCTCTCTATAAAAAAGTGTAGGTTTTTTGGATGTTTGTGTATAGATTTTATTGATGCATATTTGTAATTCCTTTAAAATCAAAGGAAAAACGGTGGTTTTTCATGGAAGCAGTTAAAAGTGGATATTCCTCCCCTCATTTGGGAAGTGTGTATGCCGATAGAAAGTTTTATGAGACTAATTTATTCTTTAATTCCGCGCTTAAAGTGCTCGTGGAGAACGTTGGAAATAAATATCTCCCTGACTTTCAGTTGCAATTGAATTTGCTTGCTCACTACTGTTGTACAAAAGAAAGCAAGCCCGGAGTCCCGCTAAATAGTAAAATTCAGGCCCTCTTTTTTCGTTTTATCTCAACACACTTAAAGTTAGGGGTTCCAAAATCTGAATTTGCTATTCCTGTTTATTTTACCCAATGGCTTAGGCGCTCGGAAAATTTTTTGCAAAGGGAAAAATATGAGAGTGGCTACCCTCAAATTATGAAGGAAATTGGAGCCAGCCAGCGCAAAGGGTCTGAAAAAAAAATGCCCCGCAAATTCGTCTTAGGAGTCTTGCTCGAGTTGATTTATGATGAAATTTGCAAAATTAATATGGCCGAAATGCCGGTACGCGATGTTGTAAATGAGTTTTTTGATAGGATAGGGGATCTTGAAGCAGTAAAACGGGCTGGTGGCAAGGTTTTTTTTGAAATGCGACATAGAGAAGAGTACAGCTTTCTAGCAAGTTGTGTTGGAACTCCTGTTATTTTTCCCACCGTTATCAGCGCAATTGAACAAAGAATTAAAGAGGTTTGGGGAGAGAAAGTTTTCAATTTTTTAGGAATGATGCCAACAACTGGGTGGGGTGGCACAACAGGCCGTTGCGCTATTGAAATCATTAATTTTAAAGATCTGTTAACTGATCCAAAGTACGGGTTTACTTCATTAGTTGAGAGGGGGAAGTTTAGACCCTTTCACGGTAGCCGAACATTGCATAAAATTCGAGAGGGGGTTAGAGTTGGTGACCCTGAAGTAATATCGTTTTTTAAAAATGATGATACGTATCCATACCTTTGCGGGAATGGATTATATCTTGCTGACATGGCGCTTGCTGCTTTGTATTCAGGTATATTCAGAGGTCGCAGGGAAGTTAATAATGAAAGAAATGGGATCATCCGCTTTACAGTCCACATGAAACCCGATGAAAAAATAGGATGGGGTGTGGATCATATTAAGTATCATGAATTTGTTGATTTAATTCGTAAAATTTATAGTCATGCCTATTCAGAATTGTGTGAATCAATTGGTGTGGAAGATCTCGGGGTCGATTCGGCCAATCTTGCAAATTACGGATCGACATCTATTGTAAGGCAGGTTTTGCAGATTAGTGGATTGGCATTTAAATATTTCCAAAGTGGCTCTTGTTTTGTCTCCTTTGTTGGAACAGATAGAAGTCTAAAAAGTGAAGGGTATTTAAGCGTTGATGAAATTTATACTCCCTATCAATTTGTCAAAGAAGGGGAATGTTCAACGGGGCGCTTGGGAAAAGTTTATGCTAAATCAGGTGCCGTTATCCCTTTGGAGGCATATGCAAACATGACGCATCTCACCAAAGAATTTCTTCAAGGTATTGAATGGGGTGTGGAAGATCTTTCTCCAGATTCTGAAGCCGCTCTTGAATCAGATGAGGAGGATTGGACAGCATCGGCCTCAAGTGGCGCCGGAGGTGGGGGCACTGGAGGAGCAGGAGGTGGAGGGATGGCAGGAGCAGGGGCCGGGGGAGCCAGTGGTGCAGCATCTGGGAGAAGTAGCAAGTAACCTGGTATAACACGGTTCTAAATCGATCCTAAGGGGGGCTCTAAGCCAATTGATTAGACTCTCTAGATAGAAAATTCTAGCAAGATTCGCTTGTACAAAGTATAGTGGTTTCACCTATGGAAGAAGAAAATCTTTTAAATGAAGAGCAAAGAATTGCGGTAGAGCATGTAAATGGTCCACTCCTTGTCCTAGCTGGTGCGGGGTCGGGGAAGACCAGAGTGGTTACTTTTCGAATTGCTAATTTATTAAAGCAGGGTGTTAGTGCAAGAGAAATTGTTGCCCTTACGTTTACGAATAAAGCTGCAGAAGAGATGCGCTTGAGGGTTCAAAAGCTTACAAATGAGAGAATTACAGCAACCACCTTTCACTCGCTTGGAGCCCAGATTTTAAGAGAGTCGATCCATTTGTTAGGATTTCCTGCACCATTTACGATTTACGACGAAAAAGATAGCATGGATGTGATGAAGAGCTTTGTTCGAAGTGATGACAAGGGTGTGATTAAAGCGATTCGTGGGGCGATTTCCGAGGCTAAAAATAATTTAATGGGCCCTGAGGCGTTTGATCATGATAAAGTCTTTCAAGAGATTTATGCAAATTACCAGAATAAATTGAAGGAGAATCGAGCCCTCGATTTTGATGATTTGCTCTATTTATGCGTTCAAGTGCTTAGACACCCGGAGGCTCACTATAAAACCAAGTGGAAGTATGTCCTAGTCGACGAGTATCAAGATACAAATCAGGCCCAGTATACGATTTGTAAGTTACTTACTGAGATGAGTGGAAATCTTTTTGTTGTGGGAGATCCCGATCAATCGATCTATTCTTGGCGGGGTGCAAACGTGGGGAACATTTTAAAGTTTGAGTCCGATTTTCCTGGAGCCAAAGTTGTCCCTCTGATGCAAAATTATAGAAGCACAAATACAATTTTAAGAGCGGCCAATGCTGTGATTGCCAAAAATGAGAGGCCTTACGAGAAAAAACTTTGGAGCACACTTGGAGACGGGGATAAAATTCACTTGCATGTACTTGATACCGATTTAGATGAGGCAAGAGTTGTTACCCAAGAGATCAAGGGGTATTTAAAAAAGTATAAAGCAGAAGAGATGGCTATTTTTTATCGGACCAACTCTCAGTCTAGGTCGCTTGAAGATCAGCTTCTTATGGCAAAAATTCCTTATACAATCGTCGGGGGAACCTCCTTTTATGCAAGAAAAGAGATCAAAGATCTGATGTCTTTTTTGAAGCTAGTTATTATCCCCACAGACAGCGTTAGCTTTGAAAGGACGATCAATTTACCAAAACGGGGGATTGGCCCTAAGGCAGTAGAGAGGTTAATTGAATTAGCTAAAGAGAGAGACCAGCCTATTATTGAGTCAGTGGAGAGCTTTTTACACGAGTTTCCTCCAAAACAGAGAAGCGCCCTCTATGAGTATTTGACAATTTTGAATGGGGGAAAGCGGGCAATCGCCGAAGGAAAGCTTGTTCATGAAGTAATTTTAAAGGTGATTGAACTTTCAAGATATGAGATCTATCTAAAGGAAGATAAAGAGACCTATGAAGATCGAAAGGCAAACATCGATGAACTTGTTGCAAAAGCGTTTGAATGGCAAGAGACTGCCCCCGAGCCAACTCTCCAAAGATTTTTAGAGGATCTAACTCTCAATGTTCCTAGAGATATGAGTGAAATGAATCAGGTGGGCGTTCGGCTAATGACGTTACATAATGCTAAAGGTCTTGAGTTTACGGTCGCTTTTATGGTCGGTTTAGAGGAGAATTTATTCCCACATATTAACTCAAAAGAGTCGGATCAAGATTTGCAAGAGGAGCGGAGACTCTTTTATGTCGGCATGACAAGGGCTAAACGGCATCTTCATTTGTCCTTGGCAAGAAGACGTTTCTTGTGGGGTGGGGCCCAACACATGTACCCAAGCAGATTCCTAAAAGAGATTCCCAAAGAGTATATTGGCATTAGCCAGCGAGAAGAACCGATCCGCCAAATGATGCAACCTAGTCAAAATGAGAATACCGTTGCGTTTGAAGTGGGCGCGATTGTGAGGCATAAAGATTTTGGAAGAGGCGTTGTTTTAAAAGCTTATGAATCTGGTTTTGGCCTCACCTACGACGTAGAATTTATGGAAGATCGCTCCAAAAAGAGCTTAGTTGCTAAATTCGCTAAACTTAGCGCAGATTAGCGTTTCTTACAAATTCAGGTTAGCTAGCATTATGAATATAGAGGACATCTTCGATGAAGCGGATGTGATTTTTCGAGTATTCAGCTAAAGGGAGAAAATAGAGATCTAGAGTTTCTGCGCTGAGAGTTTTTTTGTTATTGAAGCGAGGATCGGGTCTAATTTGTTTGAAAAGACCTGCATAGTAAGTTTTTAGGTAAGAGGTGATCCAAGGGATTTTTCGGGTGTGGCGGTTGCGAAGCATTTTTTTGAGGTAGGGATCAATCGTCCCTTTTTGATACGAAGGATATTCAATATACTGAGAATAAGTAAGCCATGTCTCATCAGATAAATTGTATGTCTGATTCAATTTCTCTAACACTAGATCGTTTGCTAGCCAGTCGTTGCAATCGAGTTGAATGACAATTTCGCTGTCTTTAATGGAGGTTAGAGCCTTTTGAAAGCATTCAATGGTTGGGAGAGACTCTGTAAAAGGGATAATGGTAAATAGATGACTTTTCCCCTCTTTCGCTGTCATCGATTTTAGAAGGGGAGTCGAGCTTCGGATATTTCCTGTCTCCATTAGAATAATTCGGTAGTTGTCATATTTTTGTTCTAAAATGGAAGAAATATTTTGCTCGCACGTTTTTAATTCATCTGAGCTATACAGCAAGAAGACAAACGGTTTTTCAACAAATGCAAGCTCCTCTTTAATAAAGTCGTTACAAAATGCGCAGGAAAGATCTCTCTTTGATTTAAAGAAGGCGAAATTGCACAAAATAAAGCAGGGAATTAGGAGTAACAAAACGGACGCGAATATTTTTTGATAACTTCCCTTCATAGCTGCTGCATACTATACAGGGAATTCTAAAACTAGTAAAAATTTATATTTCTGTAATTGGGTCTCTGTAGGTAAAAATTTCAGCGATTCCTGTTTGTAAATCAACTTTCGTATCAATATGAACTTTTGCTTTTTCATTTCTTTTTTCATCTACAGTTTGGTATGAAGATAATATTTCTACTTCGAGTGCTCGGTTTCTTGTAACTAGATTATAGGAAAAAGTTCGCTCTTGTGCAGGAGGGTTTTCTGTTCTGTCGATAAATGAGAGTTCCCATTCACCGTGGGTTGCTTGAATAAAGAGTTGCGTTTGTCCGCTGGCTGCTTGATAGAGGTGTGCCAATCCTTTTAAAATACGCGGCTTATCACTGTTTGTGTAGACGTCTAGTTCCTGGATTAAGCCAAGCACTGCTTCAATACACGGTCTTTGCTTTTGAGAATCGGGCGTATTGGTGATCTCACTAATAACCGCTTGAGTTTCAGCTTCTGAAAGACCGAATTCTCTTAATTTTTCTCGTAAGAGAGTCTTAAGCTTTTTAATAGGAATTTTAGAGGCTGGTGAATAATAAATATCACTGGATAAGCCATTAATGAGAGGAATGCCGCCCTCTCTTAGAAAATCTTTGGCCAGACCGAAAAAAAATTTCCCTTTTTGAAAATCACCTGTTTGTGGGTCAGTATAACTGTCTGTTAGTTCTTTTGAAAATGATGGATCAATTTTTTTAGAGAGGGGGTTATCTTTTCCCTCTGGAATATCGGTTAATAAGCCACTTTCCTTAAAATCTTTTGGTTGAGTGGCGTCGCGGCGAGGTTCACTAGGTCTTCTCAAGAGGGCTAAAACAGTGGTTATGATTCGCGCTACAAGATTTCGTAGAGCTTTGCAGATAAATCGAGTGAATCTGAGATCCTCAAGAATATTTGGGAAGATAGGTCCGAAGGGAGAGTATGGTATTATATGTAAGTTTTCCATTCCATAATTATATCATAATTAATATTTTATTGCAATTAGAGAGAAAAGATGGGCTCTGGGGGAAGTGATTGGGGGGAGGGATTTTGTAATGATTTCTTGGTCAGTGAGGAGGGTTAGAAGCTCGTTGGGGTTTTTATAGAGGAGAGAGAGGTGGGTGTGAGCTCTTTTGAAAAGGTATTGATTGCGGAGAAGGCGGAGGAGGGCTAGGGAGAGGAGGGAGAGGGGGATAAGGGGAAAAATAGGGAGTAGGAGGATTGCAAAAATAGAGAGGGTTGACTCCCAACTTTTTTGAAATAAAGGACTTAAAAGTCTTCTCCAGGGTGAGGGAGATGTTTGGTAGGCAAGAATTTCTTCAAAGCGGGGGGAATTAAAGGCAGACCTGAGAATATGGACTTTTTCATGAGCTAACACCTCTTCTTTTGAAAGAAAAAAGCCCCTCTTTTTTTGGGGGAATTCTAGGATTGGGATTGAAATTCCTTTATCTTCATAAAGATAGGTCATTGCCCCGATCCAGAAGGGGAGCCCTTTTTTTGTTGTAATCGAAAAAAAATGGGGGGTAATAGGGGTGATCGTTTCAAAGTCAATTTTAAGTTTTGACATAAGTAATTCGGGGTTAGATGTTTCAGACTTAATTAATTCGACTCGATTTTGGAATGCCTCAAAAGTTTCGTTTGGGCCTGGAATAAATCCCTCCTGATACGAATCTTGCAAATATTTTAATTCTGCCCTACTATCTGGATTCATGGATGAGATCATAGCAGTTGATGGGGAAGCAAAAAAGAAGATTTTAGCGGGGGCCTCTCTTTTAGCTAGGTGTGTTGCGCTTGGTGAGGGGGGGCAAAACGTCGTAATTCGGAGGGCAGATGGGACTGTTTTGGTCACATCGGAGGGCAGTTTGATTGCTGGGGCAGTGCACTCCCGCAACTCGTTTGAGAGAATTGGGATAGAGATGACCCGGCAGTGTGGGAGTCCAAGCGCTATTTTACTCGCCCATGCGATGTTTGAGGGTAGTATGAAGCTGATTTTGGAGGGAGGTGGGGATCCAATCCTGATCAAGAGAGGGCTAGAAGAGGCAATAGATTGCCTAGTTAGAGCAATTCCAAGAGAGCCTTCCTCCGTGGAGGTCGAAAGCAATTTGCCCGAGGAGATTGTCCTTGAAGGGGGCTATGCCTCACCCTATTTTGTGACAAATCCAGAACTGATGAGATCTGAATTGGAAAAGCCTCTGATTTTCAGCACCGAAAAAGCATTAAATGGGCGTGAAGAAGTGGTCCAAATCCTAGAAAGGGCAAAAGATCAATCCCTGCTTATCATTGCAAAAGACTTTGATAAAGAAGCTCTTGCGATTTTGACCCTCAATCATTTGAAAAATGGTCTTAAGCTCTGCGCGGTAAAAGCAAACACTAACTTGGCCAAGGCGGGCCCCATTCAAGCAGAGTTTGCCCACATTGACAAGGAGAAAACAACCCTCCAGTTCTCCTCCCCCCCCACTTCGAAAGAGGACCCAAAACTGAGTGGCAGTCACCTCTTAACCCTCCTCCCTCAAAAAAAAGCGAAGGACCCCGCTCTTCAAATTCTCGCAGCAGCCCTCCTCTCCCTTCCAAACACCCTTTTCACCCCGAAAGATCTTACCTCCTCCCAAAGCGCAGCAATCCTGTTACCTGTCGCCATCCAGTTCGGATCTCACTGACTACGTCAGCAGCTTGCTCTCTAAGACTACCCACTCCATCACGAAAAGCTCCAGCGACGTTATCTCTCATCTGTCTCAAATCCTCAACAGCTTCAGGAGTAAGAATTAGTGCGTCTCGCGGAAGTCCTTGTGCTTTTGGAACTGTACTCTGAGGATTAGGGTCTTGTGGTCTGTGATGGGATGCCCTCTCTTTTTCAATTTCCCCTTCTAAAAATTCTCTTCTTTTTCTTTTGAATGCCAGCAATTCTTCTGGTGAAAGTACATGTTCTTCTTGAGATTCAAAACCTTCTTGGACTAATAAAGAAATAAAAGACTCCTTACTTTCATCTGAACTGAATTCCCCATCAAGCTCTTGAACAGATGCGAATAAGGCTCTAATTGATTCTTCAGTATGTCTAAAATTTATATGTTTTGGGATGTTTTGTTCAAGAGTTTCACGCTGCGTATCGAGTGTTTTGGCTCTTTCAATCAATCTGTCGCACATTGCTAGTTCTTTTCTGTGAATTAAACGGCAAAAGCAGGCAATTATCCAGCCGAATGCTTTGGTTGCAAGATGCTCAATTCTTGTTTCAATTTCCTCTTTTCTTGTTGTTAATTCCTCCAATTTTGAGGATATAGTTATTTGGAACGCTGAAATTGAATCTTTAAGCCTAGCTATTCGAGTGTTAAATTGCTCTCTAGAAAGGTGAGGGAATGGGATATTTTTTAAACTGGATATCTCTTCAGAAAGTTTGCCTTTAAAGAATCCTAGATCGCCTAATTGATCTGGTAGACTACGAAATCGCGAAGAAATTGACATAATCAAAACCGCCTTATTTTTAAATTAATTATGGATCAATTATAACATAAATATTAATTTAATAACAAGTTTTAATTTTAATAGGTTTATGAGAGATGTTCCCTTTCTAATAAATAGAAGGGGCCAATTTTTGTGTAGAATCTGCGGGGTGTTAAATTCAGTATTTTGTATTTCTTTGATTACAAATGGTTTAGGCTTATATGGCTTTCAAGAAAGTTTTGGAAAAGAGTTTGTTTGGTCCCTGGCTGCTACTTTTTAAAAAGAGGGTCTGGCTATAGGGGGAATTGGGGGGATTTTACCCCCATGGATTACTTTGATCAAAAATCAGAGAATGGGATGTGTAGCCCTACAGTAGCTGTTGAATGGGGGCTGGCTTTGAGGGGGGGGGTAGGGTCAATAGATGCCTGCCTCAACTCTGTCTGAAAGGGGCTGATCAGTGGAGGTAGTTGTAGTGAAGGTAGCTTTAGCGCTGTCGAAGAGTTGGGTAGCGGAGGAGGTTAGTCTTGAAAAAAAGGATGTCGCAACTTGAGTGACTGCTGTTGTCACGGGTGAGGCTGTTGGGTGGCTTTGCATCCCCATAAAAACTTTGTAGGCGTCATCAATTAGGTCAAATCGAAATCGCTCAGATTTGCCAGAGTACTTTTTTTGTAGTTTTTGGATAATTTGATCGATTACGCTTATTTCGATGTTTAGATAAATGATCTTTTTTTCTGATTCTATCCCTGAATGAGAAAGTTCAAAAATTGCTTTTGCCCCTTCTAATTGAGAGCGGGTTTTGGTTGCAAGCTGTTGGAGAAACTCGAGGACCAGGGCATTGAATCGAATTTTCTCTTCTGGTGTTGAGAGGTGAGCGTAATTGGAAAGGGTGAGTTTTTTTTCAATTAAAAAGCTTGCTAATTCATTTGCACTCTGAAGAGGAGCGAGGAGGCCGGTATTTTGTAACAGTTTAAAACATCTAATTTCATCAAGCTCTTTACCAGTATAGCTGTTTATGCCGCTGATAGTGAGAAATTCAGCAAGGTATTTGCCAGCTTGGTCTAAATCTCGGGCATGAAATTGTAATGGTAATTTGTATTCACCCGTCCAATATCTTTGAGTGTATGAGTTTATGTATGTTACAAAGGCTGCATTATTAATTGCAGTCGAATTTTCGTGAGCATCGGAGATAAGCCAGATAGGATTCATTGTTAGATCTGAAGCGATTTGATCTAGTTGCTCTGGGCTTAAATAACGTTCAAATTGGTGCATCGTTAAGAGTTCATGGGCGGTTTTGATTGTGGTTATCCTTCTCATTTGACTGATTGTAGTGAGGATCGCTTCAAATTGATCTTTAGAGAGGATTGAAGTGCTATCTATTTTCCAATCGTTGATCATAGCTGCCTGGGAAAACCCATCTTTTTGAGCTAGATATGTTTGTGCGATTTGGTTAAATGTTAGGATCTCCTCTTTAGAACTTAGTTTCCCCTCATTTTCAACCTCAAGCCCGCGCAAACTCATCATCTCTGCAAGCGCTTCTTTTTCGGAAAGATCGCCAAAGCCGAGGTTTTCTAAGAGTTGAAGACAATCGACTTTTGTTCCGTATTGAAATTTTGGAATGGTTTGATTTTCTAAAGCCTCTTTATAAGGATCGATTTTTGAAAGGAGGATTTGGTATCCTTGTAATTTCATCCAAATAAAGATATTCTTTATAAGTCCAATAAGTGAAGATTTGTTGTTATTAAAGTTCTCCTTGGAAACTGAAATTTTTTCAATGATGCGCGTTCTTAATCTGTTTACGGCATTTACTGCATAGGTTTGTTTTTCGATAACGAGCTTGCGGGCCGCATTTCTAGAAGAGGCATCCCCTGCATCTTCTGGCCTAAAGTAGGTATCCATAAATAACGATTGGGTGTTTTTTGCATCGGTTAAAAGTTGAACAACGAGCTGGACAGCCTTTTTAAGGGGCGCTTTTGTAGAGGAAGAGCTTTCCACAATGTATTTTGTTGAAAATGATCCGTAACTTAGTATGCTATCCATAATTAACCTAGTATTTTATTATTAATAAATTAATTATAATGTAATTAAAATATTTTACATACATAAATAAATTTAAAATTATGGTTATTAGCTTAAGTACTTAATAATTAAGTAGTTGCTAAGATATATTTTTGCTTGGGTTGGTGCAGCCGGCGCGTAAGCCGAATAAGTAGCGCGCCGGGTTTAACCTGCATTTCTCTCAGAAAGTAGAAAATTTAGCCCCATCTGTCTCCTCAGGACGACCCAATTGTTTCAAAGGGTGTGAGGGGTAGAGGTGAAGTTTCCAAAGATGGGTAATTTTACGTGGAAAAAAAGCCGGCCTCCTGTTGGAGGTCGGCCTAAGTAGAGTGGGCGAATACTCTAACTTTAGAGTGGGTTAAGACCACATGCGAAACGATGATGGAGGGGGGCTTGCTTGCTTTGGGGTGGGGAGGGGTGTAAAAAATTGTGAGACTGAGGTAAGCAATGAGGAGGCGGCGCTTGTTAGAGCTTCTGGAAGGGCTAGTAATTCACTGCCTGCATTAGCTGACCTTTGCTCACTCTCCTCTTTGTGCCGTTTTTGTTCTCTTTTTAGGGTCTGAAGTTCTTGAACGTAGCTCATGAAGGTAGCCCTTTCCTCTGGAGTACTTAGGTGGCTGTAACAGCGGGGGGCAAATCCCTTTGCTATAAGCAGTTTTGCCAGGTCATCTTCTACAAGTGTGGGGAGTCGTTTCTTCCCATAATTTCGAATGAGTTGAAGGGCTCTTTTCTCTGTTTTGATTGGTGTTATATGAAATGATCCGTGAACCCTATTTTCGACGAGAAATTCGGCAAATTTACCGGCTGAAATTTCTAGGGGAGTTGCCTCTACATCCATTTTTTTTGCATATAAGCTGATTAGATCAATAAGAACTTGTTTATCCAAATCGGTAAGCTTGACATTGTCTTGTAAGGAGAATTTGGTTTCCAGTAAAAATTCTTTAAAATGGGCAAATTGGCTTCTGTTTATGTAAGTCTCGTAGCCAAGAGTTTTCAATAATAACTCTTTTTGTTCTTCATTACATATGCGATGGGTCGATTGAAATCTAAATATCTCGTTTAATGTATCAGCGGAAATTATTGTTTCAGAATTTTCTAAGAGTTGCGTTAGATTATATTTGTGTTTGGAGAGGAGGTAGGCTGGGGACTCTTTTACAATATCATGGATAGCGTTATGCAGTTTTTGAATTTCTTTTTGATCGGTCAATGGAATATCATCATAAAACGAATACGCTTTCTGGGATAATTTCAAGGCGATTAAATCGAAATGAAGGACTTGCCCTAGTCCATTATTTTGTAGGAGGCTTTTTGCATCTTCTCGTGTATTACAAGCAAACCGCTGGTGTTCTGGAAGGTGTATTTGTTCAATAGTAGTTTGAATATTTCGGAGTTCTTCTCGGATATTTAGATAAAATTGGTGTTTAAAATTAAGAAAAATATTGAAAATTTTGCCTAACAAAGTCGTTTTGTTTTCTGAGATTTTTCCTTCAAGAGTAGAAATGCGACTACTAAGATTTTCAATTAATTTTTTAACTGCAGAAACCGAGTGAGTCTTCATCGTTTCTATTTCGGTTCTTGCCAGATTTTTTGCCTTTCTTGTAGTTTGGCTCGAATGGTAGTCATGAGAGTATTCTTGTATAAGTTGTTTGAAATTACGAACAACACCACCAAGAGAGGCCTTTGTCTCTCTACAGAACCAGTCCCTTGTTTTGATATGGCTAGCTTCGTCTGTCGCGTAGGCTACAATTGAAGAGATGCTCATAATTAAACCCCTTTTTTCTTTTAATGGCTTAATTATGTCATAATTAAGTTTTTATTAGCAATTAAATATTAATTTAAAAGCTAGCCACTCCCCCTTTTCGAGAGAATCGAGGGGGGTCCAAGGGGTCATTTGCTTCAGATAGGATGTTTTTTCTTTGGCAAGAAGGCCGGAGGAGATGAGGGTATGGGGGGCTTTTTTAAGAAAGGGGTACTGGTCCAGGGCGATTTTTTGCTCAGAGGAGATCATATTGATGAGAACAAGATCGTGGGTGGGGGGAATTTTGTTAAGACATATATCTAATTGATTGAGTTTGAAGTTTTCTTGAGCGTGGAGGATAGAGTCGGGGTCGATTTCAAAGGCGTAGACCGATTTAGCGCCAAGAAGCTTAGCTGCAATGGAAAGTATCCCCGATCCACAGCCGATATCGACGACAATTTTATCTTTGACAAGAGGGGTCATTAGCTTAAGAACCAGGTTTGTGGTCGGGTGTGAGAGGTCGCCAAAGCCTGGCCCAGGGATCAAGGGGAACGGTTTTCTTCCCGGGAGGGGGACAAATCCGTACCCATTTTTATAGTGTGGCGCATGTATTTTCCAAATTTC
This sequence comes from uncultured Chlamydiae bacterium, assembly GCA_937996705.1. Classification (GTDB taxonomy): domain Bacteria; phylum Chlamydiota; class Chlamydiia; order Chlamydiales; family 2-12-FULL-49-11; genus VGMD01. Next base: position 141,938 of record CALKUQ010000018.1, read on the forward strand.
TTCCCAGTTAATCATAAATCCCTTATTATATTACCAAATTAGTCTATCACAAATGCGCTGGTAGCTCAATCGGATAGAGCACCTGACTACGGATCAGGAGGTTAGAGGTTCGAGTCCTCTCCCGCGCGTATGGTTTTTCACCTGTATACATAGCTAAAAATTCTTACTTTATGCCGAATTCCAGCTCCTATATAATATAAACGTTTTTTTTCAACTAGGGGAGTAGCAAATGTCTATTGGGAGTGTTTCAGGGAGAACAGTTTTTACTCTGCTTGCATTGGGTGCTGTTGCGACAATGCTCGGTCTTGATAAGCTAGACGAGAGTAAAAATCTTGGGTTTGTTCGAGGGGCCGTTTCGGATTTGAAAGCTAAGCTTCATCAGCTTGATGAGGAATTATCTACGATTAAGGGGTTGCACAGTTTTATTCCAGGATCCTGTGATGAATTAGAGAGGCAAATTCAGCAATTAGAAACTCAGAGAGAAATTCTTGTTGAGGAAATTGCGGATCGTCAAATAGAGGTGGATCGGGATACATTTTTTCTCTTTCAAAAAAGCTCTCGATTCAGAGGGTGGCAAGGTTGTATTGATGCAGCGCCAGAAGAGAGAGTGGATAGTTGTAAGGCATTTATTAGTGAGTGGAGTAAGAATGAGGCTGAATTAAACAAAAAAAAGATATATCTGCAATTGCTAAATGACAGAAGGGCAAGTGTAATTCACGACCAATTTATAGCAAATCGAATGAGTAGTTTAAAGAGGTGTAATCAAACAGAAAGTCGTGGTCGGGGAAGCTTAGCTGGACATGCAAAGGGTTCAAGATAAATTTAAATCACTATAAAGATTTAGAAGCGATTTTTGCTCTATTCAAGCTGTTTATAGATCTATTGTCTAACCTTTAGAGTTGTCAAAAAATCCCCTACTAGGCTCCCTTTTTAAGGAGAGTGGGGGATAAAAATTCCACTGTCATGAGAGTAGTGTTCACTTTTTTAATAATTTATAAGTGTGTCCTTCGAAGGTTATTAGAGCGTCTCCTTCAGCGCTATAGACAACTTCTTTGCTGCAGACAAACTCTAAAAAGGGCTCTTCTTCTATCTCTGGAGCAGGGGGCTCTTCTAGTTCTGTTATTCCAGAGCTTGTCAAGTCTATGGCTGAGGTGATTTTTTTTGCATAGAAGTGGTAAAGAACGCCATCTTGGTCAACAGTTGCCTCTAGGATGTAGGGTTTGTCTTCAATATAAAGGAGGGATTTAAAATGTCTGCACTCTGCAAGAGATTTATTGGTCCATACACTTTCTAAAGAATACTCGGGTCTGAAAGCAAGCTTAAATAATTGGGGTGGGAGCCTATGTCGTAAAATCATTTCATCTCTAGGAAGAGATCCTGGAATTCTCTCATCATAGCGATAGCATGCAAGCCCAAGTTCTGCGGACTTTTGCCACGCTCGCACCCTTCGGGCAATTGTAAAAGTGAAGGGCAGCTCTTTGGCGGTAGCGGTCTCTAAAACTTCGGGAAAAGCTTCTAGATCGGTCTCTTCGGCAGTTAGAGAGGGGAGTTCTTCTACTTCTCGTGCTAGAATTGGGCTTATCCCTTCTCTCTCTAACTCACGGCTACTGGCAGATCCAGCTCCTGCGCCAGCTTGGGCGCCTCCACCTGCACCTGCACCGCCACTTGCACCGCCACTTGCACCGCCTCCTCCGGGCGGGGTGAACTCTAGGATTTCTGTAGGGGAGAGTTTAGGATTTAATCTGAGGCGTGTATCGAATGTTAGAGGATCGGGGAAGTGTATTTTGGGAAAATAGATCATTTTTACCGCTTGATTACTGAAATCATTACGCGTCCGAATTGCAGAATCAAGTTCGTGAAATAGGGAAAGATCGGCACAGAATTTTTGAAAAGCTTTCTCGTCTTCCACAAATGGTTTGTCTGGAGAAATGGGGTATCTTTTTTTGCTTGTAGTAGCTCTAAGTGAAATAAATCCGCTTGATTGTCCTGATGAAAATAGATCATTGACAAGAGAACTTACTACTAAAATAACCGGTGTTACCGCCATTCCCTTTCTCATGGCATTTTTAAGGGTCAACGCATCTTTTTGGATGATTCCAATGCACGTTTCGCATTTCTTTTTGATTCTTTGCAATATTCCATAAAGTGCCGCGTTTTCATAAATCCAGTCGTTTTCGGTTATCATTTTGAATCTGAACACAAATGAGGGGGAAAGAACTTCAATACCAAGATTTGTTTTAGAAGATTGACATTGTTTTGCCGTTGAATAAACGAGATTCAAAAGAGGGTATAGCGGTTCAATTCCCCCGTTTTTTAAAGATTTTAAAGTTTTAATTGCAATACTAAATATTAAGAAAAGGCTAGGTTCATCTTGAACAATTTTTAAATTTACATAGAATGAAGCAAGAAATGCAGCAAACGTCTGTATATTTTTTGATGGTGAGTTCAAGTTATCTGCTATCAGATTAAAAGAGTTGAGATTTAATATTTCTACTCCCGTTTTAGGTGTATAATAAAACCCATCGGTCATTGCAAATAGGGCCTTGCACTCCTCTTCGGAAAGGTCTGCCATTGGAATTTTTAGAAAGGAGATTAATGATCCAATTGTATTCTCTATGACTAGTTTGTCTGGTTCTTCTGAGGCAGTGGTTGATTCTTCAGGTTCACCAGTAGCTGTGATTCCGAAATCTGGGACCCCTCCTAGAGCTCTATAACTTGGGATATAAGTTTTATTTAATATTAGGTTATATCTTTTATCCATAAAACAGTGAAATAAATTATAAATGATTGCCTCTTGCATCAAGCTAGAGGATATATTTACACATAATCCGTAAATAGTGCTCATTCTAATGTCTACTCCGCGGGCCATATATTCTGCGCGTGTTAATTTTATAGTGCGAATAGCGCCCTCGGCTGTGTAAGAAAATTTCTTGGCAATTGAAGGGGAGAGATTTTCCGGATTGTTACATTGTTCAAACAAAGCCAACAATGTTGAATATAACTTTTTACTGCTTGGAGGTAAACTTTCAAATTGTATCAAGGTCTCTGAAATCCTTTGAATCCCGATAGCGCTAGCTGGTTGTGTCATTTGATTATCCTGGTATTAGTTTAACTTTAATAGAAGCTTATAGCGGTGTCCTTCAAAGCTTATTTCAGCATCTCCTGCCGCATTGTAGACAACTTCGGCGCCACATACTATTTCTAAAAATGGTTCTTCTGGGTCGTGTAGGTCTAAGTGAAGATGGTCTTCAGGAGGAGCTGTTATTTCCCTGGTTACAAAATCTTCATTAGTTTCTATTTTTCTTGCATAGAAGTGGTAGAGAATTCCTTCTTGGTCAATGGTTGCCTCTAGGATGTAGGGCATATCATCAATATAGAGTAGGGAATCAAAGTGTTTTTGTTGTAAACCGCCTACTGGGGACCATAAACTTTTAAAGGAAAATTCTGGTCTGAAGGCTAGTTTAAAGAGTTGAGGGGGAAGTCTATGTCTTAAAATCATTTCATCAAGGGGAAGAGATCCTGGAACTGTCTCATTGTAATGATAGTGGGCAAGTCCAGCCGCTATAGATTTTTGCCACGATTTAACTCTTTTAGCGATTGTAAAAATAAGAGGGGTTGAGGAAGTTGTTTCAGGGGCGAGTTCTTCAGAAGAGGTAGCTGGCATAAGTTCGGAAAAGGGGTCTTCAAAGCTTGCTTCAAAAAAGCTAGATGGGGATGCACTTGCGCCACTTCCTGCGCCTGCCCCTGCGCCTGCGCCTCCTGTTGGAGCTACGCTCCCACTTTCTCCAGGGGAACTTGGTGTTGCATCTGATTTTTCAGAGGGGGGGAGGTTTAATTTTGGAAAATAGTAATCGCTGATTAGGGGGTGGGTAATCTTGTTTCGTAATCGAATTCTAGAATCAAGGTCGTTATATAGAGTAAGATCTATGCAGAAATGACGAAATGCCGATTCGTCAGGGAGGAGGGGGGTATCTTGGGATACAGGGTAGCGTCTGTCGCTTTTTACAGCCTGGAAGGGGAAGACTTTGCTTTTTTTCCCTGCTAATAAGTCGTTAAGAATATCTGCAACCATCCAAACAAGGGATTTTTTTGTTAATTCTCTTTTCTGCCATAGGAGAGCGTTCGTCAAATCTTTTTTGAATAGAACGGGCATAGATTTGGCGCATTTATCAGTGATTCTTTGTAATAGCCCATAAAGGGCTGCGTTTTCCTCTACCCAATCCCCGTTTGTTAGCTCCATAAATTTTGCAACAAATTCAGGGGAATAGATTTCGAAATTAAGGTCTTCTCCTGTGGCTTTGCAAGCGACTTCGGTTTGTAAAATGGCGTGTAAAATCGGGGTGATTATTTCATTTGGTGCATCTGTTATTTCTTTAATTCTATGAATTAGATAGGAGGAGATTTGGAAAAGGGTGGGTTGCTCAAATAGAAGTCTTTTGTGTAGATAAATTAAAGCTAAATTAGCTGCGAATGCTTGGATGCTTTTGCAATCGGATGTTAAATTCCTACGAATAAGATGGAATGAATTAAGATTGGTAATAGTTAACTCGTTCTTATCTGTAAGATGGATTCCGTTGGTCATTGCAAATAGTGTTTTGCATTGCTCTTCTGTGAGATCAGGATTAAGAGCTCTAGTTTCAGAGACCAAAGAACTGACTCTATTTTTTGCAGGATCGGGGGTTAATTCCTTAGGCATTTCTTCAACTGAACCAAAGACCATCCCAAATTTAATCAGTCCGTAAGTTTTTCTTGCTTCAGCAAAAAGTGGATTAACTATAAATGCAACTCTCTGATTAATAAAAGAGTATAGTAGATTGTAGATTTGAGCCTCTTGAAGAAGCATCGAATTATAGGTAATTCCAGCGCAAAAAAGATTAAATAATTTGTCATAGACTTTGCTGTAGCTTAAATTAATTTTATTAAACTCAAGACCTAAGTAAGCTACCTTTCCTCTAAGACTTGGGGAGAGGCCATCGCTTGAGTTAAACGCTTGAATTAACTCAAGGAGTCTTGGTAAAAATTTTTTAGAAGTGGGGGGGAGACGTTCAAACTCTGCTAAAGCATTGGTAAGTCTAAGAAGGCCAGGGGCGCTGATCGGTTCTGTCATGAAAATCTCTTTTTTTGGATTGAAATGTTATTCTGAGGGTATTTCAAAAATTGCTTTTCTAGAACAGTGTCAATCTAACTTTTTTAGAAGTTTATAATTGTGTCCTTCAAAGCTTATTTCGGCATCTCCTGCCCCATTGTAGGTAACTTCTGCGCTGCACACCCTTTCGGAAAAGAGGGCGGTCTCCTCTTCAGGAATTTCTGTAAGATCTTCCTCTGTAGGGGGGGTGATTGCATGGGTTACAAAATCCTTATTTGATTTGACTTTCCGGGCGCAAAAGTGATAAAGAATCCCTATTTTGTCGATAGTTGCCTCCAAAATGTAGGGTTGGCTATCAATATAAAGTAAAGATTCAAACTGTCTTGTATGTAATGTTCCTTCTTCTGATGAGCCAGTCTCAAAAGAAAATTCAGGTCTGAAAGCGAGCTTATAAAGTTGAGGAGGGAGTCTATGTGATATAATTATTTCAGCATCGGTATAAGTTGACGCTGCTCTGCTACGGCGATAGTTTCCAAGAGCAAGCTCTATAGATTTTTGCCAATCTCTTATTCTTTTAGCAATTCTAAAATTAACTGGAGGGCGAAGGGGTGCTTCAATTGAGGGTGGTTCCGTGGAGGGCGCTGTTCTAAATTCAGGGAAAAGATCGAGTGAAACTTCTTCTGAAAATCTAGTCGAGTCTATGCTTCCCCCGCTAGCACTACCTGCTCCTGCTCCTGCTCCTGCTCCTGCTCCTGCTCCTGCTCCTGCTCCTCCGCTAGCGCCAGCACTTGCGCCACCACTTGCGCCACCACTTGCGCCACCACTTGCGCCACCACTTGCGCCGCCTAAAGAGGTAAATGGCGCCAAGTCTTTTCTGCGTGAGGTAGGGAGTTTAATTTTTGGGAAATAGTAAGCTTTGATTGTGTGTTGGGTAATCTTATCGCGGGCACGAATTCTTTCGTCAAGCTCATTGAAGTGGGAATGGTCTTTGCAGAAGTGGGCAAATTCGATAGCATCTGATAGGAGTGGAGTTTCCCTTGAAATCGGGTACCTTCTTTCGCTTCTAGTAGCTTCAAATGGGAAGGTTTTGCTTTTTTTTCCTGCAAGTAAGTCGTTGACTATATCGCTAACTATCCAAACTAAAGAACGCTCTGTGAGATCTTTTTGCCTGGTTAGTAGGTCTGCTGCGACAAATCCTCGATAGAGGACAGGGATAGATTTTGCACACTTATTTTTGATTCTTTGTAAAAGACCATAGAGGGCAGCATTTTCTTCTACCCAGTCACCACCTGTAATTGAGATAAATTTCAAAACAAAATCAGGGGAATAGATTGCGTAATTAAGATCAGTTTTTTCAATTTTACAAGCAGAGCTAGTTTCTAGAATGGTCTTTAAAAGGACGTTGACCTGGTCAATTGGCTCCACTGTTATTTCCTTCATTTTGTGGATGAGATAGGAGGAGATTTGAAAGAGGGTTGGTTGATCGAATAAAAGTTTTTTATGAAGATACACCTGAGCTAAATATGCTGCAAATGTCTGAATGGGTTTGCAATCAGAATTTAGATTGTTGATCACTAAATTAAAAGAGCTTAAGTCGTTTATAGTTATTTCATTATCTTCGCTGTAGTGAACTCCATTAGACATGGCAAATAGTAGTTTCGATTCCTCCTCTGTAAGAGTGGGGCTTGCAGCTTTTATTTCAGAAATGAATGAGGCGACTTGATTTGTTGCGGGATCTGGAGTTGTTGAAGTCGAAATTTCAGCCATTTTCATAAAAGTCATTCCAAATTGCAATAGGCCGAATGTGTGATTAGCTTCCGTATAGATCGGGTTAATTATAAATTCAGCTCGTTTTTTAATAAAATAATCAAGCAAGTTGTAAATAAGCCCCTCTTGAAGAAGCATCGAATTATAGGTGATTGCATCGGAGTAAAGACTAAATAATTTATCGTAACTTTTTGTAGATGCTAACACATTTTTTTCCAATCGCTTACCTATATAGGTTACTTTATCTCTAAGGTTTGGTGAAAGTCCTTCACTTGAGTTAAGCGCTTTGAGCAAATCATTAAGTTTTGGGAAAAAACTTTTAGATATAGGAGGAAGCCGTTCAAATTGTTGTAAAGCTTCGTTGATTCTATGAAGGCCTGGGCCGCTTATGGATTCTGTCATGGAAATCTCCTTTTTTCGGAAGAAAGCTTACAGTAGAAATCGAAATAAGTCAATTTAACTTGTTCATTTTGAGAATGCGTTGCTTTTTAGTTATCGTTGTTATAGAATATTTTTCTTTACGATAAATTTAAGGAGTAAATTCGATGGCTATTTGTGGCATATCTCGCTCGACAGTTGTTGCTGTATTGGCGGTTGGATTTGTTGCAGTCTCTTTTGGGATTGATCAACTCACTAAAGTTGATTGTTGTGATGGGTTAGGTGGGTCTACGTTAAAAGATCTGCAGAGCGAAATCTCTGCATTGCGGGAAGAAATTGATAGATTAAGAGATTTACATAGTATAGCCTCAAGTTCCATGAGTTGTGAAGAGATTCAAAACGAGATGGCGGCAAAGAGGCAAAAAATGGATGAATTAGAGATCAAAATTGCAGATCTCCATACAGAGGTCCATAGAGATATTTTTTTCATTTGGCAAAGAGCTTTGGAGTATCCAGATGGGACAAATTGCAGTGTCCATATGGATTATCTAGAGGGTGATAAATGTATGCCTTTTAAGGCGCAGCATCTTAAGGAAATAGGGGAGACAACCAAAAAAACCTTAACATTAAAGACGCTTGAAAGGTCGCATACAGAGTATCAGTTAGCGCAAAACCATTTGAAAAAGGCGTATCAGTTTAAGCAATGTTCTAAGTTTGCTCCGCAAGCAAGGGGAAATTTGACAGGATGTGGTTATTCAAGTCGTAGAAGGTAGAGTTTTGTCGGTTCATCGTTGGGATACTTTTCAGCCAGAGATGTAAATATTTTTTTCGCATCCTCTATTTTTCCTTTGTGAAAGAGATTAAAGGCCTCTGTAAATTGTTTTCCGAGCTCAATTTGATCTTTTGAGAGGATGCACCCTTTAGGCTCTCCAGAATCGATTCCCATGAGCTCAAAAATTTGGATCGGTTGATCCCTACCTTTTACTGCAAGTAAATCAAGGGGACGGGTGATGAATCTTGGAGGGAGGCTCTCTTTAACCGTTTCACCGATGATAATTAGGGTGTGATAGGTTTTGTTGAGCGTTTGAAATCTGGAAGCTGTGTTAACTGAGGTCCCAATTGCCGTATAGCTAATCCGCTCGGTAGTTCCAATGTTTCCTACAATTGCGTCACCTGTGTTAATTCCAAATCTTGTATTTTCTTGAAGGAATGGGTTTTTTGATTTATGAGTTTTATTAAATGAGATAAAATTAAGACAGCTGATACAAGCCTTTTCTGCATGGTTTGCAACAAGAGTGGGGGCATTCCATAGCGCCATAATGCTGTCGCCGATATATTTGTCAATCGTCCCCTCTTCCTCTAAGATGATTTTTGTAAAGAGTTCGAAGTATTCGGTAAGTACTTTTGTCACTTCTTCTACACTGAGTTTTTCTGCAATCGTTGTGAAGTTTTCAATATCTGAAAAGAGAATCGTCATGTTTCTACGCTCTCCCCCTGTTGCAAGCTCGTGCTCTTGTTGAAGTAGTTTTTGCACAATCTGTTTGGGGACATATTTTGTGAAGGAGGCAAATGCCTTTCTCATAGTTTGTATTGAGTAGCTGAGTAGAGAGACCTCGTAAATGTTAGAAAGGACAGGATTGAATTCAGAAAAGTCGAATTGCTTTATTTTTTCTACCTCCTCGGCAAGCTCCTTGATAGGCTTGGAAATTCTTCCTGCTGCAAGGTAGATCAAGATTGTGGCAATCAGTAATATGATCAGCCCGATTTGGATTGAGTGAAGATTGCTCTTAAGGATAGGATTAAAAAAATCTCCAAGAGGGACTGCTGTCATAATCGTCCACTCAGTTGAGATGTCTAGGGGGAATGTAAATACTTCAATGATGTAGGAGGACTCTGGTTCATAAAGAACGATCTCTTTTTGATTTGTCGTAGTAAAGAGATTGTACCCTTGTTCAATGATGTAGGGCATAGTTCCTGAAATGGTTTCAGGGAGAATAATCTCGCCTAACTTATTTAATATAAATACTTTGCCAGTTTTTCCTACAACGGTGTCTGAGATGAATGTAGAAAGTGCGCTTAGGGCTAAATCAGTTCCTACTACGGCCGCAAGTTGGTTATTAATAATGATCGGGGTTGCAAAGCTAATCCCTTGGGTATTTGAAAAAATTGTGTAGGGATCTGTCCAAATCGCTTTTGGCCAAGCAGCAACTTCGGTATACCAAGGCTTTGTTCTTTGGTCGTTTGGTGGGGAGGAGCTTTGTTCAGAACCCCTTACAATGTAGCTGGTATCAAGATAGGTTCTAGTCTCTAATGCGGTGTTATTGGTTCGGACAATTGTTTCAATAACATAGCGAACCCCTTCAGGGAGATCTTTTGAGGAATCAAAGCGGTATTGTTGTTGGTTAATTAAAGTTAAGTTAGAGGCAGAAATAAGGTCCCCAGTGGTTGTGCAAATATGAACGGTTGCAATTAAGGGGTTTTGGACAAGGACGCTTAAGAGATAGTTTGTTAATGATTCGTTTGATCCAGAGATATCGGAAAATTTTTGTATTAGCGCAGTTGTTGAGGAGGTGACCATTTGGATGCTGTCCACAATACTATTTAAATTTTCTACTACACCGAGGCCAATTTGTCTTGTAGTGGTTAAAGAAGTTTTAGTGATTGCTGTTTGGTTTTCTTCGTAATTTAAAGAGATAATGGCAACTGAGGCAATACTCATCAAAAGGATAAAAATAGTGACGATTCGAAACTGGATTTGGTTGAATTTTGTCTTAATAAATTTTGAAAATTTATTAAACTTTGTCTCATAATTTGCCATTATTGATCCACCTTGTAGATAGAAAATGTATAACTTGGGATTGAAGGTTCATTGATTGAGGGGGTGTCAATATAGGTAATTCCAATATCAGATCCTGTTGAGGCAAATCTGGTTCCGATCCGATCTCCAGGATTTAGATTGATTAAATAGGGAATCGTTAGAAGCATGATAGGAGATTTTTCTGTAACATAGATTCGCGAAGTTGAGGCGGAGACAGGTTGCTCATTCAGTTCAATCCAAGCTCCCAGATGTCCGTTAATTCCAATGTTTAAAGCGGCTGGTTGTAAAGAGCATGAAACAAAGTAAACCCCTTTTACTTTGCAGATCAGAAAATCTTTAGTAGGGGAGACTTCAAAATTATTTAGTAGGGAGGTCTCTTCTGCTTGAAGAAGTTTTCCAACGATGGGCTCTGTTCTTTGTGTTAGATTGCTACAAATTTGGGCATAAGCGCCACTGCCTAGATCTGCAATTTTGAAGATTGTAAGCCCAAAACTTGATACACTTGGTTCTGAGGTGGCCGAGTTGTCAACCGAGAGGAGGCCAATATTGGGGTCGCTCGAGCTAAAGCCAGTTGCAAAGGTGTCATTTTCCTTTAGTGTAACAAAGAATATATTGGATACAAGAGCGACAGGGGAGTTTTCATTAATGTATTGTCTTGAGTTGGAGTTAGCAACAGCCTTTCCGTTGAGGATAAACCAAGAGTCTAAATAGCCGCTTATTCTGGGTTTGAGTGCAGCTGGTTGCAAGCCGGAGGAGATAAGATAGACTCCAGGAACTTTGCAGATTACGCTTGTATTGTCTGGAGATACACCAAAGTTTTTTGTAGAATCGACCGATTCTGAAACAATTAGCGAGAGTGTCTCTGAATTTGGAATTTGTGTTTTCATGCTTGAAATTTGGAGATAGGCATCCTCATCTGCGTACAAAGCACTAGCTGAAGAGAGAAAAAGGGCGGATACTATAATTTTCTTAACGAATTTTATATGCCGAAAATAAAAAACTGGTAACACTGGGCTCACCTCGTAAAGGGCTTTGAATAAAAATAAGACCTATTTCTGGTCCACTTGCTTTAAATCCTGTTGCAAGGATGTCATTTTCCTCTAATTGGATCAAAATTGTATTGGTCATGAGTGTCACTCGCGAATTTTCATCAATGAATTGTCTGGAATTAGAGAAAGATATGGCCTCCCCATTGAGAACAAACCATGCGTCAATATAACCGCTGATTCCTCGGATCAGGGTGGCTGGTTGAATCCCGCTACAGACATAATAGAGGCCAGGCACTTTGCAAATCACGGCATCTCTTGCAGGGCTCACTTCAAAGTTTTTTATAAGATCGATCGTGTCTGCAGTCACAAGCGATCCAGTAACAGGGGTGGGAATCTGAATGGCCACACTAGACATTTGAATATAGGCATCTTCGCAAATAATTTGAGTAACTAAGCAAGAAAATACAAACAAGAAAAGACGTAGCATCTTAGGCTCCTTAATCTTCCCATAACCAATTTTCTTTAAAATAACAAGAAAAGAAGTTATGATAGGGACGATGATTATTGAAAAAGTGGTTGCAGCACCTTTAGATACGAATGCCTATTTGATAGGTTGTGAAGAGAGACATAAAGCGATTATCATTGATCCAGGTTATCAGACGAGTGAAAGATTGTCCCTACTAATTAAAAAATACGAAGTGGTTGTCGAGGGGATCTATTTAACTCATACACATTTTGATCATATTGCGGATGTAGCCGGATTAAAAAGGAAATTTGGTTGGCAGGTCTTTGTCCATAAAGAGGATGCAGGGAATTTACGAGTTCCTGGGAGTGATGGAATACCCAATACTTATGGAATTGAGGGGGCCGAACCTGATGGCTTTCTCGTTGATGGAGAAGAGCGGGTGTTTGGGCATCTCCGGTTTCGCGTGATTCATACACCGGGGCATAGTCCAGGGTGCGTTTTATTTTATTTTGAAAACGAAAAGGTTTTAATCTCAGGAGACACTTTATTTAGAGGTACTTATGGTAGGGTAGACTTACCCTCCTCCAATCCCGAAAAAATGAAGGAGTCCCTTGCAAAAATCAAGCAATTGCCAGATGATATAACTGTATATCCGGGACATGGCGGATCAACCACAATAGGGAGAGAGAAAAGATGGCTTTAGTTGGAAAAAAAATACCTGAAATTACAGCAACTGCGGTTGTGAAAGGTGAGGCAATAGATAAAAATTTTTCTTTAGCCGATCTTCAAGGTGGGTACGTAGTTCTTTTTTTCTATCCTCTTGATTTTACATTTGTTTGTCCTACCGAGCTTCATGCGTTTCAAGAGGCTCTTCCAGAGTTTGAGAAAAGAAAATGTCAGGTAGTCGGTTGTTCGGTAGATAGCCCGTATTCTCACTTAGCATGGTTAAAGACTCCTTGTAAAAATGCTGGAATTGAAGGGGTTACATATCCTCTCCTTGCAGATATTACCAAAGAAATTGCAAGGTCCTTTGGCGTTCTTAGTGAAAAAGATGGGATTGCTTATAGAGGGCTTTTTCTAATTGATAAAGCAGGGATTGTAAGACACGAACTGATTAATGATTTTCCCCTGGGGAGAAGTGTTGATGAAGCTCTAAGAGTGTTAGATGCTTTAATTTTCTTTGAAGAGCATGGTGAGGTTTGTCCTGCAAATTGGCACAAAGGGCAAAAAGCAATGAAACCTACACAAGAAGGGCTTAAATCTTTCTTTAATTCTACTGAGTAAGAAGATCGTAGAGATCTTTTTCTGTGAAAAGAAGGAGTAGTCCTGTATGAGCGCTAAATTCTTTTGCTAACGTCAGAATTTCAGAGGAACTAACCCCAGGGAGAAGGGCGGCAGAGATCGATTTTTCTGGGGGGTATTTTTCTATCAATTTAAATCCCAGTAAGTATTGATCGGGATTAAAACCTTCCTCAGAGACTTTGTAATAGAGAACCCTTTGATTTAACAGAAGTGCTTGGACTGCCAAATGTATCCCTGAGCTGTTTTGTGTAGGCTCTCCAAGTGCTTGGGAAAGTTCTGGTAAGGTATTAAAAAGGAGGGGTTTTTGAAAATCTCCTCCTTTTGACTCACCAAAAATTACAATAGTGTTTTGTTTCATTCTATTTTACTTTGCTAATTTATTCATTTTCAACAAGGGTTTTAAGCTCTGCTGGATCTGAGTTTAATAAACTTAAAAAGAATTTTTTCGTCAATTTTGGTTCATTTTGGTTTTCTGTTAGAGGGACAAATTCAATTCGAGAGTTTGTGATGTAGATATTCCAAGGGGCTGCTGATTTATAGTGGTCCCATTTGATTTCAGAAGCTGCTTTTTCTAAAGTGGATACTTCCGGTAAAGCGCCTCTAAGTGCTAGAAATGTCACTAGAGAGATGCCTGGTACTCTTGTTACATCATAGGACCAAACCGCGCCGGGGGGGGTAAGTGTGATGCTTTGTCCTTTATCGCTGATATTTAGCGGTATAGAAACTTTTTCTGAAGAAAACCAATGAGGTTTAATTTTTACATTTTTGTTCCCGTTAATTTGAGAGAGATTTGCGGTGATAATTTTATTTGCAAGTATTTTAGTCACAAATATCAGGCTTTTAGAGGGTTCTGGATTTGCAAGCAGTGCGATATCAAAGTGCTCGGTAGAGGCTAGGTTTTTTAAGTCATTAATTGAGAGCGGTTTTGTCAAAACAATTAGATTTGAAAGGTTCTTCTCCAGCTTGCAAGTTGCTACTGCTTGCGATAGAATTTCTTCATCTGTTCCAGCTATAATGCAGGTTGCCTGGGGAAAATCTTTTGCGATTTGTATCACGGTCTCCTGGTTTTCGGAATCAAAATCAAAAACTGAAAAGGGTCTGGAAAAGGCTTCCAAAGTTGGTTTTATGAATGTATAGAGCTCGTCTGAGTGGAGGTTCAAAGAGATAAAACATGTTAAAATAAGTAGAAGTGCTTGCATAGCCTATATCCTTTAAAAAAGTTAAGTAGTGTTATTTTTACAGGATGTTAACAATTTTTTCAATACAAAGAAGGCGGTTGTATTTGCAAGTTCTTTCTGATCTTGAAAGGGATCCAGTTTTGATTTGTTTTGAATTTGTCCCCACTGTAAGGTCTGCAATAAATGTGTCTTCTGTCTCACCCGACCTGTGGGAAATGATAGTTTTGTAATTGTTATTTTGGGCTAGCTTGATCGTGTTTAAGGTTTCCGTGAGTGTTCCGATTTGGTTAAGTTTTATTAAGATCGCATTGCAAATGCCCATGTCGATCCCCTTTTGGAAGAAGAGGGGGTTTGTTACAAAAATGTCATCTCCAACATTTTGTATGGCTGGATTGAGTCGGTTAGAAAACATTTGCCAGCCAGCCCAGTCATTTTCTGCGAAGGCATCCTCAATAGAATCGATTGGAAATTTTTTACACAACCCTGTAAGAAAATCTATGTACTCAGACGAGGTCATTTCTAAATATTTCCCCTCTTTATAAAATTCCGATGCTGCACAGTCGATTGCAATTGTGATATCCTCTCCAGGTCTATACCCTGCAGATTCAATCGCAGTTACAATAAGTTCTAAGGCAGATTCGTTTGAGGGGAGATTTGGGGCAAATCCCCCTTCATCTCCTACAGAAGTGGAGAGCCCTTTTTTTGAGAGAATTTTTTTTAGAGAGTGAAACACTTCAGAGCCTGCGCGAATTCTTTCTTCCATTGAGGAAAAACCGATAGGACGAATCATGAATTCCTGAAAGTCGATCGTATTATCTGCGTGAGCCCCACCGTTAATGATGTTCATCATAGGCATGGGTAGGGATAGTGGAGCCCCTGAAAGCTCCTGAATGTATTGATAAAGGGGGATGTTTTCCTCCCTTGCTGCACATCTTGCTATCGCTAAGGAGGTGCCAAGAATTGTGTTTGCCCCAAGATTTGCCTTGTTGATAGAGCCATCAAGATCAATCATGAGTTTGTCGAGATCGGCTTGGGCATGGGGGTCTTTCCCTCTAAGGGCAGGAAGGATTGTTTTTTCAAGATTTGAGATTGCCTTCAGAACCCCTTTTCCAAAGTATCTCTTCGGATCTCCATCTCGGAGTTCTATTGCCTCATGCATTCCTGTAGAGGCTCCAGAGGGGATCATCGCCATCTCTTGAATTCCGTTTTCTAACGAGACGATCACCCCAATGGTAGGAGTCCCTCTTGAGTCTAAAATCTCAATTCCCTGGATATTTTGAATCTTTGCCATGGCTTTAGTTCTAACCTAGGGCAAAGATTCGTTTCAATAGAAAAATTACTCTCTTAAAGCCCGGCCTGCTACTTATTCGCCCTAAGAGCCGGCCTTCTCTCTTTTTCTTTTTTTAGAAACCCTTTTTCAGGTTATCTGAATTGTTATCTTTTACGTAATGTGAGTTACTCATCCACTTCTGCGCATTCTTGAATCGAGGGTAATTTTTGTCGCTTGACTGCTACATTATGAACTTTATTGATAATTGATTTTGATTTCAATGTTGAGGCGTTATAAGCGTGAGAAGGCTCAATAGTCTTTATTCTAGCAGATCTGCAAAAAGTCTTTGACAGATTACAACCTAGTTTGTACGCACCTAGGCAGGCCGCTCCAAGAATGACTGCTACAAGTAGCGCTTTGCTAGCAATTTTAGTGTTACCTGTTGGAATTATTGAAAGGGGGGCTCCCCTTAAAGAAATCGCAAGAGACATGGTTTCTCCTATATGGTTGTTATAATTTCATGATAAAAAATATTATTGCTAAATCAGATCGTTATTAATTATATTGTAATTTTGATTTATTTAAAATATTTTTGAATCCATTTTGAGCTTTTTCTTAATCTGCTTATAGATAGTTATTTAAGCTTTTGTTTTTCTGAAGTGTTATTGATAAGTCATTAATAATAAAGGGACTAGGCATTTTAAGCTTGCTCTCAAGTAAGTGCAGCACTCTCTGAGATTGCTAGAAAATTCACAAACGATACACATTTAGTGGAATATGAACTTTTAATCACCTATATTCTGGCTTCTAGTAATCTGAGAGGGAGAGCGAAGTAGGCGTAAAGTTTACCATTTTAAAAATATTATTATTATGATATAATTATAAGATAATATTATTATCTTTTGGGGGTAAGATGTCGATAGTCCATGGCGTTTTTAGTCAACCTACAACTCTACTAGAAGTTATGGAGGGAGGCGGAGCTGGAGGGGCAGTCGATGGGGTAGATCTCGTAGGCCGTGAATTGGCAACAAAACGAGTCTCAAGGGTCCCAAGGCCTTCTATGCAATTAGAAACAAGGTGTTTAAGTAGCTTATTTGATAGATTTAAAACGATTTCTGAAAAACCTGAGTTAAGAGATTATTTAGTCCGCTTTTTTATGGAAAAACCTCTGAGTTGCCAAGTTGATTTAGAAACTTCCGTGCGGGAATTGCCCGATGTCATTGTTCCAAAAGTGGAACTTATGAAAAAGATTTGCGATCATTACAAAGAAAAATATAACATCAGGATACAGATATGTAAAATTTCAGAACTCCGATCGATGCTAGGAGATTTAAGGGGTGATCCTCTAAATAAGGGTCCTGTAATCGAAGGCTTAATTGTCACCGACGATTCGGGAGAGGGGCATGTAGTGCCACTCCTTTTTGAAGTTAAGACGTATCATATGGAGACCGACGATTGTGATCAATACAATCGCATCTTCCAAGACTGTCTCAACTTAGATGTGTTGGGCGATCGTAGAGATAATATGCGTTTAAATCTGGAGATAAAGAGTTGTCTTGGAGCTAGCCGGCGTGGTAGGCGATATCTTACATCGGCAGTTATGAGACAAGCCGATGGGTGGTCTTGTAGAACCGATGCCCTAGTGGTGCTTCGAAATGCTCTTATTTATTGCAATCATCATAAAATTACAGAACTAAAAGATCTGATTATTGACCATTCTCCTGAAACTTCAGAAGTTTCGATTTTGCCAGATCTCTATTTTCACAGTCAAATCATGCACGAGAATGGTCTAGGGGATAAAAGGGTAACTAGAGCAGCCTATTCAAATGATGAGGCTAAGAGGGCTAGTCCAGAACTATTAGCTAGATTCAGAGAGAGGTTTAAAGGGCGTGTTACTCTTATTAAGAAATATACATTTATGACAAATTTAATCTCAATAGGGGAAATATTGCACTCTTTTAGGGAAAAAACAACAGAAGTTCAAGGTTCAGCCGTTCTTACAATTCATCCAAAATACGACCATGAGATACGTGGGTGGGAGTTTACGATTGAAGAGAGTGAGGAGAAATTTATCAACACGTATCAAGTTGCAAAGGGGTATAAAATTGCGAAAAAATTTGGATCGCATTTTGAGCCTCCGGAAATACTTTCAGGGGAATAAGTAGCGGGCCGGGTTTAAACAAAATATACTCATGACAGTTGAAAGACCCAGATTTTTTTACATGCGCTTCCTATTTAAATTAGACGCCATTTGCACATAAGAAAATTTCAAGTGGTTGCAAGACAAGCAATTTCATTAACCTGGGTCAGAGCTTGAGGGTCAGACGTGAAATTCTGAAAAAATCTTAATATTTCAAAGTTTCGGGTATGATCCTTGAGTCTATTTGTTAAGATTTTTTCAGGATTTCACGTCTGACCCTCAAGCTCCTGACCCTCAAGCTCCTCTTCAGCGGACGGCTTCGCCAAATTGAACTAAAAGGATTTTGCTGCGAAAAATCTGGGTCTTTCAACTGTCATGAGTATAGTTAGCGAAGATTGTTTACAGAGTCAGTTTCTCCTTCCAGGAGAGAGAGGTAGGAGTTGTAGCGAATGGGGGAGAGATCCCCTTTTTCGAGGGCGGCTTTCACTGCGCAGCCTGGTTCGTGGGTGTGGCTGCAGGGGTTGAATTTACAGTTTGAGGCAAAATTTTGGAGGTCGGAGAAGTAGGCTAGAACTTCTTCTTTTGTGATGTCCCAGAGGGCGAAGCTTTTGATCCCTGGAGTATCAATACAGAGGGCGTTTTTCCCGATGGAGATGAGTTGGGCTTGGGTGGTTGTGTGCGACCCTTTTTTGGTTTTATCGACGATAGCGCCAATTTTCCTATCTCCCCCAGTGAGATAGTTGATAAGAGAGGTTTTGCCAACCCCGGATTGGCCAGAAAAGACGGAGGCCTTCCCTTCGACAATTTTGTGGAGGGAGTCAAGGCCGATTTTTTTGAGGGCGCTTACCTTTAGGAAGGGGATTCCGATTGCTGTGTAGACTGCTTCAAGTTCATCGATTAGGGCAAAATTTGTCGCTAAGTCGATTTTATTAATGATAATGACAGGCTCCATTGCGCCGCGCTCTGTGGCAATAATATATCTATCAAGTAGGGACGGCTTTAATGAAGGCTCCTCTGCGGAGGCAACGATGAGTACTTGATCAATGTTTGCAGCGATGAGGTGTTGTTTTCTTTGGTGTAGGGAGTCTGCCCTTGCTAAACAAGAGTACCTCTCTTCAACAGCTGCGATCTGCCCGCGCTCATCAATCCAGACAAAATCACCGACTGCGACAAGATTTTTTTTCAGAGTGATCTCTTTTTTTAAAGATCCTTTTAGGGATGTAAAAATAATTTTTTCTTCAATCAGGACTTGAATAGCCCCTGCCGAAATGGTAGTGACCCGTCCTCTTACGCAATTTTCGGGGATTGCCAGGGCCTCTTTTTTATCCTGATCGGTTTTTTTATATTTGGATCGATCCCGTTGTCTGCAGAGCTTACGTTCATTTCGCTGCTCTTTTCTGCTCTCAAACGGGTTTTCAAACGAACTATAATCTTTCATGGTAATGAGTGTATCACGAAAGATTAATCAAAGCTAGCGCCCTGCCGCTTTAAATTTGCAATGGTCTCGATGCTGAGACCTGCACTCCCCTTAAAACTGGCTTCAACAGCTTTTACATTACTTAATGTGGCTTTTTCAAAAAATGCATAATCAAAGTTTCCATAGGATAGATCTGCTTCATCTAGATTTGCCTCACTAAAGTTCACGTGCTCAGCTTTTACAGACTTTAAATTTGCTTTATTTAAATTTGCCCGATCAAACTTTGCCTCGCTTAAAATCCCGTTTTCAAAATTAGCCCCTTCTAAATGGGCCCCTGAAAAATCGGCCCTTGTTAAGTCTTTATTTTGAAAATTGGCATTTTCCAAAGATAAGTTTTTATAGGTTACCGTTTCTAAAGGGGCAACTCCTGCTCTACAAGCGGCTAAAAGGATTGTCACCCCTAATAGAAAAAAAGTTTTATTATTTAAGAGATTCATACATTTCACTCTATTTCAAATCCAGCAAAAACACTAGAGAATTTTCGCCCCCAATTTCGCTTATTTCTTTGACAAGAGGGGGGATTTAGTTTTATCTTGATTGAGGATAATTGGGGTGATTTTAACTTTGTATGCTGCAGCTAAGAAAATTGTGCAAAGGTTTGTCGAAAATGGACATATAGCCTATTTTGCAGGGGGTTGGGTGCGAGATTTTTTAATGAGACACCCCTCCAACGATATCGATATTGTGACAAGCGCTTCTATAGAAGAGATTCAACATCTCTTTCCTAAAACAATTCCTGTAGGGATCCAATTTGGAATTGTGATTGTTGTGATGGAAGGGGTCCACTTTGAAGTGGCCATCTTTAGAAAAGAGAGTGGGCATAATGATGGAAGAAGACCTGAAAAGATAGAGCCTGCAACTCCTGAAGAGGATGCCCTTAGGAGGGATTTTACGATTAATGGGATGTTTTATGATCCTTTGAAGGAAATTTTATACGATTATGTGGGTGGAGAAAGGGATCTTCAGTTAGAAGTGGTAAGAGCTATTGGAAACGCCCATGAGAGATTTCAAGAAGATCGTTTGCGGATGGTAAGGGCTGTGAGATATGCTTCAAAATTTCGATTTGCCATTGATCCGAAAACTATAGAGGCGATTTTATTTCATTCAGAAGAGCTCTTTCCTGCAGTTGCAGTGGAGCGGATCTGGCAAGAGTTTGAGAAAATGGCTAAAGTGATCCATTTTGATGAGGCTTTGGTCATGCTTCACAGGCTCAATCTACTTCAAGTAATTTTCCCAATTTTGGCAGATTGTGAGATTGATGATATTGAAGAGAGGGTTAAATTCATCTCTCTGTTTCCAAAAGAGAGTCCTGTCATTGCAAAATTGTATGAACTTTTTCCCGATGCATCCCTTAGTGAAAGGTTGGCTATTTGTGATTTTTTAAAACTCTCTAATAAGGAGAAAAAATTCACAGAAGAGTACCATCGTTGGTATCACTTAGAAAACCTCGATCTTTGCGACTTTGCCCACCTTTATTCGATGCCGCATGCTCAAATTTGTCTCAAGATTAGAGCGTTTTATCATGAAGAGTCGTTTTATAATTTTCATAGGGATCAAATGAAACAACTGAAGGCTTCGATAAAGCGGATTCAAGAAAAAACGCCACTTGTCTCTTCAGAGCATCTGATAAAACGGGGTATTAAGCCGGGGCCAGAAATTGGAAAACTTTTGCAGCAGGCAGAACGTTTAGCCATTAATCTTAATTTGCATAGTGCAGAGGAGGTTTTTAACTACCTTCCTGCTCAGGGAGAAATTTCTGATTCTTAACTAGGGTCCGGACTGAATCAATGATAAGTTCTGGGTCTTTAAAAGGGATCATGTGATCGCTTTGATTGGTAATAATTTGTCTCACTTTTTTGAATTTATGGGCTAAATCTTTTTGTAGGTCGTGCCAAACAGCAAACATTCTCCGCATATAGGAGAGCTTCTCTCTTGGAATTCCGTAGGCACTAATATCGATGAGGTTTCCCGCGGTTAAGACAATACAAGGTTTTTCTTTAAGACGCGATTGGTCTGCCTGTTTTAATTGGTCAAAGCTTATCGGGAGAAGGGTCGCTTCGGCTGCAGTTGTTTGGATGTGGTTGGCTTTTGAGCAGAGGGCAACATAGGTATTTAGAGCGTTTGTGGGGAAGTTGGGCATCAGGATTCTCCTTGTTTCAAGCGTGGCGTGAAGAAAAAAGCGGATGATCCCGAAAGTTGAAATAAGGTAGCTCCCTTGGGGGCTGTGGAGAATTTTTGCTTGCAAGTCTATCGGATTTGGGGGAAGTCTTCTCTCTTGATCCTCGTGACATGAGTCAACAAGTACAAGACCTGCAACATCGTCTGGATAGGTTGCTGCGTAGAGTTGTACGTTATTTCCTCCAAACGAATGGCCTACTAAGATGTAAGGTTTTGGGACTTCAGCAGTTTCTAAAAGGGTTTTTAATTCTTTGACGATTTGGGCACTTGTTCTGGGAAAAGGGCTTGGCTCGCTCCATCCGTTTCCTGCGCGGTCATAACTAATAACACGTGTGAATTTAGCAATCCCTGGCTGCACCATCGCCCAAGCGGGACTCGGACATCCAAGACCTGTGTCTAAAATAACAACGGGGCCCCCTTCACCCATGCTATACATGTGAAGCTTGTAGCCGCCCACATCAACCATCTCTCCAAGGGGGGGGTATCTCTTTTCTTCCAGCTTGCTCTCAATTGACTGATACAGAGCGCCTGCAGTCAGCAAAAGAGTTACAAGTCCAAGAACGCCTAAACCAAATCGTTTGCACCATCGAATAAACATAATTCCGATTCTAGCAAAATCCGATTTTGTTGCCTAATTCAGACTAAAATTTACATGCCGGCCCACCACTTATTCCCCCTTAACCCCGGATTTAATATAAACCTAATGTGGGTTGATTATTAAGATGCCGGTTGATAAGGTTTATGGCTAAATTTTAATAATAGAGGATATGATGATACAAACTCGTGTTTCGCTTGATACAGACGTTGCATTTATTAATCAATTTTTGGGTTATGTTAATAGTAGCCTCCCTGATCTCAATAGAGTGGCTGTAATTCTCTGTTCTAAACAGATCCTTGAGGAACAAAATTTGATTGAAGCAAAAACAAATCTCCTTTATGAAAGTTTAACGGTTAGGGGAAAATACCAGCTATATCAAGTTGTATGTCCCGATGGCGATATTGATAGTTCTTTAAGATCAATTCCTTTAGGTGAGAGAAAAATTCAATTATTAATTATTGCAGCTCATCAGGTTGGTGGGATTTGCTTTGAAAGGGGGCTTCTTACTCCAGAACGGGTGAGTCTGCTTGGATTGGAACAATTACATCGCGATGCAACAATCGTTCTTGATTGTTGCAAGGGTTTTTATGAACTTGCACCGGCGTTTCAAAGGAAACTGCCTGATGCTCATATTTTGTCGTCTAAAATGGATCAGAAGGGGGGAGTCTATGTTTGTAGCCCCCCTCCCGAGCTCTCTGTCTACTGCGCTTTTTATGGGGAGGGTAGTAAAGACGTATTGGATTTAAGAATCCCTACTTTAAAAACGGGAATAGAAAGTGTGGATAAGAGGATTGACGAGATGTTTGCCACCATCTTTTTAACGTACTGTAGATCGGGCCGACCTCCTAAGATTTGTGAATTATTTAAAGAGAGTGCGCCGAAAGCTGTTGCGTTTTTGCTTGTAAATTATATTAAAAAAAATCCAGACCAAGCTCTAGACGATCTGAAGCCACTTTTTGATGATGTAATCTATCTTCTTAAGAGGGAGAGTGATTGTCTCCACCCTTTTATCTCCGTTTTAACGGAGTTAGCTGCAGGGGGAAATCTACTTGCGGAGGCGTTTCTCTATTTTGCAAATCCAGATACCACAGAGATTCGAGAGGAAAATCCTTTGAAATACATTGCATATGGGGCAAGGCAATACAGATGTTTTGAAAATCTTGAGACTGCTTTGGAGTGTTTTAGTAGAAGCAGCTATGAATATTCTAGGCCTTATCTATTTGAACTTTCGGAAAAACGAGAGCACCCGAGAGCCTATTTTCTTAGATTTCTAGAAGAAAAATGGGTCTATTATTTGCAAAAGGCGGTTACGTTAGGTTATTTGGAGGCAATTGACTACCAAAGAGAAAAGGGTATTGTTTTTACATCTTGAGTATAAATAGGGTCATATCGTCATATTGATCTGCCTGGTAAGTGAACTTAGCGATTTCAGAGGTGATGTGCTCTAGTAGATCTGAGGGGGATTGATTTGAGGCCGATTGAATGAGCTCGAAGAATTTTTTTTCCCCAAAGAGTCTCCCTTTTGTATCTTGCGCGTCTGTAAGGCCGTCTGTAAAAAAAATAAGGAGATCGTCTGCTTCGAGGGTGATTTTTCTAAGATCAACACGATCAAAACGATCAACTCCGAATGCGATTCCCCTTGTTTCAAGGTGTATGAGTTCCCCGCTTTTCTTTTTAAGAATAGGATAGTTGTGACCGCAGTTGATGTAAGAGAGCTCTTTTGAGGGGGCGTGATATTTAGCAAGAAAAGCTGTGACAAAGCTCCCTGTCTCTTTCGTATCTTCGCAGAAAATTAGATTAGTTTGAATTGCGATTGTATCTAAATCGCTCAAGAGGTTTTCACACGTTTTAAGGGTGCTTCTCAGGTCATAGGCGTAGAGGCAGCCAGAAATTCCTTTTCCGACGCCATCTGCAATTGTGATGTATAAATCATCCCCTTTAATCGTCCAGTCGTAAAAGTCTCCAGCTACCTCTTTTGCGGGCTGAAAATAGAAAGCAGACTCGATGTTATAAAATTCGGGTTTTCCCTCTGGAAGGAGAGATTTTTGGATATCTCGCCCAATCTGAAGTTCTTTTAGGTAGGCCTCTTTAAACGCTCTCTCTTTATTCACTTCCTCGATGTAAGTGACTAAAGATAGAGTCATTTGGTTAAACTGCTCTCCTAATAGATTAATTTCAAAGCCCATTTTATCAGGATGAAATTTTGCTGAGAGATCTCCAGTTCCTACTTTTTCCATTACAAGGCTCAATTGGCGAAGGGGCTTTGCAAAGCGGAGGGTAAGAAGGTAAGAAATCAATCCCCCAAAAGTGAGTATAAATAACAGAAGGATCGCAAGTTTGGTTAAATTTTTATAGAGTTGCAATAAGAGCGAATTTGCAGGAATTGTGAGGACAATTTTTAGTTCAGTTTCAGGGATTATAATGAAAGTAAGAAGTCTTTTTTCTTTGTTCAAGTGAAATTCGTACCCGCCTGGAACTGAGGGTATTTTTTTTATAGGAATCACATCTTCCGGGTGTTTAGAATCGATTTTTTCCTCAAGAATCAATTTTTTGCTAATTCTTGAACTGGCAGTTGAGGCAAGAATCAGACCCTTTTCGTCGATAAGGGATAAATTCGATTGAGCGGGTCTGTGAGAGGAATCAAGAGATTCAACCAGTTTAGATAAAGCAATCGACATTCCTACAAAACCTATGATTTTTTCTTGATCGTTTTTCACTGGGAGTGTGATAAAAAGACTGTGTTTAAAAACAGGATCACTTGCAATGAAAATCTTGTAATTAATTGGTTCTAATCTTGTTAAATCAAAGTATTGGGTAAAGTTAATTCCCAGATAAGAGGGGAGGGAGGAGTTTGTACAAACAAGCCCTGAATCTTTAGTAATTGTCAGGTAGAAGATTGCAGATAGATTTTCCTCTGCTACAAAGCTTGTTAAGATTTTATCGATTTTATCAAGGGAGGGTTTTCCTGACTGTCTTATAATAAGATTGATAAGCTCTTGTAGAGCTTTTAAAAAGTTGTAGTTATTTTTGTTGGTTTGAACAATTAAGTTGAGTTGATCTTTCTGATAGAGATGCATTTCTGTAAAAACATCATCCAATTTTTCTTGATATTCGTTATTGGACAAAAAAATTGCATAAAAAATTAGGGGAACCACAATAAAAATAAGACTACTGAAAAGCACGCGAAAAGCGAGAGAGCCAAATAATTTTCTCCGGATCATACTCTTTGATCTATCACAGCTAATAAGAATTTTCTAGAAAAAAAACTATTCCGACGAATAATATAACACTCTTTTTGAATGAGGTAGGCATGAAAAATTGGCTAATGGTTCTTTTTGTATCTCTTAGTGTTTATGGTTTAGCAGATGAGTTTGTCCTTTCTCTAAATAGTGAGGAGCAGTATGCTATCACTGAAATTATTACTGCGATGGGCGAAAAAAACGTTGGAATGCTCCTTTTAGATGCCATTCGATTAAATCGTCTTGGAAATAGTATTCAGCAAGTTCCCCCTCTGCAGTTTTTGGGATTTGTCTTGGTAAATCAAAATTTAAAAGTAAATTTAAAACGACTTTCAAAAAGTTACTTCAAATGGTCTAGCTTTATAGATGGATTTGGAGAAAACATGGAAAAAGAGCATAATAATGGAAATCTTCTTCCTCAGATCGATGCCTTTAGTCATCTGGTTGGGGGATCAAACAAGCAATTGGAGGAGTGTGTTTATGAGCAAAATTGGGAAGGGTTTGTCAAGTGTCTGTTTTAAAGCATTTGCAATCGCCACTATTGGGATTTCATCACTGATTTCAGGGGAATTTGCTTTAGTTGTAAGTTCTGAGCGAGAAGAGGTTATAGAAGAGATTGTCACTACTATGGCTACAACATGGCTTCCTATGTTAAAATTCAAGGAGACCCATTTAAAAGAGCTGAGTAAAAAACTTGATGGCATGGGGAGTTTTAATTTTTTAGGCTATATTTTTACCCACTCAGATTTAAGAGATCATATGCACACGATTGCAGAGAGTTCTATTAAATTTGACAAGATTATGGGAAATGTACGAAAAGGTTTAGAAAGGGCAAAAAATGCGGGAACCATTTGGGAAGATATTCCAGGATTTGCAACCCTTTTAGGTGTTGATGCCGATGAATTAACACACTTTGCTCAAAAAGGCAACTGGGATGGTTTAGTTCGTTATTTAGACAAAGAGGTGAGGTAGAGAATGATTAAAAAATTCATGCTTATCGGGTTGCTCGGTTTTAGCTGTGTCTATTCAGAGGAATTTACAGTTAAGGTATCAGAGAGCGAAGGAAGTGCCATTTCTGAAATCGTGACAACTCTAGGAAAGAGTAATTTAGTTGCACTTGGAATTAAAAAAGGTCATTTGAAGAAATTGGGTGGAGGGCTTAAGGGTATTGGACCTCTCCAATTTTTAGGCTATATTATGAGCAAAGAGGACCTAAAATCCTATCTGAGTACAATTAAAAAAAGCTCCATGAAGTGGAGTGGATTTGTAGATGGTTTAAAACCAGGTTTTGAAAGAGAATTCAAAGAGGGTAAGTTAGTTAAGGATTTGCCCGAATTCGCAAAGCGTTTTGGTGTCGATGCAGATCAGTTGCTTGCAAAAGCAAATGCCCAAAATTGGGATGGATTTGTAGAGCTTTTAATTGAAGAGAAGAAGTGAATCAGCGTTTTGCAATAAATTATGTCTATTTTAGCGTTTTATTTATCTGGTTGCTTGGAGTGCATGGCTATTCCCTGATTGTCTTGAAAGATGTGGCGCTAATTCCCTGTTTTGTAAGCATTGTTTTGCAATGTTTAGTAGAGGCGATATGCTTGCTGGGGGCAAGCATATTGATTCAAAGGTATTTACCTAAGCCGTTTTTCAATTTTTTTATCGCCCTAAGCTGTATTTTACTGGTTGCCCATGAAGTCGATTTTGTGATGATTCGGCTGATGGGGGTGACTATTTGGTATTTACTCCATTTAATTTCTCTGGAAATGGGGGATAATTTTTTAGAGATGATCAAAGCAACAAACATTTCTCCGATAAGTTGGTTGATAGGGGTCGGAGGGTTGATCGCCTTTTTCTTTCTAGCAATGGCTTTTTTCTATCTCTCGGAAAAGTTAAGTAAAAAATGGAGGGTGACTATCTCTTGGAAAGGTCTTGGCATGGCTTTTGTGTTTTCAGTAAGTTTAGCAATACTTTGGGATAGGGTTGCCTTAAATCAATTGTCATTTGTGACTTATGAACAATTTAGGCAGATTCTCCCCTTTAAGAGGTCTTTTTTTGCTCCGTCGAAGTTTTTTCTCCCTGTTGAGAGATCTCTAAAGTCTTTAGAGTTTCAACAGTGTGAAGTTAGCCCCCTTTTCAAAGCGCCCCCCCTCTTTTTATTTGTAATTGAGAGTTTAAGGGAAGATTTTATTACTAAAGAGACGGCCCCGAATATTTTTGAATTCAAGGGGGAGGGGGTATCTTTTGATGTAGCAGCCTCAGGGGGTAATGCATCGCACCAATCGTGGTTCACTCTATTTCACTCTCAGTTTCCCTTAAGATTTTCAAAAAAGCATGTTCTAGAGACGGTTGAAACGGGTAGTGAGGCTATTCGATCTTTAAAAGCGCTCGGCTATCAAATACACCTTTATACATCGGCAGAACTAGCTTTTTATCATATGGGGGAATCAATTTTCGGAAAGGACTATTTCCTTGCAGATACTGTTTATGCAGCGGTTCACGGAGGAAAAGTAAGTCCTGCGCATACAGATAAGCAAGTAATGTGCCAGCTGGAGAAGGACCAGGAGATATTTTCTGGAGAGGGGCATGTTTTTATTGTTTTCTTGGACGCAACTCATTTTGGCTACAGTTGGCTTCCAGAAACGGGGGATAAGTTTTTTCCCATCGATGAGCCGATTAATTACCTAAAAGCTGCTTTTGATAAGGGTTCTCTCGAAGGGATTAAAAATAGGTACCGAAATTCGATTTTTTATGTCGATTCGTTGATTGGCTCTTTTTTAAAGCGGCATGAAAGGGATGATGCGGTAGTTGTTATCACAGGCGATCATGGGGAGGAATTTTATGAGCATGGACAACTTTTTCATGCATCCAATTTGAGTCCCGAGCAAATTCATATTCCCCTCTACTATAAGTTTGGACAGCAGAGTAAAGAGTTGAGAATCGCTGCTTCGAAAATTTCTTCCCACATAGATATTTTCCCCACATTGATTGATTATGTGGGAGGAGCTTCTCATAATTTAGAGGGGCAATCTATTTTTCATCCAGCTAAGTGGCCTTTTACTATTACCTCGCGCTACAATGGGGGAAAAACGCCTACGGAATTTTGTCTCCAGAGTCTTTCTGGTAGAGCTATTTTTCACTTGCACGGAGCAAAATCGCTTCAGATTTCTGAACTTTCTAATCCAGAATCTCTTCCGCTGTTTGAAGAGGCTCTATTTCATCTCTTCTCTAAAGAAAAGTAGTCGTTAGTAACCGTTTCAAAGGTTTCTGGAGTGATGATTTGAGCCCCTTTTCGGAGCTCTAAGTAGCGGGCGTTACCACTCTCCCAAGAGGGCATCCCCTCGTGAAAAATTTTAGTGCTGGGGATGAATTTGGGGAGGTTGATCGATGAGGGCTCTTTATGGATGTAGATTTTACCTGAGGCAACAGAGAGAAGTTCCATTGAGGTTAAACCTCCAGATCTTGTGATCGTTGCATCGCTTCTATGAAGTAGGGGGGCGATGATCATATCATTTTGATGGGAGATCGGAATAATCGTTAAATTTTTAGGGTAGTTTTTTGTTTTTTCAAGCAGATTTAGAATTCTTGTTCTAAGGTTGGGTTTAATGGTCACTTGGCTGCTGCAGAAGATAAAAAAGAGATCGTTTCGAGTGGGATCGGAAATTGCTTGAAGACGATGAATAAAGTGATTGGTATATGCAAGGATAGCCTCTGGATTTGGATTGGCTCCTAGCATCATTAGCGCTACTTTATCTCCGCTTTCTATAGGGATTGTGATCGAGTGTTTAGATCGTTTTGCCTGCAGAGAGCCAAAAGAGAGGGTTTTATAGGTCAAGTGTAGGTCGCTTGCACACGGAATCGAAAGATTTAGACTAAACGCTCTTTCTGGGGATAGACCAAATTGGAAAAAAGCGGGTCTTAAGGGGAGTGGAGCGTAGAGAATCGAGCTCAAGGGAAGATTGCAATTTTTCTTCCAAAAGTCTGCTTCAGTCTCATCTTTTCCTAAAATGGGTCTGGTAGTAAGTACTTTTAAAAAGGGGCTATCCTTTTTAGATAGAGACTTAATCCCTCCGAAAAAATGTTTAGCTTCAACGGTGGGGAGGTCTGTTAATACTTTTTCATAAACGATCTCTTTTCCTGTTCGCCATTTGATAAAGCGAAGAGCCTTAATAACAGCAGAGGTAGCAAGAGGTTGAGTGTCTATAATTTTATCGATATTTTCCCTTTTGCACATTCGTGCAGCATGGAGAAAAAATGGGAGCCAAAAAATGTAGTCTGCTAATTTCAAAGCGTGGGATAGGCAAACAAGAAAAAAAACATTCCCCCTTGCCTGCGCATCGCCCCACATGTGCTTTGCAAATTTGCCGAAATATTTCCAGATCCAATCATAGAGAATATCTACTTCAATGATGTTTGTATCGGGAAGTTGGGCTTTGGTCTCCATATATTTGGCTTTAGCAGCCTGTATATGACCTCCGCCCGCTGTAAGTGTAAGGATTAAAACTTTTTTAATGCTCATCCTAACAACGATAGGCAAATTAATCTTTCATTGAAAGTAAAAATTCGGTGTTGCTGTTCGTCTTTTTTAGCCTGGAAAGCAAAAGATTCATAGCGTCAATAGGAGAGAGATCTGCAACTGCCTGTCTAAGTTTGTAAACTTTTTCTAGTTCAGAGGGGTGGTAGAGGAGTTCTTCTTTCCTTGTTCCACTTTTTATCAGATCAATCGCCGGGAATGTTCTTCGATCAGCAAGTCTTCTGTCGAGAACAAGCTCCATATTACCTGTACCTTTAAATTCTTCATAGATGACTTCATCCATTTTAGATCCCGTATCGATTAGGGCAGATGCGATAATCGTAAGGGAACCACCCTCTTCAAGATTCCTAGCAGCTCCGAAAAATCTCTTCGGTTTATGAAGGGCGTTTGCGTCGACCCCCCCTGTTAAAATTCTTCCTGAATGAGGCTGAACTGTATTATAGGCTCTTGCAAGTCTAGTAATAGAGTCAAGGATGATTACGACATCTTGACCTTGTTCAACAAGTCTCTTTGCCTTTTCAATGCACATCTCAGCTACTTGGCAATGTCTTTCTGGAGGTTCATCAAAGGTTGATGAAATTACCTCTCCTTTTACAAGTCTTTGCATGTCAGTAACTTCTTCTGGCCGCTCATCAATAAGAAGGACTATCAATTTGATATTTTTTTCGTTTCTAGAAATTGAATGAATAATATTTTGAAGGAGAATTGTTTTACCTGCTTTGGGTGGTGCAACAATAAGACCCCTTTGTCCTTTACCAATAGGCGTTATTAGGTCTAAAATTCTTGAGGAGTAGTTGTCCTTATCGGTCTCCATTAAAATTCTTTTATTCGGGTGGAGGGGAGTCAAATTATCAAAAGAGATTCGTTCCTTCATTTCTGATGGAACAATCCCATTAATTTTTTCGACTTTTTGAAGGGCAAAATATTTTTCCTTTTCTTTAGGCGATCTGAGTTCTCCGTAGAGTTCGTCCCCCTTTTTAAGTCCAAAGCGACGAATTTGAGCAGGGGAGACGTAAAGGTCTTCTGCTGAAGGGAGGTAGTTGTAGTTGGGTGATCTTAAAAATCCAAAACCATCGGGTAGAACTTCTAGAGTCCCCTCTCCCACAAGAACTTCATTTGGAGAAGCGCTTTTTTGTTTTACTATTTCAAAAACAATTTGTGATCTAGAGAGTGAACCAACATTGGCAATTCCCGTTGCATGGGCGTATTTGGTAAGCTCTTCGATGTTCATTCGCTGAAGTTCAGCAATTTTTGTGATGGAGACCTCTCCTGTTCTTACAGGCACCTGATCGTTGTCAGCATCATCCATTTCAGGAAGACCAGATTGATTCACTTGGTGGGCCGATTCTTTTCTTCGATTAGAGTAATTAGACTTTCCGTAATGAGGCTTATGATAGCGTTGTTGTCTAGGTTGGTCATGTTTTTCTTGGGGGGGCCGCTCTTGTTGAGGTCTCTCTTGTTGAACTCTTTCTTGTGGAGGCTTTTCTTGTTGGATGGGTGTATTTGTAGACATTGATTTCTCTGGGTTTTCTTGGTTCATAGTGTCCTTACAGGATGTTTTCTATCTGGTTGTTTAGGTTCTCAAACGAACCATTATTTTCTATAATATAATGAGATTTAGCTAGTTTTTCAGCCTCGTCTACAAATCTTTCGCTTCTGGATTCAAAGTGGCTTACCCCAGTTCGTTTTTTTCGAAGATCTTGGTCAGCTTTTACGTAAATAATTGTATCAAACCAAGGATCTAGCCCGATCTCAAAAAGGAGGGGAAATTCAACAGCAAAGGCGGTGTAGTCAGGGGAGTCTTTCATATAGGTGTAGCTCTCTTGAATCGTATTCACAACAATGGGGTGAAGAAGGTCCTCTAATGCTTTTAATTTTAATGGGTCACTAAAAACTTGATCTCCAAGCAATTTTCTATCTACTTTACCTTCGGAGAGTACATTGTCACCAAACATTTCTTTAATTTTCTGAATTACTAAAATGTCATTAGAAAGAAGGTTGTGAACAATATCATCTGCCTTTAGAACATAAGCACCGCGAGCTTTTAAAGACTCGCATACAGTACTTTTCCCTGCAGATACAGTACCAGTAATTGCAATCTTTCTTATTTTAGCACTCCCCCCAATTTTTTCCAAAAGAAATATCGACCCGTAGTGGCACTTTCAACGGAAAAATCGCTTCCATAATACCAGAAATAATTTGAGCTGATTGCTCTACATCCTCATCAGGACATTCAAAAATCAATTCATCATGGATTTGAAGGACTAAAAAGTCTCTTCTTTTTGTATCAATAATTTTTTTATCAATCGCAATCATTGCCATTTTTATAATATCTGCTTGCGTCCCTTGAATCGGGGCATTCACTGCAAGGCGTTCTGCTTGGGATTTGAGCATTCCATTTTTACTTAAAATATCGGGTAAAAGCCGCTCTCTACCAAATAAGGTGGTGGCTCGACCGCTGTTTCGAGCATCTTGTTTGCATTTTTCTAAAAAGTTTTTTACTGTAGGGTATTGTTTAAAATAGATTTCAATGAAGCTGGAAGCCTCTTTTACGCTGATTCCTAACTGTTTAGACAATCCAAACGCCTGCTGTCCGTAAATAAGTCCAAAATTGACTGCTTTTGCTTTCGATCGCATCTCGTCTGTTACTTCTGATAGAGGTAGGCCAAAAACCATGGAAGCGCACGATTTGTGAATGTCTTCATTGTTTTTAAAAGCAGCAATTAGATGGGGGTCTTCAGAGAAGTGGGCTAGGAGGCGGAGTTCAATTTGCGAGTAGTCGCAAGAGAGAAAGCTCCATCCAGGTTTAGGCTTAAAAGCCTCTCTTATTTTTTTTCCTTCAGGTCTCCGTATTGGAATGTTTTGTAAATTGGGATTTGTGGAGGAGAGTCTACCTGTTGCTGTTCCTGATTGATTAAAGGTTGAGTGAATTCTGTGGGTAAGGGGATTGATCTGTTCTGGAAGGGCGTCAATATAGGTCGATCTGAGTTTTTCCAGGGTTCGGTATTCGAGCACAAGATCGACAATCGGGTAGTCTCCAGAGAGCTCCTCAAGAACTTCTGCGTTGGTTGAGTAACCGGTTAAGGTTTTCTTTCCTGGGGGTGGGATTTGGAGTTTTTCAAACAAAATCTGGCTTAGTTGCTTGGGGGAATTGATATTAAATTCTTCTCCGGCCATAGAATAAATTTTCTTTACTAGAGATTCAAGTTGTGTATGAAATTCGATAGATAGGTTGGAGAGTACCTCACGATCGACGTAAATACCCCGTCGCTCCATTTGAAACAAGATAGGCAAAAGGGGCATCTCCATTTCACTAAAGAGTTTCCAAAGAGAGCGCTCTTTGAGCTCTTTTTCAAACACCTCTTTGAGTCTAAGCGTGTAATCCACATCTTCTCCACAATAGTTAGTCACCAGGTTGTGAGGTACGTCTATCATGGAAATTTGACCCTTCTTTCCGATTAAGGTTTCAATCGGAATTTTGGCATGTCCAAATTTTTCTAGCGTAAGGGTGTCTAGATTGTGCCTGTTGCTGTGGGCATTTAACAGGTATGAGGCAATCATAGTGTCAAAACCTGCATTTTTGATCTCTATCCCGTGATTTAGTAGAGTGTGCATATCGTATTTGATGTTGTGTCCGATAAATGAGATAGATCGGTTTTCTAGGAGGGGTTTTAGGTGCTCTAACGCTACAGATGCTGGGATTTTGTGGTTAAGGGGGATATAGTAGATATGACTCGGATCTGTTCCGAGGCCGATTCCGACTACTTTTGCAAGCATGGGCTCAACAGAAGTGGTCTCTGTGTCTATTGCAATCTCTTTTTTGGAGGAAAGTTCTGCAATAACATTTTTTAAAGCAGTCTCATCCTCGATTAAACGATAGGCCGTCTTTTTTTCTAGACGGGGGCTCTCTGGAATTAATTCTTTTATTAGGGAGTGAAAATCCATTTCTGTGAAAAGTTCTTTGAGTTTATCGGCTTTCATCTCTTTAAGCTGGTAAAAAGGGATCTCTTGAGGAATAGAGACGTTGGTTTGTATCGTTGCTAACTTTCTACTGATTAGAGCCAGCTCTTTGTACGTTTTGAATTTTTCAATCAGTTTTTGACTTTCCAAAATCTCGGGTTTTTCTAAAATTGTCTCTAAAGATTGGAATTTTCTGAGTAAATCGGAGGCTGTCTTTGGTCCACAACCAGCAACTCCTGGAATATTGTCTGAAGCATCTCCCATGATTGCTAAATAATCAATTACTTGTTCAGGCTGAATTCCATAAATAGATTCTACCCCTTTTCGATCAATGATAAGATTTTCTTTAAAGGTGTTCAAAACAAAAACTTTATCACTTACAAGCTGGCAGAGGTCTTTATCACTTGAGCAAAGGTAGGAGGAGATATTTTGTCTTTCTCCCCATTTTGCTATCGATCCGATAGTGTCATCTGCTTCAACTTCTTCAATTTGGAGGAGGGGGATCCCAGCAAATTCGCAATATTGCCTTGCCAGATTGATCTG
Source organism: uncultured Chlamydiae bacterium (assembly GCA_937996705.1). Lineage (GTDB taxonomy): Bacteria > Chlamydiota > Chlamydiia > Chlamydiales > 2-12-FULL-49-11 > VGMD01. The sequence continues at coordinate 175,849 of CALKUQ010000018.1, forward strand.
TGGGAGTAAATCCTCGGGCATTGCTGTTCTGTGGGCTTTGTACTCTTTATAGATCTCTGTTCTCGACTTTTTATTGTTCGGTCCGTCAAAGACGCAGACCATGTGAGTCGGATGAAAGTCCTTCATCAGTTTTTGGAGAGATCGGATAAAACCAAAAAGGGCGTTAGTAGAAGCGCCCTTAGGGTTTGTCATTTTTCTGATTGCAAAATAAGCTCTGTAAAGATAGTTAGAGGCATCGATTACAAAAAGTTTATTTGAGTCTGTCGTTTGTGTCATAATAATACAATAGAGAATTGGTTAGCTTTCCTGAACGCTTTATTCCAAGAAGAGCATTTGCAGCCTCTTCCACCCAAAGAGAGACCTTATTAGAAACAAGGTCTTGAAGGGGAGAGTGTTTATAATTAAAGCGGACAACTTGATAAGAGTGTTCCTCTAATTGTGCAGATTTTGCAAGATCTTGTAACACTTCACAATAGTAGGCATTTCCGTTATCCACATAGCCATATTTTTCTCCGGTTTGACCCGAATAAATTTGCGCTCCATAAGTTTGAACGAGCATCTCTTTAGTAAGACCCTTTGATTCTCGAGCCTTGGCAACAAGATCGGTAAATTGGCTGTAAGACTCTTTTACAATTGTAATTATGTCGTTGTAGGGAGAGGATCCTTCAGGAAGTTTTGTAAATGGAGGATATTTCTCTTTATAGAGGCCTTCTGCAACTGTGACAGAATCAATTCCATGGGTTTGCATAAATTGCCAAAAATTAAAGCCGATACCCCACTTTGCTCCCACAGATCCTACGATGGAAGAGGGGCTTGCATAAATTTTATCTGCGGAGCAGGCGATCATATACCCCCCTGAAGCGCACACTCCTGGTGTGTAGGCGTAAACAGGGACATTATACTTTGCTTTGTATCTGCAAACCGCTTGATAAATTAAATCGCTGTCAATTGCTCCCCCCCCTGGAGAATCAATATAGAGGAGAACGGCTTTGACTCTATTGTTTTTAAGGGCCCCTTTTCTAGAGACACGAAGAAAACTTTCAATGCTAGAACCATTTAAATGGGTCTCCCCGATGACTCCTGTGAGGTCGACTTGTAAAATGACAGGTGTAGTTTCGGGAAGAATTGTTGTATCTCCTTCAGCATTAGGCAATATTTGCATCTCAATATATTCTTCTTCCATTTTGTAGGGGCTTGTAAAAAGACCAGCTACTACTGTAAAGATCGCTAAAGCAAGGACAATTCCTATAACTGCCAAAAAGGTATTAAAAAAGGATCTAATTGCCGAAACAAAAATGGACTCTCTCACGATTTGCATACCACACCTTTATTTAGTAAAATTCAAGCTTACCAATACGGGCTAGAAAAGATCAACCTCTAAATAGCTGATAGAGATCTAAGGGATATTAGACCTTTTCTTTTCTTGGCTTCAGCGTAAAGAAGAGCTCAAGGAAGACGCATAGTCCAAGAGCAATGAAGATAAAGAAAAAGAGGTAGGTAGGCTTGATATTAAGGGATAGAAGAAAAAGGACGAGGAATTGGAGTGATGTCGTAGCTTTTCCCCACCAAAGGGATCGGTAGTTGTACCCTTTCCATGCGTTTTTTAAGAGGAGATAAAAGGAGAAAGCTAGCAAGACCATGTCTCTAGAGAGCATTGTTAGTACTTCCCAACCTGAGAGGGCATTTTCGTAGTATAATATTGAAAGGACAAAGAAAACGAAAAACTTGTCCATTAGAGGGTCTAAAATAGCGCCGAGTTTTGTTGTATGTTTGTAGCGTCTGGCAAGATATCCATCAATGCAGTCTGTTAAAATAGCTACTACTATGACTGCTGCCCTAACATCAACCCTGTTAATGAGGAATAAAAATGCAAGCGGCCCCCTAATTAAGCTCAGTAAATTCGATACAGTAAACATCCCTAAATCTTATAACAAATTTCATGAATTTCCACCAGGTAGTTTATGCGGCGGGGTTTTTGGCCTTTTTTCTACGCCAAATAATAAAACTTATCAGCGCAGCTGTTGCAAAGAGGGAGAAGATGGCAATATTGAGGTGTTTCAGGTGGGAGAGGACGGTATCAAAATTTGAGCCAAGATTGTAGATAGTGAAGAAAAAGAGGGTTGACCAGAAGGTGCAGGCAAGAAAGTCAAACAGGGCAAATTTTTTAAACGGCACTTTTGAAAAGCCTGAAGACATGAAAAATGCGTTCCTGACTCCAAAGGGGATGAATCTACAGATAAAAAATGCAAATATCCCGAATTTTTTATAAAAAATCGCGATTTTTTCTGCCCTTTCAGGTTTTACAAATTTACCGAAACTCCTTCCAATACCGTAAGCAATCCAGGCTGAGAAGACACACCCAAGTGTGAATAGGGAATAGAGAAGATAGGTTTGTTCGGGAAGGTAATGGGCAGCTAAAAGTGCTGATAAAGTAATTAATATGTCAATGCTGATGGGAAGATTAAGCCCGGCAAGGAGGGCTAGGGAAAAAATAATCCAAGGGGCATAGGGTCCCCAGGTTACGAGAAATTCTGGATCTAACACCATGAATTAAGCTCCGCTTGTTGCAGGTTTTTGTCCTTCAGGCGCCGCGTGCTCAGGAGATAATTCTGCAAATTGGAAGCCAAGTGAGCGAACAGCCCATATCCATCCTGAAAAAATTACAGCTAATATAACGGCAACAAACGGTGTGCTCATCGCAATTGTTCCGAAAAACATGAGGAGAAACTGGTGAAAGACAGAGCCTCCAGATTTTCCAAGTCTTGAGCCTACCCCATCAATTGCCGCCTTCCCTTTTAATTTGCTTTCTGCGCTGAGGGGAATAAAGGCTATTTCTTTTGTTACATCAAAAAATGTGAATTTGCTAGCTCTTGACAAAACGTTTTGTATCGCTCCGAGAAACGTGCAAAGCGCTATAGGTGTGCAGCTGAAAAAGAGAGATATCGAATTGACAAAGGGGTGATCTTTCCAAAGGAGGGTGATAAAAAAGAGCATTCCTGAGACAAAAAGGATAACTGGTGTCAAATAAGCTCCGGTCGCCCATCCAAATCTTCTAATCACTTGCCCGCAGATGAAAAATCCAAAAAAGCCCGAAGTTATCCCTGTATAGATCAATATTTTATCCATGTAAATATTGTAGGCGCTTGCTTTGGGGCAGAGCTGCAGAAGTTGATCTTTCCAGACAACTTCGACTAGATTAAGAGATAAATTATAAGTTAACACAATCACAGCAATGCACAATAAATATTTCGATTTAGCTAAGTATGCGAAATTTTTCCTGATCCCCATTTTTATCGGATTAGGCTTTGTGTGAGATAGAGGTTCGCTGTGTGCGAGCTCTTTTTGAAGGCTTGTGTGGGTGAGCCATCTATAGAGAAAGATAATTGCAAGGCCTGCTCCTACAATCACTGAAGTGATAGCCATTAAGCTGTGACCCCAGGAATCGCCATGACCTACAAGCTTAGTAAAGAGAAATTCGCTTGATAAGAGGATCCCGATAAAGCCGGCGCAGATGGTTGCAATATTTGCACCTACTCCTAAGATCGAATAAAATCGTTTAGCCTCTTTTACAGAAGTTACTTCATTGGCAAATCCCCAGAAGAGGACGTGCATGATAATGGTTCCCCAAAGTTCACTCATGATATAAAAGAGGGAGAAGGTCCAGTTTCGAAAAATTGCTATAAGTCCTTGCATTCCAATTGGCAAAACCTTTTCAAGCTTGTCTGCAAGAGAGTGGGGGTGAAGGTAGTCTTGTAGAGGATAGAGGACGAAGCCAAAGATAAAAAAGAATCCAATAAAGGCAGACATCATGATGTAAAAAACTTTTTCACGGGTATACTTATTGGAAAGTCTTGTAAAAATTAAAGTACTAAGGAAAGCCATGGGTAGGATCGCCCACACTTTAATATAAGGAATCACCATTGCGCCTGAGTGAGGGGCTGTAATTAACAGAGAGTCTTTGGCAGCGCGTAATAAACTGTAATTAAATACAATAAGTGAGTAGATAAGGAGCATTGGCAGAAATTTTTTAATTTCAAATCTATGTATAGGCCAAAACAACTTACGCAACGACCCAAATATGGGGGCAGTTGTGCCTGAGGTAGTCATAGAGCGCTCAAATCCTTATTTAGATTTTTGGTTCCTTGAATAGACTCATTATTCCTTATCTGGCCTTATTTTACAAGGGTCTTTGTGAGAAGCTCTAAGGAAGGAAGGGTTCCAAACTCAATAAACTCAAGGGTTGCCCCCCCACCGGTTGATATGCAAGTAATTTTTTGATCTAAATGGAGGGTGTGGATTACTGCTGCAGAATCTCCCCCTCCGACTATTGTCATAACTTTTTTTGAAGAGATCATCTCTGCAACTTGGTAAGTTCCTTTTTGAAAGGGGGGGAGTTCATACACTCCGACAGGTCCATTCCAAAAAATTGTTTTAGGTTCATTGAGAGCCTCTCTCCAAGCAGATATCGTTGCAGGTCCAATGTCAACCCCCGACCATCCCTCAGGAATTCCATCTTCCATGGATACAGTAATTGTCTTAGAAGCCTCTGTTACAGTTTCTGCGCAAAGGACGTCTAAGGGGAGTTGCAAATCAACCCCTTTTCTCGAGGCCCGCTTGATAATTTTGTAGGCAATATCGAGGTAATTTGGGTCGAAAAGAGAATTCCCAATCTCTTTGCCTAGCGCTTTATGAAAAGTAAATGCCATCGCTCCGCCGATCAAAAGACCATCAACCTTGTCTAGCAAAGCCTCGAGGATTCCAATTTTACTTCCGATTTTACTTCCGCCGATAATTGCGTAAAATGGCTTTTGTGCTTGGGTAAGTAGGTTTGTTAAGATTGTTACCTCTTTTTCTACTAAAAATCCAGCGCAAGATTCTTTGTATTTTGGGACGATGGTAAAATTTGAGGCGTGTTTTCTGTGAGCTGTGCCAAATGCATCGTTTACGTAAGCATCCCCGAGCCGCGCAAGCTTATCGGCAAAAATGGGGTCCTTCTCAGGATTTTCCTCTCCTTCATGAAAGCGGAGATTTTCCAAAAGTAAGATTTGCCCAGGAAGAAGTTTGCTCGCCATTTTTTCGCAAATTTCCCCTATGCAATCTGGTGCAAAGGCAACTTCTTTGTTCAGAAGCTCGGAAAGTCTTTTTGCAACAGGGGCAAGGGAAAGTTCAGGGACCCTCTTTCCATTCGGTCTGCCTAGGTGACTCATTACAATAACTGAGCCCCCCCTTTCTAAAATAAATTTAATGGAGTTTAAGGAGGCTTTAATCCTTCCATCATCGATAATTTCCCCTTGCGGGTTTAAAGGGACGTTTAAATCAGAGCGGATTAGGATGCGGTTCCCTTTTAGAGGAAGTTCGCGTAGTGTTTTGAGTCTTAATCCCACAATAGATCCTTACATTTTCGATAGAGTTTTAATTCCTAAAATTTGCAAACCTTGAGAAATGATTTTTTGGGTCAGTTGGCACAAAAGTAAGCGGCTTTCTTGGGTATCAGACCCCTCAACTCTGCAATCTCTAAAAAAGGTATGGAATTTTTCAGCAAGTTGGTAGAGGTAATCGGTGAGTCTATTAGGTAATAATTCTTCATCCATACTTTTAAGCGCTTCCCCAAATCTTCTGAGGTGAAGTCCTAGGGAAATTTCAGAAGGATGGGTCAATACAATTTTTCCCCCTTTAGTCGGAGGGGGTAATTTTTTATGAATACTCTCGATTCTCACAAATGCATACAAGATGAAGGCAACGGTATTTCCTTCGAATTTGAGCATTCTTTCATAGCTGAAGGTGTAGTCTTTGACTCTGTTGCAAGAAAGATCTGCATATTTTACCGCGCCGATTCCTAAAATTTTTGCCGATTCGTCTAGATTTTCTACATCTCTTTCTGCAAGAAGTTTTTTTGCTGCAATGATAGACTCATCGAGCAAATCGCGGAGGCTTTCGGTTTCCCCCTCTCTTGTTTTAAATTTTGTCCCTGCAGCAGATAGGACAAGACCAAATGGAACGTGCTCGAATTTTGTTTTAGTAGGGTCGATCAGACCTGCTTTTAAAGCTGCCGCATAGACCATTTTAAAATGGACCGATTGCCCTATGTCCGTTACAATAATGATTCGCTCTGCACGGTCGTGAGTCACTCGGTAATTAAATCCAGCAAGATCGGTTGTTGCATAGTTGTATCCGCCGTCGCTTTTTTGAATGATTAAGGGGAGGGGTTCCCCCTCCTTATTCGTATAACCCTCAAGAAAAACGCATTTTGCGCCGCCATCAATTTTAACAAGACCAAGTTCTTCAAATTTAGCAACCACTTCACTTAAATAGGGATTATAAAAGGATTCGCCCCTTTCGTGAATATGGACATCTAAAAGATCGTAAATCTCTGAGAACGCTCGCCTTGAAATGTCGCAAATGTGGTTCCAAGCAGCGATTGAATCTGGGTTACCCCCTTGCAGTTTTACAACTTCTTCCTGGGCAGTTTTTTTAAAAATCGGGTCTTCGTCGAATTTTTTCTTTGAGCTCTTATACCACTCCATCAGTTCTTCAATAGGAGTCTGGCTCTTTTTGTCGAGGGCTGAGGGGTGAAAGAGCTTCAAATAAGCGATCAGCATGCCAAATTGCGTTCCCCAGTCCCCGATGTGATTCAACCTTAGTACATCGTGCCCTAAAAATTCATAGAGTCTAGCTAAGCTGTCTCCGATAATAGTCGATCGCAAGTGTCCGACATGCATTGCCTTGGCAATGTTTGGGCTAGAAAACTCGCAAATAATTTTTTCATTTTTTACAAGTTCAGGGACCCCAAGGCGCTTATCGTCTAAAATTTTAGTTAAATCGGATTCTAGTTGCTTGCAATCAATGTGAATGTTGATGAAACCAGGGCCACTAGCCTCCATTTTAGCGATTAAATGGTAGGGGTCTTGTATTTTTCCGATTATTAAATGGGCAACATCTCTTGGGTTTTTTCCTAAAATTTTCGCAAATTTCAGGGCGCTATTGCATTGGTAATCCCCAAAGGATTCCTTAGTGCTCTGAGTGATTTCAACGAGATCTTTTAAATCTAGAGCTTCAAGAGTTGCCTCTTGAAACATTTTAGCCAGTTGTGAAGAAAGATTTTGTGTCATGAGTAAATAGTTTTTATCGTCAGTCTATACCCTTATGTAATTCAAAGTCTTGTTTTTTCTTGTACAATTTGTTTTTTAGATTTTGCTCAGTCGGGCCTGTCTTAATCAGACCCTTACTTGAAAGCGTCAATTTCTAATCAACCTAAAAAGATCCCTCTTTGAAAAATCTGGAGCGTTTTCCTGTCGCCAGTATAAACAATTTTCCGTTTTCAAAGAAGGGGTAATTTTAGAAACACCTTGAGAGAAATTGCTCTATTTTCGAGTTGACTCCTCAATTGCAGTTTGAATTAAGTGGTCAAGCAGGCCTTCATCACAAGAGATCGGTTCTGCTGGCTTAGCTGATCCATCTCTTAAAGTGCAGAGAACAATGCTTTTGACAATCTCTTTCCATCTAGAATCGTAGAGAGTTTCGAAGGGGGGGATATCTGGATATTTAATAAAGTGCTGGTAGAGAGCGGGATATATTTGCCCAATAGCGGTTTCAACCCCATAGTAGAGCCTCATTTTTGCGCTTACTTGAGAGGAGATTTCAAAAAGAGGGGTAAATATTTCAGGTTTTAGCTTGGCTCTTTGAAGAGCTTTAAGCGTCCTATCATGATAGAAATTTCCAAAATCGTTCCCATATCTGTTTAAAAAGGGGATAATTTTTCCCTCTGGGTCATCTAGATAGGATGGATCCACTCCGGTAACAAGTTGGAAAAACACATTTGAATCAAGGGTGCTAGAAAAAAAATCGTTTAGAACGGCGATTTTTTCTTCAGGGACATCATGGAAGTAGGGATTTTTTGCCTCTAGAGTTTTTTTTGCCTCCTCAGATTTTGCCCCTTCTTCTAGAGACAGCGTGATAGAAAAATCGGTGGGAGAGATGGTTGCACATTCGAAGGTGCTAAAGCCATAGTAATTTAGCCAGTGTGCAGGTAGGTAATTACCAAAGGAATTATACGCCGACCTTGTAAATAAAAAACCTCTTCCCCCTGGAATTTCAATAACTCCTTGTGAGGGGAGATCAGCCTTTACCTCCTCCTCTTGAAATCGGGCAAGAATTTGGGGGAGAATGGAAGATTCCCAAAGCTCTTTACGCTGTTCCTCTTTATTAATATAAACAACCATTTCCTTTCCAGTAGAGTCTTCAAAAGCGTGAGTTTGGCTGATTTTCAACGATCTAAAAGTAGATATATGAGAATCATTCAAAATGTTTGATACGATATAGAATGCTTTTGCTAGGTTAGTACTTTCTCTAAAAAGGGAGATATCTATCCTTGCACAACGGGATGAGAAGGTGCCCGTTCTCTCAAATGTTACCGAGTGTGAATGTTTATGTGTTTTAACATCGTAGTCTAAGTAGCGCTCTTTTCCAAGAACATCTATATAATTCAAAACTTGAAGGGGAAGTTTCGTTAGATCTATTGCACTCTCAGAATCTCTTGAAAGAACCTCTGCGGAAGCTTCAAGTGCAGATCCTGCTTCTGTAGCTCTTGCCCCCTCCGCTGCTGCTAGTGATGGAACTAGATGTTGCGACGGCGAAGAATAATTTGTCGGTATCATTTTGAATTCCTTGGATTATTTTTCCAAAAACTTTATACTTATGCCCTCTTTTTATCAAGTTTATTCTCAGATTGCTTCTCTGATATCCCTTTAAATTAAGTTAGTTAAGAGTCCCTTGTCACAAAAGAGAGGTTACGCCGGTTTTAGGGAGCTCTCGAAAAAGGTCTAGTCCCGCTTCTGAGGTTACAAGGAAGGGGAAAATAGTTGCTGAGAAGGGGAAATAATTTTTTACTTGAATTTGAAGTTCGGACGTAATTAAAATTTGTGAGTATAATTTTAAAAACTTTTTTTGCGTATTTATAAAAAAACAAGACTTCGTTATTTTATCAATTAATTTCATTTATTTGAAAGGGGGATGAAGGGGAAGAAGAGAGCTTCTTCTATTGTTTTCAAATTCGCTTTGTTTTTAGTATTGTCATTAATGGGGGGGTTGGGTAAGCTATACTGCCAAGAGGAGTGCCAGCGATATGACAAAGTTAGTTGTTTCAGATAGTATTATTTCCGCAATGGAGGCTTTTTTAAAGAAAAATAGAAGAGCTGACCTAATTTCTACCTACCTGTTTTTTCTAGAGAAAAAGCATCATTTGGATCCTGTTGTCTTCATGCGTGAAAAAAAGATTTATCAGAGTAAAGATGATCTCATTCACAGTTTAGAAAAAGAGGGGAAATTGTGGAGAGAGACTGAAATCAAGATTCAAATCGGAAAGCCTAGTGTCAATGCTGCGACTCAAAAAATTTATATTTGCCCCTTTACTGGGAAAGTTTTTGGAGACAATACCCATCCGAACCCTCAAGATGCAATTTATGAGTGGGTTTCAAAATGTCCTGAGAATACAGAAAGAAACGACGGTATGCGTGTAAAGAAGTTTTACATTTCTGAAGATCCAGAAGTGATAAAGACTTATATCAAAGAACAGAAAGAGCCGATCAAAAAAATTGTATACACATCTGTGATAACAGGAAAACTGTTCCATAGTAGAAATAGTGTGATCGAAGATTTTTGTGCCAATCACATTCGCTCAATTCCGATGAAAGATGTACCAACACAGAACCGATTTGAAATCCAAGAAGACTTTCTAGAGTTTATTCAAACTCACCTTGAAGAGAGTAAGATTGCTGGATTTGTGGAAGCCCTTTCTAGTTATGAGCCTTTTGCAAAACACGTCCAAAGATGGATGGAAGAAAACGCAGAAGAGTCAGAAGAGGAAGAATCTCCTGAAGAGGAGTAGGCCATTATCAAAGAGCTTCTTAGATCAGATGAGGAGACACGGGCGTTTGCAAAAGAGTTTGCAAAAAAACTTGTTGCAGGAGACGTTGTTTGTTTAGTGGGCAACTTGGGTGCAGGAAAGACCACGTTTGTAAAAGGGGTGGCCTCTCACTTTGGTATTTCTGAAGATCACGTTTTGAGCCCAACTTTTGTCTACATGAATCTCTATGACCATCTTGCCCATTTCGATCTGTATCGCTTGCAAGGGGAAGAGCAGTTTTTTTCAATGGGTTTTGACGAGTATTTTACCCCTCCTTATATAGCACTGGTAGAGTGGCCAGGTATACTTAAAAAGGCCCTTCCAGAAAAGTCTTATTGGGTAACCATAGAGCATTGCGAAAAGGGAAGAGAAATAGAAGTAACACAAAGGATAGAGACAAGATGACGCCAAGATCAAAACTTCAAGAGGAAATTTTTATTTGTTTAGACTGTGAAGCAACAGGTCTTGAAATTGCATCTGAAGAAATTATCGAGATAGCAGTTGTGAAGTTCAATTTTAACGGGATTATTGAGCAGTTTGATACCCTTGTTGATCCAGAGAGGCCAATACCAGCTGAGTCTACAGCAGTTCACCACATTACTGATGATATGGTAAAAGGTAAGCCGAAAATTGGCGATGTTCTCCCTAAAGTGATCGAAATGGTCGGAAATCATGTTGTTATGGGGCATAACATCGGCTTTGATCTAAATTTTATCATTGATTCGGCAAAGAAGAGGAATATTCCTTGTAATATTGATTTACAAAACACAATTGATACAGTTCGTCTTGCAAGACTCTACGGAGAGAGTGCGTCAAATAAACTTGAGGATCTTCGTAAGCACTTTAATATTGCAGAAGAGGGGGCTCACCGGGCACTCAATGACGTTATTGTAAATATTCAAGTGTTCAAATATCTTGCTAAGGCTTTCAAATCCACAGCCGAAATTATGAAGAGACTTAGAGAGCCTATTTTAATGAAAGTAATGCCGTTAGGTAAGCATAAAGGGAAGCCTTTTAAAGAGTTGCCTATTGACTATCTTCACTGGGCCTCACACCAAGATTTCGACCAAGATCTACTTTTTAGTCTTCAAGATGAGAAAAAAAAGAGGAATAAGAAAAAACCTTTCTTAGACTCTTGCAATCCTTTTGCAGACCTCTAGAATGTAAACCCGGCTTTTGGGTAAGATTCAATTGGAAAGCTTTCAATTAAAGGACTATATAATTACTTCAGTCGGCAGGACGATTTGCCGAGGAGTTGGTAGAGAATGCACCAGCTTGCAGCTGCTTCATAGAGGGTAAATAGCCCAAAGCCTGCTGCAATCCAGCTGCTTTGCCAGATTGCGTATGCAAACAGTGCAAGAGCAATGGTTAATCTGAAAATTCTGTCTTTTGTGCCGATATTTTTTTTCATAGGAGCGTTTTGTAAGGTTTGAATGGCACTTCTTGTGCAAAGCGGGGCACTGCGTACCCTGGGAGAACTTTACGCAATTCCTCAATTAAATATCTACCTTTTTCAAGGGCTACTTCGAAGTGGGAGGTGCCACTGACTTGATCGAGCTTATGGAGGTAGTAGGGGATAACTCCCTTGGCAGAGGTGTTTAAAAAAAGTTCTTTTAGAGAGGGGAGGTCGTCATTTATCCCCTTTAGTAGAACTGTTTGCATAAGAGTTGGGATTCCCAGAGATTGAATTGATTTTAGAGCTTTGAAAATGTCTAAGTCAAATTCGGAGTAGTGATTGGCGTGAATTACAAAGACAATTTGTTTTTTTACATGTTTTAACAGTTTTAAAAAAGTAGGGGAGATTCTTTCGGGAATTCCGATTGGAAATCTTGTGTGGAATCGAATTATTTGGAGATGGGGAATTGTCTCTAGCTCTAGTAGAAGGCGTTCTAGTTGAACGTCTGATAGGCTTAGGGGATCTCCTCCACTTAAAATAACTTCATGCAATGAGGGATTGTTTTTAATGTAGTCCAATTCTTTGGTAAAACCGCTACTTGATTCAGGGTAAGAGAAATTTTGACGAAAGCAGTACCTGCAATGCATTGCGCATGCTCCTGAGGCAATCAGAAGAAGTCTCCCCTCGTACTTATGTAAAATCTTCCCCTCTTTTTGAAACGAGGCGTCGCAGGTCGGGCTTGCTACAAATCCTTGAGATTGGACTAACTCTTCTTGCAAGGGTAAAAATTGTTTTCCAATCGGACAGTTTAAACTATTTTTATCTATTTTCTCCGCAATTCTTCGGGGGAGCAAAAAGGGAAATCCTGCTTTCACGAGAAGCTTTCCCCTTTTTTCTTCATCAAGTTCCAAAAATTCGGCAATTTCGGAAATTTTTGAAAAGCTCTCTCTTTGGATCTGTCGCCAGCTCTCTCTCTCCATGACCAATCATTATACAGGAAAGGGGGGCTCAAATCCATTCTTTTTCAGAGTGATAAATTCAACACCTTTCGAAACTCAAATAAAGAAAATTTTTACATAATATAATATACTCATGACAGTTGAAACACCCTCTTTTTTTTTACAAAATCTTTTTATTTCAATTCCGCTTCATCAGGCCTGGTTTCAAACAGAGCCTTCTTCAGCGGACGGCTTCGCCTAATTGAACTAAAACGATTTTGCTGCGAAAAATCCGGGTCTTTCAACTGTCATGAGTATATAAAAAAAGGGGGGATCGCGGAGAGAATTGAGCGGTTTAAACCGGCTCTAAAATTTCTTGGTCTTTGTAAGTACGGGTAATGTTTGCCCCTAAGAGGGAAAGTTTCTCTTCAAGGGACTCATACCCTCGATCGAGATAGTGGAGGTTTGAAAGAATCGATTCCCCGTCGGCAATCAAGGCTGCCATAACGTAGGCAAAGCCGGCTCTAAGATCGGGGATAGCGACGTGTTTTGCCTTTAGGGGAGTGGGCCCTTTAATAACAACAGAGTGGGGAAAATTTTGTGTGGCAAATCTGCAGGGTCTGCCCCCAAGGCATTGGGTGAAACATTCAATATCTGCACCCATTTCTTTAAGAGTTTGGGTGTAGCCAAATCTGTTTTCATAGACCGTTTCATGAATGATTGAGGAGCCTGATGCTTGTGTTAGAAGGCAGGCAAATGGTTGTTGCCAATCGGTCATAAATCCAGGATGGACGTCTGTTTCGATGTGAAGACCCCCTTTCAGAGGTCCTGTGTAGGAAAACTCGATTCCTTGATCAAAGACTCTAAAACCTCCACCGATTTCGCGAAGCTTATTAAGAAATGTGATCATGTGCTCTTGTTTTGCACCTTCGATAAAAACTTTTCCTTTTGTGGCGATTGCGGCCATCCCAATTGATGCAGCCTCTATCCGATCGGGTAAAACTGTGTGTTCTACTTCGTAAAAGGTGTTTGTCTCATGGATGCAAATAGATCGGTTCACATCGACGTAAATATTTACCCCTAATTTTTGTAAAAAGAGGATAAGATCCATGATTTCGCATTCAGTCGCAGCATTTTTGATGACAGTTGTCCCTTTTGCTCTACACGCTGCCATGATGCAGTTTTCTGTTGCTCCTACGGAAGGGTAGGGGAGTTCTAAGACACAGCCCTTAAGGCCGCTGTGAGCTTGAGCGAAATAGGCCCCGTCTTTTTTCATTTCTCGATATTCGATCTCAGCGCCTAGACGCCTAAGAGCATCAATATGAAAAGTGACAGGTCGTTTACCTATGTTGCATCCCCCAACTGTGGGTACAACAATATCTTCAGCAGTCCTTCCAAGAAGTGCCCCCATAATTAAAATCGGAATTCGATTGGAACCAGAAAAGCGCTGGGGGATGTAGGTGGTTTTTAATTCTTTTGTGATAATTTCTAAAGTTTTTTCTGATCGATCCCACTCCACAGTTGCGCCGATTTCTTTGCAAAGATCTACAGTTGCTTCAACTTCTGTGATATTGGGGACGTTATATAAGATGCATTTCTTGTCGGAAATTAGGGATGCTACAAGAATTTTTGTGATCGCATTTTTTGCTCCGACCGCTTTTACTGTTCCCTTCAGCGGAGCACCGCCAATAATCTTAAGTATCTCCATCTTTTCATTGTATTCAAAATTTCGATTTTATACACAGGAAATTATTAAAACCCGCCCTGCTACTTTTTAGAGGGACACTTTTCTGATAATTTTGGGGGGTTTATTTATTTGTTGATTGGGGTATAATGAGCCTCTATGGAATTGATTTATTTGAGTTTAGCCTGTTTTTTTGTGGTAGCATGGCTCTATAGAAGGGCTGTTAAAAGAAATTTTATTGAGATGTCTGAGAGGGCTGCCTTGTTTGCAAAGGGGGCCGATCTTTTAAGAGCTGAAAAAATGGCCCTGTTAGAGAATTTAGATGAGGGTGTTATTACGATAGATGGAGGGGGGAGAATCTCCTACATCAATTTTAAAGCAATGAATATGTTTGGCATTTCTCAAGATAAAATTTTAGGAAAGGAGTATCGAGAGATTTCAAAAGCTGGCGTCAAGGAGTTATACGTCCCGGCTAAAAAATTAATTCACCAAGTGTTAGAAGAAAAGGAGAGAATACACTCCCATATTATTGTTAACGAGATACTTAAAACTCACATTGAGTTGATAGGTATCCCCATTCCAAAGCCGGGAGGGGTGATTCTTTTGCTAAAAGATTGTTCCAGTGAGCACAAAATTTTGGAGGTGGGGAAAGAATTTATTGCCAATGCCTCACACGAGTTGAGGACCCCTGTTACGATTATTAGAGGGTTTGCAGAGACCCTAAAAGATTTAGAAGAAATTTCTGAGGGAATGTACGAATCAATTTTGGAAAAAATTATCCGGAATTGTGAGCGGATGGAGAACTTAGTTAAAAATCTTTTAACTCTTGCAGACTTAGAAAATAGTGGTCCCTTGACCCTTCTTCCTTGCAATCTTGTAGAACTTTTAGAGGAGTGTTCTCAGCAAATTCTTGTCATCCACCCGGAAATCGAAGTAGAACAGTTTTATAATGAAGACCCCATACAAGTCTTAGGAGAAGAAACCCTCCTCTCTCTTGCATTTATCAATCTTCTTAAAAACGGGGTGAAGTATTCACCAAGGCCAGCTAAGCTGAAAATCACTATTGAATCTAAAGAGGATGAGGTTCTCGTTCAAATTTCTGACAAAGGGTACGGCATTCCTCCTGAGTCCTGGGAGCGAATTTTTGATAGATTCTATACTGTGGATAAAACCCACTCACGAAGGATGGGGGGCGCTGGTATTGGCCTCTCAATTGTCAAAATTGTGATGGAAAAACACGATGCCAAAATCTGGGTCGATTCAGTTCCAGGAGAAGGCTCAACATTTCACATAAGCTTTCTTAGGTAAAATTACTATACTGGTTCCCATTCAAAGTAGCAGTTTTTTCCAATAAGAATAGTGAGGGTCAGACGTGAAATCCTGAAAAAATCTTAATATTTCAAAATTTCAAGTATGATCCCTATGTCTATTTGTTAAGATTTTTTCAGGATTTCACGTCTGACCCTCAAGCCGGAAGCTTTTTCTGTGATGGGTTAAAACATGCAACTCAGGTTACAAAGGTTTAGGAACCAGTCTTAGCTCTCCAGCTTCCATATGGTATGCAAAAATGGGTAAATTTTGCTTTTGCACGCTAACGAGCTCATAGATTCGTTTTAATTCTTCACTACTCTCAGCAAATCGAGGTCTTATTAAAATCCCTACAATAACATCGGCTTTTTCCTCTTCTTTTTGAGGTTTTATTGTGACTTCGTTATGGGGTAAAAATGAGCGGCCTCTTTCTCTGCGCGCTTGATCCAAATGAGGAAGTTCGTCTGCAAGTTCGTGGTGAGTGTGACTATGAGCTGCAAAATTTCGGATACCGCCTCTTCGTTCTTTGACATATTCCCCCTCTCCAACCAATTCACGAGCTCCCCTTCTAACCCCATACCGTGTCATGGCATCAAATGCATAAGCTTCTTGTATATAAAGTTTGTAAGGTACATAAATAAAACCAAAATTGCCTACCGGTGCAACATTGATAGGGAGTCCCTTTTTTAACAAGGTGGCAGAAATTGGGCTCGCTGCAGTTGAAAAATTTCGTTCAAATTCAAACGGAATAAATTCCTCTGGGTCTGGCGCTGTCGCATACGTGCTTAGGCCACCTCCTACAGCACCTCCAAGCATTCGAACCACAATCCCATCACTTCCTTCAAACAATCTTTCAATCAATTTTCCCCGCACCTTGTATTCAAGGGCTAATTGTTCTTCTGCAGTAGATTCGCTAAAAGGATCAATTTCCCCCTCTTCAGAAGCTAGTGGGGAGAGTTCATCGCCTGCCCCTGCGCCTGCTCCGCCTAAAACAAAAGTTGGAGAAGCCGCCGGAGAATCCGCGGGAGAGGCTGAGTCTGAGGCTGAGGCTGAGGGTGCGGGAGAGGGTGCGGGAGAGGGTGCGGGTGCGGGTGCGGGTGCGGGTTGACCCAGTCTTGGGCCGCCTAAAAGATACGTCCAACCTCTTCTTGCCCAATTAGTAGGTGATAAAAAGGAAAAAGTTGGAATAAGGGTGGAAAAAAAGTGATGGCAAAATTCCCTTAATCTATTTGAGGTTTGTTTGAAAAATACTATATTTACGGGTAGAGGACAGCTAAAAAAATTTATAGAGGGACGAATCATAAGCAACCTAGACTAGATGTTTTGTTATGCAATTTTACCATTTTCTCGATTAATAAAACTATAATAGTTTGCAATATTAGTGTTTCAAAAATTGATTTTTCCATCGACTACGACCCATCTTTAAATTTAATTCACTATACTCGCACACACGCCGGCTTTACCTAATTCAAACAATTCTGGGTAGCTCGGTCTCTATTAATCTTTCTGTATAACCAAAAAATCCTAGTGAGTTTAGAATTTCGGCAAGGCCTTCATCGGTAATTAATCCAGTTAAGTCTTCTCTATGTTTGGCATTGAATCTTTCCAAGGCGAGATCTTCTAAGTGAGGTTGTTTCATTTCATCAAAGGCTGATAGAAGTTCTTCTGCCGTTTTAATAGAGATTTCCCCTTTAGGAATCCCTGTTGAAATGCTTGCGCTCATCTGATACCACGGGAGAGTTTTATTTGTTTCATGATCTCCGATTAGCTCTATAAATTCTTTTCTTTGTTCGGCTAGTTTTGCTTTAATTTCATAGGTTTGCTTGCAGCCTTTAAACATTTCTGTATTAACGTAGGTAGCTAGACCTTCTTGTAGAGCGCTTCCATCGATTCTGTATGCCTCGGAAAGTGCCTTAATAAGGTTGGAAGTTGAGTATTTTTCTAAAAAGCGATCGATTATTTCCTTATCTGTCCATTTGATTTCACTTAAATGATCGCTTAAAACTTCATCAGGTAAATACCCTTTTACAATAAGTCTAATACGATTGAGGTCATGAACATTAGGTAGTTTTTTCTCAGATTGACTATACGCTTGATGAATTTCGCTAATTACATCATCTCCAAATTTCTTTATCACAACCGCTACCATGACTTTGGGGCTAGCATCTTTGTAAACAACCAAATTAGAGTGCATTTGTTCTAGCTGTGCTTGCCAACCTCCTCCACAAACGCCAAACATCTCGATGAGTTGCTCTTTGCTAGCGCTGTCTTTTTTAGGATCTGGATCAATTTTATTACTTAATTTAGAAATTAGTCCAAGGATATGAGCATACCAACCATCAAGAATTTCCCTATTTGCTTCGCTAGGGGTCCCTAAAAAGGGTTTGCGATATATCAGTTTATCATACCCTTCTTCAATAACAGATAGAGATTTTGCTTTTTTAGCTGCTGCTTCCGCAACTTCTTCAATTGAACCACCTCGTTCTAGTATGCTAGATTCTAGCTCACTAAAGTGAATTTCTGTGTAAGTCTTTAGAGTAGTAAATAAAAGCTCTACACTTTCTCCCTCTTTTGGAACTTGGGTATAAGTTTTAAATTCAGACCTTACCTGTTCTGGAAATAAGAGGCTCCACTCTTTTCTTTTATACGATTCAGGGAGTATCGTTAGGAATTCAGGATGGCATTTGGCCGAAGAATTTAGGTGACGTTCTTCCCCTTTAAAATAATTAGGCTCCACCTCTAATACTCTCTCAAATACTTCTAACCAATTAGTTGCCACGCTAGGGACCCAACTCCAGAGATGTCTAAAGTTTAATGTAAAATTAACGCAGAATTCGACAGTTCTGAATTCCTCTGGTACGAGATGAAGAGGACAGCCAAGGTAGAATCTGGCAGTTTTAAAAGCTTCACACACCAACTCATAGGTCAAATGCCTTTTAGGGATAAATTCAAGGCTGAATGCACTGGACTTAGCTGCTTCTAGGCACATGTTTCGATCTATAAATTTTTTAGGGATATCTTTGAGCATTACCCCTTTTATCTTTACTACTTTTAAGCAAGTCTCATAGGTTTGAAACTCAGGGGGTGTATATTTAAATAATTCGATATTCCTTAATAAAACATTATCGCAAACCTCTTTTGTTTTTAAGACTGTGGGGAAATACCTAAGGGCAATAGCGCTACGGTTAAGAGCAAGATGACAAATCTCAGAATCTTTTAAACCTTCATCAACATACTTAAGATTAAGGCCATTTTGCCTAACAGCGTATTTACAAACATTTCGAGTTTTTTGAGAAAGCTCATGAGTCATAAATAAGGAATGGGAGTTCTGGATCCCTACAAGACAAAGGGTTTCTGTAAGCTTTTCTTCAGGTACTTGTGTTAGCTTAATTTTTTTTTCTACAATTTTTTTTAATGTAACCACATCGGCTATCTTTGTATTCACTAGTTCTGCTAAATCAGGGCGCTTGTCTAATAGGGAAATAAGGGGTATCCCGATCGAGTAGGAATTGTTATTGCTGACAGTTACAATTTTACAAAGTCTCTCTGCTGCAATTCTGTAAGTGGTTTTTGCTAATTTTTTGAGCTCTTCCTTAATTTCAGCACAGCTCATAGATTCAATTTCTAAAAAAAAGGGATCATCATCTTCTCTCTCAAGTGCAGCTTTTTTCGGCCTACTATCGCTACCTCCACCCGTAATTTCAGCAAATTTATGCTTCTTCGAATTTTGTTTTGCCGTTGGGGCTGAACTTGACCCTCCACCTCCTGCCTCGCCTTCAATCTTGGGAATGGCTACAGAAGCCTCTTCCTCTAGATCTGAGAAATCGACATCTTCAAAAATTCTATCAAATAGTCTTTGATTAGTTGCATCTAGGTTTGAGATCATGGTACCCTCGGTTTTGGATAAATAATCTATATTTTAATATAGGATTGATCAATCTAATTTTTAAAAAATGAAAGGATTTGGTAATAATCTTAATAAAAGACTAATTAAAATAAAAGGCATTTAATTTTCTGAAGAGATTGTACTGTAGGAGAGGGAGGCTGAAATGCCTGTGTTTGGATCGACACCTCTTTCCGTATGACGTGGTTTTTTGTTGCCACCTCCGTAGCGGATATACTCGCGCTTTTCAAGAGGGAAATTGTGATGAGAGAGAATTTTTTGGATCTCTTCTTTCGAGAGGGGGGCGGTTTTTCTGTCGGGCTCTTTTTCTTTTTCTAGAATCGCCTCTGTGATTTCAGGGCCGAAAAAGGCTTGAAGGATGGGAATCGAAGCTTTTCTCCCAGAGAGGACGCATTTTGGTTCCTCTTTTAGAAAGATGAAAAATTGTGATGCAGAGGGCCAGCTCCCCTTTTCGGGAAAGGTGGGGCTCCCTTTAAGCATTTTGTACCAAAGTGCATGAAGGTGATTGGAATGGAGGACGATGTTTTCAAATTCTAGGGGTGTTCCTTCCGGAAGATTTTTTGCACTTTGAAGAATTTCTTTTGCTAAGAGTTTTGCAAGTCCTGTTTTGTCATGCTTGTACCCTTTGGTTAGATCTGTATCGAGATAGAGATCTTTGATCAGTCTGATAAAGATTTCTTCTAAAAAAAGATCGTCCATTTTGAGAAGAGGGGTTACATTGAATTTAGAATTGTCTGTAATTTTATTGCGAAACGACTCTTCTTTTGGTTTTTTCTCTTTTTGCTTTTTTACCGAGGGGGGATGTTCCTGTTTTGATTCTTTAGGGGGAATCCTTGTTTTTTCTGATCCATTTCTAGCCATTCTAAAGGCCGTTATTAATCCTGTAGATCCAATTTTCGCAAGAGAGGTCTCTTTGTACCCTTGGAAAAAGGAGGAGATTGTGAGTGTAATTACAAGGATCAGAATGGTGACAAAAGGGAGGATATTCACAGGGGAAAGCCCTCGCTTTTTTCAGGACGGTCAGAAAAAAAGAATACAAATTCCCGTTTTAGATCTCTGGAAAGAGATACTTCCAAAGAGAGGAAAAAGGGGAGGTGTTCATTCCAGCTAAATCCTTCAATGTTTGTTAGTAACACTTCTGTTTGTAGGTGCGAATTGTCTTTGGAATAGATGTCTAAGATAAAATTGTGGTTATTGTCTAAGTAGATCTCTGCGGTAGTTTTTCCTGAAAAAATAAGAGCTGGGTCAAGGCCATTTTCAAAATTGAATTTGATTCTAGAAATTGATTGATCTTCTCCCCTCTTGAAATCGAAACTACTCGGATCAGCTCTTGAAAAAATAGGGAGGAGTCTGGTGTAAAAAAAGGAGGTTTTTAAAGTATTTTCTTTAGCCTCTTTAAGAGAGTTGGCTATCTGAATGGTTTGCAGAAGGGAGGAGAAAAGAATATAAACAAGAATCGACATAAGACCCATTGATATCAACACTTCAATCAATGTAAGGGGCTTTTTTCTGAGATTTACAGTTTGCATGCTTTTTGAAACGTAACTAAAAAAAGATCGGGATCATTAAAGGGTGTTTTTTTCTTTAATCGTATGGGTACTCGGAAAGGATTATATTTAGTTTTCATGGCTAAATTTAATTGATCAATAGGGTTTTTGCTCTCTTTAATCGCCCGATCTTCAACATCAATAAATTTATTGATAACCCCAAGTACAAGAATCTTCACAGCCACTCCTAATGCAATTCAATGATGAGTATTGTATAAAGAGTTTTTATTTATAGATACAACTTTCCTTCTAAAATAAGTAGCAGGCCGGGTTTCAATAGTTGAAACAGTCTTCATTTAGGGCTTATACGATTCGCTGCCTGAATTTTGAAATCTTGCAACAGCGCCTATCCATGCAAATCTTGTTGCATACTCATCCTCTGAATCGTATTCGTATGGATCTTCTCTTAATACCATAGGGATGTGTCCCGCTATCGCTTTAAAGTACCTTGAATCTATTTCATGCGGGTTTAGGGCTAAATATTTCAGACAAACCTCTAGCACTTCTGAATCGGTTTGCGTAGAAACATGACGTGCGTGGTAAATAGCCTTAGCATTCTGCTTGACTGCAGCTAAAACTATATCTGTATCTTCTCTCATAGTATAAGATGCAAATTCAAGAGCAAGGCCGTTTGCCCTAACTGCAGCTAAAACAAAACCTTTATCTTCTGCCTTATGATCAAAGGGGGGTTCTCTAAGAATAGAGGGATCTTTCTTAATAGCAGCTAAACAAATCTCTTCATTATTTTGTAAATCACCGTCTGCATCCAAAAAAGCTCTGGCATTCTGCTCAATTGCAGCTAAAACAACAGCTGGATTTTTTTTCATTTCGGGCGATGCATACCCAAGAAGTTTGCCGTATCTGCTAACAGCAAATAAAACAATAGCTAGGGTATTTTTCATATCACGGGATACTTCATAAAAAACCCAGGTGTTTTGGGTAAGAGCAGCTAAAACAATCTTTTCCATACTTTGCTTATAAAGGGATGCATGTTTAAGAGCGTGGCCATTTTGACTAACAGCAGCTAAAACAATCTCTTCATCATCTCGCATAAAAACGGGTGCATGTTCAAGAGCTAGGCCATTTTGCCTAACAGCAGCTAACACAATAAATTTCTTATTTTTCTTGCGAAGGTCTGCATATTGAAGAGCCAGGCCATTTTGACTAACAGCGGCTAAAACAATCTCTTCGCTATTTTTTCTGCCAGAGGATGCATGTTGAAGAGCGAGGCCATTTTGTCTAACAGCAGCTAACACAATAGCTTCGTTAGTATTTATGAAAAGTCCTCCATATCGAAGAGCCAGGCCATTTTGTCTAACAGCAGCTAAAACAATATCTACATGGTTCTTCATCTCAAGGGATGCATGTTCAAGAGCCAGGCCATTGTGCATAACTGCAGCTCTTACTACGTCTATGTTATTTTTCAAGTCTTCATCAAGCGAATCTAGGGAGAAGCCGTATTGAGTTGCCCTATTTATAGCATCACTGACCCTTCGGTCTACGGAGTCGATAGAGCATGGAGGCAAAGTGAAGCCTTCTCCATAAGGGCTTATCATAACAAGACTCGTATTTTTTATTTAGTTTAAGAAATTTATAAAAAAAGAGGCTTTAAGTCAATTTAAAACCAGTCTGTTACGTATTTCGTTTCCAGAATCTCTCTAGAGCGATCTTCTGGAAAATAACATACGTAGCAGGCTGGGTTTAAATCTTAGGATTTACGGAGACGGAGGGAGAGTCTTGCGAAAATTAGGGCTAGAGCGAGGAAGAGGGCGAGGCTGAAAATAGGGTTGAGGAGGAGGGGGGGAGATGTGGGTGAGATAAAGCCAAGGACTGTAAGAAGGGCGATTACAACTCCGATGCAGGCATCTCCAGCAACTAGTCCGGATGCGATAAGTACCCCCGATTCTTCTGATTCGGAGGAGTGGAATTTATTAATAAGATGACGAACTAGCCCTCCTACAATGACAGGGGTGCTAATTTCAAGGGGGAGATAGAGGCCGATTGCAAAGGGTAAAATTCTGATTCTTAAAAGGATTAGTATGAAACCCAGGACAGCTCCTAGGACAACGAGTGTTGTCGGAAGTTGATGTTGAATGACCCCTTCACTCGTTAACCAAATAACGTCTGACTCCTAGAACCCTTAGGAATTGAAATTTTGGGAGTTTAAATGCTTTTTTTAAAGATTGTGTCAATTTACATGTTCTCAAATGTAGTTTTTTGTTACAATTGCTCGCCAAACATCTGGTACTGTTTTGTGATTGTGGCATCATGAAACAGTTTGAAACACTACCTGAATCAATTTATGCAAAACATCTTATGGTGAAGTTTAAAAAATTTATTATTCTGTTCAATTAAAAAGGAATGAATTGTGTGCAATGAGACCTCCTTGTCATGTGAGAATTATTTTGATGGATTTCACTTTCTAGCTGATTTTAAAACAAATAGCTGTTCTAAGAATTGCTTAGGAATCTTGAAATTAGTTTCTTATTTTACTGTAGCGATACCTCTACTTATTGGAATAGTTTATGCTGTTTCATCACTCATGGGTCGAGTGGCTCTATACCTAAACGACGCCGTAGATCCAAGAATCCGCACAGCCATAGAGACCGTAAGGGCAAATACCGAATTTCTGGCAATTCTTGATAAAGATTTAAAAAATAACATAGAGGTAGTAAAAGCTGCTGTTAGACAGAATGGCTGCGCTCTTCGATATGCATCCCTTGCTATGCAAAATAATCAAGCTGTTGTTTTAGTTGCTGTTAGACAGAATGGCTGGGCTCTACGATATGCATCCCCTGCTATGCAAAATAATGAAGCTGTTGTTTTAGCTGCTGTTATTCAGTTTGGCAAGGCTCTTCGATTTGCATCATCTGCTATGCAAAATAATGAAGCTGTTGTTTTAGCTGCTGTTAGACAGAATGGCCGAGCTCTTCTATTTGCATCATCTGCTATGCAAAATAATGAAGCTGTTGTTTTAGCTGCTGTTAGGCAAAATGGCCTAGCTCTTGAATATGCACCCCCTGCTATGCAAAATAATGAAGCTGTTATTTTAGCTGCTGTTAGGCAGTATGGCTATGCTCTTGAATATGCACCCCCTGCTATGCAAAATAATAAAATTGTTGTTTTAGCTGCTGTTAGGCAAAATGGCTTGGCTTTTCAATATGCATCACCTTTAATGCAAAGTGCTTTTGAGGTAATGGAGGCTACTGGGATATATTTAGCGCGAAATCCAGATTCAATAAATCACTTTGCCTATAATCAAGAACGATCTCTTGATTGGGTTAATTTAATGAGAGGTGACGCATTCACAAGAGATCCGGAGCATCCGTGTACAAGAAGATTTCAGTGGATGTCGGCTGTTGTTAGAGCTCAAAGAACTACACGGCAAGTTGGGAGACTGGAACTAGCGTTGGAAGTCGATGAAAGAGAGAGTGGTGTATCACACATATTATCAAGAATTTGAACATTTCAAGCCTGCTATATTTGGATTTTTTAAGTTGTTGACCAACACCGATCCTAAATCTGAATTAGGCCAAAGTTTTAGAAGTTGAGTCCGAGACAAATTCAGTCCTATGGGCGCAATTATGGTATGTATATAAAGATGAAAAAAGAAAAAAATTAGAGCAATCGGATTTTACAGGATCTGTTCTGGGATGTTGTTTTGAAGTTGCAAAGGAACTGGGTTGTGGGGTTCTCGAAAGCGTTTATAAAAACGCTCTTTTTATTGCTATGAAACAGAAAAGGTTAAATGTTCTGACAGAGGAATCATATGAGGTGCGATTTCGAGAACATAAAATCGGGCTATTAGTGATTTTTAGGCGTCCTCGTCTAGATTATAAAAGGCTATGGCATCCACATAGTTTTGTTCCTGCAACACAACTTGATGATGAGCCAATCTCTTGCTAAATTCTTTTTTTAAATCTGGTTAATCCCTTGAAAATTAGCGCTAATTTCCCCATTTTTGAGTTTCGTTGTGTAATTCACTATATCAGGATAGTCAAGTTTTAGGATTTGCGGAGGCGAAGGGAGAGTCTTGCGAAAATTAGGGCTAGAGCGAGGAAGAGGGCGAGGCTGAAAATAGGGTTGAGGAGGAGGGGGGGAGATGTGGGTGAGATAAAGCCAAGGACTGTAAGAAGGGCGATTACAACTCCGATGCAGGCATCTCCAGCAACTAGTCCGGATGCGATAAGTACCCCCGATTCTTCTGATTCGGAGGAGTGGAATTTATTAATAAGATGACGAACTAGCCCTCCTACAATGACAGGGGTGCTAATTTCAAGGGGGAGATAGAGGCCGATTGCAAAGGGTAAAATTCTGATTCTTAAAAGGATTAGTATGAAACCCAGGACAGCTCCTAGGACAACGAGTGTTGTCGGAAGTTGATGTTGAATGACCCCTGATCCGATAATTGCAAGTAGGGAGGCTTGGGGGGCGGGAAGGGCAGAGCTTCCAAAGACATAGACTTTATTGAGTAAAATTAGGACGAATCCGATAATTAGTGAAGGAAAGAAAAGGCCGATAATTTCTGCAATCTGTTGCTTCTTTGGGGTTGCCCCTAGGAGGAATCCTGTTTTTAGATCTTGGGAGGTTGTAGCAGCTAAACAGATGGCTACAGTAATCACTGCCCCCATGGTAATTGCCATAATCAGGTACATTCTTTCAGTCCATCCCAGTGCTGCAAAAAGGGATCCTGTAATTAAAAGGGTGGTTAAAACCATTCCAGAGGCGGGATTTGAAGAGCTTCCAACCAAGCCGACAGTAATGGAGGTAACTGCAACAAAAAAGTAGCCTAAGATTACAAGTAACACAATTGTAAACAAGTTCATATCAAGGCCAGGAATGAGCCAGAGGAGTAAAATGATTGCTAAAGAGCCTAAGATTAGCCATCTCATGGAGATGTCGGTGTCTGTCCTTAAAGTGCCGCTCTCTTTTTCAAAGCTGGAGAAAAGTTCTTTAAAGCCGATATGGATGGTTTTCCCGATGACTGGGAAAATACCAATCAAGTTATAAATTCCTCCTACTGCAACAGTTCCGATTCCAATGTAGCGGACATAAGAGGCCCAAACATCAACTGCATCCATTTGAGAGATGGGAGTTGTACCGGGAAATACAATTAAGTCGGTTCCCGCATAGAGTTTAATAAGGGGGATAAAAACCCACCAGCCGATTGCTCCACCAGCGAGCATGAGGGAGGAGATTTCTAACCCGATAATATAGCCAACCCCTAAGAGTGAGGGAGATCCCTCTAAACGAAACTGCGTATGTTCAAACGGACCAATTACAAATGTTGCCAAATCATCCCATAAATGAAACGCCCCGGTACACAATTTATAGAGAGCTCCAAGGGCAATTCCAAAAACTGCCATGATCGCCTGGCCTGCTTGTTTTGCCCCCGCTTTTAAAATAGCTGCGCAAGCGGTCCCCTCAGGAAATGGCAGTACATTATGCTCTTTTACAATGATATAGCGCCGCATGGGGATCATAAATAAGATCCCCAGAATCCCCCCTAAAAGGGAGAGGATAAAAATTTTTGTGTTAGAGATGTAGGCGCCGAGTAAAAAAAGGGCTGGAATTGTAAAAATGATTCCTGCAGCAAGTCCTTCACCAACAGAGGCTATTGTTTGCACAATGTTATTTTCTAAAATTGAGACATCTTTGAAAAATGCTCTTAGGATTGCCATGGAAAGTACTGCTGCTGGAATAGATGCAGAAATAGTCATGCCCACTTTTAGGCCAAGATAGGTGTTTCCTACATTAAAAATGATTCCTAGGATGATTCCAAGAATTGTTGCACGAAAGGTAAGCTCAGGCGTTTTTGCAGTAGCTTCCACAAAAGGTTTAAAGGATTTCTCGTTCTCCATTAGCTTCACCTTGGGAAGCTTTTGGTTTCTTTTCAATAAAATATTTATAATGCGCTTTTTTTAGGGTAGGAAGTTTTGTGAAAGCGCCAGCCGTTTCTGTCGGAATAAGGGTAAGATTTGCTTTAAGAAGGGCTGAGGGAGAGGGACTATCTTGAGTCGGTTTGCAGTCTAATTCCCAGATAGCTAGGTAGTTCCACTCTCTGTTTTTCCCAAGATGGATTGTATAAGTTTTTTCAGGCGTTGCTGTGTAAGGTTCAAATGTTTCGGCGTCAATATAAGAAGAAAGATCCAAGAGAAGATCTCGAAATGCTATTTCTGCTGTCTCTTCTAATTGAATTTCCGCTAATACAGAGATCTCTTTTTGATAAATTTTAAAAGGATAAGTGACCATGGGGATTACAGAAAGGGAGATGAGAGCAAGACCTAGAAAGAGTTCAAGCAAAATAAAGGGGCGATATTTCAAATGCATTTATTCAATATACTGAAATTAAGCATTGAAGAAAATTGTAAAATTGATTATGACTAAGGTTTTAAAAAAGATTTTATATGTTTTTGGGCAGAGCTAAGTACAATCTCCTCCAGTATAAAAAGCGGGAAGTCCCGACTCTTAATGTGTTAGATTGGGAAATTAGAGATTATAGATCTCTTTCAAACGAAGCTCTTTTTAAAGGGTTGCACTGTTTAGGTGTGGATCTCCAAGAATCGGATTTAAAAAGATTTGCACAGGAAGATAAGTCGTTTGAAGAGATTAATTTTCCAGGAAAGGGTGAGGCTTACCTCCATTTTTTTGAGCTTTGGAGAAGATTTTGCCCGAGTCAGAAAAGCATTGCGATTTTCTGTGACGAATTGGATGCATTTATGGATCAGTATGAGAGGGGAGACGAAAGCTTAAATGAATCGATTTTAGCAGAATTTTTTGATATTCTTGATGAAAGTGTAGATCAGGGGGTTAAACCAAAAGTAGCGTTTAAGGAGATTAGTGAGTACTTAGCCCACGATTTAGAGAGCTTTTTTTACAATTACATTTATCACCAAATCGAAAGTAATAATGAAATGGGTGCCTCCGAACTTTTAGAAAATATTTATGATTATGTCGAGGGTAGTTTGTGGTTTGAGTTTCTTCGTATCAGACTTCTTAAAGGGGCTTCAGAGGAGGATTCTAGTGCTATGATGGCCCGATTTTTAGAAAAGTTAGAGAAAAAGCCCGAAATCGAACTTGCTTTTGAAGTGCTCTATTACATGATTGAAACAGGGCATAAAAACCTCTTTATCAATACCTACAAAAGTATCCTTAAGCAAATTAAAAATGAAGACCATTTTATGGAGATGCTGGAGATTATCTTTTCCTACTACAGTCTCAATGATTTAGAAAAGGAGGAGAGTCTTATCCGAGAGCTTATCCAACAAAGAAAAAATATTCCCCATCAAAAGAGAATCGGCCCTGAAGATAAGAAAATACTAGAGCCTTTCATTTAGAAGCTAGTAACTGCATACTAGGTCAATTACAGCAGTCCGAAAGATAGGAGAGTTTCTGCCCCAAGCTGTAAACCAACACCCTATAGCTACGCCCACATTGGAATTGAAGTTATACTCGAATGCAGGGGCAAAGCTGATTTGATCTGAGGAGGGGGTTTTTAAGCCCTGATTTAGTTTGGTTGCGCTGACCCGGGTGTAGACATTATCAAGGGCAAGGACCCAATTTTGTGTCAGAGTTAGTTCGAAGCTTACAATCCCTTGGAATAAAGTGCCTGGGTAGGCGGTTGTCCCTTTTTTAGGTGCAATCCCATAAGCATTTAATCCATGAACTGTAACAGGCGAGTTTATTTGATAGCTTGCGCTGTAAGTAGTACTTAAAAAGTGGGATCTTCCCAGAAAGTAGACTTTATAAAAGACTAAATTAAAATCCGTTCCAAAAGTCCCGCCCCCTGTAAGATCTGTCCCTAGCTTGCGGGGGTCTAATCTTTGATATTTTCCTGTAGGAAACGTTTCGCGAAGGGTAAATTTAATTCCTGGGAAATATTGAGTAGAGTCAGGGTCTAGTAATTGAATGTCAAGAGCGACAGTAAGATCTCCAAAACCTGTTGAGTTTTGATTGCTTACGTTGTTATAGAAAAATTGGGGAATAATATTTATATCTATAATAGAGGTAAGACCAAAGTAGGTAAACAGTTGAACATCTAGGGAAAAAAAATTTTGGTTAGCAGAGATTGCTTTCCAATGGGAATTATAAACCCCTGTATTTGTAGAAAAATAGAGATAGGGTTCGATTTCAAATTGACCGTAAGGGACTACAAGTCCTGCTGGAGCGATCAAAGGCCCTGTAAGCCAAGGAGTTGGTGGGTCAGATGAGCTATCTGCTTGAACTTGCTCTAAAAACCCAAAGGTAAAGCAGAAACAAATAAAGTATTTCCGTGTTAGCATAGTTTTTTTTATACATAAAGTTTTTTTAAAAGGCTATATCTTCAAAATTTAGGGCTTAGTTCCCAGTTTTATCTAATTCAAAGCTAGGGGAGTATCTACCTCTTCTAAATGAATCTTACCCATCTTTTCTTACCTGCATCTTCCTCTTTAAACTTGCCTCGGGCTTACCTAGTTTTCAAATAGAGCGCGCCCTCGGCACCAACTAGCGTCTAATTTACATAGGAAGCGCATGTAAAGAAATCTGGGTAACATTCCTCTAGAAGAGGTATCTTTTGAAAAATTCTAATTTTTGAAACACTCTCAATATAATTAAAAGTTTCTCTAGAGATTTATAGATTTGTAATAAATATACATGTATAGTTATGCAAAAAAAAATAATACAAGAGGTTGTGTGGAGGGAATTCGAGATTTAGGTTATGAGTCAGATAGCGATGGGTTTTTTTTTGAAGCGGTTGAAGATGATGAGTTTGAAAGCACTTCGAGTTCTGAAGGGTTAGAGCCTTCCAGGGTAAGAATTATTGGGGGCCAGGGGAGTCTAGGAAATTATGAGCTTCGTAGCGGGGAATTAATCGTAATAGCATCTTCAGTTACAGTTGGAGGAATTGCGCTCTTATATTTCTTAAATTACTACGTAAATCCATCCTCTACGTTTTATGCGGCATTTAGTTTCTCACTCATGGGGAGATAAGGTTTTTTATAGAATCAGAATAAAAGGCAGATTAATTTAAGGTTGTGCGTATGATTTATCTTTTTGATCGTTGTTTAGGGAGACTACCCATTCCCACAAGTTTGTATTTAAAGGAAGAATTAGTTGAAATTAGACCGGAGGATGAGCATAAAAGCCTAGAGACACATGCTCTTGAAACAGTCAAAAGAATTAAGGAGTCTAAGAGGATTTCAATATTTGCCCTTAGTTCTATTGGCGTGTGCGTAACTCCGAAACAATTAAGTCCATTTATGATGACCTGTTTTTTCAATAAACCAAGTTACCTAAAATTTTTTTTAAGTTACTGCAGTAGGGGGGATAGAGATTTGCTAATATCTGCAAGATCTCGGGAAGGTTTTAACGCGGTTCACTATGCAGTTGGGGGTCAGGGGAGTGAAGACAGCACCGATTGTCTAGAAATTCTTATTGAGCATGGTGCTAATATTGAGATTGAAAGTCCGTTAGGAACCCTCCTTATGCAAGCCATTAAAGTGGGGAAATTAAAAATTTTTGATTTTCTTTTGAGTAAATCTTTGAGCTCCTTAAAAGTAGAGAAATATCGGGAGCATCTGTTTGATCTTATAGAATCTTATGACAGGAAAGAGATGCAGTTACATCTTATGGCAGCTCTTGAATCATTAGAATTTTGATATATACCTCTTCCAAATGAATCTTACCCATCTTTCGAAACTCAAATATTTGAGTTTCGAAAGAATTTTAAATAAAAAGATTCTGCAAGGAAAAAAAGGAGTTTGAATGGAACCGGGTTTAAAGAGCTATCATTGGATAGGGATGAAAATTTAAAAAGTCGCATGCTGTGCAGATGTAGGTTACCCCATTGTGAGTAAAGTTGACAGGGGCGTCCTCTTTTAGATTGTGAAGGTGGCCATAGACGCAAAAATTGATTTTATACTCTTCAAGAATGTTTGTAACTTCGGTGGAGCGGTTAATACTCCCAGCTGGTGGGTAGTGGATCATTGCAATGCGGGTGTGAGCATTTGGATCGAGGCAGTTTAGGCTGGTTCTTAACCGTTCAAGCTCCCCTTTATAAATTTTTTCATCATGAAGTTGGTCTTCTTTTGTATAAGTCTTTTTCTGGATATTTATGTGTTCTGGAGGCTTTCGATATTCGATGTATCTGCTAAAATCGTTATCTAAATGATCCCAAAGACGGGTGCCGCCAATAGTAATGCCTTGATAGGTAAAGCTATTATTGTGAATAAAGTGCATTCTGGGGGGGAGGATCGATTCGAGCTTTTTCATCGAAGACCACCAAAGATCGTGATTTCCTTTGCTGATTACCTTTATACCTGGAAGGGCAGCAATCCAATTGAGATCGACAGCTGCATCGCTTAAACGGAGCGCCCAAGAAATATCGCCTGCAATAAGTACAAGATCTTCGTCATGAATAACCTCTTTCCAATTTGCTTCGATTTTTTGCGCGTGGTTTGCCCATTTTGGTCCAAAAACATCCATCTCTTTATTGGGAACTCCAAAGGATAAATGTAGATCTGCGATCGCCCAAATTTTCATGATTCTACTATAGAGAAAAATGATTTATAAATAAAACCCTTTTGGGAGTCTAGCGCCCGCTTTAACAACAATAATCCCCTCAGATATAGCAAGTTCTTTGGAATTGAAAGTTTGCAGTTGGTTGCTATTAATAAGAGTGACGTTATCTTCTAGGTAGACCCCTTCATCAAGGATTACTTTATCCAGATGGCAATTTTTTCCGATGTGGATGTTTGTTTTTGAGGAGTTTGAGGTTGACCCCATGATAATAGAGTTTTTGATAGTAGAGTTTTCATCAATATGGGTTTTAAGGCCAACCATACTTTGGGAAATTGAGGCGGCTGATATGACAGATCCCTCGCATATAATTGAATTTGAAACATTTGTATTATTTACTCTGGCTGCTGGTAGTGCTATGGATTGGGTGTAAATGGGCCTGATTTCGTTATAAAGATCGAGGCATGCATGAGAGTTCATGGTTAGGCAAATGTTTGCATTGTAGTACGAGGAGATGGTTCCAATATCTTGCCAGTACCCATCAAAAATATAGGCAAACGTTTTCCCTTTTTTTAGCTGGGCGGGGATGAGGTGTTTTCCGAAATCGGCTCTTGAATCATTTTGAAGGAGTGATTTAAGAGCTTCTCTTTTAAAGATATAAATCCCCATAGAGCCTAAAAATGTGAGGTTGTTTAACTCCCCTCGCATCGCAGAAATTTCCGGGGCAAGGGCAAATTTTAGGAGAGTTTTTGCGTCAGTCGGCTTTTCGAAAAAATCTGTTACTTCCAAATTGTTTGTAATTTTCATAACTCCCATACGACTAGCTTCTTCTTCATTTACAGGGATGGTTGCGATAAGAAGATCTGCATCAGTATCTTTTGCAACTTGTAACATGTGAGCAAGATCCATCGAATAGAGTTGGTCTCCAGAAAGAATCACAAAATAACTTGCGGGGTGCTTCAGGAGGGTTGTTAAATTTTTTCGCACCGCATCCGCAGTCCCTTCGTACCACACTTTTTTGTTATCTGAAGATTGTTCAGGGGTGAGAACTTCTATATGGGCTCCAGAAAAGCCCGCAGATGAATAAGTTTCTAAAATATATGATGTTAAAGAGGCTGCTAAGAATTGAGAAAGGACATAGATGTCTTTAAAGCCGGCATGGATCGAATTAGAGATAGCTACATCAATGATTCGATACCTTCCTCCAAAAGTAACTGCAGGCTTACACCGAATTTCTGTAAGAGGCTTTAAACGAACGCCCTCGCCCCCAGCTAAAATAACAGAAGCAACATCGTCGGTTTTGATTCTTGTTCTGCTCATATATTGGGTATAAACATATAATTAAAACAATTCAACTTCATTTTTAGGTCGCTCAGTGGTAAAAAATGTTGCTGAAACAAAGTAAAGAGAGGTGATAGGATGGTTGGCTATGATGACAAATGATTTTATGAAATTAATGGGAAAGGGGAAGCGGTGCTGGAAACATATTCAGACTAAGGAGGATCGACGAGATTTAACCGAGTTTGAGCAGTTGTTTCGTCAAAATTATTGCCAGAAAGAAGGGTCGGTAATTATTCCGGAGATTCTCCATTTTGTATGGCTGGGACCGAAAAGTTATCCCTCCGTATCACATAAGTATTTACAGGGTTGGATCAATTATCACCCAAATTGGAGCGTCATTTTTTGGACCGATTCTTTCCGAAAAGATTTGCCTGAAGGGGTTCAACAAAAAATTGTTGGACCTGAGTTTTTAGGGGAGTATTTACCTTTGTATGAGAGCACAGAGAATTTCGGGGAGCGCTCTGACTTGGTTAGATTACTTGCTTTAGATGCAATGGGTGGAGTTTATGTGGATCACGATATGGAGTGTAGGATTTGCTTTGGACCTCTCCATAAAATTTATCCATTTTATGGGGGGCTTTTAACTCCAGGAAATCCGGTAATTTCGAGATCTGCAATTGTTAGAAATAGCATTATTGGGGCTCAAAAAGGGGATCCTATTTTAAAAATCGCCCTAAAAAAAATGGAGGAGCGGTGGTATAAAATTGCCGAAACTTATCCTGGCATGGATGTCAATTCTGTAAAAAAACGGGTAACCTTAAGATCTTTTATTGCATTTCATGAAGCTGTCCTTGAAACTATTCGAGATGGGGGATTTAAGGGGATTGTGTTTCCTGCAGGCTGCTTTAATGAAATTGAAAGGGAGTTTGGTATCTTTGCCAAGGAAGATATGGTAGGAGCTTGGTACACAGGAGAAATGAGTCATCATGAAGAGTACTTAAAAGATCGACTTCATCGTTTAATGAAACGACTTCATTTGATTGGAGCCCTTTTAGGGGTTGGATTACTCCTTGTTTCCGCTGCAGTCATTTTTATTTGGATCAAGGTTAGATGAAGAGGGTTTTGATTTTGGTTTTGGTTTTGGTTTGTGCAGCGCTCTTTTTCCCTGCGGGGAAACTGGTAAGGCGGAGCCTTGCAAAGAGGGGAAAGAGCCACTCTTCGTATAAGCCCATCGAATTAGCGAAAGTGAAAGAATTTAAGCCGTTTGTTATTGTGATTCCTTCCTATAATAATGAAGAGTATGTCGAGCGAAATTTAGATTCAGTCCTTACTCAGGATTACGAAAATTACAGGGTGATCTACGTTGATGATTGTTCAACCGACAAGACTTATGAGAAAGCTCTTGGGCTCATTGAGAAGAGTGAAATCTCTGTTTTGCTTATAAGAAATGAGAAAAATCAAAAAGCTCTTCATAATTTATATGATGCCGTGCATCTGTGTCAAAATGATGAGATTGTTGTTTTGCTCGATGGCGACGATTGGTTTTCGCACAAAGGGGTCTTAAAGGAATTAAATCGCTACTATAATGATCCCAATGTGTGGCTCACTTATGGTCAGTATATGACCTATCCAAACTACGAACTAGGCATTTGCAGAGAGCCCCTGTTTAAGACCTATCTTAAAAGTGGGAATCTTCGAAAAGTGGGTTTGTTTTCTAAGCCTACCGATTGGTTTTTCTCCCATCTTCGAACCTTTTATGCAGGGCTTTTTAAAAAAATTGAGAAGGAAGATCTCCTTTATAAAGGGCAATTCTTCTCCTCTGCTTGGGATTTGGCTATTCTTTTCCC
Organism: uncultured Chlamydiae bacterium; assembly: GCA_937996705.1. Taxonomy (GTDB): domain Bacteria; phylum Chlamydiota; class Chlamydiia; order Chlamydiales; family 2-12-FULL-49-11; genus VGMD01. The sequence continues at coordinate 210,152 of CALKUQ010000018.1, forward strand.
TATGGTGGAGATGGCTAGAGAGCATGCAGTTTTTGTTCCGAGTGTCCTTTATATCTATAACAGAGAGACGCCCTTTAACGATGATAAACTTCGAGCGGAAGAGCAGTATAGACTCAATCTCTATATCCGTTCGATGCCCCCTTACAAAAAAATTAAAAAAAGAATTGACTTATTTGAGTAAGTTTAATTAAGATTTCTTTAAGATTTTATCAGGAGGATCTATGGAAGGTGTAGGGGTACAAAGAGCAGATTCAAGTACTAATATAGACGTTATTGCCCATGAAATACCTCGAGAGAGATACGATTTGAGTCTTACAAGAGAGGCTGGAGATCCCTTGTATCAATCTCGAGCTCGAGAAACTCAAAAAACAACACAGGTAGTCTGCTGTTGCCTCCCTTTTTTTCGAAATCGTAAAGTCTCTGAAGAGAGTTTGCGTAAATAAAATAAGAGATTTTCTTCACAGCAGGCAAGAGTGTTTAGGATTGCCAGCTGTGGAGTATTGTTTGAGCGTCGAGCTTTAACTCTTTTGGAAAATTTGCCCCTTCGATAATTTTATGGAAGGCTTTCCGATCAGACTCAGACTGGAGTCCTTCGGTGAGGCAAATGAGGTAGGGTGCAAAGGCCTCATTTTCTAGATTCTTATTTTCATGAAGGAGTTCTAAAGCAGCCTTTGCTATCTCCTCTTGAATCGGAAAAAAAGCAAGAGCGATTGCTGCATTGAGATTGTCTTTGCTGATGATTTTCCCCGTAAGTTTTTTTAAGAGGAATTCTTTTGCAGGCTCTCCGAATTCAGCTAGCGATGAGATAAAAATTTCTTCTAAATCGAGGTTTTCTCCCCCTAAAGCATTAAAGAGGTGGGGGATTGCCTTTGTATTGCCGATCTTATCTAGGCAAACTGCTGCAAAGGCAGGTGTCCTTCCGTAGCCGGGAAAAAGGGGATTATAGAAATCTGTTGAATCAATCAGATTAATTAGGGGATCCACCATGTTTTCGCCAGCATCGATGATTGCTGAAATTTCATCTACAGGCTCTTCATCTTCGGTCAGAATTAGGTCGCTGATCAAGATTGCAATCGTCGCATTTTTTTTGTCATAAACAGATTCTAGCTGGGCATAGAGATTTTTTGCTTTAGCAACCTCTTCTCGGGCGCTCTCTGGGAGAAGTTTCATAGAAAGATCTTCCCCAAGTTCTTCTTGAATGGCTTGAAGCTCTACAATCCGATCTATGTCAAAATCAGGGACAGCCCCAACCCCTTCATTTTCATAGTACTCAATCATGATGCCAAAATTGCCCCCAAAATGGGCATCGCGGTGCATCAAAATTTCCAAATCAATCTCATCTAGTAGAGGAATATCCATAGGTAGAAATTCTATCAGTAAGTCAAGACTTCGTCAATAAAGTTTTTAGGATTTCGCTGGCGTTGTGACTAGATCTTACAAATGGGCCAGCGTAGATGTGTTTAACTCCAATATCATAGGCGTAGGTTTCATACTCTTTAAACGTTTCAGGGGGGATGAATGCTTTTACGGATAATTTCAAGCGTGAGGGCTGAAGGTATTGGCCGATTGTGATGATATCAGTGCCTGCGGTATGGAGGTCAGTGATGGTTTGTTTGATTTCATCGAGTGTTTCTCCAAGACCTACCATAAGGCCAGATTTGACAAAATTGGATTTTCGAGACTCCTTTACATGATTGAGGATTGTGAGAGTTCTATCATAAGTGGCTTTGTGGCGAACCGAGGGTGTAAGCCTTCTAACAGTTTCAATGTTGTAATTAAAAATTTCTGGGTGAGTTTCTAAAACCGTATCAACTGCGCTTAAATTCCCCGCAAAATCGGAAGTGAGAACTTCAAGGGTTGTCTCGGGGTTTTCAATTCGAATTTCTTGAATTACCTTGTTGATGTGAGAGGCTCCTCCATCAGGGAGATCATCTCTTGCAACCATTGTAAGGACGACGTGGCGGAGACCAAGGTGTTTTACAGATAGCGCAACTCTTTTAGGTTCATCAATCTCTGGTGGTTTTGGTGTTTTTGAAAAATCGATTTGGCAAAATCCGCACGCTCTAGTACACGCTTTTCCGAGTAAAAGAAAGGTTGCTGTTTTTTTCGAGAAACATTCTAGTCTGTTAGGACATTTTGCCTCTTCACAGACGGTATTAAGTTTGTAATCTTTTAGAATTTGATCAGTTGCAAAAAGAGTTTCCCCTTCAAGCATCGGCATATGGAGCCATTTTGGAAACCGGCCTCTTGCGCTTGAATCGGGATTTTGAGGGAGACGATTCAGCTTGGGTTTTGCATCAAAGAGGGTGTCATTCATTTTTTTGCCGGAGGGAGGTGGAGGGGAGATCCGTGTGCAAGAAGAGCTGCTTCAGCCCAAATTTCTGAAAGGGTGGGGTGGGGGTGAATGGTGTTTGCAAGGGAGTCGATTGTGATTTCATGATCGATTGCAAGGGTGATTTCTGAAATTAAATTTCCTGCATGGTTGCCCACTAAAAACGCCCCTAAAATTCGTCCTGTTTTTTTCTCAGTCACTAACTCGGCGTAACCCTCAGTCTCATTCCCTGCTTGCGCTTTTCCTAGGGCTGCAAAGGGAAACTTAGAGCTAATTGCATCAAATCCCTTTTCTTTTGCAAGCTCAAGGGTGTAGCCCACTGTTGCAATTTCTGGGTCGGTAAAAATCACAGCAGGAATCGACTCGTAGTGCATTTTTGCTAGACTGCCTGAGCAGTTTATTGCCGCTACAATTCCTTGATGGGAGGCGGAATGGGCAAGCATGGATTTGCCTGTGACATCGCCAATTGCATAAATTCCTTTTACTTCCGTCTCCATTTTCTCATTTACAGCGATAAAGCCTTGAGGGTTTGTTCCAATACCCGCTGCACCTAAATTCAATTCTTCGGTGTAGGGCTTTCTTCCCACAGAGACAAGGAGCATATCGCCTGAAAGGCTAGAGCCGTCGCTTAAAGAGAGGGTGACCCCAGTTTCAGTTAGTTTGCAAGCCTCCATTTTTACATTACAATGCAAATCGATCCCTTTTTTTAGAAACGATTTTGTCAAATAATCGGAGATCGATTTTCCTTGAGTCCAGACAATTCCTGGTAAAAATTCGATCATGCTCACTTTTACCCCCAGTTCTGAGAAGAGAGAGGCAAATTCACAACCAATATATCCCGCCCCTAAAATAAGGAGAGATTTTGGAAGTTTTGTAATTTCTAGAATTGAGGTAGAGTCATGAATTTTATGGAGGTCCACAGGGGCAGAAAGGATGCTAGAAGGAATAGAGCCTGTTGCTACGATGATTTTTTTACCTGTAATGATTTTTGAAGGGTTGCCAGAAATTTTTAGCTCTTTTGGAGAGAGAAAAGAGGCGTTTCCTTGAAAAAAATCGATCCCATTACTCTGAACTAAATGGAGAACCCCTTTGGAGAGATTGTTAATCACTTCATCTTTACGCTCTTTCATCAAAGCATAATTGATCTTAAAGCCATCCACGCTTATGCCGAATTCTTTTGCTTTTTGGATCATGTGGACTACATGGGCGTTTGCAAGTAAGGTTTTTGTAGGAATGCATCCTCTTAAAAGGCATGTGCCTCCAACTTTTTCTTTTTCAACTAGGGCAACAGTTAAACCAAGTTGTGCAGCCTTAATTGCAGAAACATACCCTCCAGGGCCGCCTCCGACTACAATCACATCATATTCCATATCTCATTGTATATCGAATGGTCTTCTAAAATGCAACACCAAACTCTTATAAAAATAGTTATGAAAAAAAACTAGAATTTACGCTACTATGATGCTATGGGTACGAAAGAAAAAGTGAAGATGTGTCCGTTTTGTGAAGGGAATGTTGCTTTTGATGCAGAGGAGTGCAGATATTGCGGCTCTTCTTTTGTTAAAAGCTCTATAAAAGAGCGCACACCTTATCAGACAGAAGATAGCTTAGCAGGTCTTTATGATCCCCCGTATTCTCCAGCAAGAGGCTCAAGCCGTTTTGGAATTACTGCTCCGCCTGAGAAAGAGGAGGAGGAAGATCTTGTTAAAGAAGAGCCCAAGAAGAAGGCCCCTTCACCTAAAATTGATGCAGAAGAGGGAAACAAACTAGGCTCAATTCTTCTTCTATCAATTGGAGGTCAGCTTTTTACCCTTGCTTGGCTTCTCTTTTTTCTTTCAGATAGTGGCAAGCTTACCCTAGAGTGGAAGAGCAAATACTGGCCCCTCTATCTTCTTATTTCGGCCCTCTTTCTTTTTCAAGGGTGGAAAAAGCTTAGCTCAATCAAATCTTCAGAAACCTAAGAGAGTTTACTAAAAATTCCCTAAGAGAGGAGCGCCAGCGATTTTTGAAGAGCGGGTGGCGGGCCTATCAGTTTCATTTGATGAAGAGCTTGTTTTAGTTCTAAGTTGTCAGGGAGATTGATTCCAAATGCGAAGAGGAGATGGCTAATATCAGATCTCACTTTTTTAGAGAATTTCTCAAACAGGGCAAACGCTTCATGCTTAAATTCAACAAGAGGATCTTTTTGGGCAACCGAGCGCATCGAAACTTCTGTGCGAAGATGGTCAACCTCAAGCAGGTGCTCTTGCCAGTGTTTGTCTATAGCCTGAATTAGAAGAGATCTCAGAATGTTTTGTATGATGGGGAGCGGGGTTGGTTCTTTTCCGCTAAACATTTGCATCATCCCAATCATTTCGGCTTCTCTTTTGAGTTTCTCTTTGAATAAAAAGGCAACTTTTTTAGCTGCGATTGTTTCAATTTCTTCAGCAGAGAGGGTTTCACTGCTGAAAATTCCCTCTTCAAGGGTAATGGGGAAATGGCTTATTAAACACTTGCGGTACTCCTCAGGGAGCCAGCCCCCCTCTTCTGCCCGATTTTGAAAGAATGGTTCACTTAAGTGGGCAGCGAATGTCTCTAAAATCTCTGTGCAAATGGGGAAAATATCGTCACCTTGAAGGACCTCATTACGGAAATTGTAAACTTCTGATCGATGTTTGTTCATTACATCATCGTACTCAAGGGTGTGTTTTCGGATCGTATAGTTTCTTTGCTCGATTCTTTTTTGGGCTGTTTCTATCGATCGATTTAAAATCGGGGCAGAAATCGCTTCTCCTTCAGGGGGGCGAAATTTTTGCAAAATTGTCGTAAGTTTTCCTGAGGCAAACAGTCTCATAAGCGAGTCTTCAAACGAGACGTAAAACTTTGAAGAGCCTGGATCGCCTTGACGGCCAGCTCGTCCTCTAAGTTGTCGGTCGATTCTTCGGGATTGGTGTCTGGATGTTCCTATTACATGAAGTCCGCCAAGCAGGGCAACACCTTCGCCTAATTTGATGTCAGTCCCTCTACCAGCCATATTTGTAGAGACAGTAATGGCCTCTTTTGTCCCTGCAGCAGCAATGATTTCGGCCTCTTTATCGTTTTGCTTTGCATTCAGAACAGTGTGGGCCAGCTTTTGGTTTTTTAAGATTCTTGAGAGCTTTTCTGAAATTTCTACAGATTCAGTTCCGATTAGAATCGGCCTTCCTGTTTGATGAACTTCAATAATTTCTTTTAAAATCGCGGCGTATTTTTCGCGTTCAGTCATGTAGATTTCATCATTTTGATCATCACGCTGGCATTTCTTGTGAGTCGGAATTTCAAGAACTTCAATTTTATAGATCTCTTTTAATTCTTGAGCTTCTGTGATTGCAGTTCCTGTCATTCCAGCAAGTCGGTTATAGAGGCGGAAATAATTTTGGAGGGTAATCGTTGCGTAGGTTTGTGTCTCTTTTTGAATGGTAACAGCCTCTTTGGCTTCGATGGCTTGGTGGAGACCATCAGAGAAACGTCTTCCCGGTTGAGCCCTTCCAGTGTTTTCATCAATGATGACAATTTTTCCCTCTTGTACGATGTAATCAACATCTTTTTCCATCAAAAGGTGGGCTCTAAAGAGCTGCCGTACGTTGTGAGAGATCTCTTTTCTGTGAGCGTCAGCTTCCCGAAGTTCGACTTTTTTTTGCATTTTTTCTTGATCAGATAAAGAGGCGTTTTGGTCAATTAGAGCGTATTCGTGTCCAAGATCGAGCATAGTAAAGGCGCTTTCATCACCCTTCCAATGTTTAACGCCAAGGTCTGTCAGCTCATACTCATTTCCCCTCTCATCGACTATGATGTAAAGTTTTGAAAGAGCTTCTAGCCGCTCTTCTTTATTTTGATCGCCCCAATAGTAAGTTTCAAGATGATCGAGTTTTGCCCTTAAATCAGGATTTTCACGAATCCTCTTTAAAATCTTGTTGATAGGGGTCCCTTTTGAGACCAGCCAGATTTTTTTCAAAGCCTCATCGAGCTCGGCATTTTCCTCTTTAGAGAGTTTTGCAGGCTCTGCTTCATCTTCAAGAAGGTGAAGCTTTTCAAAAATCCTTCGGGCCTCTGATGCAAGCTTGTTGCACTCATCGCGCTGAAGCTTAACCATTTCAAGAACGGGTTCTTTTAGAATTTCATACATTTGTCTGGAAACAGAAGAGGGGCCTGAGATAATCAAAGGGGTTCTTGCTTCATCAATCAAAATAGAATCCACCTCATCAATCACAGCAAAATAGTAGCCTCTTTGGCACTGCTCGTGTTTCGAAGTAGCCATTGAATTGTCTCTCAAGTAATCAAAACCAAACTCGGAGGCTGTTCCGTAAACAATATCTGCTTTATACAACTCTCTTCTTTGCTCTGGAGGAACTTGATTCACAAGGACCGAGACCGAAAGGCCGAGCCATCTAAAAATTGAGCCAATCCAATCAGCATCTCGCTTTGCAAGGTAATCATTGACTGTAACTAAATGGACGGGTTTTCCTGTAAGGGCATGAAGATATAAAGGCATAGTAGAAGTGAGAGTTTTTCCTTCACCGGTCTGCATTTCCGCAATCGCCCCATAATGCATTGCAACTGCGCCGACGATTTGGACATCATAGGGGACCATGTCCCATTTTTGGGTATAGCCAGATACGTGAATTTCTGTCCCACAAAGTCTTTTGCAAGCATTTTTAACAACGGCATACGCTTCAACAAGTAAATCTTCAGGGGTAGCGCCGTTTTTTATCCGCTCTTTGAACTCGTCTGTTTTTGCCCGAAGCTCGCTATCCGTTAAATTTTTTAACTCTTCCGCTTTCTCATTAATTTTTTTAACGATTCGGAAGTATCTTTTAACTAGGCGTGTTTGCTGAGTTCCAAAAATCTTCTTTAAAAGTTCCAACATTTTCCCTGTTATTTTAATTTCTAAGGCCTTATTTTATCGTATAAAAGCTTTTATGACTATTTATATTGTAGACAGAAAAACGAAAGAAGTACGAGAGGAAATTGTGTACGGAGAGTCCCTTCTCCACTTGCTTTATAGGCAAACGCGATTTTCTAAGTGCTGCAGAGCCCTCATTTCAAAGTTACCCCTTGCCTCTGCTCTTTTTGGAATTTGGCAAAAAAATCCCTTTTCAAAAAGACAAATAGATCCCTTTGTGAAAAAGTTTGAGATCAACTTACAAGAGTGTGCAAAGCAAAATTTTTCTTCATTTAACGATTTTTTCATCCGTAAGTTAAAAAAGGGTGCCAGGGAAATTTCGGTTGATGATTTGGTCTGTCCCGCAGACGGCAGGTATTTAGCCTATGACAGAATCGCCCTTCATCAAGAGATTTTTATCAAAGGGCAAAAACTCTCTATTTCTAAATTGCTTGAAGCAAGAGAGGGAGGCGCAAATCGCTACATAGGAGGGTCGCTTCTTATGGCAAGGCTTGCACCAGCAGATTATCATAGATTTCATTTTCCGGTAGACTGTACCCCTTCTGAGCATAAACTAATTGGGGGTTACTTGTATTCGGTAAATCCCCTCGCTCTCCGGACAAATATATCGTATTTGTCAGAGAACAAAAGGGTTGTGATAGAGTTGCAAACCGAACAATTTGGTCTCGTCTCTTTTATTGCTGTTGGCGCTACAAACGTCGGGAGCATCCACTTTACCTATCAGCCCGGAAAAAAATACCGGAAAGGGGACGAAATGGGCTATTTTTCCTTTGGCGCCTCTATGTGCATTTGCCTCTTTGAACCAGGTAAATTAACCTTTTCCCCAGATGTAATCCAAAATACAAAAGAGGGTCTTGAGACCCTCTGTCAAATGGGCCAATCTTTAATTCGGTTAATCAATTAATTATTAGAGCTTGAGGGTCAGACGTGAAATTCTGAAAAAATCTTAATATTTCAAAATTTC
>CALKUQ010000019.1 GCA_937996705.1 uncultured Chlamydiae bacterium
ACTAAAACGATTTTGCTGCGAAAAATCCGGGTCTTTCAACTGTCATGAGTATATACTCAGAGAGGTTCAAAAATTGGGGATTTTCAACTCAGAAATCCCGTTTTGTGTCAAACCTTGATACAAGTGGAATTGAAAAGGGAAATTCCTCTAATACGACCTTTGATATGAAAAAAATACCAAAATAGAGGCACAAATAGCTCAAATAAATCATGCATCTGAGACCTCTTCGAACAAAATTTTTTTAATAGACTTCTTTCGAAACTAAAATTTTTAATGTGGAATATCTTCAAAAACTTGGAGATATGAATGAAATTTGAAACTGTTAAACAACTAGATGATAAAAAATTTCATAGGCTATCCGGTGTTAAACGCTCAACATGCAATAAGATGGTCTTAATTCTTGATCTTTCGAATAGGGAAAAAAGTTCAAGGGGGAAGAAAAAACAAGTTAAGTATAGAAAATATGCTCCTAATGACTCTTGAATACCTTCGAGAATATCGGACTTATTTTCATGTAAGTCAAAGTTATGGGGTAAGCGACAGATACTCGATATTTAGGACTCCAAAAAATTCATGCATAACATTATGCACTACTAAGGGTGTTTTTTATCAATTCGATTCTTCAATCATTTTCTGTATATAGCAGTTCCAATTGAAGTACCAGGTTTTTTCGAAGAAAATCACCTTTCTTATTTATAATTAAAGAGTTTCATAAATCCATGTCAATCAATGGCTTATTAATTATATTTTCTATAATTATGAAAATCAACATTAATAATCAATTGATTTATTATTAATTTATTGTTAAAATTTATTTATTATAAAATAATTGAAGGGGCTTTTATGTCGATTGTAGGAAGAACTTTAGGTTGCGTTTTAGCTGCCACAGACGTTTGCACGAGACTATTGGACTCCAGAGAAAAAGGGTGGGGGGATTCACTTTTAAAGAGCCCTAAATCTGGACATGATGGTCCTCCTTTAGTTTTTGGCTCAAGCAGGGTTCAGACTTCGTTGTTTGGTCTAAAATCTGCAGATTCTTTTTTTTGTAAAGATTTTTTTGCAATTGATCAATATTTTAGAAAAGCAGAAGAGTATAAAAAAGAAGATGAAACAATCAGGAAGTCATCGGATCTGAAAGACGTGAGGTTGTTAGAAACTGATTTTTCCGACTCAAAAAGCTCTGAAAAAGTAATAAAATCCTTAAGCAAAGGGGTTTTTGACAATACAGTATTGGTAGCAGAGGACGCAAAAATAGTTAAAGAATTAGTGCAGATAGCACCATCAGTTGCATTGGTTGAAACAAGAAAAGAAAAAATGTTGAGTGATCTTTCTGAAAGAGGTTGCACAGAAATGAGAGAATTATTCGAAACTTTATTGAGTTTTTATCCAGAAGAAATTGTAAGCTCTTGGGAGTGTTCTGAGAAAGATGGGGTTTTTGAAATGAAATTGAATAGGCCTATTAAATGGTGGGTTGCAAAATCAGAAGAAGAAAAAGAAGAAACTGAGCATGGAGCACTTTTAATTTTAGGACCTGAGGTTTCAGGAAGGATTAGTAAAAGCGAAAAAAAGATAGAATTCGATAAAAATTCCTTCCGTATGGAGTGCGCTGCTCGAGCTCCTTTTTCGTATACCAAACTTAATCTTTATGCAAGATATATTTGGTTTGTCAGTTCTAGTAATGTCCAAATTAACGCTGGTATGATGATGACATTTAGAACGAAAATTAAAACTTTAGATAAGTTAATAAAAGACTGCGGTACATTTGCCAACCATCGTTCCCCCGATTTTTCCTATACAAGAGATAATAGAGGGATAGAGGAAATGAGAGCGACGACCTTTGAAACAGGAAGATAAAGATAAAGGATATTTTGACCAATTCGGAAAAGCTCTATTTTTGAATTTCGAATTAGATGGGATTGACTTCTCTTTTATTATTTAAGCCTGGGCTGCTACGTATTTGCTCTAGGCATCGGCTTCAATAACCAATCTACATCACAGCCTTTCTGCTTAAGGTAAAAAACCTTAACGCTCCCTCTAGCTTGTATCTTGATTCTTTCCCTTGAAAATAAGGGCCAGTAAGAAGCAGGCCCGGTTTTAGTCAATAATTGCTTTATCGTGATTGGTGAATTTGTAGATGAGGATAGGAATAAGAGTTGCAGGAACGCCTAAGTAAAAGGAGAGTCTTAAGCTCGGGCTAAGGGCAACAATGCATAAGCAGCCAATCTGCAAAACGATTGCAAGAATCGTCAGGTAAGGAAACCACCTAATTTTATAAATTAATTTAGGGGGTTTTTCCATAAAGGGAAGTTTTCTCCTAAATTGAAATTGAGCAATACAGATAGAGATCCAACAGACAGATCCGGTAAAACCAGAAATGGCTAATAAATTGGCATAAATCGCCCCCGATTTGAAGAAATAGGAAGATACCAATAGAGCCCAAATGCATCCAAGAGTTAATAGGCTGCAATAAACAGGGTTCCCATGGGATGAGATGAAACGGAGGAGCTTAGGCCCCATATTATGAATTGCAAGGCCGTGAAGAGATCGAATTGCAGCATAAAGGCCGCTATTGGCGCAAGAAAGAGCGCCAGCAATAATCATAAAATTGAAGAAATGGGCATAGGAAGAGAGGCCATATTTATTTAACGCCAGGGCAAATACGCTCCCGGAAAGGTTTGCAGATTGCCAAGGAAAAATGACAGCCAAGAGAAAGGTAGGAATGAGATAAAGCCCTATAATCCTGAAACTGATTGTTTTTATCGCACTTGGAATAGCTTTTAAGGGTTCGGAGGATTCAGCTGCTGTAAGCCCAATAATCTCAGAGCCTTGGAAGTTTGACAGCAAAATCACCATATTCATAAACAAAATGAGATAGCCGTTGGGAAACAACCCCCCGTCTCCAAGTAAATACTCAGTCCCTATCTCTCTGGGAGCTTGAGGGGGGATAAATCCAAAAATAATGGCTAAAGCGAGGACTGAGAAGCTAACAAGCAAAAAGATTTTAATTAAAGAGAGCCAAAATTCGAGCTCTCCAAAGACACTCACATGGGCTAAATTAACCAGAGTAATCAAAATACCAAATAAAATCGCCCAAAGATAGACCGGAATTTCAGGCATATAAGTGTGCATGATAATCCCTCCAGCAATGCACTCAGAAGGAATATAGACAATCCAGCTAATCCAATACGACCATCCCACCCCACAAGCCCAAGCAGGGGAGATATATTTAGCAGAATAGCTAATGAACGATCCATGCATCGGATCGGCGGTTGATAGCTCTCCCAGGCAGGCCATTGTTAAAAACATGATGAGCCCCCCTAGTATATACGCTAAACAAGCTGCAGGCCCAATCTGATTAAGGACATACCCCGTTCCTAAAAAATAGGAGGACCCGATAATGCCTCCCAACGCAATTAGGCTAATGTGCCTCTTTTTAAGCCCCTTGTGTAATTCCTTATTTTCATCCATAACACAAACGAATATGTGATTGTTTATATAAAGACAAACAAATTTATAAGTAACTAATAGTAAAGAGTATAACCCAAATCGAGTAAAGCTAATAATTGACTTTAATTATAAAATTATGTTATAATATTTACATTAATCATTATGAAGTTTTTATGGGTTCAATCCGATTTCTTCAGTGTCAGTAGGCGCTCCTAGTTTTTTAGTCCCAACAGGTGAACCTCCCCTTTGTACGAATTCCTCAAAGATGGGAAGATTATTTCAATTTATTCTAAACCTCTTATCTTATATTGGTTCAAAATTAGGTCTCTCTAAGCAAAAGGTTGCTCAGGACTCCTCGCAAATCGAAAAAAGTGAACAAAAGATTAGTGAAAGTGTCCAAAAAAAGCTGTTGAGTTTGATCCATCGAAGAAACACAAAAAAAGAAGTTCTTAAAGAAAAAAGATTGAAGTTAGTCGATTGGATCCAGGTCGGAGAACAGATATGCGCCCAGAAACTGCAAGAGATTCAAAAAATTAACGGTAGGTTAAAGGAATTAGGGGATCAATTAACATTAGCAACATATAAATCAGGACCTGTAGGAAATCGCTCTTCTAATTTCTTCGAAACGGGATTTCAAATGCTCCAAGATGCCTTAACAGGGACTGACCGTCACCAATTAAGAATTGAAGAAGAGAGGATTAGCCAATGGATAGTCTTAGAGAAAGCGCGATTGGTAACCCTTGAAACAACCTTTGATAGAAAAATCGCTAATAACAACAAAAAGATTAGTGAAAAGAGGGAGGAAATTGAAGCTTTAGAAAAAAAACTTAGACAATTGAACCCTTCAAGTAAGAGTCAAGAGTTGAGTGGAGAGTCAGGGGCAGCTCAAGTAACACAGCCCTGTGCCAGTAGCGACTCTTAATCTGGAGCCTACCTTGGATCCGAGTATTACCCCTTGGAATCAAATGATAGATGTGTTTACTAAGAATCTCGCCCTGAGGTAGCAGGCTTATTTAGCGCTTTACTAGCTTCCGATGGATCAGAAGTTGTCACTACTTGGGAGTATTCTCAAACAGATGGTTCATATAAGTTCACTTTAACACAACCAATTAAATGTTGGGTGCCTAAATTAGAAGGGGATCAGACTGAGTATGGGACCCTTTTAGTTTTAGGGCCAGTTGTTTCAGGAATCATTAATTCGAGCACAAAGACAATTACATTCTCCGAGGGAGCTCGATTCGAATTTTCAATCGGATGGGGTATATTGGGGAAGAAAATAGAGGGAAAATCGAGATCAATTCATTTCATTAATTCAGAAAAGATAGAACTCCAAGGGGAACTCTGGTCGCAAAGTGGGACGATAGTTAAAACTTTAGACCAATTACTTCAATCAGTGGCAGATCGAAATAATCATCGCGCGGCCCGCTTTTCTTATACAAGAGCAAGCAGAGGAATAGAGGTAGTTAGCAGTTAGAACGTTTGCGCAGTTTATTGAAGATGTTGTAGCCAAATGAGAAGAGATAAGAGAGGCCTGGGGCTTGAAGGGTGATTGCATAAAGGGGGAGGTTTGCCCTAGCAAAGACTTCGGAGATTGTCACAGTTCCGGTGATCACGTTTCCTTCTGAATCGAGTGCGTGGATGGTTTTCATCGCCTCTTCATAGGAGAAGGCGGTAGTAATTTTACTTAAATCTTCAGGGGATGAGGGGCAAGCGTAGATCGTCTCTCCTGTCTGTTCCCTATTTTTCAATTTTTCCATTTCATGAGAGCAAAAGGAACAGTGATTATCAAAAACGGCTGTGATCGGTTTTTTAATCTCCTCAGGATTTGTGTATTTTTCTCGGAGCTCGGTAAGCTTTCGATTGAGAAGAATAAGAAGGGTTAGATAGATCCCCCAAGAAAGAAATAGGATAGAAGTTGTTTCAAAGAGAAAAATTCCAAGGGCGCTTGCAAGGAAAAACGAGACGAAGAGATTCGAGGTAAGAAATTTTAGGGAGGAGTTTAAGGTGAGGGCAAACATCGGATAGAGGGCTAGAAAGGATAGATTATCGTAGCCAAGTATTTTATAATGAATATACCCTAATAAAACTGCGTAGAGTGTTAAAGGTATGCAGACAAAATAGCTATCTCGGTCAAATTTTGCAAAGAGGGCAATTTGGAAGATGAGGTAGAAGGTGGCAATCGATAGAGAGAGTAAAAGGTCATTTTTAAAATAAACGACGCCTGTAGCTGCCGCGCTAAAGAGTAAAAAATTGAGTATTTTTTTTTGCATATATTTTTTATTTTTTATTTTTAGTTTTTTTAAATACAGTATACAATATGTGACATGAAAATTGATCAAAAAGATTTATTAGACCGCTTTTTGCGCTACGTCCAGATTGATACTGAAAGTGATCACCACTCGGATACCTGTCCAAGTAGTGATAAGCAGTGGGATTTGATCTATTTTTTGGAAAGAGAGTTAAAAGAATATGGAATTCAAGACGTTAAAGTCACTGAGTATGGTTACGTTTTAGCTCTTATCCCCAGTAATTCTAAAAAGAGAGTCCCTCAAATTGCGTTTTTGGCCCACGTAGATACAGCAGATGCTTGCAGAGGTAAGGCTAAACCGATCGTTCATCAAAATTATGACGGCCTCCCTATTGTCTTACCAGATGACCCTTCTCAAATCTTAAATCCTGAAAAGATCCCCCTTTTAAAAGAAAAGGTTGGGGAGACTATTATTACAGCTTCAGGAAAGACTTTGCTTGGTGCAGATGATAAAGCGGGTGTTGCGATCATTATGAGTTTGGTGAAATATTTAGTGGAGCATCCCGAAATTATACATGGACCTATCCGAATTTGTTTCAATCCTGATGAAGAGATTGGGAGGGGGATGAATAAACTTGAGCTAGAAGAACTTGGAGCGCGTGCGGCCTACACCTTGGATTCGGAACATTTGGGGGAAATTGATTATGAGACATTTAGTGCTGATGAGGCGGTAATTGAAATTGAAGGGGTTGCAGCTCATCCTGGATCGGCTAAGGGTGTTTTAATCAACGCGATTCGAATCGGGGCTGAGCTCCTTGAAAAACTTCCTAATGAGATTTTTCCAGAAATGGTTGAAGGCAGAGAGGGATTTATTCATCCTGTGGAAATTTCGGGAACGTCAGAAAAAGCGACCATTCGTTTTATTATAAGAGATTTTGAACTTGAGGGATTAGAAGAAAAGCATAGAGTGTTGCAAAAGATTGTAACAGATTTAGAGAAAGGGAAAAAAGGTTGTAGTATTAAGTTGTCTCTTCGTCCTCAATATAGAAACATGCGCTACTGGCTTGAAAAAGATTTTACCCCTGTAAGATTTGCTCAGGAAGCGATAAAAAGGGCTGGATTAATCCCTATTTCCGATGCAATTCGTGGTGGGACAGATGGTTCTCGTCTGACAGAAAGAGGACTGCCTACCCCTAATATTTTTACAGGCTTTCATAACATTCACAGTCCACTTGAATGGGTTAGCCTTCAAGATATGGAAAAATCGGTTCACACTCTGATCCATCTTACCCAAGTTTGGGAAGAGTCTTCTTAGACATTATTTAAAATTTCTGAATTTCTTGTTGTTAATTATAAATCTTTATGACAGTCAAAAGTTATGTGCATGTTTAGATTTTTCATAATTAATTTTTTTTCTGTAATACTCCCTCTTCATTTTTTAGTAGCGAGCGAAGAGATTGTTTCAGAGGTTATTGAAAGCAAAGTAGAGTTAGAGAATGTAGATTCTGAACCTGTATTAGATGAGAGGGATGAACCAAAAGTTCTGGGGGAAGAGGCTGAGGAATTACAAGTTTTGGAACTCGAAGATCTCAAAACAGAAGTCTTGGTAGAAGAGTTCCCAGAATCAGAAGTTTTAGAATTCGAGAAAAACGAATCTGAAATCATTGTAAATCAGGAGCCTATTCAATCTGAAATTGAAAATCAAGAGGTAGGAGCAGAAGTTGTTCCAGAAATCGCTAAACAAGAAGAGCCGAGTGAAGGGTTAGAGGTAGAGCTTGCCGACATTCAAGCTCAAATTCCCGAAGAGCAGATAGAAGTTGTAAAAGGTGAGGTGGTTGTAAAAAAAGAAAATGAGCCTATTTTTGCAACAGTAGAAGGGAGGGTGAGTTACTTTTGGCCAGAGTCAAAGTTATTTCGAGACCTGTATCATAATGGGGGGATTAGCTACGCTTTAGAGGGAATTGTCCCTGTTTATCAGGGTGATCTTTTTGCACTTAGAGGTCTAAATTTTTGGTGGGGAGTTGATTACTTTTATAGATCGGGAAAATCGAAAACGTTAGACACCCCTACTAAAATTCAAATGGAGATGATCACTGCAGGTTTAAAATATATGTACCCTGCATTTTTTATTAGGCCTTATTTTGGAGTTGGTTGCAAATATTACTTTCTCCAAGTGCATACCCATTCCAATTATATGAAACACCATATAAATAGAAATGGGGTCGGAGCTGCAGCGGAAATTGGACTTCAGACTCTCCTCTCAAGATATGTTACTTTAGATCTATTTTGCGCCTATTCATTTAAGCAGTTTGGCTCAAAGTCTGTTCATTTAGAAAATGTGAGGTCTACCTATTTTGATGTTAGCGGCTTAAATGCGGGTGCAGGTATTGGAATAAAATTTTAAAATTATTATAAGTAGAGTTATTTTTAAATGTTTATTATGGTTCAACTATGATCAAGTGGTATAAGATTTTTTTCGCGTTTGTATTGACGTTAGTGATTGTATTTCTTGGGGGAGTCTATCTTTCTCATCTTGATCTAATTGTGTTAAATCCAAAAGGAATAATTGGAATCAAAGAGCGCGATCTCATGTGGATTTGTACCCTTCTCATGATGATTGTGATTCTCCCCGTTTTTGCGATGACCCTGTTTATTTTATGGAAGTATCGAGCTAACAATCCTAAGCATCAGTATAAACCTGATTGGAATCATAGTGCAATTGCTGAGATTATTTGGTGGGGAATCCCTTGCATAATTGTTATCATACTGGGGGCTCTTAATTGGATTGCCTGCTATGATTTAGATCCTTATAAGCCGATCGAAAACGGTAAAAAGGCAATTACCATTCAGGTGGTCGCCTTGGATTGGAAATGGCTTTTTATTTACCCAGACGAGAAAATCGCAACAGTCAATTTTCTTCAAGTTCCCGTAGGGGTACCGATTAATTTTATAATTACTGCAGATGCCCCGATGAACTCCTTTTGGATTCCTGAGCTCGGAGGGCAAATTTTTGCAATGCCTGGCATGAGAACAGAACTCCATTTAATTGCAGATCATAAGGGAGAGTTTCGTGGAGTCTCAGCGAATTTAAGTGGAAAAGGTTTTTCGGGAATGACCTTTTTTTTGAAGGCTACCTCTGATCAAGATTATGAAGAGTGGCTCATTGAGGTGAAAAGCGCTCCGAAAGGTTTAGATCTAGATAGTTATAAAGAGCTTGCTCTGCCAAGTCAAAATAATCCAGTAGCTTACTACCGATTGGAAGATATAAAGCTATTTGATTGGGTATTAATGAGAGAGATGGGTAGCAATGGAAAGTAGTATTTTTGGAAGGCTTACACTAGATGCTTTAAGACACGACATGATCGCTTCAGGGGCAAGTCTTATGATGGTTCTCATGGCGATGTTTGCGGTTTTCTTTTTGACGTATAAACGTTTGTGGAAATATTTTTATACAGAGTGGCTTACCTCTTTAGATCCTAAAAAAATTGGGATCATGTATATTTTTGTCGTTGTTTTGATGCTCCTAAAAGGGGCGATTGATGCGATCATGATGAGACTCGAGCAAGCACTCTCTTGCGGCAGTAATATGGGTTATTTAGGGACCGACCACTTTCAGCAACTTTTTACTGCCCATGGAACAACGATGATTTTCTTTGTGGGAATGGGGATTGTTTTTGGATTGGTCAATTTAATTGTTCCGTTACAAATTGGCGCAAGGGACGTCGCATTTCCTTTTTTAAATGCTGTCAGTTTTTGGCTCTTTTTTATGGGCTTTATGCTGTTAAATGTCTCTTTAATGGTAGGGGAGTTTTCTGCTGCAGGCTGGGTTGCTTACCCTCCACTTTCAGGACTTAAGTATAATCCCGGGGTAGGTGTTGATTATTGGATTTGGAGTGTTCAAGTTGCGGGGGTGGGAAGTCTTTTTGGCGGGATCAATTTTTTGGTCACGATTATTAAAATGCGATGCCCTGGAATGACTTATATGCGTCTCCCTATGTTTGTTTGGGCAGCTTTTGCTACTATGGTTTTAATCATTTTTGCCTTTCCTATTTTAACGGTAACAATCACATTATTAGCTCTTGATCGAGTTCTTGACATGCATTTTTTTACATCAAACGCCGGTGGTAATCCGATGATGTATGTCAATTTAATTTGGGCCTGGGGTCATCCCGAAGTTTACATACTTGTCCTTCCAGCCTTTGGGATCTATTCAGAAGTGGTTTCAACATTTTCGGAAAAGCGACTGTTTGGCTATAAATCGATGGTTTGGGCTATCGGAGTTATCGCAGTTCTCTCCTTTATTGTTTGGTTGCACCACTTTTTTACCATGGGAGCGAGCGCTAATGTAAACGCTTTTTTCGGAGCTATGACTATGTTAATAGCCGTTCCTACCGGAGCTAAAATATTTAATTGGCTCTTTACCATGGTTAGAGGGAGGGTTCATATTACAACTCCCATGCTTTGGTTTATTGGGTTTGTTTTTGTGTTTACAATAGGGGGATTGGCGGGAATGCTATTATCGATTGCCCCTGTTGACTTTCAAACGCACAACAGCTTGTTTCTAATAGCCCATTTTCACTCTGTTATTATTGGCGGGGTGGTCTTTGGGTTTTTCTCAGCTTTTACTTACTGGTTTCCAAAGTTTTCAGGATTTAAGTTGGATGAGAGGCTGGGGAGATATGCGTTTTGGTTTTGGTTTATAGGCTTTTTCTTTGCTTTTTTACCGCTCTATGTACTTGGACTTATGGGGACTACAAGGCGCTTAAGTCACTACGATGCCTCAACGGGATGGCAGCCTCTTTTTATTGTAGCTGCATTTGGAGCTCTGTTAATTGCAATTGGAATTGGACTACAAGTGTTACAAGTTTTAGTAAGCATAAAAAATCGTCATCATAATAGGGATCTTACCGGAGATCCTTGGAATGGAAGATCCCTAGAATGGGCTACTACATCGCCACCCCCTCTTTATAATTTCGCTATACTTCCAGAGGTGCATGATAAAGATGCTTTTTGGGATATGAAACAGGCAAAAAGGGAAAAAAGAGAGTATGAAGACATTTTAATGCCGAAAAATACCCCCATGGGATTGATCATCGGTATATTTGCCTTCCTATTTGCGTTTGCCATTATTTGGTATATGTGGTGGTTAGCTCTTGTCTCAATTGTAGGAGTCATTGTTTGTGCTATTGTCCATCTATCAGAGGAAGAGTGTGAATATGTAATCACAGCTGCTGAAGTGGCAAAGATGGAGGGTAAATGATGGACCATGTACAAGAAACCTATAAAAAAACGGTCTTTGGCTTTTGGGTCTATTTAATGACAGACTGCATCTTGTTTGGCATTCTTTTTGCTACCTATGCAGTACTCCACAATAATGTAGCTGGTGGCCCTACAGGAAAAGAGCTCTTTAGTATGCCTTTTGTCTTAGGGGAAACCTTAGCCCTTCTTGCCAGTAGTTTTACCTGTACTCTTGCCGGTCTTGCAGGACAAAAAGAGAAAAAACAAGAGACGATTTTTTGGTTTGTTATCACCTTTTGTTTAGGGCTTACTTTTCTCACGATGGAACTTATCGAGTTCCATCATTTAGTAGAAGAGGGCAATAGCTGGTCTAGAAGCGCATTTTTATCCTCATTTTTTACACTAGTTGCAACTCATGGAACCCATATTACCTTTGGCCTGATTTGGATGACCACTATGGTAGCCCAGATTCTTTATTTTGGATTTAAGCCGGTAGTGCAAAAAAGATTAACCTGTCTTAGAATGTTTTGGCACTTTTTGGATGTAGTCTGGATCTTTATTTATACAATCGTCTACTTAATGGGGGTCATCTGATGAATTCGGAGATAAGACATTTTAGTTTTAAGGCATACCTCTCGGCCTTCTTCTTTTTTATTGTTTTAACCCTTACCTCCTACTTTGCAGTGACAGAGAATCTACTTAGCGGCTGGAGTCTTTTGGTTTTAATTTTAGTTTGTGGGTTTGTGCAGGCGATTCTACAACTGGGTATTTTTCTCGATTTATTCCTTGAAGAAAAGCCAAGATACAATCTCCATATTTTTGGTTATATGGTTTTAATTTTAGCGATTGTCATTGCGGGAACTCTTTGGATCATGTATAGCCTAAACGAAAGAACTATGATGGGGGGAATGTGAGAACCTACTATATGTTGACAAAGCCTGGTATCATTATGGGAAACTTAATTACGACCGCTGGTGGGTTTGCTCTAGCGAGCAAAATGGGTTTTAATTACTGGCTTTTTTTAGAAATGCTTGTAGGCCTTGGGCTTGTGATTGCATCTTCCTGCATTTGTAATAATTATATAGATCGAATCGCCGATGCAAAAATGGTAAGAACTAAGAATCGCGGGTTTGCCAAAGGGGAGGTCTCTCCTACTAAAGCTTTTATACTATCTGGAATTCTTGGGACTATCGGATTTGCCACCTTGCTCTATTTTACAAGCCCTCTTACTGCAGCAGTTGCTTTAGCTGGATTTCTTATCTATGTAATTGGTTATAGTTTTGTTAAGTATTATACTGATTATGCAACTCTTTTAGGGAGTGTTGCAGGTGCAGTTCCCCCAGTAGTCGGCTATACAGCAGCTTCTGGCCGTTTAGATCTAGGGGGAATCATCCTCTTTTTCATACTAGTTTTATGGCAAATGCCTCATTTTTATTCAATTGCGCTCTATCGATTTGATGATTATAAGGCAGCCTCGATTCCTGTTCTTCCGATTACAAGAGGGTCTTATACTACTAAGGTTCAAATGATTCTCTACATAGTTGCGTTTATGGGGAGCACTGCCTTGCTTACAGCTCTTGGGTATACTGGCTATATTTACCTAGCAATAGCTACAATTTTGGGCGGCTTATGGCTGATTTGGTCATTTAAGGGTTTTAAGGCTAAAGATGATAAGAAGTGGGCTCGCCAAATGTTTGCAGTCTCTCTTGTCACTATTATAGGTGTCTCCCTCTCCCTTTTTTAAATTTATCTATTCAATAATTAAGGGATAAATATAACTAAGAGTGTAGGTTAGTTATAGTTAACCTCAAATTAGAGAAAACCAAAAAAAGAGGGTTTATGAATAGACATGAATTTGAAGCAAATTGGAGTTTATTAAGGGCTAAGATTCCAGAAAAATGGGAGAAAATTAGCCAAGAGGATCTAAATCGGATCGATGGAAAATTTGAACCATTTCTAGGGTATCTGCGTAATAAATACGGGTACTCAAGAGAACAAGTCGATATGGAAATGAAAAACTGGCACCTCTCCTCGTATCCCAAAAATGCGAAAATCGAAAGCATAACACCTTCTGAAGCACCTGCCGCTGAGCGAAAAGAGATTCATTCTAAAGCGCCCCATCCAGGAAAAGAAAAAAAACGGAAGGCAAGCTAATCTTTTGGGGTCAGGCCTGGCCCCACTGTTTTGCTAGAGGGCAAGAGGTTCGTAGCTTACCGGCATGGGGGGCGCCGATTTTTTTGCAATAAGGGCCTCTTTTTTAGTTTTGAAGAAGCGGTCCAGAGTGATGAATCCGATGCTCAAGTGGCGGCATACGTGCTTCCAATTTCTAACAGTCTCCGTTCGGGTTTTTTCATCAAGTTTCAAGAGGGTGGCAATGGATAATCCTTGGTAGGCAAGATGAATTAGACCAGTTGCATTTGTGATAAATAGGGTTCTTGTATCGCTATCATGGATCCAAGTGATCTGTTTAATCGAACCTTTGTGTGCAGAAAAAAAGAGAAGGCTTGCTAAATTTTGACTACAAATTTCTTGAATAGATCTCTCTAAACAGTGGACCGTGTTTCGTATTAAGATTTGCCTGACAGATTCGGTTGTGTGAATGGAGCGAATCGGGGGGAGATCTTCAAAATAGATTTGAATAAAATGGGTCTCTTCGTACTGCTCAAAGGCAGATTCAATGGCACTATCTGTAAATAAAGAGAAGAAGGTGGGAAAGTAGACTTGCATCATAGGGGAAGTAGTATGAATTATTTTACCTATTTTTCCTAGACTTTGTTTGGTTAAGTTAGGTAAAATGAGAGTATGAAAAATAATCAGTTTTTATTTCTTACCTGCTCGCTTTCTTCCCTTAGGGGATAATTAACCCTTTTATATTTTTTCTATAAATTAAAAATTATCCTGATACAGAGGTGAATCGTGTTTTTAGAGTTATTTAATTATTATTTTACATTGTGTGTCGTCTTTCCTGCGATTGTTAGCTTGGGAATCTACCTGACGATTAAATTAAAATTTATCCAGATTACAAAAATTAAAGAGAGCTTTCTCTCTCTTATTCAAAAAACCGAGGGGAGCGAGGGTAATATTAGTCGCTTTGGGGCTATCGCCTCTGTTTTAGCGGGAAATTTGGGTACGGGTAACATTTCTGGAATGGCTGTTGCTATTGGTTCTGGCGGGCCTGGTGCACTTGTCTGGATGTGGGTGATGGCGTTTCTTGGTTCTGTGATTCAATATGCAAGTTGTGTCTTAGGAGCGGTCTATCGTAAGAAAAATGAGAAGGGGGAGTATGTAGGGGGGCCTATGTATTACCTCCGTGATGGCTTGAAAAATAAAAAAATAAGTATAATTTTTGCCCTTTGCACAATTTTTGGTGCAATCACCGCGGGTAATTTTGCCCAAGTAAACTCGATTTCTTTGCCACTCGAAACAATGGGCCTTAATCCGCTTTTTTGCGCGCTAGGTATGGCCTTTTTTGTAGGAATTATTGTCCTAGGGGGGATCAAGCGCTTAGCTGGCTTTGCTACCTATGTTGTCCCTTTTAAGGCTCTGATATACATGGGAACAGCCCTATATATTATTATGAGCAATCACGAACTGATTTTTCCGGCATTTGGAGTGATGTTTAAAAGCGCCTTTAGTTTGACATCGTTTGCAGGTGGTGTAATGGGGTTTGGAATATTAAAAGCGATGACAACAGGCTTTGATAGAGGTCTATTTGCCACCGATGCAGGAACTGGAATTGTACCCATTTTGCAAGCGAGCCAGAAAATCAATCATCCGAAAATGGCTGGAGTTTCAACTCTGGTAGCACCTCTTATGGTTATGATTGTTTGTACGATGACAGGTTTAGTTATTTTGATGACAGGGGTGTGGCAAGATCCTAACCTTCAAAGTACTAATATGGTAATAGCTGCCTTTACAAAAGGTGTTAACTCATCTTTTGGAGGGTATATGGTTCTTGCGACTTTGATTCTCTTTGGATATACAACGATTCTAGCTTGGTGCTACTGCGGAGAAAAGGCGTCAGAATTTATAGGGGGTTCAAGACTTGCCACCCTTTTTAGATACAGTTTCATAGCCCTTGTACCTCTCGGAACGTTAATTCACGTTCACACGGTTTGGACATTGGCAGACATCGCTATAACAACTATGCTTTGCATGAATCTCTTTGCAATCATCAAACTTCGTAGCCATGTTCTTGAAACTGGGGAGCTAGATTTGGGAGTAAGAGCTTAATGGGCCTGTTGAAAAAGTAAGAAAAAAGAAAGAAACAAGTCAATCTCGCTTCGATACGTTGCATGTTGCTCGGGCTCTGGTGCAAAGCACACGCTCACCTCTGGAGATCCTAGGGACTTGCAAACTGCAATTTCTCATTGCGATATTGACTTATTGACTGCGCGTCCTAGGGCAGGATGGATAAAAGGTTCCATGCTTCGCTGTGATAAAATTTTTATTTTTCTTCTTTTTCTTTGTATTGTTTATTTTAAACAATTGCAAAATCAACTCTTTCCTGAACAGGCTCTTAATGCGTGGGACAAAGGGTTAGTGAGCCTATAGTCGGTTGGTAGGTGTAGACCGGTAGGTCAGGTCTCTCTTGTTTTACTATGCGTAGGATCGACGCCATTTGCTCAAGGGTTCTTTCATTAATAACAATCCCGATAATCGCAGTCGATAGAGGTTGATCAGAGGGGGCAAGCGCCCTGATTTTAAGTTCATTGTGCCTAAGCGTTCTCTGCCCCTTTTCATACATCCTTACTACCTTAGCAGCGATTGGAGTAATTGTATTGTCCCCTGCAGCGTAATCGGTAAAACTTGAGCCTGTCGAAGAATCATATTTCCAATTCAGCTTTCCTGGGATCCCTCGGGTGCTGGGAACTTGCCGCAAATTACCTTCCGAGTAGTGAGGGCAACTGGTTAGTGCATTATTTTTAAAAGCATTAGCAATATATAGTTCTTTAGGATCATAAATAAACCCGATCCCTGAAGTAAAAAGGTCAATCGGTATGCCCTCTTTGATATATGTGGCCGATAAGGGCCTTTCCAGGGTTGTATTGTCAGAGAAAAGCTCATAGGTAATCGAGGTTTGAGTTGGCGATGCAATCATTCGAACGACAACTCCTTCTGTCTCGTAGAGTTTTTTAATAGGGTCTAAAGATGGAAGAAAAGACTCTTTTTGTGCAGGTGTTAAAAAGGTGCTTTCATCAATCAACGTTCTAAATTCTTTTGCTAGCTCAGGAAATTTTATAATCAAGGAGCGTCTATAATTATTTTTAAATTCTTCAAGGATAGCCTCTTTTACAGCTGCTTTAGTCTCTGGGGGTAGGGAGGTATAACTGCTTGGATTTCTAAGGAGGGGGTTTATAAGGGCAGATCTTTCTAAGCGTCTTGAAAGTTTTGGAGCCGGTTTTGTTGTAATATCATAAATAGCAATCACTAAATTCCCAAAAATGGGAATAGCAATGATTGCGCAACGAAGCAGAGATTTTTGACAAATATAGGTATAGTAATCTTTTTTAATAGGTTCCCTTTGAGGATATCTAGGAATACTGACATATTTCAAAAAAAGGTTTGAAATGCTTAAGAATGTGCTTATAAAGGGAACGTACTCCAGCTTTTGGTCAAAAGCTACTAAGGGATTTCTTTGATTTGGTCTACTAATCATAAAGAGAATATTTTTTTACTTAGTCTATCATTAAGAGATTGAAAAATCAATTGTTAGGAGAAAATTTATGAGCGCAAGTGAAATAGACAAAGGATAAGAACATGAGTAGTGAGCCTAAAATAAGGGGAGAATAGATGTTGATCCCTGAAAGTACTCCAGCTACCAGGGGGGCGATGATTTGGCCGATTGACCACATCGAACCACTTGCTCCCATGGCCCGCCCTTGAAGATTTTCTGGAGATTCTATGGAAAGGAGGGATCCGAGGTTTACCCAAGAGAGAGCTCCTCCAAGCAGAGCAATGGGAATAATAATCCAGAAAGGCCAAAGGGTATTGGGGCAGACAAAAAGAAAGACCCCAATAGCGGCAAGGAGATTACCAGCAAGAATCAACTTAGAGAGGGTAAATTTTGCAATTAGCTCTTTATTTAAGTACATAGCAACAAAAAACCAAATAAAAGCTTGATAGGCGTAGATGTCTCCAATGGTACTAGCGCTCAATCCAAATTTTTGAACAAGATAGGTAGGGGAGAAGATCAGGAAAAACCCCCATCCTATGGAAAAAAGGAGGTAAGCTGTAAGAATAACTCGCAGTTTCCTTTGGTGAAATACCAAGGAAATATCCTTAAAAGTTGAAAGTAAAGTGGTTTGTGAACTGCTTTTTTTCCAAGTTTCTTGAAAAAAGAAGTAGACCATAAAAAAATTAATAAACGCCGCAATCGCTGCAAAGATAAAAGCGCCAGATCCAAAGAGCCATTCGGGATTAGCAAGCTTTCCGCCAATCCAGGGGCCTGCGACAAAGCCGAGCCCTCCTACTCCAATTAAGAGTCCAAAGGCTTTGCTTCGTTGGTGAGTCTCTGTAAGGTCTGCTGTTGCCGATTGGGCAAGGGCAAAGTTTCCAGAGCAAAATCCTGTAATCATTCGGCCTGCAAAGAGCCAGGCAAGATTTTGTTGATAGACACCAAAAGCCATTAAACTGTAGCCGAATACAGAAATTCCAATTGTGATTAAAAATATTTTATATCGTCCATAATGATCGGCAAGCGCCCCTGCTGCAGGGGCCCCAAAAAATTGGGTAACTCCAAAAACTGCAAAGAGAACCCCCAAAGTGGTCGTTCTTGCAAGCTCGCTTGCATCCGTTTCAAAAAAAGTAAGGTGAGTATTGAGCAAAAGGGGTGCAAGAACGGGGAAAACAATGGAATAACCAACAAGGTCAAGGGCGTAGGTGAGCAGGATTGTTAAAAACGTACGATAATCTTTTGCAGAGCGGAACATACATTCTCCTTTTGTCATTTTTATAGAAGCGAGAGGTTTTAAACGCAACATATTGTACAACTAATTTTAAACGAATCAGTTAGTGATGTTTTTTTTCTATTTGGCTAGAATAGGGTTCATTATGGATAGAAGTCATCGATTGCCTGCGGGTTATGTTCCGATTCCTGGTTCGGGTGTTTTTCCTCATGCAGCAGATGGAAACTCGGTAGATCGGTATGTGGGGGGTGGTTCTCCTGTAAGAGCCCCTGTGGATCAAATCGCATGCCCTTCTCTTGTAAAGAGAGCTATTTCAGAAGGGGTTGGAGATACTCGTTTAGTTAAAGAAATTCTTACTTATCTGATAGGTAGAGGGGTAGAAATTCCCGAAGGGAGTATTGGAGCTTTTAACAAAGCAATAGCCCGAAATGAGCAACTTAAGCGGATTGGAGAGAATCGCGATTTGCTAGATGAGTTCCTTTCTGATTTACAATTAGATCTTCAACTCTTGCAAGAAGGTACTCCCTATATTTTCCTAGGAAGGCTAAAAAAATCGACTTCCCCTATCCTAGAAAGATTTCTCCCGCCAGAAGTTTTAGCTTGGTTTCAAGATCCTGACTCTTTTCTGAAGATGATACGAGAGGAAGTTTTGGAACATACTGGAAGCTCTCCTCTAGCTGCTATGAGCGATGCTAAAGAAATGGTCTCTGAGAGAATCAGATTGATCAAAGAGAAGATGCAAAGAGCTCTTCCACCAACTTGGTACTCTGCTATAGCGGAAAGTTTGAAAAAGGATTTTGACGAACTAGCCGGTGAAATTGTCACAAACACCGTTTGGGAAAAAATGATCGAGGGCAATCTTGAAACGGTTTTAACACAAGCGTTTTCGGATGTTTTTTCAGAGTTTCAGGCTCAAGTTTTCAAAACGATTCATGAATGTTTAGACGATGCTAAAATCCCCCCTCCGCTGAGGGTTGTTTTTGACGAGATGGGAATTGCATCCACCCAAAATTCAGAATTTTGGGTAGAAATTCGAAAAACCGGAGTAGGTCTTTATCATCTTAAAATTCACGGAAGTGATACTAGTCGAATTCTCGCTCCCGTGACCTTGCCTATCGAATTTTCGGAGGTTCCTGAGGCTTTATTAAACGACCATTTTTGGGAGTCGCTTCTCAGATTTCCCTTATGGATTGAAAATAAGGAGGAGGTCGATTTTTCGATTAACGATCTCTATGAGACTCTAAAAGGGTGCTTAGGAAAAGCAGGGGTATCTTCAGAAAAAGAGGTTCAAGCTACTTCTGTATGGAAAATGGTAGAATCGTATTTAGGTTCTCCTCAAAAAACAATCGAGGAGGAGCTTTCCTCTAAGGGGAAAGAGCTAGGACCTTTAGCCTTTTCTTCCCTCTTTACACAGAGCCAGAGTCGAATAAAAGATTCGATGATACTTCCCCCGCTTCTCCAAGATCTTATTGCTCAGATGGGGGGGGTAAATTCTGACTGCACTTCGCTGAAGGAGATCATTGCAACGATTCTAGGCGAAAAGGTAGATGACTCTATTGATCTGTTTTTAAAGGAGATTCCCAAAGGTTATCCTTCTACCTCTCGACAACAAGCCATTCCTAAAACATGGTCTCAAATTTTGGGATTTGATTTTTTCCACGATTTGAAAAAAATGAGAATTTCCCTCCTACATGGGGTAAGGCTTGGTGCTAAAATTTCGGTATTTGTAGCTACGTTGGTTTCTTGGACGGTTACAGTAGATTTTCTTGCTTCACTCTTAATGGTTTTTTTTCCGGGGCTTAATTTAGTAGTGGGTCTATCTGTAAAATATTTAGCTTCTGCGCTTTTAATGTATGGCGATAAGGTCTTGTCGCAAATAGTTCCGAGTAGATTGATCCGTCCTATTCAAGATTTTTTTTCGGCTTACCATAAAATCCTTCAAAAAATCGAATACAAAGCATACTTGCTTTTGCTCAAAATTAGCTCGCGCTTTCTTCTTACTAAAGAGTATGTAGAAGAACTGAAACATCAAATAGAGGTTTTAAAAGCAGAACTGAAAAAAGAAGGGGAGATCGATTATAAATTAAGAAGTTCTGAAACACCTCCTTCTTTGCATGTGCCAGAGGATGAAACCAGAGAGATACAGGGTAGGAGTCCTATGGAGCCTGTTGCATTTTGTGCCTATCTGGATAAACTTTTTGATGAATTAAGACTAAGAACGGGGGCTGATACATTTGTCACTTTGAAAAACAACATTCATTTGGCAGTAGATTATGCCGATTACTATTTTCCAGAAACAATAGCAACGCTGCCTGATAAAGATCGGACTAAATTATTTGAACTATTGGAGGAGTTAAAGAAGAATGCTGGATATGCGGGATTGGATTTTTCTTCTATAGAAATTCGTATGAGATTTCTCCCGTTTGGAGGGGACTTCTCTTTAGATCGAGAAATTTGCCCAATCAGCCTCGAAAATCTTCAACAATGTTTAAAAATTTGGTGTTCACAAGCGAAGTTAATTCCCGAGTCTCAAAGGAGAGTTCACTACTTGAATCAGAGAATTCGAAATCTTCCGATACCTGGGTCTTCAGGAGGGGAAATATGGTGTGAATTGCCTAATCCAGATGAAGTTTTAGAAGATTTAGAGAATTTGATGAACGCCTTTTCTTATGAGGATTTTTATTATCGGTTTGGACACGTAGAGTTTGTAGTAAGTGTTTATGCTCTTTATGCAGTGATAGACGCAACTGCTAAAAACACAAAAACAACCTATAAGTTGCCCCCCTGCTATCCAAGAGACGGAGAAGCATTTTTAGTTTTTTTTAATGCCCCAGGGGTTAGGCCTATAAGAAGAAGAACTCGGTTACAAATGAGAGCCCTTTTAAATCTATTTGGAGGGGATCCCGATGTATTGTATAAAAAAAAGAAAAAGTCGCTGAGTGAGAGAGTAGTCTCTTTATTTAACCACTCGTATGGAGAGGTTCTCGAAGGGAGTTTTCCCCCAGCTGATAACGCCTATTTAGATGAGTCATACCCTTTTGCCCCCGTTATTGAACGTTCAATAGCGCCAGGGTCTTTAGAGTTTGATAATTTTCGAACTCGAAGAACGGTTCTTTTTACTGAGAGGCCTCAGCTTAAAGCCTATTATCTCGTTAGATCTATTCATATTCATGCTTTAAGAGCAGTTTGTTTTAGCGGAAGGTGGGATTTTCAAAGAAAATCCCTTTCTCAAGTGACTTTTAAATGGAGACAAAAATCTTCTGAAGGAAGTGCTTATAAGTTTTTTCATAGAGTTTTTATGCAGCAGCTTAGAAATTTTACGATTCAAGCAAGTGTTGAAATTCCTCAAGGGCTAGCGGGTATTGATTTGTATACTCTAAGAGATCATTCGGTCTATTTGTTTGATAGCGAACGAGAGCAAAGCGAGATAGTCACTAAGGGGGTTTGTCCCGAATTATCTGCAGGACATCACTACCCAAGAGATGTAGCGAATTTGATAGAAATGGCAGCACTTTCTGTCGAAGATCAAATTGTACGCACTTTAAGTCTTTTTATAAGTAGGCCTAAATTGTTAATGACCCAAACAGGAAGGCGTGATTTTGAGACTCTTGTTTTAAGTCCTAGAGCCATAAGAGCTGCGTTTAAAGATAGGGGCAATGTAATTTATGAAATGGGTCCTCTGTTTCAGGAATTATATGAGGCGCTTGCCTCAAAGAGAAATGTACTCTCCACTCTTTTTGTAGCAAGCGTGGGAGAAGAGTTTCTCTTTTTAGCTGAGGAAGTTGCCCCTAATATTCGAGATTTTTTTCCCAATTTTCGACAATTAGTTGCTTTGCAACGCCCTTCAAGGGATGCAAACATTGTCTTGTGTGCAATGGTTTCAAATGTTGATTCAGAGGCGGCATCAATTCAAGAAAAAGCCGAGATCCTAGAAATTTTAAATTCTGCAAAACCGCATTTTCAAATTTCTAAAGAGATCACAGATGATTTTTTAAAAGGAGCTCAATCTAGAGCGTGGGAACTTTTTTGGAGTTGGAGCCCTTGTATGGAAGTTCTCGAAATTGAGGAAATGAGTTCTGAGATTACTAGCGCACCCGCCCAGATAGAGATAAAAAAACCAGTTTTAGCAGATCTATCGAAAGAGAGTCACAGACTCCATCTTCTTGAATGGTTTCAGCCCCAATCAGAAATAAAAGTTTTAAAACTGGATGGATATGTTGCAAGTATTGAATTTGAAAAATTACAACTAAAGTTTGTAGTGAGGTTGGAAGAGGGGGAGCGTAAAGCTTATTGCCAAGACGCAAAATTAAATGCGTTTTGGATAGCGAAATGCCAAAAGGACCCCCGATTGCATACCTACCCAAATTCCCTTCTTCTAGAGTCTGCTTCTGGGGAAAAAAGGGTTTTATTGCCTCTCCTTTCTCCAACTGCACTTTTTAGTGAAACTCTCCTCCATTCCCTTAAGACACTTCACTCTCCTTTATTAGAAAAAATTCTCACTACAATCGAGGGGGGGGATAAATTCTACGTTTATCAATTCACCGAGGAGGGGGCTTTAGATTCTTCAGATCCCGAAGCATTAAGCTATTTAACTTTGTTGCATATTGGAAAAAATGATTCCAAACTATCATTTTCTCTTTTTTATAAATTAATTCGACTTGCGAAGCAAAAATCTTTTAATGAGGGGGCTATAGTCCATATTCATTCGATGTTAACTTTGCTCCTTGTATCGCAAAACCCCCATCTTTCAACTTTTTTTCTCCGTCTTATTGCTCTGATGGAAGAGAATCGATTGATTCAAGCTTCACAAAGTGATTCAAGTGAATTTAGATATCTCCTCCTTGCCATTGTCTGTGCAAAATATAATAGATACTTGGAAGAGGAGGAGGCCTATTTATCTGAATATGAAGAGTTGTTTATCTTTAAATATATCACAGCTAATACACCTATACCAAATGCGTTAAAAATGTTTTCTTCGTTCTTCTCTAACGTAGCGATGCTTCCTCTTTCTGCAAAACGGTATCAGCTTTTGAGAAGAAAACACTTAGGAGAGGATAGCTCTATTCAAAATCAGGCGGAGCATCTATTTCTCCATGCGCTGATTGGAGATAGCTCTATTTCTGATACAAATTCAGTGAGCCCCCCCTCAAGAGTCGATCCCATTTCTGATTGTACCCGAGTGTTTCAGAAGATGCTTGCTTTAGCAAAGCACCCTTTAATTGCCCCCGATTTTTCTTCGGTAGTACAAAACTTGAACTTTGGTAGGGTTGGATTCTTTAATGCAGAAACCTCCTCAATTGCCACTCTTACAAATTCTTCGATTTTCAACGGGTTTATCCCACTCTACACACTTTTTTATGTGAGAACTCCTGGAACTTGGGAAGAATTAGCTAAATCGGTCCTATCACTTCAGGGAACATGCCGAGATAAAGAGGGGGCCTTGCGAATCTACATTCTCCAAACAGTGGCAAGCGCAAGTAGCCCAAAAATCCAATTTCCAGATCCAAAAGATGTGTTAGAAAAAGAATCTTCCCGAACCCTTCTTATTCGTAGATGTGCGGCTATTAATGCAATGGATGGTCTGTTTTCGTTATTAAAGAAGAAAATTTCAAATCCTATGAGTCTGATTCCTAAAGATTTATCGTTTTTAGTGCCAAGCCCTCTAAAAATGGCACTAACTAGCGCTAGAGCCTTATTTGGAATTGTTACTGCGATTCGTTCTTTTCCGAATCTTCCCGAGATAGAGGATGCGGAGGGTGTTTTAGATAGTCCTATAGATCTTGCTATGAATGAGCTATTAGTTGCAAGGGAGAGGGAAATTGATAGTCAGATAGCCTTGAATGGAGGGGAGCCCTTTTCATCCTGTTTTCAAAGACCCTTTGAATATTTAGCAGAGCCTGGGGCCCCCCTTTCAGAAAGGAGGGAGTTTCAAAAGTTAAATCATAGCATTGTGGAATATGCAAGAAAACCAACCTATAGTGAGGTAAGTCATGGTCTTACTATTTCCAGAGAGCGAATAGAAGCTGAACTTCAAAGGGATAAGCGTGAGCTAGAAGCACTCACTGGAATGTTTTTTGAAGAGATTGAGATCTATTTTCTTTATGGAGAAGATAGCAAATGGGATAGAGAAACTCTTTTAAAAATTTACCTTTATAAAGTAAGTAGGTCCAGGTGGAATGCCTATTTTTCCAGAGGGGCGGCTAAAAGGGCCTACCTGTTTAATGATCTTCCGGAAAAAGCATTAAGAGTTTTGTTAACGTTTGAAGAAAAGGCAAACACTTTAATTTGGCAAAAGCAGTATGGCCCTTTAAAAAATTTGATTAGAGA
This sequence comes from uncultured Chlamydiae bacterium, assembly GCA_937996705.1. Taxonomy (GTDB): domain Bacteria; phylum Chlamydiota; class Chlamydiia; order Chlamydiales; family 2-12-FULL-49-11; genus VGMD01. Next base: position 24,169 of record CALKUQ010000019.1, read on the forward strand.
GGCTAGCCCTAGGCACGTTTGTGAAATGATCATGGGTCTTGGAAAGACGGATGCACTCATGCCTATTGCCAATCGTATTAGAGCAGATGGAAAGACCCTTGTTATCAACATTAGACCCCAAGCAATTTTTAAAAGCGCTGTAGAAAAGAGCTCTCAAAGGAGCCATCAGATTTTTTCACAAGTTGTAAACACAGTTCCCCTAACAAGATCTGGTTGGAGTTTTGAAAGATTAGAAGCTCTCTATATTAAGATCAATCAAGTGAAGACATCGAGAGAAGTTTGGGATGGAGTAAAAGAAGAGCTCCAATCACTGGAACTTAGATTTATTGAGGAGGCTCTTGATATAAAGGGTGGTTTTGCCTCTGCAGGAATGAAAGAGTGGGAAAAAAGAATCCTCTATTTTAAGAAAGTTTTAAAGTGTATTAGAACTGAGTCAAGGGCAGAGATTGACGAGGTTCATACCGAATTTGAACGGAAAAATGAGCTCAATTTCCCCTTAGGAAGCTCAAAAGCTTTAAAGGAGGAGCACGCAGAGGTGATTGCTGATGTAGTAAAGACCCTTCTTTCTATACCGGAGTTAGCGCGGCTTATTAATTTAAAAAGTGAAGCACCCTCTGTTGTCGAGCGGGATCTTTATGAAAGGGAGGTTTTGCCTATCCTTATCCACGCCCTTTCAGACGGGGACATAACAATTGTCCATTATTTACAAAATAGAGGGTTATTAGACTCCCCTAATCCAAGAATCGATCTTATAAAAGGCATTCTTAATAATTTACTTCCAAGCATTTTACAAGAAGTGCTTCATGTAAATTATGGAACAACTAAAACAGAAGGGGCTCAATTTGCTATACCAAGTTCGGGCAATGAAAATCCTCAAGAGAGGTCCACTTTCAAAAATCAGTTTGCGGCCTTTCTTAAAACAGTTCTTCTCTTAGTTCATGACAGGCTAACTGCAACGCAGCTGCAAAAATTTATCGATTATTTGAAAGAGAGAGCGGAATTAGAGCTAAAAGAGAGTGATCCCTCTATTGAAGATTTAAATCGGACAAAACAGGGTAGGTATTTTAGAGAAAATTGTCCAGGTTTTGAGCTCTTTAGTTTTACTGAGCGAGATAGAGTGGCTGTCTATCAAACCCTAAATTTATCAGATCAAGTTGTCCTAGACTATGCCTGCATATTTATTAGAAAGCAGATTCGGTACTATGCTCAGAGTGTTTCTAGCAATGCTCATAATTTTGCCTCCATGTTTAAAGCTTTTTCAGGATACACTGCCTCTCCCTATAATAAAGGGACCTATCCCCAAGGGACTCAAATATTATATGACAAGGGGACCCAAGGGGAGACAGCCACCCTCTTGCACGAGAGAAATTCTCCTTGCTATGTGTTAGAGAATCCGAAACCAGAGGAAGCGCTAGAGGAGCTTTTAACTACTTTTTTTGAAAATGAAAGTCTTCTCTATAGGGCAATTATAGATCGAGGAGCAGTATTTAATGGGATGTCTAATGATCAGGTAGCTCAAGCAATTTTAAGCTATTTAGAGAGGGAGAGGCCCGATCTTTTAGGGGTGGTTTTTTATAACAAAGATAAAGAGCTTTGCATATGGGAAAAGGGAAAAGAGGCCGCTTGTTTGCTTAGCGAAAGTATCATTCCCCCGGAACGCAGAGTTACCTATTTTGACCAAAGTCACACCTATGCAGCAGATATTTTACAAGCTCAGGGAGCAAAGGCCTTAGTGACAATAGGGGAGCAGCTTATAGCAGAAGACCTGTTTCAGGCGGTTTGGAGGATGAGGGGACTCAAAGTTAAAAAACAATCCCTTACGTTTGTCATGACTAGAGCTGTTAATAAGTTGATATCCGGAGATGATCAGCCTAATACGGATGCGATCATACGGTTTGGATTGAAGCAACAAGCTCGAAAAAGTGAAGAGGACAATTATTATTCAGATTTAGCAGCCCTTTCAAATATAATTCGAAGAGCTGTTTTAGATAAAGCACTTGCAGCTTCTACTGTAGAAGATACGGTAGAAATTATTCGGAATTTTCGCTCGCTCTTTCTCTCTGAAAACTCGGGAGATCCTACAGACTTTTTTGGGGGACTAGAAGAGCTTGCCACCCCTCAGGAGATATTAAGAGATACAAAAAAACGTTTAAGAGAGCTTATGGAGAGGGTCCCCCTTTTTGAAACAAGAGAAATCTACTCCCTCTCTTATCAATTAGAAGGCATCGGACATCAAGCATATCCAAGAACTGTCTTGAAAAGAGATACCTCTGCTATCCAGCGTTTGATCGTGGACGAGGAGACAAACCAAGACGAGGAGGAGCTTGAAGAAATTGAAATAGTTCAGTCAATCGAGCAAACTCTAGAGGGCGGTTTGGAGAGAAGATCTGAAGTCAGACATAAATCGTGGGATCTATTTTATTTCCAAAAGCTTGTTGATGATGCAAAGAGGATTGTCCCGTTCTCATCATCTCCCTTAACGATGCTTAAATTTTTCTCAATGCAGAGAATCCTTTCCATTCATAATCTTGAAGAGTTGAAAGCGCTCGCAAGCTTTATTGATCCTAGAATTTTGGCAACAAACAATCTAATGCCAGAACCGTCGACTGCTTTTGATTATTTTCAAATACCCCCTTTAGAGGCGCTCATTGTTGAAGGAGAGGGGGAAATTACTAGCCTGATTCTCCTTTCCGCAAAAGATGCTGGAGAGTGGCGTAAGATGCTACCTGTCTATGAGAAAAAATTTGCTTTGATTGATATCCGAACTCAATTGATTGTATCTGAATCTCCTAATCGGGTTGATCGAAGATTTCTATCCGATTCCGAATTTCAGCTTATGCTTTTGCAAATACGATTTCTTTCGGGAGAGACAAATTTTTCAAAAAGGGAGCTCCCTCTATTAGATAGATGGTTGAGAATATTGCCATTTAGAGCACTTAAGTCATTTGTATCAGAGAAGTATAAGCCAGAGGAGTACTCAAATAGCTCCCTCCAGTATTTGATATATCTAATAGAAAAAGAGAGAGTTCCAGGTTTTGTTACTTCAATCCGTTGCTGATCTGAGTTGCCAATAGAATGTTTAAAAGAACTCTAGTATAACCCCCCCCCTATTTTCAAAATTTGGTGAGAACTAAGGGGGGGGTAGATTCTATGAGGGGCCTAGAACTCAAAAGAGTAGGCGAATCTTGTTTTGCCCCCTGCAATTGCAGTTGGCGCTCCAATCGAGTCAATCAGCATAAGTGTAAAGTCATACCAAGCATGAACGGCAACACTTGCCTGAAGAGAATTGGTCTTCTGTGTGAGCCAACCCATGTAACCGCCCAAGCCTGTGATTAGAGGAAGGCTAAATGTGTAGTAGCGCCATCTATCCTCTTTAGGCAAAGTAAAACCATTGGGGATATGGGCTGCGCCAAAAACAACAGAGCTTAGAATAAGTGCACTGTTTTTATTCATTTGTTCAGAAAAATAGGATTGTAGATAGCCTCTAAAAAATGCCTCTTCCCCAAGACCAATTGAAAAAGCTTGAAAAGGGGAAAGATTAATCGAGTATTTAGCAGCTTTTGGTGTCACACTGCATGTAACTGAATTATGGAGTGCGATCGCGCCCCCTGCTAGTGCTAATCCGCCCAAAACGCCACCCCAAACTTCGGGTTTTTTAATTACTTTCCAGCGGAATGGTGCAGTAGCCAAGCTTATGAAATTATCATTTGGCATTCTGTAGGAATAGCCACTTTGGTTATTATTGATTCGGACGTCTCGGTACGAGGCAAAGACACTGTACATCCAAAGGTTTCCGAAAGAGAGGGGGGAGTCTAGTGATCCTGAGATTAGAGTTCCTCCAATGAGACCAGAAGCTGTAGCGTAATCGTTTAAATAGATATGACCTAACCCTGGGATAAGCATTGTCAGTCCAACAGCTGCGTAGGGGTTTTTGTATGGTTTTAATAGCACAGGGGGTTGAGTTGGCGCTTGGGGTTGAAGGGGGAGAGCAGGGCTTGTAAATGTTGGCTGATCGCTTAAGGCTACTTCTTCAATTTTAACATCTTCAGAATCAGCTAGTAGCGCGGATGAGGCTAGAAGAATAGGTAATAGATAGTTCATAGAAACTCCGATTAATTTTGTCGGAATATTTTATGTGTTTATAATCACTAAGTCAACAACAATCAGAGGTTTCTTCTTTAACGGACATGGGAATAATTTCGCAATCACCCCACGGATAATTATAAATCAACTGACGGATATCTTCGATAGAACTGGATCGATTTATTGCCTCTCGAAGGGCTTTAGCCCCATTGATATTGCGTAGAAACCAGCAGCCAACTCTCCGAATGTCAAAATGGGCTTTTTCGGGATTTTTATAGGCCACAATGTGCTCTAAGTGTTCAAGAAAAACATCCCGTCCTTCTATGGGCGAGCGAATTTTAGGGGGAGATCCTTCAAAATGATCGTAAAGATCCTCAATAAGCCAAGGCTGACCCATTGTCCCTCTAGCTAAAAGGAGAGCATCACAGCCAGTCTCTTTAAACATTCGCTCTGCATTTTCGCAGTTGATCACATCGCCATTTCCTATCACAAGAATGTTTTTTGCAGCCTCTTTTGCCATTTTGATAAAATCCCAATTGGCAGGACCTCGATAGCCTTGAGCCCTGGTTCTTCCATGGATGCAAATAGCCTTAGCCCCTGCTGCTTCTGCAATTCTCGTCACTTCAGGAGATACAATGCTGGTAGAGTCCCAGCCAGCCCTAATTTTTACAGTTACAGGAATTTTTACCGCTGCAACCATATTAGAAATAATTTCACCAATTATATGGGGGTTTTTTAGTAAGCCTGATCCGCTCCCGTCTTTAGTTACTTTGTCAACGGGGCAACCACAGTTTAAATCAAGAACATCAAACCCTCGATCTTCTATCATTCGAGCACATTGAGCTGCAAGTTTTGGATTGGCTCCGCAAAGCTGTGCTCCGATAGGATGGATATGGTCATCTTTGTCAAGTAAAGGATACGTTTTTGGATTGTGGTGAAGAAGAGCTTCCATTTTGACCATCTCGCAATACATCAGCCCCGGTCTGTATTTATAAAGCATTCTTCTAAAAGGGAGATCGGAACAACCAGCAAGAGGAGCGCAAAAAATATTTGAAGGGAGCTCTAAAGATCCTAGAAAAAATGGCCGTTTTAACATGATTCCTCCCATTGAATGTATAGATGTTCAATTTTTGTCTCTGCTAGCTCGATAGCCTTGCAGATTTCGCTTAATGCATCAGGGCTATTTGCAATTGTGGTGTCTTGGAGCTTAACATTAAGGGCTTTGATCTCCTCTTCTAATCTTAAAATTTTAGATTCGTAGTTAATTGTTGAGCTTTTGATCTTTTTTGAGGAGGACTTGTTTTTTATAACAGGAGCAGGGGGGGCTTTTGAAGCTTCCCATTGCGCATAAGTTGAGTAAAGAGTTGTATTAGAAGTGTCGCCAAGCGCTAGAAAAAGATTACAAATCCGGTCCAGCATACACCTGTCGTGTGTGATTAAAACAACAGCACCGGGAAAATCAATCAAACTTGTTTCTAAAGTTTCAAGTGTTTGAATATCAAGGTCGTTTGTCGGTTCATCTAGCAGAAGAACGTCTGCTGGTTGTAGCATTAAGTGGGCAATAGCGATTCTAGCTCTCTCTCCTCCCGACAAAGTTTTTAGGGGGAGATCGAGTAAGTCAGGGGAGAATAAAAAGCGTTTACACCAGCCGTTTACGTGGATCGGTTTTCCGTGAAATGTTACAAAATCACCTGTCGGCGAGAGGGCATTTCTTAATGTCGTATCATCGGGAAGACTTGTTCTATGTTGGTCGAAATAGACAACTTTGAGATCTTCGGCCCTCTTAATGGTCCCCAGGGAAATCGAAAGCTCATCAGCAAGAATCCGAAGCAGGGTCGTTTTTCCTGAGCCGTTAGGTCCCATCAGTCCGATCCTTGTTCCTGGTGACAGGGTAAAATCAAGCCCTTTGAAAAGAACTCTATCTCCCATTTCTGCCGCTATATTTTTTGCCACTAAAAGTTTTCTTGTAGACCTTTCACTTCCTACAAAATGGATTCCAGCTGTGTTTTGTTGATTTCGTCTTTTGACATCGGAGAGATGGTCTAGAAGCTCATTTGCCTCTTCGATTCGGGCTTGTGATTTTGTTGTTCTGGCTTTTACATTCGATCTGAGCCACTCTTCCTCACGTCTTGCTTTCGAGGCAATCGATCTCTCCTGTTGAAGCTGGCCTGCAATAAATTCTTCCTTGAGCTCTAAAAATTGAGAATAAGATCCGTTTACAGAAAAAAGACCATTGGGATAAGTTTTGTCAATTTCAATGATTCGATTTGTGGCATGTTGTAAAAAATATCGATCGTGGCTGACTAGGAGGTAAGTGGGGGCTTCTGTTTTTAAAAATTTTTCTAACCACACAATCCCTTCCAGATCCAAATGGTTAGTCGGCTCATCTAGAAAGAGAAGATCGGGGGAGGCTACCATCTCCATAGCAAGTCTAAGTCTTTTTTTCCACCCTCCAGAGAGCTTTGCTGCAGAAGGCTCATTCCCGGTAAATCCTAGCTTGCTTAACCAGGTCTCTCCAATTCTTTCTTTTTCATAGTCTGGGGTATTCGTATCATTTTTTTGAGACTCAACCAGTACCTCTAAAGGGGAAATATCCCCAAATTCACAACTTTGGGGCAAATACCCTATTTTTAGACCCCTTCTCGGGCTGACAGTCCCACTGTCAGGCCTTTCAAGCCCCATAAGAATTTTTAATAATGTCGATTTTCCCGAGCCATTTTGCCCGATCAATCCGATGCGTTCTTTTTCGAAAACGCTAATAGTCAATCCTTTAAACAACTCTTTTGAGCCGAAGGATTTAGAGAGTGATTCACCAGTTAATAAGATCATGGGCTATATTGTAGTCTAAATTCACATATTCCTCGCATAAAAATTCTCCAAATTCGTATGATTGTTGCCGCAAAGAGAAATGGACTTCTATCAAGAGGCTCTTTTCCAAAAAATTATTAATGAGGTTAACATGACTAATGAAAGAGACGAAGAAATTGAAATCAACGAAGCATTTCTATCAGATTTAGAAGTTCTTTTAGACAAACACGAAGATATGGATTCTGTAGAAGTTGTTGTGCAACTTTTATCAATGGCCTATTCTATCATGCACGAAACTGCCCCATCACTTGAAGAAGGGCACGAATTCATGCACCAAATGCTTGAAAAAATGTACGAAGCTGAAAGTGGCGAAGTCCTTTCAAGCGAAGACTAATCAAATTCTTTTCGGATATCCCTTTAAAGGGGATGTCCGAAACGTTCTTATCTAATTTCCCAATCAATTCTAAGTATATACTCATTCCAGTTGAAACACCCTCTTTTTCTTTACAAAATCTTTTTATTTCAATTCCGCTTCATCAGGCCTGGTTTCAAACAGAGCCTTCTTCAGCGGACGGCTTCGCCTAATTGAACTAAAACGATTTTGCTGCGAAAAATCCGGGTCTTTCAACTGTCATGAGTATATTAAAGTTTCTGTTTAAAATAGGAGAATTATTTTGAGTTCGATACTTTTTTATAGAGAAAGAAAAGTCCAATCGGTGCGATGACAACAAGGTTGCCTAAACCGATCAACAGCGCGTAATCTGTTTTTGATTTGAATGCTAGTGCATCTGGGGGGAAAAATCCAATAATGATCGTCAATAGACAACCCATAAGGCCCAACAGAGCAGTGGCCCACATGCCGAAGGTGCCTCCAGGAATTTTAAAAACTTTTGGTCGATCAATGTATTTATGGTGAAGGAAAATAGCTGATAAGAACATCAAAATGTACATGATCATATAAAGACCCGTACTTAGGGCTGTTAAAAACCAATAAAAGGCGTTTACACTTGGCACAAAGAGATAGGCAGAGCAAGCAGCACTTACAAGAATTGCCTGAATGATTAGGATGTTTGCAGGAGCTCCATGCCTATTTTTTTTAGCAAAAAATGGGGGAAGGTAGCCAAACTCGGCTGCGTGTAAAAACCCTTTTGCAGGGGAAAGGAGCCAGTTTATGATGCTGCCGAATGTCCCTATAATGATCAAAAGGGTAATAATTGGCATGCACCAAGATAGGTTGAATGCATGGAAGAAGAGGGAAAAGACCTCCATGACCCCTGAAATAAGGCTGATCTCTTTTTCTGGGATAACTACTGCGATTGCAAGGGAGCCAAAAAGCATTGTTAAAAGGATGAAAATGCTAGCAATCAAGATTGCTTTAGGAAAGTTTTTTTGGGGGTTTTCAATTTCTGTGATATGAACTCCAGCAAGTTCCATCCCCAAAAACGCTGCCATAATTGAAATTAGAGATATCCAGGTTGAAGCAGTTGAAAAGGTTGGAAGAATTGCCTTTGCAGTAAAATCAATTTGAATAGGGTGTCCTGTAGAGACCCAAATTACTCCAAGAGTAATGAGTAAAAGCATCGGAAAAATCGTTCCGAGTGTTCCGCAAATTTCATTCACTTTTGCGGAAGTTTTTAGACCGAAAAGGTTTACAATTGTGAGAGACCAGAATAGCAGGATCACAGTGGTGAGTACATAAACAGGCGAGGAGACTAAGCTTGGACTGATTAGATAGGCAATAGTCCCTGCAATAAAAGAGAGAATAGAGGGGTACCAGACAATTGTATTCGACCACTGAATCCAAAGAGCTACCATGGCCATTTTTTCTCCAAAGGCCTTATTTACCCAGTAGTAAACTCCCCCTTTTTCCGGAAATGTTGCAGAGAGCTCTGCAGCTACAAGGGCTGTAGGGATCAAAAATATAGCGGCAGCAAAAATGAAAAAGAAGATGACAGAGCTACCAAATAATGCCGAAGAGGGTAAATTTCGTATGCTATCAATAGTAGCAATAATCATAACGATCAAAGAGAGTAATGGGATCTTTTTCGACATGGAGATATTTTAGCCCATCTCTGATTTATATTGAAGAAAAAGCTTTTATTTGTTAATTTTGTATAAATTTTTTGAGAAAGGTGAGCTTTTTATGATAGCGTTTGTCTCAGTTTCTCCTCAAACAAGACTCCAGTTTCAAGCATTCAAAGAGGTTTTTGCACTGAAGGGGAGGGAGGGTTTTTTTCCCGATACTTCAGGTGAAGATGTCGAAAGTGTGGTGAAAGTATGTGACACAGCTCATATAATTTTTATCGAATTAGGAAGTCAATTTTCTGGCCATTTTGTTAGAGCAATAGATGAGTCTAAAAGAGTCATTTTATACTATAATCATCCAAAAAACCCTATATATGTTCAATTTGCGATTTCTAACGTTAAAAACAAAGAAATTGCTTTTGCAAGTAGAGAATCTGTCTTAAAAGAAATTGGAGAGATAGAAGAACTTGAGAAGTTTAAACAAATTGACCTGGAATATCATCCAGAAGAATCAGTAAGCGCGGATCTTCCTTGGGTAAGAGCTCTGATTTCATTTATTGAAGGGGTTAAGTGACTTAATCCCATCCCAAGTTGTGTCAACGGGAGCGTTTAGGAGATCTTGCCCCATTTTAAGAGGAATATTAATCATATTTTTAATATTGAAAATAAGCTGAGTAAGGATTGCTTGGGTAAGGCGTCTTGTTAGTTCGCCCCCTTTTGTTTTGATGTTTGTGAGAGTTAGGGTTGGGATGGTTTGAGATTTAAGTTTGCCGTCTTTTCCAATGATCGTTATTTTTAAATTTCTAAAGGTAAGCTCTCTAATTACAGCATAAGAATTTGAATCGCCCTCTTCTGAAGAGTCAAGTTGATTCATAAGAGCTTCCCAGTTGGTTACATTGTTTAAGTATTCAACCGAGAGAGTTATATTCCTAATTTCGATTGTATCAATATAGATCACTTCTTTTAAGTAGTTTTGATAATCTGCTTGAATCTCTAGGGTATCGAGTTGTAAAGCGTAGGGGGATGAGTAGGCTTCGGGATTTCTAATGCTAATAGCCTCAGCCTTAATTTGATTCATAGGGGAGAATGTGAGATCTTCTACTACGACTTTGGTTTTAAATTTATCAGTAAGCATGTAAGAAAGAATAAGTTCCATTTTTGCAAAAGCAACAATAGCAATTAGAAAAACAAGAACTAGGAGAACGGAAAGGATCCCTAACAATCTTTTCATACGAGTAGAGATAAACAAAAAAAAATAGGCGTGCAAGAAAAATCGTGCACGCCTATGAATGACTTACTTTTAGTAGTCCATTCCTGCATGAGCAGGAGCTTGAGGTGCATTTTCTTTTGGCTGTGGCAATTCGGTAATAACTGCCTCAGTTGTAAGAAGAAGACCTGCAACAGAAGATGCGTTTTGGAGGGCCAAACGGACAACTTTTGTTGGGTCAATGATACCTGCGTCTAGCATGTTGACATATTCATTTGTTAGAGCATTCCAACCAAATGAATCATCTCCTGCTAAAACTTTATGGAATACAACAGAAGCTTCTTCTCCAGCATTCACTGCAATTTGACGAATAGGTGCTTCTAAAGCTCTTTTTACAATAGCAGCTCCTGCTTTTTCGTCTTCAATAGTTAGGCTCTTAATTAAGCTTTCTAGAGCGCTAATGCAATGAATTAGAGCAGATCCTCCGCCTGGAAGAATTCCTTCTTCAACAGCTGCTTTTGTAGCATGAAGTGCATCATCTACCCGATCTTTTTTCTCTTTCATAGCAACTTCTGTAGCTGCGCCTACGTTAATTACCGCTACGCCGCCAGAAAGTTTAGCAAGTCTCTCTTGAAGTTTTTCTTTGTCATAATCTGAAGTTGTAGCTTCGATCTGCTTTTTGATTTGCTCTCTTCTTGAAGCAATTGCTTCAGGTTTGCCAGCACCATTGATAATGGTTGTATCATCTTTTTTGGTAATGATTTTTTTGGCAGATCCCAATGATTCGAGAGTTACATTTTCAAGTTTATGACCTGTCTCTTCGCTGATAACTTCGCCACCTGTGAGAGTTGCGATATCTTGAAGAATTTCTTTTCTTCTGTCACCAAAGCCTGGAGCTTTCACAGCGCATACTTTTAAACCAGCTCTGATGCGGTTTACAACAAGAGTTGCTAAAGCTTCGCCATCAATGTCTTCTGCAATAATCAAAAGACCTTTTCCTGTCTCAACAACAGTTTTTAAAATTGGAAGAAGTTCTTTCATAGAGGAGATTTTTTTGTCGCAAATGAGGACAAAAGAATCTTCCAGGACAGCTTCTTGCTTATCAGCATCTGTCATGAAGTAAGGATTGATGTAGCCTCTGTCAAAGTTCATTCCTTCAACAATTTCTAGCTCTGTCTCAAGAGTTTTTCCCTCTTCTACAGTAACAACACCATCTTTTCCTACTTTGTCCATAGCTTTAGCTATCAAGCTACCAATCTCTTCATCGTTATTGGCTGACACTGTGGCAATTTGTGCAATTTCTTTTGTACTTTTAATAGGCGTGCTTTTTCTTTTGAGCTCTTGTACCACTTTTTCAACAGCTTTAGTAATCCCTTTATTTACAAGAATAGGATTTGCCCCTGCTGATAAGTGTTTAAGTCCTTCTAGAAAAATTGCTTCAGCAAGAACAGTTGCGGTGGTTGTTCCATCTCCTGCTTTATCAGCAGTTTTGCTTGCAACTTCTTTAACAACTTGAGCTCCAATATTTTCATATTTATCCTCAAGTTCAATGTCTTTTGCAACAGTCACGCCGTCTTTTGTGATTTGAGGAGAGCCGTAGGATCTGTCGATCACAACATTTCGTCCTTTAGGACCGAGTGTTACTTTTACAGCGGCTGCAAGTTTTTGCACCCCTTTTTGAATTCTTTTACGGGCATCTTCTTCGAATTTTATGTCTTTTGGTGCCATAGGTTATAATCTCCTAATAGTTAAATTTTTATTCAACGATCGCAATAATATCATCTGATTTTACAATTACAAAATCATCTTCGTCTTCGATTTTTACTTCGCTACCTGCGAATTTATCCCACATGATTTTATCGCCAGCTTTTACAGAAATTTCTATCCGTCTGCCATCTTTGTCAGTTTTTCCTGGGCCGATAGCTATAACTACTCCCATTTCTTGCTTTTCTCTGTTAGTGTCGGGTAATATAATGCCCCCGGTTGTTCTTTCCTCATGTTTGGCACGTTTTACTAAAACGCGGTCAGCGAGGGGACGGAGTTTTACTTTCGTATGTGTTGTCATGATTTCTTCTCCTTGTTAGGTTATTTTTTAGATGTTATCATAACACCATTAGATTATTTGATCAAGATATCTAGCACTAATTTGGTGAAATTGCTAATTTTTTAAAATAAGGGCAAAAAGAATATGGCGATAAAAAGAGAAGAGCAAAAAGAATCAGCAACTTGGGACCTAAAAAAGATTTACCGCGATGATGAGGCATGGCAAAAAAACTTTGAAGAAATGGCTAAAAAAGCAGATTTTGGTTGGAGAGAGGTTCTTGAAGGGAGGGGAAATTTACAACGAGCTGCAGAGAAGACTTTAGACTCCTATTTTGAGATTTCTAGACAGCTTGAAAAATTGTATACCTATGCACACCTCTATCGCGATGTCGATCTTGGCAATCATTTCTATAAAGAGATGTTTGATAAAATAGAAGGGCTCTACCACGATTTTTCTCATAAAACAGCTTGGATTGAGCCTGAGATTTTGCAAGCGGATCAAAAAATTTCTATCCCTAAGTACGCCTTTTATTTAGAAAAACTCTATAAGCAAAAAGATCATATTTTAACCAGCGACAAAGAGGAGATTCTAGCACTTGCAGCGCAAATGAAGAGTGTCCCGCAAAAGGCTTTTTCCTTGTTTAATAATGCAGATTTATCCTTCCCTAAAATTAAGGATAAAGAAGGCCAAGAGCATGAGCTTACTCACTCTCTTTATCATAAGTATATGAAGGGGGAGGATCGGAATCTAAGAGAAAACGCTTTTAAAACCATGCATCAGACCTTTCATAAATTTGAAAATACAGTGACAGAGCTAGTAGCGGGCCAGGTTCAAACTCACATTTTTACCCAAAAAGTGAGAAATTATGAAAATTGCGTTACAGCAGCACTAACCCCTCATCACATCCCTGTTTCAGTCTATAAAAATTTAATAGAGACAGTCCGCGAAAATTTAACCCCTCTCCACGATTATGTAAAGATGAGAAAGATGATACTAGGCTTGGACAAATTGCATTATTGGGATTTAATGGTTCCACTTGTAAAAGATTGCGACAGACTTTTCTCTTACGAAGAGGCGGTTGAGATTACTATTGAATCTGTAGCTATTTTAGGAAAAGAGTATTGTGATCGACTTCGCTCGGGATTACAAAAAGATCGCTGGGTTGATGTCTTTGAAAATAAAGGGAAACGGTCTGGCGCTTATTCAAGCGGTTCTTATGATACGATGCCTTATATTTTACTCAATTACCAAGGGACCATTTCCGATTTGTTAACCCTCTCTCACGAAGCAGGTCATAGTATGCACTCTCTCTACAGTCATTTGGGACAGCCTTATCACGACTCTCACTACCCCATTTTTCTTGCAGAGATTGCATCAACATTTCATGAAAGACTGACCTATGAGCACCTTCTTTCAAAAATGGAGAGTGAAAAGGAGCGGTCGTATCTTATTAATCAGCAAATTGAAGGGATAAGAACTACATTTTTCAGACAGACAATGTTTGCAGAGTTTGAGCTTACCATTCATGAATTAGCTGAAAAGAAAATCCCGTTGACGCCCGAGAGATTAAAAGAGGAGTATCGAAAATTAAATCAAGACTATTTCGGACCAGATTTGGAGATTGATGAAGAGCTTACCTTTGAATACATGAGAATTCCCCACTTTTACTACAACTTTTATGTCTATCAATACGCAACAGGGATCGCAGCAGCTTACGCTCTTGTCGATAAAGTAAAGGAAGAGGGCCCAGGAAAATACCTCCAATTTTTATCTGCAGGGGGAAGTCAATACCCTATAGAGCTTTTGAAAAACACAGGGCTTGATATTTCTAAGAAAGAGTCCTTAATCAGTCTTCTTACTACCTGGAAAAATTTACTCGCAAAAAATCAAATCAGTAAGTAAGATGTGCACGCGGGAGATAACTATGTTACAGAATCAAAAGATAAAAGATTTGTTTGTTGTACTAAATGAGAAAGGTCTCCATACACGCCCAGCGACTGAGCTTGTGAAGTGTGTCTCCAACTACAAAGCCCAAGTGACTCTTCACTATCAGAATTTATCGGTGAATGCTAAGTCGCTTCTTGGAATTCTAATGCTTGCAGCAGCGCGTGGAGCCAAAATTAAGATCGAAGCAGAGGGGGAAGACGCAGAAACCTGTGTTCGAGCTCTGATTGATTTAGCAAAACGCAAATTTCACATGAACTATTAATGGACTTAAGTTGATTGGGTTCGTAAGTGACTGGTAAAAACAGAAGCAGCGCAAATTGAGCTATCGATTTCTCCCATTTTTTGTTCTAAGGCAGCCGAGTGTACTTCGTTGGAAGCTCTCTCAAGAACTCTTAGGGAATCACCTCTCCCTGTTAGATGGTAAATTTCGACTGTTAATGAAACTAGCCCAAAAAGAAGGAGAGCTGCTCTATAAGGTATCGCTAATAGTAATTTAGCGCAAAATATGGCCACCTTTTTTGCAGTGCTTTTCTCCTTTACCTCAGTAACTTCCCTTGCTGTAGGGAGAACGCATGTCCCATGCCTTTGAGCTTTTGATAAATTCGGGTTCCTTGGCGAGACTACCACACGGCTGCCTAGGGTTCTTCCTTGAGAGAATATTTTAATGGGATCGCCTACAGTAGAAAATGCAATCGCTTCAAAAGGTTCTTTTAGTTTTTTATAGACCCTTTTTGCTCTCCTTGAAATTCCTGGAGAATTGAAGCTGTAAGCGCCTTTAGTGTGGTTGCCAAAAAGTGTAGCAAATTCAAAAGAAACCGTTCCTCCTAAGCTATGGCCGATAAATAGGGGATTAGAGCGAAGTTCGGCGACCATTCGCGAGAGCCTCTCGTAATTATTTGCAATTACGCTTGCTCCTGCGCGCAGTGCAGGAGTTAATTCAAAGGAAAAAAGGGCTTCAGCCCAAGCTCTAAGGCCCATATCTGCAACTAAGGTTCCTGAAGCTGTTTTAGGTGTAGTCCCTCTAAAAGAAAAAATTGGTGAAATCTCATGGCGCTCAGTAGGCTTTAAGAGGTAGGCATAGGTCCCCCCAGCTAAACTTAATAGAATCGGTCTAAATTCGATTAGTTCCACTCCAGCGCCAAAAAAAAATGGGATGCAAAATGTCTTTTCAGGATTAACAGTGTGGTAAGTGAGCCATTTAGAAATGGCCTCATAAATTTCAAATTCTTTTGCTTTTCGATCTTTACCAGGCTGTGACGCAAGCTCGATCAAATGTTTTTCAAATTGATCAATTAGAGTATCAATAAGGACTACTTCTGTGGCTTTTCCAGAAGAGAGAGGCTGAGATAGAGGGGGAGTATGGGTGTAAATTGGTGTTATGTTCATCTTATCCAATAATTAAAATGTTTATAATTAGTATTATATCAAATAATTTAATTATTGTAAATGAATTAATTATGGATCTTCATACTCATCCACCTTATCTAGAAGGGTTTGAGAGCAATAAATAGGTAGATTATAGAGGAGTGCAAGAGAGAGGCCGTCAGAGGGGCGTGTGTCAAGTTCGATGATGTTTTGGTCCTCTCTAGAGGCTTGTGTGAGAAAAAGTTTGCAGTAGTAAATTGCCTCATTCACGTCGTCTAAGATGAGCTGTAAAGGGGTGATCTCTAAGCTGGAACAAATTGAGCCAAGAAGATCCATTGTTTGAGGGCGGGCATAAGGTTTATCGGTGAAGAGTCTTTGAACGTACTCTCCAGCGTTTGGGGCTGTGTAAATTGCAAACCTCTTATCTTTAGCCGATAAAATAAATAATGTATAATGATTTGTCTGGACTATTTTTTGAAATGTGGTCTGAAAGATCGGTTTTGTCATGATTTCTCCGCAATTTTAATGGTCCCATCTGGGTAGGCTATATAAATTTTTGTGGCAGTATTGAGGAAAAACCCCGTTTCTATTACGCCTAAGGTCGATTTTAGAAGGGTGTGGTGAGATGAGGGATTTTTTATGGGGCCTGGAAATGTAATATCAAAAATGTAATTATCGTTATCTGAAAGGTTTATTTCATTATTTTTGCGTCTAAGGTGGCCTTGATACCCAAGCTGGTTAATTCTTTCTATCGTAGCTTCGTGGCCAAAACGGACTATTTCTACAGGAACAGGAAAACCTTCCAAAGGTGAGGAGAGTTTAGTGCTGTCTATGAGCACAATGTTTTGCTTAGAGCTAGCAGCTACAAGTTTTTCTCTCAGGAGGGCCCCTCCGCCCCCTTTAATTAATTCAAATGTTTTTAGGTCGGCTCTATCCGCTCCATCAAAGGTGATGTCAATTTTTTGACGTATCTCCTCGTCAATTAACGGGATATGATCGCTGACTAGCTCTTTTGAAAGGAGAGATGTCGCTATGCAAGTGATGTTAAGTCCTTCATTTTTGACCCGTTTTTTCAGCGCATTGATAAAAAAAATCGCAGTAGATCCAGATCCAAGACCTACAACCATCCCAGAACGGACGAGCTTAACAGCCTCATTTGCAACAGCTTGCTTCTCATTTTCATTTGACATATTGTTTCCTTTCTTACTCTTTATCATGTAAGAAGATATTTTTCATAGCAACTAAAACAAGTGTAGATTAGACTGGTTAGAAATTAGTTGAGGAATGGTTTGTGAAGAGAAGCACAAGAGAAGAGAAAAAAATTGCAGAAGAGAGCGAAAAGACAAGAAAAGCTCGAGAAAAACTTCGTAAACGGATGATGGCAATTGAAAAGGAAATCACCGTTCAGGCGTTAAAACAAAAAAACATGGAAATCCACAGGTGGATTGCCAGACATGCTCCTCAGAGGGTTGTTTTAAGAACGAAGACATTTTCTCTTTTTGATGAAAATAAAAATACCGCAGCGTCCAGCTCTAAAATTGTCAAAGTTGCTCAGCAGCTTCAAGCCCGTAATTGAGATTTCTTGAATGAAAACAATTTATGATTGGTTTGACGAGAGGGGATTTATTGAGCAAGCGACTAGCGAAGATCTCAAAAAAGTTTTAGAGGGCAAGACTTCCTTCTACTTTGGGATAGATCCAACTGCCTCTAGCCCTCATTTAGGCAACTGGGTGGGAATTGTAGCTTCAATCAAGTTGCAACAGTGTGGCCACAGGCCTGTGATTTTGGTTGGCGGTGCAACTGGACTAATTGGAGATCCATCAGGGAAAGATTTAGAAAGACCCCTTCTTTCAGCTGAGGAAATTCAAAAAAACGTTGAGTCTCTTACAAATGTCTTGAAAAAGTTTCTTGATTTCGATCATCCAACAGCAGCCCCTTTGATTGTCAATAATTACGACTGGTTTGCTCAAATGAATGTTATTGAATTTTTGCGCGACATTGGGAAACAGTTTCGATTAGGGTCTATGCTTTCAAAAGAGAGTGTAAAAAATCGTGTTTCAAGTGAAGAGGGGATGAGCTTTACAGAATTTAGTTATCAAATTTTGCAAGGGTATGATTTCTATTATTTGTCTGAAAAATATGGAGTCCAACTTCAAATCGGAGGGAGTGATCAATACGGGAATATTACAGCCGGGATCGATTTAACAAGAAGGCTCTCAAGAAAAACCGTCTATGGTCTTACGTTTCCTCTGTTAGTAAGATCTGATGGGAAAAAATTTGGTAAAAGTGAAAAGGGTGCGATTTGGCTCAAGCCAGAGCTTTGTACCCCCTTTGAGATGTATCAGTACCTGATTCGAGTTAGTGATAGCGATGTGATTCGGATGCTTGAGATGCTCACTCTTCTTGAGAAAGAAGAAATCAGTGAGATTGAGAAACGAATGGCTACCGAAATAAATTTTGCACAGAAGAGGCTCGCTGTTGAAGTGACAAGACTAGTTCATGGTGAGAGCGGCTTGAATGATGCAGAGCGAGCAACAAGAGCGTTAGCCCCAGGAAAAATGGACTTTAAAGAAGAGGAGTTAAGTGCTGCTGCAGAAAATATGCCTAATGTGGAGCTTAATTTTTCAGAAGTGCTCGATCAAATGTATGTCGATGTTGTATGCAAAACCGGTTTAATTTCCTCGAAAGGGGAAGCTAGAAGGTTGATACAAAATCAAGGTGCTTATTTTAATGGTAAGAAAGTAACAGATTCGAGTTTTGTCATTACAAAAGATCTCTTACTTCAGGGAGATTTGTGTATTTTAAGCGCAGGAAAGAAAAAATCTCTCCTCATTCGCGTAAAATTCTAATAGTTTTTTTACTATTTGCTTGAAAAAAATGTTACATAAAGTTTCTAATAGGATGAATGAGAATGGAATATGAAAATATTCGCAATATTAAAAAAACAACTTGTCTGAAAATCAACAACCTAGAACAATGTGTTCTAAACTACTTATTTTTTTTTAACATACCGTAACAAGGAGTCAAAATGGCAACTAAGACAAAAAAACAGCTGATATCAAAAATAGCGACGAAGACAAATCACCATCCGAATGAAGTGAGAGTGATTGTTCAGTCCTTTCTAGATTCAATTACAGAAAGCCTTTCAACAGGTGATCGTTTAGAGTTTAGAGATTTCGGAGTGTTTGAAGTTGTCACTCGTAAGCAAAAAATTGGAAGAAATCCAAAAAATGCTTCAGTAGCAATCGTTATCCCACAAAGACAAGCTGTCAAATTTACAGCTGGAAAAAAGATGCGCCACATCATTGAAAGCATCAATAAAAAATTAGCTGCAAGTTCACGCTAATCAAAAATCAGAATTTCTGATACGATGGGGGCATTTACAAAAGGTGCCCCTTATGCTTTTAAATCCGTTTCAATTAGAAAACATTACTCTAACATACCAAGGCGATCACACAGGTCTTGGAAAGATAGACTTCAAACAAATTTCAGTTGTGTCGATGGGCCCTCACTATTTTCCATTAGGGGAACTCGCTAGGTTTGGTATTTTTAGATCGGGGGAAGATCTTTCTGATATTGAAATGAATCGCGATAAAATTGGGGGATGGACAAAACTGGTTGCAGGGGATCGACCCTTTGGATCGGGAGCTACTTGGATCTATTTTTCTGCAGAAAAAGAACCAAAAAAAATAAAACTGTCTGCTAGTTTTGAAAATGGAAAAGGGGAAGATCCTTTTGCTTTTGTCTTCTTTATCAAAGCGGATAGCATCAAGCTTAGCGACAAAAAAATTGCAAAAGGTAGCCTATCTAGTTATCAAGGACCAAATAGTCAAATCGAATGCATCTCTGGAGCAGAAACAATCGCCATTAACTCCACAATAAAGAGCCCTATCCAAATTATTCCCTTAGCGGGTGGCGAATTTTTTTGGGGCGCAGATTTTCTTGTAGCCTTCGAAATCCATGACCTCACTCTCAATTACAGCTGGATTTTCACCGAATAACTGAAAGACCAAGTAACATTTGAAAGAACTCTAGTATCGAAGAAGTTGGTTTAAAAATGGAACCCTGCACCAAATCTTGGATGTATATTGTTGATAAGATTTCCGTAAATTTCGCCAAATCTTGGACCTGCTAGATCGACAAAAAAATGGGTGGAAAATGAGTCATAAAAATTGCAATATTCCACTCCGATTAGGGGAAGAAATTCGGAACTCTTATGATAGGTGCCACAGGTGTGTGGATGAATTAATCTCCAGTGGGTAAAACTATAACCGATATAGGGGTGAAATAGCTTTTTTTCAAAAAATGCATAAGTATAGGAAAAAGTGAGTCCGATTGAGGCATTTTCACTGTAAGGATTGTCATGATTGTTTGAAATCATAGGCGCTAGTTCAAGGGTGTTTCCCTCTCTTTGAATCCGAAAACTTATTCCATATCCTAATGCCGAAGATTCTGCATAAATAAAAGGGGTGAGCTGTAAATTGACTGGTTTAGGTAATGGGTTTGCGGGAAGAACCAGCTCTTCAGCGTAAGGGGAGGTAAAATAGGAAATTAGCAAGGATGTTAGTATTGTTTTTTTCATTGTTAGTTAGCCGTGATTTTATTAAAAATTGCAACCGACTCCGATTCTGGGAGTAATTGGAGCATCAAGAAAAACATAAAGAGAGGGGGTTTTTTCGAATTTGCAATACTCTATTCCGAGAAGGGGGAGGAGAAAATTTTTATAATGAGAGTGTTTTTTTTGTAAATTATAACTAATTCCGATGTAGGGATGAATATGGTATTTATTGATATATTTATAAAAATAGGAGCATGCAAATGCATCGTACTCACTGCTACCGAAATACCCGTAGGTAGTGGGAGAGTGCCAAGGGCTAAACTCGATCGTATGGCCTAATTTTTCTATTCGTAAGCTGACGCCAAAGCCGGGTTGAAAAGGATCTAAAACTATAAAGGGTACTATTTGTTTATTGAAACTCTTTTGAGATGTTTTTTCTAGAGGGGTTGGCTGAAGAGGGGGGTCTTCTTTCGGTTTAGGAGATTGTGGAGCAAACAATGCCGAAAGAAATATTGCTTGTTTTAAAATTATATCAATCATTTAATTACTCATAATTTTATAAAAAACAGACTAATAATAAAGCATAAATAGATAATGTCAATTTAAAAAACTCTAAGTGAGGGGAAGGTGATGAGGTTTGAGGATCAGAGGTGAAATTCTGAAAGAAAAAATATCTAACTAACAAAATTTTATTCAAATCAAGTAGTGAGTTGAGTTAGTATGGTGAAAAAGGGGATGGTATTTTGTCTTTTCGACGGGTTTTTATTGGGATTACGGTTTTGCTTTTTGCGGGAATTTTTGTTGCGGGTAAACTAAAGAAGGCTCCTGTTGTAATCAAGGAGATGAGTGTATCAGCGCCTGTTTTGCCTCATTTGCGCACTGTTCAGGAAGTTCAAGTAACGCAAGCAGTTCAGCCGATAGTGCAACCTGTAAATCTTACGTCGACACCTCCTCAGATTAGAGAAGTCGATCGAGTGAGACGTTTTTTTTCTAAGGGGATGGATAAATTGCCGATTGTGGAGACTATCACCTATTCCAGTAGAGTCCCTTGGTTAAAGGGAAGGCCTGCTTGGATCGCTGATTATGCTACCCATTATCAAACTTCAAGGCATTTTATAGCCAGGAGCTTGAACGGGAAGCTCGACTACATCACGCAAAATATTACTCCAGGTGACAAGTTTAATGTTTTTAAGGAAGACAAACAAATTCAATTTTATTTTTTAGTCAATTTAAGTGATTGTACAATGGATTTTTACTATCTTGATTTAGATAGTAATGAAAGGGTTTTTTTGAAAACCTACATGATAGGTGTCGGGAGACTTGATCCTGCCTCCCCTTCAGGCTGTTTAACTCCCACAGGGAAGTATATGTTAGGTGGTAAAGTAGCTATCTATAAACCTGGTGTGGAGCATTTTTTTCAAAACCGGAAAACACACATGATCGAAGTGTTTGGTACTAGGTGGCTTCCGTTTGAAGTAGAGCTAGAAAATTGTACGGATAGCGCTAAAGGATATGGAATCCATGGTGTCCCTTGCAAGTTCGATCCAGAAAAAAATCTTTTAATCGAGGAAGAAAATAGCGTTGGCTGTTATAATAGTGACGGATGTCTCAGGCTTAGAATGAATGACATAGAAGAAATTTTTTCAATTGTCGTTACAAAGCCTACAATCATAGAGATTGTTAAAGACAAGCAGGGCGTTGTTTTACCAATGTTAAGAGAGAATCTTTTAGATGGCGACAAAAAATAATTTTACAGCTTGGGAGAGGGTCCAAATTAGTAGGCACCCGGAAAGACCCCACACGAGCGACTATATTCAAAATATTTGTGATGAGTTTACCGAACTTCATGGAGATCGGCTTTTTGGCGACGACGGGGCGATTATTGGGGGAATCGGATATATCGGAGGGGTAAGATGTCTGATTATAGGTCAAGAAAAAGGGAAAGACACAGAAAGTAGATTAAAAAGAAATTTTGGCATGCCTCATCCGGAAGGGTATAGAAAAGCTCTTAGATTAATGAAATTCGCGGAAAAATTTGAATTACCCATCGTTACTTTAATCGATACAGCGGGGGCATTTCCAGGACTTGCTGCAGAAGAGAGAGGTCAAGGATCTGCAATTGCTGTCAATTTGATGGCAATGGCCCAAATTAGAGTTCCAATTATTTGTTTAGTCATTGGAGAGGGTTGTTCTGGAGGTGCCCTTGGAATCGGAGTGGGCGATACTGTTGCAATGCTTGAGCACGCCTATTATTCTGTGATTTCTCCAGAAGGTTGCGCTTCGATTCTTTGGAAAGATGCAAAAATGAACGCCCATGCTGCAGAAGTTTTAAAAATTCATGCAGAAGACTTAATCGAGTTTGGGATTGTCGATGAAGTGATTAAAGAGCCTGAAGGTGGGGCGCATTTAGACTCTTCTTTTATGTATCAATCAGTTAAACAATTTATTCTTGAAAAAATAGAGTCTTTATCTGGATATTCTGCCTACGAACTGCTTGAGAATAGATATCAGAAGTTTCGTAAAATGGGAAGGTATGATACTCTACTTCCTACATGAAGATTTTATTGCAGGCAGCTTTTAAATCAGGAAAGCACGTTAAGTGGTTGCTTTTTTCTTTTATCACCCTTTGTTGTCTGACTATTGCTGATCAATTAGAGATGCTCACTCTCGGCGTCATTATTAATAATGTCGGCTCAAGTGGGGGAGATGGAGGGGTACATCTCCCATTTCATCGCTTCCTTACAGAAATCAAGGGTTTTTTTCAGTCAAGTGAGTTTAAAATTCAAAGGATTGGAATTGCGCTAATTTTTGTCGCTCTATTTAAGGCGGGATCGCTCTTTTTCAGTAGGTATGCAACAAGAATTTTGGCTATAAAGATTAGCAGAGATTTGCGACAGAGGTACTTTGAACATATTCAACACCTTTCGATGAGTTTTTATCAAAAATATAATATCGGATCTCTCTCGACTAGGGTAGTTGGAGATGCAAGTCAAATCGCCCTCTCTATAAATTCGTGGATTACAAATTATCTTCGAACTCCCCTTACAGTAATTACGACGCTTACGGGCTGCTTTTATTTGTCTTGGAAGCTCTCTCTTATTATTTTTGTAGGGGTCCCTCTTATTATTTTTCCCGTTCGAATCATCACGAAAAGGGTCAAAAAAATTACAAGGGTTTTGCAAAAAAATCAAGAACGGTTTGCCTCTGTTTTAATAGATTTTTTGGCAGGGATTCAAACTGTAAAAATTTTCTCCATGGAAAAGTATACCTGCAAAAAATATAAAGAGCAAAATGATGATATGGAGTATCTTGAGACAAAAACTAGTCGTTATGATTTAATGACTAGGCCGATTCTCCATTTTGTAACAACTTTTTGTCTTGTAGTGATTCTCTTTATAGGTCTTTATGGGATGAAAATGGAGCTGGCAGAACTGATTGTTTTTTGCGGACTGCTTCATCTGTTTTATGAGCCTATAAGGAAATTTGCCGACGAAAATGCTTGCGTACAACGGGGTGTTGTTGCAGCCGAAAGACTATTTGAAGTGCTCAATATTGAGCCTGAAATTATTGATGAAAAAGGAGCTATAGAAAAAATTTCTTTTGAAGAGGGTATTGTCTTTGACAATGTCTGGTTTCGCTACGAAGAAGATTGGGTTTTAAAAGGGGTTAGTTTTAAAGTTAACAAGGGTGAAACTGTAGCGATCGTTGGCCCGACAGGCTCAGGGAAATCGACGATTCTTCAACTTATTCCAAGGTTATACGAAGTAGAGAGAGGCGGGGTATTTCTTGATGGAAAGCCTCTTCAAAGATATACGCAAAAATCTGTTAGGTCTCTTATTTCGTATGTTCCTCAAAAGCCGTTCCTTTTCAATGACACAATTCGAGATAATATTGTTTATGGTAAAGATGTATCTGATAATGAGCTTATAGAAGCTTCTACAAAAGCGTATGCGCACGAATTTATCAAAGATTTTCCACGTCAGTACGAAACCCACATAGCAGACATGGGGAAAAATCTATCTGGGGGACAGCAGCAACGTATCGCGATTGCAAGAGCTCTTGTAAAAAACTCTCCCATTCTTATTCTTGATGAAGCGACATCCTCTTTGGACGCTGTTAGTGAACAAAAAATTAAGCTTGCGATAGAAGGTCTCCAAGGGGAAATGACTCAAATTATTGTCGCCCATCGCCTCTCAACAATAGAACATGCAGATAAAATTATTTATATTGAAAAAGGGATTAAATTAGGAGAAGGGTCAAAAGAAGAACTTCTTAGGACTTGCCCCCCTTTTAGAGCTATGTGGGAAGCCTCTTCGCTTGAGATAACTGAAGAAGTTAGCTTTTCAAACCACTAAATTTTTTCCGGTTGAATGTGTCCAATCATGTACTTTGCTAGAGTTTTTAGGGCAGAGGTGGGGCTTTCTTGAACTAACAGTGAAATTTGAGCATCTTCTAGCTGAGGAAGAGATTCGTCTTTTTTTAATTCGCTACTGATTAAATAGGTCGGAAGTATAGCCAGCCCTAGTCCAGCTTTTACAGCTGCGAGAATTCCAGCAAGACTAGGGCTTGTATAAACGATTCGAGAGGGGATATTATTTTTTGCAAGAGTATTTAAAGCTCTTTCTCTGTAGACACAAGGATCGGGACTTAGAATTAAAGGAATCGGCTGAAGAGAAGGGGGGAGAAAATTTTTTGATTTTTTACACACCCAAGATAAAGACTCGTCCCAAACTTTTATGCTGTTTTTGTGAGGATTTAACCGGGTCTCTTTAATCAAAACAAGATCATACTCATGGGATTCAAATCCCTTGATGAGATTTTGTGTATAGTCGCAAGAGACGCTTATATGAATATCTGGGTAGATTTGGATAAAATCTGCTAGAATTGTAGATAAATAGGTTGTTGCAAACGCTTCTGGAGTTCCGATTTTTACCTCTCCTCGAAGAGGAGTTTCTTGAAAGTGGGCGAGCATTTTGGCTTCAGTATCGATGATTGTTTGGGCGTAAGCGATTAACTCTTCTCCATCTGGAGTGATGGTGACGGTTCGATTATTGCGATTTAAGAGAGCTCTTCCTACATACGATTCAAGCTTATTTAGCTGTAAGCTCAAAGCCGACTGGGAAAGATGGACCTTTTCTGCAGCTTTTGTAAAATTTTTAGTAGTAGCTAAAATAAGAAAGTTTTTTAAGAGTTCAATATCCATCCCTCTATTATAATAAATAAAACTCATTACTCCAATAAAAATAATTAATTTTCCAAATAAATCAAGGTTTGAGATCATTATTGACGGAGGTTAAAATGGGTACAATCAATCTGAGCTCTTTAGTAAATCTGCCACTCCTCTCCTTTTTTTTCTCGACCGTATTAGGAATTTTCGGGATAAAGTTTACATGTAATGCGGTTATAAAAAAAATTATAACTTACTCTGTTTTGGTTTTAATTGGATTAAAAGGGGGGATTGCCCTCCCCCAAAATTTTTCCAACTCATCAGGCCCCTTTTTTTCGATTTTATTTTTTCTCTCCCTTTGGGGTTTTTTACAGCCTGTTCTCTCATTTTTCGTTCTAAAAAGGGTTACTGCTCTAGAGCTTCCTACTATAGCAGTAATTGGAGCCTGTTTCGGGTCTGTAAGCATGATAACTTTCATTACAGGGATAGCTTTTTTAGAAAATTTGGATATCTATTATCAAAAAATTACTATACCCATCCTTGCTATTATGGAGTTTCCTGCGATTATCTCAGGGATTTATTTGGCCAAGAGGGTTTTAAAATCAAAGCTATCAATTGGTAAAACAATTTTTCACTCGGTTGTAAATTTAGCAACCCTTTCGATCTTATTTGGATTAGTTATGGGGGTGTTGCTCGGCTTTTTGGGGGTTTCAACATTCAGTCAAGCTTCAACGTCAATATTTAATGTGTTAGTAGCTCTATTTCTCTTTGATCTTGGGGGGGGGATTTCAACAGGATTTAAAAATAAGTTCTCTTTTTCTGTATTTGCGTTCGGTTGTTACATGCCCCTGCTAAGCGCCCTTGTAGGTCTTTTCGTAAGTTATTTTCTTCAACTCGATATAGGGACAGCTACCTTAGTGGTCTTGCTTTGCGCAAGCGCCTCCTATATTGCAGTCCCGGCCGCGATGCGCTTGATTCTGCCTCAGGCTGATGAGAGGGTCTATCTGCCCCTATCTTTGGGAGTTGCTTTTCCTTTTAATGTCGTTTTGGGGATACCGTTATACTATTATTGTGCTTCTAAATTATTAGGGTGATTCAAAAGAAGGGTAGTGAAAGCGTATGTTTGTTAACGTCGATGAGGCAGTAGAGATTTTAAGTAAAGGGGGCAATGTAATTATTCCCACCGAAACTGTTTATGGTCTTGCAGGGTCAATAAAACACCCAAAAGCAATTGATTCCATTTATGATTTAAAAGGGAGGCCTCGTCAAAATCCGCTAATTGTCCATGTTTCTAATATCGATCAAGTCTTAGATTTAATAGAGGAGCCGCCCAAACATTTTTTTGATCTAATAGATTCCTTTTGGCCAGGACCCCTTACTTTAATCGTAAAAAGCAAAACGCAAATAAATAGAGCCATTACAGGGGGGCTTTCTACAATTGCGATACGAATGCCAAATCATCCCCAAGCACTTGAGGTAATTGAGAAAGTAGGTCCCCTCGCAGCCCCTTCTGCCAATTTATCAGGAAAGCCTTCAGGAACGCGATACCTTCATCTTGAACACGATTTTGGTAGGGAGATTCCTGTATTAGAGGGGGAGGAGCCAATTTACGGTGTTGAATCGACAATTTTAGGGTGGATCAACGACTCGTGGCAAGTTTTACGACCTGGATTTTTAAATATTTGTAGCCTTGAGGAGGTTCTAAATCAAAAGCTAAATAACTCTTTTGAAAAAATTTCCCCTGGTTCTATGTTCAAACATTACAGCCCCGACGCTAAAATTGTTACAGATCTGGATTCCATTTCAGATGTAGATGCGATTTTGGGGTTTGAAAATAGGCCATACTCCTCAAACGCCCCCTTTTTTTCCCTAGGAAGGGATGATGAGCCAGAGTTAATCGCCCATCGATTGTATGATTTATTAAGAAAAATGGACGAGTTTAGGTTTTCTAGAGTCTGGATCGATACAAAATTGCCCAATGAGGGTCTTTACTATGCAATTTTAGAAAAAATCCACAAGGCAGCGTTTTCTTGATGAGTAGCACGCCGGGTTTTAACTAGCAGATAAGCTTAATAATGAAAATTTTAAGAACTATAAAGTTTCGTTTCTGAAAACTCTGAAATGTTGTAAAGATAGGTCACTCTCCCTTTGTTTATTTCGATTGCGTCATTCTCGATTGTTAAAGAGAGACAAGAAGCGCTTTTTGCGAAAGAAGTGATGTTTTCCACCACAGTATTTAAGCGTTTTTCTGAAAATTCGAAGTTTGGAAAGCTAGCTCTAAAAGAGTGTTTGATCATCTCGGGAGGGGGGAGGGTTTTTTTTAGATCTAGGGAGAATTTGACTTGGGGATTGGCAGGAGAAGTTATTTTTGCGAAACAAAGCTTAAAGATTTTAATTGCCACTTCTGCAATTCTGCAAATCGCTCTATAGAAAATTACAATAGGTTTTAGAATTGCATTTTTAGCTTTTGAGTAGCCTATATCGGCTAAAGGGGAGGGGTAAGGGGCTAATTTTTGCATAACACTCTTATGATTGGAGCCAGTATATCTTAATTAATTGTTTAAAACCAGAGATTTAAGATTTTGAGACGCTGAGAAGATTGAGTTTCATGAGGCTGGCTTTAAGTTGTTCGTTTTCAGGCTTGTCAAACGCTCCGCTTTCGCTCATCCATTTTAGATAGTGCTTGGGAAGAGATTCTAGAGGTTCTCCTCGATATTTTCCAAATGGCATTTGTCTCAGGTCTGTAGTGGTGTTTGAGTTATAAATGAGATTATAGACTTCTTGAATAGGAAGATCATCAATCATTTGGGAAAAAATTTTATAGAGGACCATGACATCATCTAAAGCTCTGTGGGCTTGATTAGCCTCGATTCCGTAAATTTCTCTAAGGTATTGAAGGGGGTGTTTAGGAAGGTCTGGGCGGTATTTTCTTGCCCACTTAAGGGTGTCAATATAGGTGAAATTGGGCATGATTAATCCAGCTCGCTTGGATTCATGAATCAGGAAGTGTTTATCGAAAGTGTCGTTGTTGTGCGCGATCAAAATTACATCTCCAGAACAAAAATCAAAAAATTCTTTTCCAATTACGGAAAAATTTGGTTGGTCTTTAACCATATCATCAGTAATCCCAGTGATTTGAACACACTCTTGTGGAATCGGTACTTCTGGATTTACAAGCTTGCAAAAAGAGAGATTTCTTACGGGGTCAAAAGCGGCAATTTCTGTAATGCGATCTCTATCTGGTTTTACGCCTGTAGTTTCAGTATCATAATAAATGGGTCTAGGGCTCATTGATTTTCTCCGGTAAGAAAAAAAGGTTAGCAAAAGAACTTATTTGATGGTATCTAAAAAATGAAGTAGACTAGTTGGTGTATGAGCTGTAAAGTTACTTACAATTATTCAAAGAGTGATCCAGAGAAGGTTCTTGACTTGCTGGGGAAGGAAAAGGCTATTCTGGCTTTGGAAGATATGCTCTTAATTCGACATTTTGAACAGCGAGGGGAGCAGGCTTATCAGTCAGGAAAAGTTTGGGGATTTTATCACGCCTACATTGGACAAGAGGCAATTCAAACAGCTGCCGTTTTTGCCCTGGGAAAGAAGGAGCACTATTGGACAACGACTTATAGATGTCATGCTCTAGCGCTTTTACTCGGGATGAGTCCAAAAGAGGGTTTTTCTGAATTGTATGGAAAGGCTAATGGAAACGCCGGTGGAAGGGGTGGTTCTATGCACATGTATACCGACAATATGTTTGGGGGAGATGGAATTGTTGGAGGGCAATGGGCTCTTGGCGCTGGACTTGCGTTCAGTTTAAAGTACAAAAATATCCCAGGACAGGTCGCGGTCTGTTTTGGTGGAGATGGCTCCGTTGCTCAAGGGACTTTTCATGAGGCAATGAATATGGCAGCCCTTTGGAAATTGCCCTTAATGGTAGTAATTGAAAATAATCACCTTGGAATGGGTACGCAAATTCATAGGGCGATTGCTAATTTGCCAATCGGAGAGAATGTGGCAAAATCCTATGGGGTAAAGAGTTATACTGTAGATGGAATGGATTTTTGCGACTGCTATTTTGTTTTTAAAGAGGCTTTTGACTGGATTCAGAAAACAGGAGAGCCAGTTATCATAGAAGCTGCTTGTCATAGATTTAGGGGGCATTCTATTTCAGATGGAGCAAGTTACCGGACAAAGGAAGAATTGGCAAAAATTGTACAGAGAGATCCGATACTAATTTTTTCTGACTATTTAAAAAACAAAGGGTGGATTACGGAAGGCGAACTTGAGGAAAAGAGAAAAGCAAAACGGGATGAGATGATTGCTGCGATGAAATTTGCTGATGAGAGCCCTTTCCCCGATATTAACACGCTAGAAGAGGGTGTCATCGTTTGAGTACACAAGAAATTGATATTAGAGAGGCTCTTCGCCAAGCAATAGATGAAGAGATGGAGCGCGATGAGACTGTTTTTGTAATGGGGGAAGAGGTTGCTGAATACGACGGCGCTTACAAAGTTACAAAGGGGCTTTGGAAAAAGTGGGGTGATAAAAGAATCATTGATACTCCAATTGCAGAGTCGGGATTTTGTGGTATTGCGATTGGAGCTGCAATCACTGGATTAAGGCCAGTGGTTGAGTTTATGAGTTTTAATTTTTCTTTTGTAGCCTTTGATCAAATTGCAAGCAGAGCTTGTAAACTCCATTACATGTCTGGGGGAAGATTAAAGGTGCCCATTGTTTTTCGGGGGCCCAATGGAGCTGCGGCAAGGGTCTCTTGCCAGCATTCCCATAATGTTGAATCGCTTTATGCCCAATTCCCAGGTTTAAAAATAGTTGCTCCCTCCTCTGCCTATGATGCTAAAGGGTTGTTAAAATCTGCAATCAGAGATGACAATCCGATCCTTTTTTTGGAAAATGAATTAATGTATGGGCTTAAAGAGGTGATTCCAACAGCCGAGTTTTTAGTTCCCATCGGAAAAGGGAAAGTTTTGAGAGAGGGGAGAGACGTAACGCTTATTTCTCATAGCAGAATGATTTTGTTTTGCCTAGAAGCCGCTGATGTGCTTGCTAAAAAAGGGATTAAAGTGGAAGTGATTGATTTGCGTACAATCAAGCCTCTTGATGTGGGGTTAATTGCAACTTCAGTAAGAAAAACTGGTAGAGCGGTGATTGTAGAAGAGGGGCACAAGTTTGCAGGAATCGCATCAGAGGTTGCAATGGAAATTATGGAGCACTGCTTTGATTTTTTAGATGCTCCGATTAAGCGCGTCTGTCAAATGGAGACGCCACTTCCTTATTCCCCTCCACTTGAAGAGTGGACAATTCCCAATACAAAGCGTATACTGAAAGCACTAGATGAGGTACTTGAGGGAAAATGATCTTAGAGATTGCAATGCCAAAACTCTCACCTACAATGGCTGAGGGGAAGATCGTAAAATGGCTGAAACAGGAAGGGGATGCAGTCGCTGAAGAGGAGGCTCTTTGTGAAATCGCTACCGACAAATCGACGATGGAATTTACATCGATTGAAAAGGGATATCTTCGGAAAATTTTCCATAAAGAGGGCTCAACTGTTGTTGTGGGGGAAATTTTAGCCCTCCTTACAGAAACAAAAGGGGAAGATCTATCTGCTTATAAAGGCAAGCAAGAGGAAGTAAAAATTGTAGAAGAGAAAAAGAGTGAAGAGAAAAGGGGTGTTTCAAATGCTGTCTCCCTTCCAACCTTCTCCCCTGCCCCTCCAAGAAGCAATTACCACTTTGAAGTAAGAGATGACTATGAAAAAATTGCTGCATCGCCCCTTGCGAAAAAAGTTGCAAAAGAAAAAGGACTCGATCTTGGATCAATCAAAGGCTCAGGCCCTAATGGAAGAATCATTGCTAAAGATTTAGAATTTGCCCAAGGGGCAAGCCCAGTTATGCTTAGCGACGGCCCTCCTACACTTGTACCTGGAAGCTATGAAGAGATTCCTATGAGCCCCATTCGAAAAGTGATCGGGGAGAGGCTCCAAGCCTCTAAAATGACTATTCCTCACTACTACATTACCGATGAAGTGAGAGTTGATAAGTTGATTGATATGAGAGAGCAGCTCAAAGAGGGGGGGCTTAAAGTCACCTATAACGATTTTGTTCTAAGGGCTGTCGCCCTCGCTTTAAAGAAACATCCTGAAATAAACTCTGGATTTAATTCAGAAAACCAAACCATCATCCGATTCAAAACAATTGATATTTCCTTGGCTGTTAGCATACCAGATGGCCTTATCACCCCAATTCTTGTTCACGCTAATCATAAAAATATTTTCACCCTTTCTGAAGAGGCTAAACGCTTAGCCAAAAAGGCAAAAGAGGGGAGTTTAAAGCCAGAAGAGTACCAGGGAGGCTCCTTTACACTCTCAAATCTTGGGATGTTTGGAATCAAATCGTTTGATGCGGTGATCAATCCGCCTCAAGCAGCCATCCTAGCTGTAGGCGGTATCTTTGAAAAAGCCATCTTTGAAAACGGTCAGCCCATCTGCGGCCACGTCATGGACCTCACCCTCTCTTTGGACCACCGAGTCATTGACGGGGCCGAAGGTGCCAAATTCCTTCACACCCTTAAAATCTATCTCACCAATCCAGCAATCCTTTTAATTTAATCTTAAGTTGTGCTATTCTGTTGTAAATTATTTATTACAGGATGGTTATGCAGATTTCAAGAGATATTCATATACTAAAAAATTTAAACGAAAGTACATTTATAGCTAGAAATCATAAAGAGTGGTCGAACCTAGTAGCCCTCTCCTTGATCACAGAATTGGCTACCGCAATCTTTTTTTTGGTAAATATTCCGAAATCATTAATCGGAGTGGTTCATACCCTTTGTACCCAACCCTCAACGCTAATTCAGAAAATCCAACAAGAGGCCGCTCGCAATTTCTTTTTTTTCAGTAAACTCGTTACATTTCCGGTCTCACTATTTCGCTCTTGGCAGCTTGATTTATCTAGTATTGCAGATACAGGCCAAATTTTAATAATGAAGCGTGATTTAGAGCAAACTATTGCCGAGCGAGTAAGGATTCGGGAGCAAGATATGCGGTTTGCTGAATTGCAATTTATAGATCAGAGGCAAGCAAACGAAGCGGAACACGACAGATTAAGAGCTCAGTTGGAAGCAGAGCTTGCTAGAGCAAGTCAAGTAGTTGTTCAGCCTGTAACAAGAGAAGAAACAAATCTATATAGGTGGGTTACAGCGCAATTTTTAGGAAAAGAGCCAGGCTATACTTTTCCTCTTACAAAACCTGATATCGATAGAGTAACTAGGAGGGCTTAGAAGTTCGCTCTTAGAGCCATTTGCGGCGCTTGAAGAAGGCGAGGGTGCAGATGATGATGAAGAGGACTGATCCCATAATAATGTAAAAAGCGTAGGGGCTTTTTGCAAAAGGGAGGGGGATATTCATCCCATAAATGCTTGAGATCACGGTAGGAAAAGTGAGAATGATTGTCAGGGCTGTTAGAAGGCGAATGGTTTTATTGAACTGATTGGTGATAATAATTTGAACGGAATTGCGGAGGCTAGAGATAATGCGAAGGCTTAAGCTGCACATCTCTTCAGCTTGCTCGGTGGCAAGGAGTAAATCTTCTAGGAGATCTTGATCCTTTTCTGAGAGAGTCGTGAATTTTCCTGAAAGAATCGCTTCAATCACCTCTTTTAGAGGTTGGAGAGAGTTTTGACACTGATTTAAATTTTCCTCTTTTCTAGTGAGCTCTGTGATCTCTTTATCGCTGACTGTGCTAATATCTTTTTCTTGGTTAATAACCTCTGCTCGCACCCTTCTAATTACTTTTGAATACTCTTGTACGATTCTAAGAAGAATATTGATAAGAAGTTGTGTTCGCATATTTGTAGCAATAGAGGTCTTTTCAGAGAGTAGCTTTCCAACAATGTGACAGGTGGCAGGGCAGATGGTAGCTAGGTGGTTTTTAGCTAAAATGATCGTTAGAGTAGCTGTGTAGAGCCCAATTTCTTGTATGTAGGGGTACCTGACATAGACAACAAATGCATCCTTTTCAAGTCTCTCAATACGGGCAATCTCCATCATGTCAAGAGCGTCTTTAATGTCTTCAGAATCAACATCTAAAATTTTAGAGAGCCGATTAATATCATCAATCGAGGCATTTTCCGCGTGAATCCAGCAATCAGGGGCAGGGGTAGGAACGATTCTAAAGCGTTCATCACCAGATTCTTTGAAATAATTTGTATACATTAAACCTTACCTCACTCTTTCAGGCTAACTACTGGGTATCTTGTTAGCAAGGAGCTTCTTCTAAAAGCTTGTTCATTTTTTTCTCAAGAGCTTGAATCCTTGCAACATAGTTTGCAAGTCTTTTCGCATGAATCACTTGTTCGTGGTATTCTTTGACGGGAACCGCAGGAGAACCGCCGTAGGCACCCTTTTCTTTGATGGACTTTGAAAAAGCACCTTTAGCCATTAAAATTACTTGGTCACCGATCTCTACGTGACCTACCATGCCACTTTGAGCGGCTAAAATTACATGTTTACCTGTTTTTGAAGAGCCTGCAACACCCGCCTGAGCTACAATCAGGTTGTGCTCTCCTATATTCACGTTGTGACCGATCATTACCAGGTTGTCAATTTTTGACCCTCTCTTTATGCGGGTCTCCTTAAATCTTGCTCTGTCAATAGTGGTATTTGATCCAATTTCTACATCATCTTCTAAAACAACAACGCCTAAGTGCTTAATCTTCGTGTGAACTCCCATCTCACTTGTAATATAACCAAAGCCGCACCCTCCAATAACCGATCCAGGCTGCAAAATAACCCGATTTCCGAGTATCGAGCCCTCTCTAATTGTTACATTTGAGTGAATGAGGCAGTTGTTCCCAAGGATTACCTTAGGGCTGATGGAGACATTTGAGGATATTTTTGTCCCTTCCCCAATCGAACAATCTCTGTCAATGGATACAAAGGGGCCTATTTCTACATCCTTTCCAAGTGTTACACTTGAATGAATGACAGCGCTTGGGTGAATTCCTGCAAAGCCACTTTTGGTGTTGTCGGGTAAAAATAGTGAGATAATTTTTTGGAAGGTTTCTGAGGGATTATCAGAGACAAGATAGTTTTTTCCAGGAGTGCGTTCCAGTTTAGAGTCAATACAAACAGCGCCTGCTTTTGTAGACAGCAACAAATTTCGATACTTGATGTTAGAAAAAAAAGAGATATCGCTTAAAGAAGCGCTCTCTAGTTCCTCAACTCCGAGAATTAAATAATTTTGGTCTCCAACACATTCAGAGCCTGTAAGTGTAGCTAGCTCTTTTAATGTGAGAGAGACCATCGATACCTTTTTTATTTTTTAGTAGCAGTTGTTTCTACTTGAGCTGCTTTTTCGTCTTTAGCAAACTTCTTGTCCATTTCGTTAATTACTTCATCCGTGATATCTAAAGTATCAGCAAAATGAAATGCAGCGTCCTTATTTAAAACTAAGGAGAGGTGAGCTTTTTTTGCTACTGCGCTAGAAGCTTCGTTGATCAAGTCGGCAATCGTATGCATAAGTCTCATATTAGCTTGTTGCATAATTTGATAGTACTGAGACTGAGATCTTTGAAGATCTTCTGCTTGTGCTTGATATTTTACTTTAAGTTCTTTTTCAGCTTCAGGGCTTAGAGAGTCCATAAAGTCTTTGTCTTGAAGCTTACTTGTGGTAGTGGTAAGTTCTTGCTCTTGATCCTGCATAGACTTCTGAATTTGCTGTTTGATTGTTTCAAACTGCTTTTGCTCATGTTGCCCATGTTTTGAGGACTCGATGCACTTTGCAAAATTTACGATTCCGATATTTAAGTTTTTCTCTGCTGCAGCAATTCCTGAAAAGGGTGCAAGCAACGCAACACAACTTCCTGCAATAAAACGCTTCATTTTACATTCTCCTGTTAAAATTGTCCGCCCATACTAAAGAAGAAGAACTGATCTCTGTGATCCGCTTTAAACTCTTTATAGGCTTTACTACTTAAACCGAGAGGCAATCCGATACCAAAAACAAATGGAAGTCTTTTTCCGATATCAATTCGCGCTCCGATGCCATAAGTTGCAACTGGTTTGTTGAAACTCCAATAATCCATTGAAACTGCACCAGCATCAATAAAAGTAAATAGGTCTAGTGGTCTGAAAATATTTTGCGCATACTCAAAAGACAAGAGGGCTGATGACATTCCACCCTTCGGAGATGTGTTAATCTCTTCTTCCCCATTCTCTTTTACAGTTACGTTTCTGAAGATTGGACCAACCATACCTTGCTTGTACCCTCTAACTGTCCCTTCACCCCCAAGAAAAAAGTGTTCTGCTAAGGGGAGATCATTTCCATTTCCGCCAGAAAGGGGTTGTGTAAACTTCAAATCCCCACGAATTTTAAAAGTACCTTTTCTCCAAATAGGGATGTAGTAGGCGTTAAGCGATCCAAAACGGACAAAGGGAATGTTGTTTGACCCCATTTTATTAGGAACAAGCCCCCCAAACTCAGCCTCAAAGTTGGTTCGGAAACCTCTATGAGGTCTGAAAATGCTGTCAGTTGTGTCAAATCCCATTGTCGATGCTAAGGCAGAGACAATACCATTGTTTTGTTCTTGAGCATACTCTTCAGGATTCTTTATTTTCTCTTTGCTAGCTACATCTGTTATTTCATTTTTTACTCGGAATCTAAATCCGTAGTTAAGGTAGGATGTGAGAGGGTAGGAGGTAGTGACTGTAGATCCTATCGTCTTAAGGTTGTAGTCTTTAGACAGTACCTTGCTGGTCCCTGCTTGAAAATCTATACCCAGTCTCCATAAACTGTCGTTAAAATAAGGGTCTAGCCAGGATACGCTAATGTCGCTCTCTCTGATACCAAGGGTTCCTTTAATTTGTAGGAACTGTCCTCCTCCGCGAAAAGCAGAGGGTCCTTTGAACCAAACATTTCTAAATCCCGCAAGGCTAAAATTATTTTCGGTGAGATCTATCCCTCCAAAAGCACTGTCAGTTGAGCTCAATCCGCCAAATAGGCTTGCGCTCCCCGTTTGAGCTTCGTTAACTTCTACCATGACGTCACAGTATTCAGATGCGCCATATTGATGCTCGTCTGATTTTATCGGATAGACGTTGACGTTTTTGAAATAACCTGTTGATTGGAGCCTATCTTGTGTCGATTTGATTTTTCTTGAGTCAAAGACTTCACCCGGTTCAATGTCAATGTTGTTGTAAACTACATTTTTATTGGTGTTGTAATTTCCAGTTACCATTACAAGGCCTACTCGATATTTTTGAGACTCTTCAACATTGAAATGGATGTCATATTGTGGTTCGTTTGAGAGGAGGTCAAGTCTGTAGTCTATGCTCGAGTGGAGGTAGCCCTCTTGAGTATAGAGCTCTCGAACTCGTTCTTGAGCAGCTCTTATTTTATCAATCGAAAAAGTTTCGCCTGGCTGTAAATCAGAGGCCTTTTTCAACTCTTCATCTGTTTTTAGGGTAGCGCCTGAAAAAGAGATGTTATGTATCGAATACTTGGCACCGCGATTTAAAACAAAAACTAGGGCTAATTTATTGTCAGGTAGGTCTTCAAGCTTCATTGTGACATGAGCGTCTACGTAGCCATGATTTTGCATATGGTGTACAATTGTCTGGATGTCGGGCTCGAGTTCTTCATCTTTAATTGTCCCAGATCCAGTGAGCCAGCTCGTGAATATGTTGAATTTTCTCACGCGAATTAATTCAAGAATTTCTGACTCTTCTGTTTTAGTAAACCCTTCGAACTGAATTTGGTTAATTCTTCCTGTAGGGCCTTCATGAATAATTAAGTGGATCGTAATTTCATTATTGATTGGTGTGTTTTCTACTACATAGGAAATTTCAGCTTTAAAAAACCCTTTTTTAACTAAAAAGTCTCTAATTTTTTGAATCGACTTATAAAATTCTTCTCGGTTATAAGACATCCCTTTTTTAAGTTCTGCCTCACTCAAAATTTTCTTATCCTTAAAAGAGGAGCCTTCAATCACAAAGCTAGTGATAACAGGCCGTTTTTTCAATGTAATCGAAATTAGGACTTGTCCATTTTCGACTTTAATTGAAGGATCTACAGATTCGTACTCATCGGATAAACTCTTTAAATCTCTATCAAACAGTTCTTGATCGAAGGGGTCGCCCATCTTGGTGTGCATTCTATAAACAACCTGCGCCTCCTCATCAACTTCATCGGGAGACTGGTTTTCTACTATAACGTGGATCTTGCGAACTGGATTCCCTTCGTAGGGCTCCGTAGGCGGCGTAGCTCCAAAAAGAGAGAGCAAAGAAAAAATAGAGGCAAATAAAATTTTCATAACACGAAAGAATCTATCACACTCCAATTTTTTGCAAAAGAGAAAAAATCAAACAGGCAATCTTGAGGAAAATGCTCTGGTTAGAGTTCCTTCATCGAGGAAATCGAGTGAGCTGCCGAGGGGCATTCCCATTGCAAGGCGAGAAACACTAATCCCAGCTTGGTTAAGCTCCTTTTTCAGGTAGAGAGAAGTTGCGTCTCCTTCAATGGTGGAGTCAAGAGCGAGTATAACTTCCCGAGCTTTAATTTGAGCAAGCCGTTCTTTGAGTTTAATAAAGTGGAGTTCGTTGGGTCCAAAATGATCAATAGGGGATAGGAGTCCTGGAATAACGTGGTAGAGCCCATTATAGATCCCAGTAGCCTCTAACGTATATATGTCTTTGGGGGAGGCAACGATGCATAGAATGCTAGAATCCCTTGTCTCTAAGTCGCAAAACGGGCATGTGCTTTTATCAAAGAGAGCGTTGCATGTAGGGCATGCTAGTAAATCTTTTTTTATGCTATTTAAGAGGCTTGAAAGGGCATTTAAATCGGAATCTTTCCAAGAAATTATTTGAAACGCAAAGCGCTCAGCTGTCTTTTTTCCCACCCCAGGTAGCTTTCTAAAAAATAAAATCAATTTTTGAATTGACTGCGGATAGCTCATAGAATTGGGATTTTAGACGAGATTCGGATAAAAAGCACTAGGTTTAATAAAATAGATTGAGGTAAAATAGAAAGCATTATGAAAGGACCTATTGCTTATATCTCCGCCCTTGGCACTTACTTGCCTAAAAAAGTTTTGACTAATTCAGATTTAGAAAAATTAGTTGACACTACTGATGAGTGGATAGTCTCTCGCACAGGGATGAGGGAGCGACATATCGCAGAAGAGGGTGAATACACCTCTGATATGGGGTTAAAAGCCGCACAAGTAGCTCTGACTCGTTCTGGTATTAAGGCAGAGGATATTGAGATGATCCTTGTGGCAACGCTTTCCCCTGACTATACCTTCCCTAGCACCGCTTGTCTAATCCAGGCTGGATTGGGGGCTAAAAATGCTGCCGCGTTTGACATCCAAGCAGCTTGCTCAGGGATGGTCTATGCGTTGGCTGTTGGTAAATCATTTATTGAATCTGGAATGTATAAAAATATTTTGATTGTCGCTTCTGAAAAAATTTCTTCTATTACAGATTATGAGGATAGAAACACTTGCATCCTTTTTGGGGATGGAGCTGCAGCCTTGGTTGTTACAGACAGGGGGCCTGGCTTAAAGATTGGGAAAGCGTCGCTCGGAGCTGATGGAGATCAAGGGGGTCTGCTCCTTCTTCCTGCCGGAGGATGCAGAAAACCAGCGACTTATGAAACTGTTCAGCAAAGAATGCACTACCTAAAGATGGATGGGAAGGAGATTTTTAAGCACGCCGTCAGAAGAATGGAAGTTTCTGCAGTTCAGTGTATTGCGGATTCTCAATTAGAGAGCAAAGAGATTGCTTATTTAGTGCCTCATCAAGCTAATTTGAGGATTATTGATGCTATTGCTAAGCGGTGTAACATTGAAGACGAGAGGGTTGTTAAGGTTCTGGAGTTATACGGGAATACCTCTGCCTCTTCGATTGGCCTTGCTTTAGAGAAGCTGTTTGTTGAAAAGAAGATAAAAAATCGAGATAACTTGTTGCTCGTTGCTTTTGGAGCAGGGCTAACCTGGGGTTCTCTTATTGTAACTGCCGAAGGAGATTTTGCTTAAATGACTAGTTTCCAGAAGAATGCATTTATTTTCCCCGGTCAAGGGGCTCAAAAGCCTGGAATGGGAAAAGATTTTTTTGAAACGTTTTTAGAGGCAAAAGAAATTTTTCAGGAGGCGGATGAAATTCTTTCATTTTCCCTGTCAAAGCTTATCTTCGAGGGGCCTATGGAGAAGCTAACAGAGACAATGTTTAGCCAGCCTGCAATTTTTGTGACTAGTGTAGCGATTTTAACTACATTAAAAAAACAATTTCCCTCTTTGAAGCCTAGTATGACGGGGGGGCTGAGCCTTGGTGAGTACACAGCTCTTTATGCAGCAGGCAAGGTTAGTTTCTCTGAGTGTCTTAAATTGGTAGGAGCTCGAGGAAAATTTATGCAAGAGGCTTGCGTTGCTTACCCCGGTGCCATGCTCGTAGTGATGGGTCTAGAAGAGGGAGAAATTTTGAAAAGTGGGGCCTGGCTTGCGAATTTGAACTGTCCGGGTCAAATTGTTGTTGCATGCCCGAAAGAAAAAGTAGATAGTATTACTAAAAATTTGCAAGAAAGAGGGGCAAAAAGAGTGCTTCCTCTAGCTGTTTCTGGTGCGTTTCACAGCCCTTTGATGGCTTCTGCCAGGGATAAATTAGAGCCGTTGATAGAGCAAGTGAAATTTCAAGACAGTGATGTTTTAATTGCAATGAATGTAGTTGGCGATTTTGTAGATGATGTTGATTTGATAAAAAAATATTTAACAGAGCAAGTCTCATCACCTACAAGATGGATGGAGTGCGCCCTTTCTCTTGCCCGCATAGAGGCTACCCATTTTTATGAGATAGGTCCTGGACAGTTGTCTTCAATGCATCGAAAGATGGGGATTGAAGCTCCAGTTACAGGCATTGAAAAAGTTAGTGATTTGGAGCGTGTTTATGAAGCGATTGGCTAATAAAAATGTTATTATTACAGGTGGGACTAGAGGGATTGGTTTTGCAATAGCCTCTTTTTTTGTAAAAGAGGGAGCTAGTGTTATCATCGTAGGGACAAGTGAAGAGAAAGGTCAAATAGCAGCTTCAGAGCTTAAAAAAATATGTGACGATTCAAATCAAAAAATTGAATTTTATAAAGTAGATGTTTCAAAAAAAAATGAGGTAGATCTTTTTTCTGAGATCGTTTTAAAAAATTGGGGACGGATAGATGTCCTGATCAATAATGCTGGAGTAACTAGAGATCAGCTTCTTATGAAAATGAAAGAGGATGATTGGGATACAGTGCTCGATATTAATTTAAAATCAGTGTATACTTTGTGTAGCGCTTTTATAAGAAGCATGATTAAGCAGAGATGTGGTAGAATCATTAATATCTCATCGGTTGTAGGATTAAAGGGAAATCCCGGTCAAGCTAACTATTCGGCCTCAAAGGCTGGTATGATTGGGTTTTCCAAAACTCTTGCAAAGGAAGTAGCGTCGAGGAATATTACGGTGAACTGTATTGCTCCTGGTGGTATAGCAACGGACATGTTGGATTCACTAACAGATGCTCAAAAAGAGTTTTTACTAAAA
This sequence comes from uncultured Chlamydiae bacterium, assembly GCA_937996705.1. GTDB lineage: Bacteria > Chlamydiota > Chlamydiia > Chlamydiales > 2-12-FULL-49-11 > VGMD01. The sequence continues at coordinate 64,962 of CALKUQ010000019.1, forward strand.
GATGTGCCTATGGGAAGATTCGGCTTGCCAGAAGAGATAGCAGCTGCTGCATTATTTCTTGCAAGTGATGAATCTAACTATATTACAGGTCAAGTGCTCTCCATAGATGGAGGAATGACTGCATAAAATTACTAACAAAAAACCATATAGGATAATTAAGGTATGGACGAAATAGAAAAAGAAGTAATAGATATTGTTGTTGAGCAACTTGGGGTTGACCCAGAAGAAGTGACAGCAGAGAAGTCTTTTGTGGAAGACTTAAATGCTGATTCCCTTGATCAGACAGAGCTCATTATGACATTTGAAGAGAGGCTTGATCTCGAGATTTCTGAGACAGAAGCTGCAACTCTACAGACTGTAGGAGATGTAGTTGCTTTTATTAAGAAAAAGAAGCTTGAAATCAACGCATAAGTCAAAAATTATGGTTTTATAAAATGTCGTGCAAAAGCACGACATTTTTTTTAGAGTAAAAAATCTTAACTCTCCCTGTAGCTCGTATCTTGATTGTTTTGTTCGGCACTAAGGGCGAATAAGTAGCAGGCCGGGTTTTAAGATTTGATTTCAACCCAGGTGGGGCGAATTTTGCTTTGAGGGATCAGGTAGTGTGTGAAAAAGAGGTCATTTCGACTTTGGACTTCTTTAAGAATTTCGTAGTACCTTGGTATGTTTCCCAAGCTTGTAAAGGGTAGGGTGTCTGTGCATGCTGGAAATAGGGGGCTCAGATCAAACTGTTTTGCCATAATTTCGGGTTTATAGATGTAGTTGATGAATTTGTAGGCTGCATCAATGTGTTCAGCTCCTGCAGAGATTGAGACGTTTTCAATGGTGGTGAAAACCCCCTCTCGTGGCAGGTAGATCTGAAGGTGGGGAAAAGCCTCAAAATTTTTCCAGAAAAAAGAGACTCTCATGAGAGCTACGGGACAATCTTCGGAAGAAATCATGTATTGCACCCGATCGTCTGTATAAGCTTCAACTCTTTTTTTCTGATTCTTAAGTAATTGGATCACTTTTGTCTCCTCTTTGGAAGAGAGTGTGTTTTTGTATCCAAAGAGATAGTGTGAGGCAAAATCGATAGCCTCGACCGGATCTGCTGTCATTATAACTTTGTAAGTCCCTTCAAACAGGGCCGCTAATGAGGGTTGAAAATTTCTCGGAAGCTTCTTTGTTTCATGAGTAATCCCGTAAACTTCCCAAGAATAGGGAACAGAGTGTTCATTCTTTCGATCGAACTTAAGATCTAAAAGATAGGGTTCGATTCGATTCATAAAATCAAGGTTTCCCTTGTTCAAAGGGGCTAAAAGATTTTTTTGTTTTAATGCCGTCACCGCGTAGTCTGAGGGGAAAACAAGATCGTAACCTACACCTTTTGTGCTTTCTAGCTTTAGGATCAGTTCTTCGTTGCTACCGTAATAATTGACATTTAAGTGAATTCCCGTCTCTTCTTCAAATTTTTTTAGGGTCTCTTCTGGAAAAAAATCACCCCAAACAAAGATGTTGAGGGTATTAGGATCGCTATTTTTTGAAAACGAATAACTAATGAAATAAGTAGTGAATAAAATAAATAGAGTTATGAGAAAAATATAAAAAAAGCGGATAAATAATTTCATTAGAATAGCCTCGCCTCTTTTTTAAAGGTAAAAAATAGAGATGCCAAAAGGGCAATTAAGATGAGTAAAATTGAGGCAAAGGCGTTAATCACAGGAGATATGCCGTAGCGAATGGAGTTTACTAAAAATAGGGAGAGAGTTTGCACAGAGGTTCCAGAGCAAAAATAGGATAAGACAAAATCATCAAAAGAGATAATAAAAATCATTAAGCTTACCGCAAGTAGGGTAGGTCTCATAAGTGGAAGAGAGACTTTGAAAAAAGTTTGAGCAGAGCTTGCCCCTAGGACTCTAGAGGCTTCGAAAATTCTAATATCAATTTCGGCAAATCTTGTGAAAAGAATGGGTATTGAAAATCCGATTCCTAAAACTGTGTGAGCGACAACAATGGTGGGAAGTCCGAGCGGAACATGGGCTAGGGTAAAATAGCTTAGTAATCCTGCGCCAAGAACTGTTTCGGGGATAATTAGGTTTCCATAAAATATAGTTGACCAGTTGCCTAAGGTCCGAAATCTCGAAAGAAGATAGAGGAGCGCCGTTGTTAAAAGAAGGGAGAGGAGGGTTGAAAATGAGGCAACGATAAAGGAATTAAGAAAAGAATCCCAAAGTTGTTGCGCTTCAAAAAGTTCTTTATACCAGTGGATTGTGAAATGACCCCAGGGGGCAGGAAACGACTTTGCATTAAAGGAAAAAGCAATTAATACAAATAAAGGAAGGTAGAGGAAGCTGAATGTCGTCCATAAAAAAATCCTCGGGATAAATTTTTTCAAGCTTTTGCCCATTTCACCTCTCCGACAAATAGTTGATAGAGTTTTTTTAGGGCAAACTGGAGTACTACTAAGGCGACTAGGAGGGCTGTTGTGCTTAATACTGTAAATGCAACTCCTAATGGAGCTGTTTGATGATCCATAATAAAAAACGAGATAACATTCCCGATAAATAGGTCTTTAGCCCCTCCCATTAGTTCTGGAATAACAAACTCCCCAAATGCTGGAATAAAAACAAGATAAATGCCAGAGCGTATTGCATTCATGCTTACGGGAATAAGTATTCTCCGGATGGTCTGATTTTTGTTTGCCCCTAGATCAAGAGAGGCTTCTAGTAGAGAGTGGTCGAATCGTTCTAGCGAAGAGAATATGGGGAGGACCATAAATGGAAGGTAAAAATAGACCATCATTAAATAAATAGAGAAGTGGGAGTTTAAAAAATGTATGGGATGGGAGATGCACCCAAGTTGTAGTAAGATGTTATTAATAAAACCGTGTTTTTCTAGAACAAAAAACCAGGCATAGATGTGTAAAATAAAATTAGTCCAAAAAGGGATGATGATAAGAAATAGTAGGAAGTTTTTTAATTTCCCGCTGTGAAAAACGATGCAGTAAGCAAGGGGAAATCCAAGTATAAGACATAATAGGGTGGTGACAAATGCAAGTGATACAGAATTTGCTATTACTTTGAAGTATGTTAGGGTTAGGATAGATTTAAAGTGCTCAACAGTAAAGGATTCAAAATGACCAGATGCAGATAATTTAAAAAAACTAGAGGTGATTAAGATGAAAAGGGGGAGGTAGAAAAAAATGACTTGCCAGATGAATGCGGTAGAGCCAATAGCAAAGGGAATTCCCCCTTTTAAAAATTTTCTTAGCTGAGTTTTTGGCTTTTTTGTGGAATGGGGGGTAATAAAATCATTTTCAAGAGCTGTGGCCATTTTACCCCTCCAATAAAACAACATTCTCTTTTTGCCAAGAGAGATAGACTTCATCATCGTAATCTATATTTTCTTGGGGGAAGTGTTCTTCATTTTGCTCAAAAACCTGCAACTTCATTTTGTTTTTTAAAATTACTTCATAGAGGGTTGATCTTCCCGTATAAACAATAGAAGAGACTGATCCTGTAAGGCAGTTAGAGAAATTTTCTACGGGTTTTTTAGAGATAAAAATTTTCTCTGGCCTAATACTCATGATAGCCTCTCCTTGGAGAGCAAACCTATTGTTTTGTGGAGAGACTATTGTAAAGCTACCTAAACCTCGAACTTCAAATTTTATTTCATTTTCTTCCGTAACTAACCTGCCCTCAAAAGTATTTGTATTTCCCACAAAATCAGCTACAAAGGTAGAGTTAGGAAACTCGTAAATTTCTTTAGGGGTCCCTATCTGGGCAATTTTTCCATACGGATTCATAATTGCCATATGATCTGCTACAGTAAGGGCTTCGAACTGATCGTGGGTTACATAGACGAAAGTTGTTAACAGTTTGTCCTGAAGATCAATTAATTCAATTAATAACTTTTCTCTAAGCTTGAAATCAAGAGCAGCTAAGGGCTCATCAAGAAGGAGAACTTCAGGTTCACTGATAATAGCTCTAGCAATGGCAACTCGCTGCTGCTGTCCGCCTGAAAGTTGAGAGGGTTTTTTATAGACATGATCTTCTAAATGAAATGCCTTTAAAATTTTTTGCACTTTATAAATAATTTCTTCTTTAGATTTTTTTTGAATCGTTAAACTGTAGGCAACGTTGTCAAACACTGAGAGATGAGGAAAAAGGGCGTAATTTTGAAAAACTACGTTAATCTTTCTTTTATGAACGGGTTGATCGGTAATGTCGATATTTCCTAAAAAAATCCTTCCAGAATCAACTTTTTCAAGCCCCGCAATCAGACGTAATAGGGTTGTTTTTCCGCAGCCTGAGGGGCCTAAAAGGGCAAAAAACTCCCCTGAGGGAATTTCTAAAGAAATATTATCAAAAATTACATTACCATTTTTAGTTTTTGACACATTTTTTAGACAAATATTCCTCAATCTTTCCTTACCCCTCTTGTTTCGCGAGTTAGTCAGGTTCTGCCCCCGATTAGACCATCTATTTTCGCCGAATGCGAGTTATTTCCACAATAACTTTTATTGCTTTTATGATCTTTTTTTCGGATAATCGATTCTTTAAAATAAAGAGAGGTTTTTAATGGATGTTAGGCAAGTCGTAATTATTGGATCGGGACCGGCAGCCTGGACGGCAGCGCTCTATGCCGCTAGGGCAGAACTAAAGCCTGTTGTCTTTACTGGAGTAAAAAAGGGGGGGCAAAGAGGAGGACAACTAACTACTACTTATGAAGTTGAGAATTTTCCTGGCTTTCCGTTGGGCGTTACAGGTCCAGAGCTTATTCGTTTAATGGAGCATCAGGCTAGAAGGTTCGGAGTGGAGGTTTTTGAGGAGGATGTAATTGAACTAGATCTGGAAAATTGTCCATTCGGGGTAAAGGGGACAGGAAATAGTGTGTTAACACTTTCAATTATTTTAGCTACAGGTGCCTACGCCCGAAAAATGGATGTCCCTGGTAATAATGAGTTTTGGAATAAGGGAATTAGCGCTTGTGCCGTTTGCGATGGGGCACTTCCATTTTTTAGAAATCAGCCACTTGCTGTTATTGGAGGGGGCGATTCTGCTTGCGAAGAGGCTCATTTTTTAACTAAATATGCAAGTCAGGTCTATTTAATTGTGCGTAAAGATCATTTTAGAGCTTCTAAGATTATGCAAGACAGGGTCATGGATCACCCAAAAATTCAAGTGATTTTTGGTCATACCCTAGAGCGAGCTGTAGGAAAAACTAGTTTGGAAGCAATTGAGATAAAAAGCGCTGCTACGGGCGAAATAAAAAAAATTTCTGTAAGAGGTCTTTTTTATGCAATCGGTCATGAACCTAATACAGAGCTTGTAAGAGGAAAAATTGAGCTTGATGAAACCCTCTATATTAGTGTTAAAAAAGGGACGTCACACACTTCTAAGGAAGGTGTTTTTGCAGCTGGTGATGTGTGTGATAAAAGATACCGTCAGGCAATTACTGCTGCAGGGATGGGGTGCATGGCAGCTCTCGATGCAGAAAAATGGCTCACAGAAAAAACAGATGCTGAAAAATGTTTAGTAGTAAAAAATCACAAGTAATCCTAATTTGCATTGGATTGATGACTCAGATGAATGCTCTAGAGGAGCAGCCATGGTTTTATCCCCCCTTTAATTTTCATGCGAAGGGGGATTTTGATGGGAGTTTTTTTACTAATGTCAATAATGGCTTTAATCCCATCGATTATCATTCAACAAACATGCAAGCTACGGTAGGATTATTAGCTCCGATTTCTCCCTCCTATGATGCAGAAATCGAAGCGCAATTCGAAAGTACTTCTGCAAGGAATTTCGGTCTTGAAAGTGCCGCGTTTCAAGTTAGACGTCTTTTGCTCAATGATATTATTGGAGATTTTGTGAGCTTGGATACCGGGATCAATATCCGAGGTGTACCGAAATCTCGACTGAGAGATGTTGCTGTTCCTTATCACGATCTTTGGAATTTTGAGCTGATAGCTTCACTGGGGAAAGAGTTTGCTAAAGAAGATGATTGGAGTTGGAGAACCTTTGTTACTGGGGCGGTTGGTCAAGCAAATCGTGGATACCCTTGGTTAAAAGCAAATTTTGATATCCGTGCAAAGGCGTTCAAAGACTATATTTTTTCAGCGTTTCTAAAAAGCTACTTCGGACTTGGCCCTAGAACTCTGATTGACGTGCACCACTTTAATGGCTACGGTATGTATCGTCATCAAAGTGTTGATATAGGCGCTACATTTACAATTCTCTTTAGCGTCAAAGGCTCTTTAACGCTGAGTTATGCTCATAGATTCTTTGCAAAAACTTTTCCGGAAGATTATAATAGCTTTAGACTTACCTATGATTTGCCCTTCTCGTTTTGATTTTGAAACATGCCATTTAAAACTTACCCTCTGAGGGCAATAGCAGTAGCGGTAGCGTATTGCTTGCAGTGGGAGAGTGAGAGGTGAAAATGGGGGTTTTTAAAATAGGTGGAACATTTCTCTGAGAGGGTGACCCCTGGTTTTCCAGAAGAGTCGTTAGTAATTTCAATATCTTGAAAGTGGATATGTTCGCCAAATCCCTGACCCAGTGATTTAGCAATGGCTTCCTTTGCACAAAAACGGGCAGTGTATCTTTCTAGAGGGTCGTTATGCCGCTTGCAGTACTCTTGCTCAGCTTTGGTAAAAATTTTGTCGAGAAAGGATTGTCCCTGTTTTTCGACAACTTTTCGAAAACGATCTATTTCAAGGATATCAGTTCCAATTCCGATGATATTACTCATGGTGGTCATACACTGCTTCTTGCTCAAAGAGGTGAGAGGTTTCTTCGACAAGTGCATTTGTAAAAATAATTCTACCAGCGCTAGTTTGTTTTACGGAAATCACTTGAGTATCTATAACTTCTCCAATATATTCGCCGCCATTATTTACAACGACCATGGTTCCATCTTCTAAATAACCAACACCTTGTTTAGGCTCTTTTCCATATCGCTGAATTTTAATCGTAATGGTCTCTCCAGGTGGAGTGAGTGGTTTAAGAGAATTTGAGAGCGCGCAGAAATTAATAAAGAGAATTTCATCAGAGGGTGGGGTATGAGCTTTTGTAGGATCAGCAGTTAATATGTTTGCTTCTAAATGTTTTGCAAGCCGTAGCATTTTTTGGGAAAGGAGTTTTGTGTCGGAAAAATCTGTCTCGCTATACCGTAAATTAAGAGAGGGCATCCCTTCAAGTTTTTTAAGAACTTCGAGTGATTTTCTCAATTCTGGAGTGGCTTGTAATTCTTTAACTAGAAATTTAGGAACTACGATTTGATTGTTTAAAATTCCTTGAGAGCAAAAGTCAATCAATCTCGGATCTTCTAGTACGGCTGTGTCAAGGAGAAGGTCCTTTTTTCTGTGGATTGAGTTTGAGAACTTAATAAAAGGGATCGTTATGTGGAGTTCATCAGAAAACCGAAAAGCTAACAGAGTTCCTAGATAAAGAGCGACAAGATAGAGGGAAATTTTCAAAACATCAACAACAGGTTCATTGAGTGTGATAGAAAGAGAAGTTGCTTTTATGAGGGTGTCAAAAATCAAAGTAAATGCTCTTCCTAATAGGTAGCCTGAAAAAAGACCTACTGTTGCTACATTAAATAGTCTCAAGCTACAGCGCTTTAAAAACATTTCGATTCCAATCAGTATTAGGGAAAAGCTGGCGCCTAAACAAACCCCTGATAAAATTTTCATAGAGAGAGACCCTACAGGGTAAGTAAGCATATAGGTAGTCATGAAAAATAAGCTAAGAATAGTAAACAAGATACGCGTAAAAATAATCGCTAGGTGCATTTATTCCTCCCCTGCAAAAAAATTAATTGTAAATTGAGTCTTCTTATTTGTCACTACTTGTGATAATTTGAGCCTTTAAAAATTTCAAATCCCCGATAGATTTGCTCGACTAAAACAAGCCTAACTAGCTGGTGTGTAAAAGTCATCGGTGATAAACTGAATTTGAAATCGGCCCTATCTGAAATATTTTTGGGGGGGCCGCTAGGACCGCCAATTACGAAAGTATGAGCCTGCTTTGAGAGTAAAAAAGTAGAAAACTCCTCACTGCTTAAAAATTTTCCTTTGACATCGAGGAGAGAGTAGGGTTCTTCGGGTAGTTTTAGCTCTTTAGGAAAGACCCATTCAATTTTTGCTACCCGAGATAGACGCTTTTCATACTCGGCTAGACCTTGCAAGAGCCACTCCTCTTTGTGTTTTCCTGGAGAAATAATCTTGATACGCATCATAGAGATAAGTATAATGCATCGTAAAGAAGGTGTCTATGTTTGGTTGGATATATTGGGATCCAAGTAGTGTTTTTTTTCAGTTGCCGGTTGTAAATTTGCCAGTTACTTGGTATGGGGTCTTTTTCGCTTTTGGTTTTTGGATTGGGTTTCAAATATTTACTTTGATGATAGGGAGAAGACTAGAGAAAAAAGAGGCAAATGTTTTTGCTGAAAGGCTTCTGCTCTATGTTATTATCGCTACAATCTTTGGAGCAAGACTTGGTCACATTCTTTTTTATGAGCACCCCATGGACTATTTTAGAAACCCGATCTCGATTTTTAAAACATGGGAGGGGGGGCTTGCTAGCCATGGAGCGATTGTAGCTATTATTCTAGCAATTTTCCTGTTTTCTCATAGAATTAAAAAAGAGTATCCAGATTTTACCTTCTTAGCGCTACTTGACTATCTTTGCGTCCCAGCAATGTTTGCAGCTTGTTTAATTCGTCTCGGAAATTTTTTTAACCAGGAAATTCTTGGATCCCCTACAGAAAGTCGTTTTGGTATTATTTTTGGTCATCCTGCAGACGGAGGACTTGTTCTCCCTAGACATCCGGCGCAACTTTATGAATCTGCTTTTTACTTAGCCCTTTTTTTTATTCTAGCGATCGTTTGGTATACAAAAAAAGATCGGCTTATTCCTGGAAGAATCGCTGGGCTTACCCTTAGCCTAACCTTTCTTTTCCGCTTTTTTATCGAGTTTATTAAAACAAAACAGAGCCTTTGGTTTGATACACAAGGCTCTGTTTTATTGATGGGTCAGGTTCTCAGCCTACCTATCATTGCTATAGGTTTAATCATGCTCTTTAGAAAAACAAAAGTAAGCATGAGCCCAAAGATAAAGTGATAGGGTTAAACCCGCCCAATTTTTGCTGTGAGGATCACCTCGCTTATCGCATATCGCCCGGTTGCAAAGCACACTCTCACCGCTGGATGCCCTTTGGACTCGCAATCGACGATCCCTCTTTGCGATAATTGACAGATTAGCTGCCCGCCCTTCGGACATGGCAGACCTTTCAAAAGCGGTATGTAGGAATTGGGCTGTCATCTCCAGAATTTCTCTGGCAGCGATCTTTAATCAATCGTTTTTCGCTAAGGTGAAGAACCTTGGTTTTAAAACTATTGATTAAATCTCATCTGCCGCGAGAACTTCTGGAAAATGAAATAAGTAGCGGGTTGAGTTTAAATATTTTTAAATTTTTCTTGAAGGCGGAGGGCACTTTCGTGGTATCTCCTTTTAAGGTTAGCATTTCGAAGTCTGAGAGAGGTAAACCAGTAGACGATTTGAATCGCGTTACCGATAAATAAAAGGGTCGTAGTCAGGTTGGAATAGTTGTAGGATTTAGAAAAGTTCATGCTGTAAAAATTTATTTGTGCAAAGGGAATTGAGATTAGAATAATGAGAAGGAGGGCTGTGCCTCGTTTCTTGTAAGCGCAGTAGTAGACGAGCCAAAGCACCATTGCCATAGCAACTAGCATTACTGAAAACATGACGGCGTAAAATAGAGGGGCGTTTTGGTAGGGGATTTGAGCTTGTAATTGAGGGTTTGATACAATAACCGTGAAGGGGGCAAGGGAAAAGAGAGTTGAGATAAGGAAAGTCCAAAGCCATTGTTTACGTATTTTTTCTTCACTCTTAATGTCTAGAGGAGCTAAATAGAGAGAGAGTTCGTCATTTGGAAAAAAGACCCTTTTCTTGAGACGATTTGAAATTTTTTTAAGAATTAGGTAAAAACCAAATCCAATTAAGCTGTAGATTGCTAATGCTAAAATAATGCCAATTGCTGAATTCATAAGATTCTCCTTTTACAATATAATTAGTATAAATATATCTAAGCTGAACAAATAAGAAAAGCAGAAACAATAGCTGCAGTTTCTGTTCTTAGCACGTTTTTTGATAGGGTCGTGGGGCTTGCTGCTAAGACCTCTTGAAAATAACGGATCTCTTTTTGGGTAAAGCCCGATTCCGGTCCTACAATAAATGCGGTTGACCTTTCCCTCTCTTGGATAAATGGGGACCCTTTTGGGTCTGCAAGATAAAGTTTGTGGGGAACTTCTTTGATATCAGAGAGTCTGCGAAATATTTGAATTTCTGGAAGGAAAAGCCTCTTGCTCTGCTTAAGAGCTGAAATCGTGATTTTCTTCATTCGTCCAACAAAAGCTTCTGAGATCTCCTGAATTTTACTTTTTTCTGAGGGAAAAATCCAAAAATCAGTTACGCCGATCTCTGTTGCTTTTTCTAAAATGAATTCGAGATGGTGCTTTTCAGGAAGGGCCTGGATGAGTATAGATTTTTTCAAAGGAGGCTCTGATTTTTGGACTGATTCCACACGAATTTCTTTGTCGAATAAAGCAATTGCGAGTTCCCCTTTACCGTTTACAAGCTCGATGGCTTCGCCAGGTTTTACTCGTAACACTCTGCTTAGGTGATGAAGCTCTTCTAGGTCAAGATTAGCAGTTAATCCGTCAGAGAGGCTGTCTGTGGTATAAAATCTGTACATTAGAATTTAGGTTCCGAAGCTTCCCTGATAATGACTTCTTTACCCTTCAATTGGATATTTAGATTAAGAGGTTCATTGTCAGTGCTTAACAAGGTGAATCTGTTCATGTAGTTGCGAAAGCGGTTTCTTAAATGCTCTTCTCTCAGAGTAGGATGCATCTCTTTGAGTTCATCATCATTAATTTCTGTGATCATAGTGCTTACATATTGATCTTCTAAAGCGGTAGGATTTACGAATTGAATCGACCAGTCAACTATTTCTTCATCAGCTCCAGGGGTCATATTCACAGATAAAAAGACTTTATCCTTAATAATTTTAACAAAAAGCTCGCTAACTCCTTTTGTATAAAGTTCTTTGTTTAACAGTTTTAAGCCTTTTGCAGAGCTGATAAGCTCATTGCTTGAGATAGAAATTGAAGAGGGGGAAGCCGACCCTTTGTAATCGGGGGGGAAATAAAGATTAACAGGTAGGGTGAAATTGATCGGAATTGCGTTTGAGGTGATAAAATCAATTCTTAAAAATCTTGCTTCAGGATCATCTATTTTGAGAGGCATATCAGAGATGGAGGGGAGATTGATTGTTTTCCACTCATCTGGGATGAAAAAAGTAACAACATTTTTTTGCCTTCCAGAGTTAATTCGCTCTAAATCAGCCTTTGAAATATCATTTAGATTATAAGTGAGCTTTAATCCTTTGGATTTTAGTTTTTTAATGATTTCATCAGGCCCGCTTACGCTGATGCTTAGATGGTAGGGCCAAACATCAAGAAACTGGAAGCCTTTCGGGGCCTCGCCAATAGGCCTAGATACGTAGACCGGAATTTTTTCTGTAGAAAGGGGTACCAGGTTAATTACTAACGATTTTGCGGCAACTCGGTTAATATGGTTGGCGATGCTTAATTCTGGATTCAGGGATGTCAGGTGCTTTTTTTCTATATTTATGATGTTTTCTGAAGTAAATTCGGTGGCATCAATGGAGATTTCTAAATCGCTTGGAGAAATTTCTTCTAGATGGGACTTTTTACCCGTAATCGTTAAGGAGAATCTTTTGTTAAGGAGGCCGGAAGGTTGTAGGCCGTTAATCGTTTTTCCTGCAGGGAGGTTGATCACTCTAACACCTACCGTATTAATTGTTTTTGTTGACGTAAGTGATTGATCTACAGTAAACCAAACAATAATTGCAAGAACGAGTGAGATGAGTTTTTTCATCCAGTTATCTACGAAGAGGTATTTTATTAATGAAATCATCTTTTGAGCCACTCCCAGATATTTTCTTTCTTATTTACTTGGATTTCTTGCTCTTGGTAAAAAAGGCTTCGTAAAACTCCCTTAAGCCTATCAATTTTTATCCCTCTAGTAATAATCCCATCTCTGGCAAGAGATACTTTTCCTGTCTCTTCAGAGACAATAATTATAACCGAGTCTGTAATAAGGCTAAGACCGATTCCAGCCCGATGGCGTGTTCCTAAAGATTTTTGTATGTGTGGGCTGTCGGCAAGGGGTAAAATAGCTGAGGCTGCTACTATTTTTTTATCTTTAATGATGACAGCTCCATCATGTAGAGGGGCGGTTTTACTGAAAATTGTCTCGATAAGCTCAGATGTGAAATCTGCATTTAAGATAACTGCTTTTTTTGCATACTCATCAAGGGGGTCATTTTTTTCAAGTACAATAAGGGCACCTATTTGCTTTTCAGCCATCCTGTATGTGGATGTTGCGAGTTGCTCTAGAAATCTATCAAATTCAGTAATTTCCCTCGATCTAGTGGTTTTGAGGCTCAGTTTTGAAAGAGCTGTTCTAAGTTCCGGTTGAAAAATGACGATAATAGCAATAACTGCCACATTAGCAAGGAGTAAAATCAGTTTGTGCAGTACAGGCAGAGGAACCCATGATGAAATTGCAAAGAGTAAAAGAAAGGCAATCACCCCAAATATGAGGTCCATAGACCTGGTGTTCCAAAAAAATGAGAGCAGGTAGTTGATGATGACCGTCATGATCAAAATTTCAAAAAAAGGGATAAGCATTTGAAATAAGTTCATAGGTCTCGTCTGTTATGTTTCTGTTTTCTTCGTTTTGCAATAAAAATTCAAGTAAAATGTCCCTTATACAGGAGTTAGTCCTGGAGCTACCTTATCGCGGTTGTGAAGGATTGTGTAATTTAGGTAATTTCCTGCCTTCAAGCCATCAGATCTTGTGACTCTCCCGTATTCGCCCATGCAGATGCCAATAATGTTTAATCCTGATTTAGTCATTTTTTGGACAAAGCGAAGCATTTTATAAGAATCTGATATTGAATTAGCTGTTGTGCAGATTTTGTATGCATAGGTAGAAAAAGTAAGCATTTTGTTTAAAACGGAATCTAGATCCTTGGGGGTGCTTAGAAAGTTATGGTAGGAGAGTATAATTTTGCAGTTTGGAAAAGCAGATCTTATTTCATTGAGGAAAATCTGGTCCGTATCCCATTCAAAATCAAAATAATCAGGTTGCAATGCTAACAGTTCCCGCGCTAGATTGAACCGCTTTTCTTCATTTCCGACAAAGCCGCCACCCCCTCTTCTGCTTCTTAGAGTGAAAACAACTTTTCCGGCGACCGAATCCCTTAGTTTTTTGATGCTAGCGATATCAATTTCTAGAAACAAGTCGATTCGAAGTTCTACCCCAAGGCCTCTAGCGTTAGCCTGCGCAATCCTGCCAATCGCAGTAGAATAAGTGGGTCCTGTAATGATTGCTATTTGCATAAATCACCCTAAGGGTTGATACAAAAACTATACTCTTTTTCGATAATAAAGTAACCTGAATTTTAAGCGGCTCTTTAAAATTTCAGAGGGTTATAAAGGAAATTCAAGGGTAGGAAAAGAGAGGGAAAAATTCGTTTTTTTCATAACTAGTTCTTTGGTTTTTAAAGCGCTATAATGAATCCTGGTGTAACTTAAAAAATTGATGTGTGGATATAAAAAATAATTTTTAAACTCAGCAGGTAGGGTTCGATTTTTGATTCAAATCTGGTTAAAACTCGGTTTCAGTTGTGGTTTAAAACCTGCAACTCAGGTTATACATAGAGTAAAGATGCATTAAGGGAAGGGTAGTGGTCTATTTGAAAATTTTAAAGAGCTTGTCTGTTAGAAAGGAGAGGATCGTTGTTATTTCAGACTTCAATGTCGCAGAAATGTATGCCATCCCATTTTGTGAAGCTCTTGCTCTGGAAAAGTCTGATACGACTTTGTTGAAAATTCCCCCTGGAGAGAGTTCAAAAAGTAGGGAAGTTAAGGCTGCTTTAGAGGATCAATTAATAAATTTAGGGGTAGGTCGAAGCGATCTTTTAGTCGCTTTTGGAGGGGGGGTTGTATCCGATCTTGTTGGGTACCTAGCTGCTACATACTTGCGGGGGATTTCGTATATAATTATTCCTACGACTCTTATGGGAATGGTCGACGCTGCGATCGGAGGAAAAAATGGAATTAACCACCCTAGGGGGAAGAATTTGATAGGGAGTCTTTATCCCCCTGAAGATGTTTTTATTCAACCTGAGTTCTTAAAAACTCTTCCTAATGAGGTGTTTCGAGAGGGTTTTATTGAGGTGATTAAATACGGATTAATTTGGGATGAAGAGTTGTTTTCAAAAATTGAAGAGGGAAAGATCATTGGAAATGAGTACATTTTTCGTAGTATTCAAATTAAAAGAGCGATTGTAAAAGCAGATCCTAACGATTTAAGCTTAAGAAGAGTGCTAAATTATGGACATCTGGTTGCACACGCAATTGAAAAGTGTACAAATTTTTTGGTCTCTCACGGCAGAGCTCTTTGGGTTGGGTTACTTATTGAAACCTATTTGAGCTATTTAAGCGGGTTTATTTCTCTTGAAACTTTGAATAGAGTAGCTTGTCTCCTCTTAAGGGAAGATATTTGTTTTCCCCCTGTTTTAGGGCTTTCAAGTACAATTCTTTATGAAGCTATGAAAAACGATAAAAAGGCATCTAAGAGTGTTCCAAGAGTAGTTCTTTTAAAAAGAATTGGAAAGGTTCAATCGTTTGGAGGAGAGTTTTGTACAAAGCTCACCTATGCAGATTTTGAAATCGCGTTCTCTTGGGCAGCTAATTTGATTGCAAATCCTAGTGCAGTGCGATCTTTAACGGTTTGATATTCAGATTTAAGCTCTTTATTAATTGTTGTAAGCCTTACGATTTTTCCATCAATTTCAACCCAAGGATCAAATCCCCAAAATTTTGCGTTCACAATCATGTCAGCTTCGCTTGGATCGACAAGCTTAAATAAATTTTTTGCATTAAGCACCATTTGCATTTTCGATTCGATATAGGGGTCTGTTGATGAAATTAGTTTATTCCAAATAACATTATCAGTTCCAAAATGGAACTCATCTTTCGAGATAAGATGTATTTCAAGAGCTTTGATAATAGCGTCTGCAAGCCATCTTGAAGAGAGATAATTTTGAGGAGAGCTAAAACAGGTTTCAGTCATAAATAACGTGAATTTAATTACTTTTGACATCAGTGCAGGCTTTGTGCAAATCCATCTGTTTTCAATATATTTGCAGTCATTAAATATTTCTATAGCTTCTTCTTTGGTAAGGAAATTTTGATGATAGCCTCCTTGAATGCTATAATCGAGTCTATCAGCAGAGGCATTAGGCCTTGGCTTTTCAAGGGCAGGGGCTGTTTTCTCTTCAGGGAGGATATCTTTTGGATTGATATTGTACTTTTTTAGAATGGTTACAAGACCTGTCTCTTCAAGAAAAACTTCATGGATGCTGTTTTGATAATCAATTTCGGCAAACTCTTTATTAAAAACCCAATCTCCCACATGAGAAAAAGCTGTATGGGACACATCATGCAAAAGACCTGCAATTTGTTCATTTAGAGGTCGATTATTAGCTTTTAATAGGTAAAACACCCCTAAAGAGTGAGAGTATCTTGTGAATTCTTCTTTATGAGTTGTGTAGAAGGAGACTCCATATTGATGTACCTCTTTGAGTCTTTGAAATGCGGGGCTGTCAATTAATTCTAGGATTACCGGTTCCTCTACATCAACTATGCCATAAAACGTCTCTATGGGTCTTGCAAAGAGACTAAATGAAATAAAACAGAAGGCTAAGAAAAATTTAATCATCATAAGTTAGAACAGGTTACACGCACATACTGCATAATGTCAATAAAGAAAAAATGAGCTTTGTGTATAATGATTTCTTTTAAATGGATGTAGAGTGAAATATCGAGTTTTAAAAAGTGAAATTTCAGGGGATGTTATTATCCCTCCATCGAAATCGCATACACTGAGAGCTGTTTTGTTTTCTTTGATGGCTAAAGGCAAATCAACAATTCGTAATTATCTTATTTCAGCGGATACATTTGCAATGGTAGATGCTATAGAAAAATTCGGAGCAAAGGTTAAAATACAAGGTGACTGCATTGAGGTTGAAGGGGTTTCTAATCGATTAAGCAGGCCCGGAGATGTTATTCAAGCCGGTAATTCTGGACAAGTTCTTAGGTTTATCGCAGGGATAGCAGCTCTTAGTGATTGTTATGTTGTGATTACAGGAGATGAATCAATTCGGACAAGAAGGCCAGTAAAACCTCTTCTGGATGCCCTCACCTCTCAAAACGTATTTGCCGAGTCAGCTGCCTTAAATGGTCACGCGCCCATTGTAATTAAAGGTCCTTTAAAGCCCGGTGTTATGGCTATAGATGGAGCAGATTCCCAGCCGGTATCAGCCTTGATCATTGCTAGTTCATTTTTAAGTGAACCAACTGAGCTTTATGTGATGAATCCAGGGGAAAAACCTTGGATTAATGTCACTTTAAGTTGGCTCTCAAATCTTGGGATAAAAGTGATTAATCACGATTATCGTCATTATAAAATTTTCGGTAACGCCTCTTACGAAGGGTTTGATGTAACAATTCCTGGGGATTTTAGTACAGCGTGCTATCCTCTAGCTGCTGGAATTATTACAAAGAAGAGGGTTCGTGTCTTTGGTCTCTCTATGGATGATCCCCAGCCGGACAAAAAATTCATTGAAATTATTCAAAAAATGGGAGTGAGTGTAACCATTTCCAAAGAAGAGGGTTATATTGAAGTTGATGGAGACTGTAATCTTCAAGGTATTGATATAAATATCAATGACAGTATAGACACCCTTCCTATTTTAGCAGTAATCGCCTGTTTTGCCTCTACACCCACCCACATTTCAGGGGCAAAAATTGCCCGCTTAAAAGAGTCAGATCGAATAGCAGCAATCGCGCATGAGCTTAGAAAAATGGGGGGTGAGATTGAGGAGAGAGAGGATGGATTGATTATTCAGCCATCAATACTGAGAGGGGCAGAGCTTGCCACATATAAAGATCACCGAATCGCTTTATCGCTCTTAGTAGCGGGACTCGGTAGTTCTGGAGAATCGATTATTGATGGGGTTGAATGTATTGGAAAAACTTATCCCACATTCTTGTATGATTTTGTCTCACTAGGAGCCCAAATTTTCTAGAGTTATAAAAAATTAACAAAAAATTTATATTTTAGACTATATTTGACAGCATGAAAATTGTGCTGTTAGGGATAAAGGGTGTTGGAAAGACTACCTGCGGAGCCAAACTTGCTAAGACGCTAGGTCTTGAATTTATTGATACTGATCAAGAAATTGAAAAAAAAATTGGGAAGACTGTCCGCGAATTTTTTATTTGTAACGGAGAAGTAGAGCTTCGCAGGATCGAACATGAGGTTCTTTTAGAGTTAAAAGAGAAAAATAATTGTGTGATTGCTGTGGGCGGTGGAGGGTTTATCTCTCTTGAAAATCAAAAAATTTTAAAGAATTTGGGGCTTCTTATCTGTCTTCATTTGGAGAAAGATCTCTTGTTAAAAAGGTGGAAAGAGTGGCCTGCAATTTGTAAAAATCGAGAGGAGTTTGATACTTACTATAAAATGCGCATGGAAAAATTAATGAGGCTTTCTTGCATATGGATCGATGTCTCGAAAGGAAATGTGGTTCACTTAGTAACGAAGGTAGTTTATGGCAAGTAACCGATTTGGCAATTTATTTACCATAACCACATTTGGAGAATCTCACGGCCCTGGGATTGGAGTGGTTATTGATGGATGTCCAGCAAAGATGGAAATTTCTAAAGAAGAGATTCAGTTTGAGCTTGATAAAAGGGCGCCAGGAAAATCACCGATCACTTCCCAGCGTAAGGAGTCTGATCAAGTAGAAATTCTATCGGGAATTTTTCAAGGAGAGACAACAGGGGCGCCTATTGCTCTTTATATCCAAAATAGGGATGCAGATTCTTCTAAATACGAACCGATTAAACATTTAGCAAGGCCAGGTCATGCAAATTTAGCCTATTTACAAAAGTATGGAATTTTTGATTATCGCGGTGGGGGTAGAGCCTCTGCAAGAGAGACTGCTGCAAGAGTTGCAGCAGGAGCGATTGCAAAAAAAATGATCTATCCTATGGTAGCAAAGGCAAAAGTAGAAAATTTGACTGTGATAGAAGCTACACTAGAAGAGTTAATGAAAGAGGGGGATTCGCTTGGGGGTGTGATTTATTGCGAAATTAACAATATGATAAAAGGGTTGGGAGATCCAATCTACCAGAAACTTGAGGCTTTGCTAGCCTCAGCTATGCTCTCGATTCCAGCAACTCGAGGAATAGAATTCGGAGCAGGATTTCAAGCGGCTTCCATGCGAGGAAGCGAGCACAATAAACATTTTGGCAGTGAAGGAATTCTTGGAGGAATTAGCACAGGATCTAAGATCTCGTTTCGCGTTGCTTTTAAACCAACTTCTAGCATTAAGATGCCGCAAATGAGCGCCGATTTTGAAGGTAGGGAGGAGTTGCTTATTCTTCCTGAAGGATCACGTCATGACCCGTGTGTTGCTCTTCGGGCTCCGATTATAGTGGAGAGCATGACCGCTCTTGTTTTAGCAGACGCTCTTCTTATGAATCGCTCTTCCCAAATTGCTTGTTCAAAAATCTAATAGATACTAGTATGGGTTTTTTTATGAGGTGTTCATGGATCTGCTAATGTTGTCGAGAATACAATTTGCATTTACGGCAACCTTTCACTATTTGTTTCCCCCAATGACTATTGGTTTGAGTTGGATGATTGTGATCATTGAGGGACTCTATTTAAAGACGGGGAATAAAATTTATAAGGAGATGGCTCAATTTTGGGTAAGAATTTTCGCCCTTTTTTTTGCTATGGGTGTAGCTACAGGATTTGTCCTTGTTTTCGCCTTTGGAAATAATTGGTCGACATTTTCTAAGTTTGTTGGGGATGTCTTTGGAACATTGCTTGCAGCGGAAGGGGTCTTTGCCTTCTTTTTAGAAGGGGGCTTTTTAGGGATCATGCTCTTTGGCTGGGATCGAGTGAAACCGTGGGTCCACTATTTATCGACTATTTTGGTAACATTTGGAGCAACATTTAGTGCGATTTGGATTGTAATGGCGAATTCTTGGATGCAAACTCCTTCTGGTTATAAAATTATTGGAGAGGGTGCAAATAAAAGGGCTGTGATTACTAATTTATGGGAAGTCTATTTTAATCCCTCTTTTTTAGATAGATTAGTTCATGTGCTTTTAGGATGTTGGCTTGTTGGAATTTTTATTATGGTAAGTGTAGGCGCATATTACATGTTAAGAAAAAAACATTTGGAGTTTTCTAGATTCACTTTGAAATTATCTCTTGTTACAGCAGTTATCGCTCTTGTTTTGCAATTGATTTCAGCCGACAGCACAGCGGAAGGTGTTGCTAAAAATCAACCTATTAAGTTAGCTGCTATGGAGGGTGTGTATGAGACAAAAGAGTATACGCCATTTACTGTAATAGGGATCGTTGATCCAGAAAATGAGAAGGTTTATGGCATTAGTATTCCAGGGCTTTTGAGCTTTTTAACATTTCGTAATTTTAAAGAGGCGGTTCCTGGCCTAAATCAATTTCCAAAAGAAAATTGGCCCAACGTACCTGCTGTTTTTTACAGCTATCACATTATGGTGTATGCTTGGTTTGGGATGATGCTGTGTGCGCTAATTGGGCTTATTTTACTCTACAGAAAGAGTCTTGAAAGGGCAAATTGGTTTTTGTGGTGTGCAGTAGGCTCAGTCTTGCTACCCTACATTGCTAATACAGCAGGTTGGTTTGTGGCAGAACTGGGAAGGCAGCCTTGGATTGTATACAATGTTATGCGAACGGTAGAGGGTGCTTCAAAAGTTGTCACAAGGGAGCAGGTTCTAGGCTCACTTATCATGTTTGGTGTTGTCTATTCAGTTCTCTTTGTATTATTTATCTTTCTTTTAAATCGAAAGATTCAGCATGGTCCAATAGAAGAAATAGCCATAAAAAATGAGACGCATTTTCGCGATGCATTTTCAAAAGGGGTTGATGTATGACTTATGAAATCTTGCAAGTGCTTTGGTATTTGGTTCTAGGAGCTGCTGTTATTTTTTATGTAATGCTTGATGGATTTGATTTAGGGGTGGGTTCCATTCACTATTTTGCAAGAACAGATAAGGATAGAAGAATTTTTCTGAATTCGATCGGACCGTTTTGGGATGGAAATGAAGTTTGGCTCGTAGTAATTGGGGGAGCTTTATTTGTCGGATTTCCTGACGCATATGCAGTTGCCTTTTCCGGATTTTATAATATGTTGATGATCTTGCTGTTTGGAATTATTGCAAGAGTTTGCGGCATTGAATTTAGATCAAAACACGACTCAAAAATTTGGAGAGCATTTTGGGATGGCGTATTTTGTGTAAGTAGCATAGCTATGACTTTTGGAATTGGAGTTCTTCTAGGAAATTTAGTGAAAGGAGTTCCAGTCAACATAGAGAGGGAACTTTACTTATCTTTTTGGGATCTTTTCACACCTTACACAGTAGGTATTGGAATTTTGTCAATCGCACTTTTTGCGATGCATGGAAACAATTTTCTACTTATGAAAACAGAGGGGAGTCTTCAAAATCAATTGCGCAAAAAGGCCCCTTTTCTCATTTTAATTTTCACACTAGTCTTGATTGCCATGACTATCTGGACTTGGGAATCACATCCCTATATGACAAAGAGATATCGTGAGTATCCCATTTTTTGTCTAGCTCCCGCTATTTTTATCATCCTTTTAATCTTGATGACAAAAACACTTCAAAGCTTTAAATACGGACTTGCTTTTGTCTATTCGATGCTCTCAATTGCCTTTTTATTCAGCTTTTTTGCTATAGGAACGTTTCCCAATCTCATCACCTCCTCGATCAGCAAAGAGCTCTATAGTCTCACCCTCTTTAATGCCTCCGCATCGCAGACAACTCTTCAAGTTGCATGTACGATTGCAGTTATTGGGATTCCTCTGGTTTTAGCTTACGGGTTTTGCCTCTACTACATCTTCCACGGAAAAACAAAACTCCACGACCACAGTTATTAACTCGCTCCCTTTTTTTTTGATTGAAGGGAATAAGTAGCGGGCTGGGTTTAAAGCATGAAAGCTAACGCTACTAGGGAGAGAGCAGATGCAGCAACCGATGTGATAGTCAAAACCGTAAGCGAGGGGGAGGTGATGTAGGCTGGGAAAGCTAGACCGTCACTTTTTTCCACTATTAGCAAGGCAAGTCGCCATTTGCTGTACTCTTCCAAATTGGTGAAATCTTTTGGCACGCTTTTTGATAATATTCTTGCAGCATCGATGCTATCTTTGTCTAACTCTCCCATTTTAGAGCTAGTTGCTAAGCGATGAAGCGTCTCTTCTATTATTCGATTGTCTTTATTAAATAAATTAGTTAACATCAAGTCCTCTTTTTAGCGATGTACAATAGTAATTTGTATGATAATTATCAATACTAAAATAATGTTTTGTTGTACATTTCATCAGCCTAAGCAAGTGATTGTCAGAACGTGTGCAGTAGTACGGCTTGTTGCCCTAAAAATTTTGTCTTTTATACTCTCTCTTGGGATTGAGTTAAAACGGACCTATTTTTCGTTTAGATATTTGGGCTTAAATTGTTTTGCTTGGAAAAGGGGGGATTTAGCTAGACTCAGCAGCATGGAGGGGTCCAAAGGAAAAATTAAGCGTTGTGTCCAACGAAATCTTAGAACAGATTCTAGGATTTTTATGCATGCATTGGAGCGTTCAGAGTTTCAATCTTTGATTTTTATGAGTAAGGAATTAAAACAAAATAAAAGATTTGCGTTAGAAGTAGTTGTAAATTACCCTTTTGCACTTCGTTTTTTTTCTAATACGATTCGGGATTCTAATGAAGTTATAGAGGCCGCAACAAGAGAAAATTATTTTGCTAAGATTTTTGCAAGTGAAAGACTACAAGGAGAGTTATCGATATTTGAAGAGGAGGTGAGGTCTTGTTTTTTAGAAAAACGGGAGCCCCAAGGGCGATGGATGATTCATGATCGCGATATAATCGCCCCCTACATCCAAGAAAATTTCCATAAAATTAGTGAAATTTCTCACTCCTTGAGAGGTGATTCGAAATTCTTTCTGAAATTACTCAAAACAGTCTCTTTAGAGCGTATTTCACATCTACTAGAAAATGCTTATCCAGAAGTTTTGAGGGATCGGGCAATTATTGAAAATCTAATTAGAAGGCTTCCTCGTTAGGAGGTTAAGTATTAAAAAAGGGGGCTATTTTCCACGCCAACCGAGTTTAGAGCGGAGGGTTGAGTAAAATGTGTGTCGCTTATGGAAAGAGATCAGTCGAAATGTTTTCGAGCTTAATGAAAGGGTTATGACCTCTTGGTAGTGAATAGGAAAGGATGTAAAGCCGTCTGTAATTCCTTGGATAGCGCCGTGGTGGCTAAGATATTGAATAGAGATTTTACTTTCTGGAGGGATGACCATGGGCCTGCTAGTAAGGGTGTGCGGGCAGATAGGAGTGATTACAAACGCTTTTAGGTGAGGATCGAGAATAGGGCCCCCAGCAGCAAGAGAATAGGCTGTTGATCCCGTCGGAGTTGCAATGATTAGTCCATCAGAATTAAAGGTGTTAAAGTATTTATCGTTGATATGAACTTCCAGGAGTATCATATTTTTGATAGTATTTCTGTGCAGCGCGAATTCATTGACAGCTAAGAACGATTCTCCCGTTGGGGAAAATCCTTCCAACATAATGCGTTCATCGACTGTATAATTTCCCTCAATAAGGTCTTTGAGATAGAGTTCAAAGCTTTCCATTCTAACATCAGCCATAAAGCCAAGATTCCCAAGGTTCACTGAGGTAAATAGAGCAGATTCATTTTTGCTGTATTTTTGTTTAAAAGCTAGCAGAGTCCCATCTCCTCCAAGTGTTATATAAA
This sequence comes from uncultured Chlamydiae bacterium, assembly GCA_937996705.1. Classification (GTDB taxonomy): domain Bacteria; phylum Chlamydiota; class Chlamydiia; order Chlamydiales; family 2-12-FULL-49-11; genus VGMD01. Next base: position 88,025 of record CALKUQ010000019.1, read on the forward strand.
TATCAATAAGAGTGGATGAGGTTATTCGAGGCAGTTCTTCAAGTCCTTTATAGCTATCATCAAGAAAGACATTAAAGCCATGTTTAGTAAAGATCTCTGCTATGGGTTTTATAAACTGGGGAGCAAGAGCTTTGGATGCGCTAGGACAAATTCCGATGTTTTTCATACGCTCTTAAGGGTTGTTTTAATGAAAATCTTTCTAAAATTTGGGCTGCAATTTTTAAGGGTGTGAGGCCTACTGTCTCCATAAGTTCTTCGTAAGAGCCTTGCTCAATGAATTGATCGGGTATGCCAAAATTTTGTACTTGGATATTTGTAAACCCGCTTTGTGCTAGGAAAGAGTTTATAGCCATGCCAAGACCTGTAGTAATAGAATGTTCTTCTATTGTAACAAAATAGCGATGATCCATCATGAGGGTAAAAAGTAGGGAAGTATCAAGCGGTTTTATAAAAATGGGATCAACAACACTTGCTTCAATCTCATATTCGAGCAAGATCTTGCAGACATCTGCGGCGACTGTACACATGTGTCCAAGAGCTATCAAAACAATCTCTTTTCCTTTTACTAGAATTTCCCCTTTTCCAAGGGGGCGTTGAATCGCCTTTCTCGCAGTTTCATTTGTCTGCATATTAGGATAGCGAATAGCGACGGTTCTCTCCCAATGAAAAGCAGATTCTAAAAGGTCTTTTAAAAGATCTCCGTTTCTTGGTTGTGCAATTACCATATTCGGCATTGCATAAAGGAATCCGATGTCAAAAACACCATGATGGGTGGTCCCGTCGCTTGGAGAGAGGCCGCCTCTGTCAAGGGCAAAGACAACGGGTAGATTTTGAAGGCATACATCTTGAAATAAATTATCAAGAGCCCTTTGAAAAAAAGTTGCATATACGCAGCAGAATACTTTCAGATTACCACCGTAAGCTAAGCCTCCGGCAAATGTAACTGCATGGCCCTCAGCTATCCCAACATCAAAACATCGCTCTGGAAATTTTTTCATAAAAGAGTCTAAGCACGATCCTGCGCTCATTGCAGGGGTAATAGCAACAACGGAAGAATCGGTTTCAGCCATTGTTAATAGATGCTTCCCAAAAATTTTGGGAAAGGTCGGTTTAGAGGGGGTGGGAGCATAAATGGGTTTTACCCCGTGGTAGCCGATAGGATCTTTCACAGCCTCTTCGATTCCAAAACCCTTTATGGTAAAAGCGTGGAGTACTACAGGCCCCCCTTGCAATTTCGCTTTTCGTAGGGCGAAAATCAACTTTTCCAGGTCATGTCCATCAACCGGACCTATGTAATTAAAGTTGAATTGCTTAAAAAACTCCTCTCCCTTTTCCTCTCCTAAAATGTGGTTATGAATCGTTCCAACCCCATGGGAGATTGCCATTGCATTGTCATTTAGAATAAGGATGAATTTTTGTAGATGTTTGGGTATGTGATTAAGCGCCTCAAGAGTAAGGCCGCAAGCAAGGGGGGCATCGCTTATAATAGGAATCACATACTCAGACCCCCCATTAAGATCACGGCTAGTAGCAACCCCTAATGCGAGGGAAAGACCTGTTCCTGCATGACCTGCATAGAAATGATCATGAACCGATTCTTCAGGATTTGCAAATCCTGAAAGTCCTTGAAACATGCGGATGGTTGAGAAAAGATCTTTTCTTCCTGTAATAATTTTATGTGCATAGGTCTGATGGCTTGTATCAAAAATCAATTTATCGAAGGGGGAGTCAAATACGTAGTGAAGGGCAAGTGTCAGTTCGACGCTACCTAAATTTGAGGAAAGGTGACCGCCATTTGCTTCCATAACGGATACAATTTTTGCCCGAATCTCGGCAGCAAGGAGCTTGAGCTCTGCAATGGAGAGGGCTTTAAGGTCAAAAGGTGAAGAAATATTAGTTAAGATGCTCATCTCTTGTAAGAACTTGATCTGTGTTTGGGGCAAAATCTTTTGTTAGAGGCTGACTTTCAGCATCAAGTAAAATGGAGCCTTCACGGTTTTTAGTTAAAATTTGAATTTTAGTCTCAGCTTCACTTAATTTTTTAGAGCAAAGCGCAATGAGTTTATCTGCTTCATCATAGTAAGCAAGGGCAGTGTCTAGCGAAACATCGCTTTTCGTCATTTTTTCAAGAATTTCTTCTAGTTTGGAATAAGCATCTTCAAACGATTGATTTTTGCTCATGATGAATTTTTACCTCTGTTGTAGTTGTGGTTACCTCGCCATCAAAAAAGAGGAGAGAAATTTTTTCGGGTACTGATATATCTTGTGCTCTAATAATAGCCGAATCTTTGTTTTCTCGGAAGCAAATGCAATACCCTTTTTTTAAAGTAGTTTTTGGGTGGATCGCATAGAGGTGGTCGGTGAGTGATTTTAGGGCAGTTTTCTTTTTTAAAATCACTTGATTAATCCCTACAAGTTGTTTTTTAAGACCCTGAAGTCTAGCTTTTTGTAAGGATATTTGTCTTGAGGGAAGGAGTCCTTCAAGATGTTGACGCTTTGCTTTTAGATTGTTTTTTAACCGAGCAAAATAGTTTCGATACTTCTCTTCTAAATTTTCCTTTGCATCGTCTGTTTTTTGGTAAGAAATTTCTAAAAGATGGGTTAACTTGCTTGCCAGAGCGTTTTTTGTTCTGTTTAGCTCTGAAACCATAGTGGAGCTTTCTTTTGAGACAAGTTCTGCTGCAGCAGAGGGGGTAGGAGCTCTAAGATCTGCTACAAAATCTGCAATAGAAAAATCAGTTTCGTGTCCCACAGCAGATATAATCGGTATTTTAGAGCGATAAATTGCATCGGCGACACAACGTTCATTAAACGGCCAAAGATCTTCTAAGGAGCCGCCCCCCCTCCCTACAATCAACACATCTGCTAGTTTGTGAGTGTTGAAATCATCAATTGCTTTTGCAATCTCTTGCGCAGCCCCTTCCCCTTGGACTTTTACAGGATTGAGAATGAGGTTAAATGAGTGAAGTCTTCTTTTTAAGACGTTTAAAATATCTTGTATTACAGCTCCGGTTGGGCTTGTTACAACTCCAATTCGCTTAGGAAATGCAGGAATAGGTTTTCTCCTAGAGGGATCGAAGTAGCCAAGTTCTTTTAAAGTGAGTTTTAATTGATGCAATTTAACTAAAAGATCACCGAGCCCGTCAAAATGCAGAGACCTAACAATGATTTGATAACCCCCTTTGGGAGGATAGACGGAAAGTTCTCCTGAGACAATCACTTGATCGCCATCTCTGGGGGCTCTTTCTAAAGATTTCGCAGAACCTGCAAAGAGGACCGCTGAAATTTGAGAGGAGGCATCTTTTAAAGAAAAGTAAATATGACCGGAGGCCTGCTTTCTTAAAGAAGTTACTTCCCCTTTGACTTTAATCAAATGGAAAGCACTCTCAAGATTTTTTTTTATTTCGTGGGTGATCTCACTTACAGTATAAATTGACATAGAGTATCATTTTATGCGATAATGGCCTTTTATGGGAAAGATTTTAGTAGCAAATTGGAAAATGAGCTTCAAAAGCTCTCTGGAAGCGCTTCATTTTTTAAGAGACCTTCCTTCTTGTCACGAAAAAGACGTAAGAATCGCCCCCCCGTTTACTTTAATTCGAGAGATGACAGGAAACGCTCAAAGAATTCGAATAGGTGCTCAGAACATGCATCCCTACGCTGAGGGAGCATTTACAGGCGAAATCTCCGCAATGATGTTAAAAGAGGCAGGTGCTGATTTTGTCGTTCTAGGTCACTCAGAGAGAAGACATTTACTTGGTGAGACAAACGAATTTATTCAAGGAAAGGTAGATAGAGCAATTGCTTCGGGTCTCTCTTTTATCCTTTGCGTTGGAGAGACGGAAGAACAGCGTGAGTTAGATGAGACTTTTGATGTGATTTCCAATCAATTAGAGAGCGCCTTTGCAGATGTAGACATTGATCAATTAATTGAGTGCGGCACTTTGATTGCTTACGAGCCCGTTTGGGCAATAGGGACAGGGAAAAGCGCTGAAATTTCAGAGATCACAAAAGTGCATAAGTTTATTAAAGAAAAATATTCGTTGCCTGTTCTTTATGGAGGATCGGTCAACTTGGAAAATTTTAGAATATTGATTCAATCGGACTCTATTGATGGAGTCTTAGTTGGAGCTGCCTCACAGGGAGCTGCAACATTTGGACAAATGATACAACTACTACCAGAAGGTTAATAATGATCGTTTTATTTTATCTAGCAATCGTCGCATTTTTTCTTTTATGCATTACCCTATCATTTTTGATTCTGATCCAAGAGAGCAAAAGCCTAGGTTTTGGAGCCTCATTTGGGGGAGACGTAGGAGGTTCATTATTTGGAACATCCACACCTCAAGTTCTGAAAAAAATCACAACATGGATGATTGTCATCTTTTTTGCAGGTTGCCTGGTCCTCTCATATTGGTCTGCAGGAATCACTCAAACAGCCTCAACTGGAGCTACATTCATTGAAGAGGTTGTGCAGTGATTCAAAAGTTGCGCTACATCGGTGATAAAATTCTTCGCCAAAAATGTGAGCCTGTTACAGAGATTACCCCTGAAATTCTTAAAATTGCCGAAGAACTTATAGAAACCATGCAAGCGCATAACGGGCTCGGACTTGCAGCCCCTCAGATAGGTTATAACCTTAGAATGTTTGCGATTCAGATTTCTGATGAGGTTGATGAAGAAAATTACCCAATTGATGCAGACCCTCAAGTGCTGATAAATCCAATTATTACCCGGGCATCGAGAGAAAATGTCTTTCTTTCAGAAGGGTGCTTATCTATTCCAGGACTTCATCAAAAAGTCCTCAGGCCAGAGATTATCGACATTGAAGCGATGGACATTCATGGAAATAGGATCATTGAAACAGGGTTAAAGAATTGGCGTGGTAGATGTATCCAGCACGAGTATGATCACTTAGAAGGTATTCTGTTTGTAGACAGACTTGCAAGAAAGCTTAAAAAAGAGATCGAAGTTAAGTTAAAAGAGATTGAAGCTCAATTTAACTCTTAGAGTCTTTTTAAAAGGTCTTTTAAGTAAAGTCTTTAACGGCCGTAATCTTTTCATTAACAAAGCGCTATAAAAGTGTTACTTCAAAAGATACTTGATTCGACCTTACAGTCCTCGCATAAGAGAGCTTGAGGCGCCAGGTGTTGCTGATTGTTGTATAGAGATCTACTTTTGATTCGTGGTAGAACGGCTCTAACGGCCTCCAACCAAGGTGGTTTTGCACTTGTAGGGACCAAAGCGGAGCAAGTCTTACTTCCCATCTTGTGAAAAAAGTAGTTCTTTCATCGGAAAGGGGAGAATTTAAAAGTTCCTGATTTGAGTGAGCATCATCGAGCATGTAATTAGAAAAGACGTCTTTTCTCCATTCAAATTTATTTCGGTGTCGTAGCTCAAGAGAGGCAGCAAAATATTCATTTAGGGTCCAAGATAGGGACGCATTTGCGTGATCGTAGGTGTTTTCTTGAAAATTCCAGCCAAAATTTGTTTGAAAAGAGAGTTTGGGAAAATTCCAGGCTAAATCAAGAAAGCCTTTGGGGAATGTCGTTGATAAATTTTTTGCATTGAAAAAGTTGTAGGCGTAAAGGTCGGCTGAGAAACCAGGAATCGTTGAAAATTCGCCATTCTGAAAGAACGAATTTTTCATCCCCAACTTCATTTGATTTATGTTGTGGTAGCCGTCTTGAATGCCAAAGATGAAGATATCATTAGATTTTCTTGCATTAGAGAAACCTTGAAATTCAACGTATGGTTTGACCGCATGCTGGAACGTCTGGTAATTTTTTTCTAAGGTGGTGTGAGAGGAGATGTCATAATGAAAAAGGGCTTGAAGGGGACGCTCCTCATCTTTTCCGTTGGAGTAGGCGATTCCTTTAAATCCAAGTTTGGGCGTGATATGGAGAAAGCCTAGCTTTACAGGTCTTGTAATGGCTTGAGAGGTCTCAATTCTTCCTGAGCGAAAATCTCTTATATTATTTGGAAGGGAATTGGCATAAGAGTAATCAAGATAACCAAATTTGAAATAGTTTTCAAAAATCGCCCCTATCTTTGGAATTACGTAAGGCTTTACAGCAATTTTTAGAGTAGGAAGTTCCTGCTTAAAGCCCTGGAATGAATTGATTTTTGGTCTGATATAAAGCGAGGTAAACGCTTGGTCGTATCTCCCTTTAATAAAGCCTTCAGTCCTTTCGAGGGTTTTTAATTCAAAGAGAGAGGTGTGAAAATCTGAGCGCATGTTTCTGTCGCTCAATGCATCCCACCTTCCAAAGGTCTCGATTTTTTTGTCATCGCTCATTCCGTCAAAAGAGCCCTGTATGCGATAGCGGGACTGAAATTTAGTAGGCTCGTTATCGTTAAAGAACGTGTCGTAAGCATAAAAATTTCTAGAGGCGAATTTGAAGTTTTTTTCAGGAGCCTGATAATCAAGGTCAATTGCAGAGGCAGCTCCCCTAGGGATATAAAACTTATAATCTTTTGCAGCTGTGCGTAAAGCTCCTCTCCAATGAACTTTTAGATCATCCCCTTCGAAAACTCGATATTGCAAGACAAATAGGGGGCCTTGTCCTTTTTCCCAAAGAGCCTTGTAGGAGACAGCAGAATCTTCTTCAAACTTCTTATTCACGGTTTTTGAATAAGAAGGGTAGTAAAGAACAGGTGTGTTATAAGCGGAAACCGTAATTCCTTTGGCAGTTGCTTTGTACTCCTCATTCATTGAAACGGTTTTCGCTTTAATTCGAATGGGAGCCTCTTTATTATGCGAAGTAGTTAAATGGGCTTTATCAATTGTAAGTGTACCGTCTTGATTGAATACAATTTTTTCTCCAGAGGTGAAAATTTTTTCAGCAGAGCAAATTCCATTTTCTAAAACCCCTTGCTTTGTGGAGAAATTATATGAGAGGGCGTCGCCCACAAGAAACTTTTTCCCATAGACTAAAAATAGACTCTCTCTTGCTGTTAAAATCTTCTCCCCGTTTACTTCTCTCAGCTCAAAATTTTTCGCTTGAATTCTCATCTTGCTCGATTCAATAACGCCACCTTTACTACAGGTTAAAACGCCATCTTTATACACAGGATCAGTGACTTCAATTTTTAGCTCCTCTCCGAAAAGGGAGAAGCAACAGAGTAGAATAGGTACAAGGTTTTTTCGCATACAAAAGAGAGTACAAATTCTCTCTAATAAATTCAAGAATTAATGGATAGATTTTAGCAGAAGGCCAGCAAACGCGTAGCGGTTTTTGCTGTGACCATCGCGTAAAGACTCAAGAAGAAACTCAATTCCTTCAAGTTCGTGATTTGATGCGAGTGCATCAAAGGATTCAATAAAGAGCCCACTAATTTCTTCCGGGGAGAGGGAGTGATCACTATTGTGTTTCCCTCCCTTCGTGCCCCCTTCAAGCATGGGCCTGAATTCAATCATTTGGGTATTTTTTTGATGGGAAAGCCATTTGATAAATTCCGTACGATAAAACTCATTGATGTGCATTCTATAGAGAGCTAGCTTGCAGTAACTTCTTAGAAGTGGGTGCTCGATTGCATACGCCTTTTCAATAAGGAGATTCTTTGTCTCATCGCTTGACTCATTTTCTAGAAGCCTCACGAGAAGGGGGAGAAGTTTTGTTTGTTTGCTCTGCATCAGAGTTTTTGCTATCGTGAGAAACGATTTATTTGGAAGTTCAAGAGATTTTGAAAGAATTTCCTCTTGGAAGTGAAGAGAAATCGCCTTTAAGTTGTTTTTCTGATCTTTGTTCCTGAGAGTACTCGGAGAGACTTTTTTCCAGGCTATAAAGGCATGTCCGGCAGAACTATGGGGTGAAAATCCTGTTATTTCAATATTAGCATCCAAGATGGAAAGTATGTGGGGAAGGGCTTTGCTGCTTTTTCTATGCAAGAGGGCTAGGGTTGCATTTAAAACGACATTTGGCTCTTTGCTCAAAAGAAGTTCTTCTAAGACGGGATCGCTTTCAGGAACTTCTCCTAAAAAATAGATGGCAAAAAGATTTCCTTTTCTTGCAAGCTGATAGATCTCTTGCTTCGCTTGAGAATCGCCGAGTCGAAACAGTGAGGTGAGGGCAGCGAGTTTTGTTTCTGGAAACGGCGATGTTGAGGCTACAGTTTTTAGCCCCTCTACAGAGTGCAAATCTTTCAGGTGGCCTAGAGCAAAAGAGGCTGCTTCTTTAATCAGAGGATCGCTGTGGGTAAGGCTCGAGCGAATATTTAATAAGAGGTCATCTCTTTGGTATAGAGCCGAGTATAAAATAGCAGTGATTCTAACAGCAGGATCTTTGTCGTTAATCAGTTGTTTGAGGATTTGAATTGCTTCAAAGGATCCGTGAATTGCGTAGAGTTCGACAAAAAGTGGTCTTGCCTGGGGAGGGAGGAGGTTGATTAATGATTCAACTTGCCCGAGAGAATTATAGGTTTTTCTATGAATGAGGTAAAAAAGGGTCTCAAACCTAATTTGTAAATAATTGGAACGTAATCCAATAGAGATGAGTTCATCGCTTTTATCTTCGTGAAGAGTGCTTAAAATCTGGAGAGCTGCTGCTTGAACTTCAGGATAAGGGCTTTTAATTGCAGTATCTAAAAACGAAATAAAGGAGTTGCTTGATCCTGAAAGTGAGATGCCAAAAAGAGTTAGGAGTTGGTCATCAGGATTTGGACTTGAGCTACCTATTTCAAGAAGGGTAAGACACATCTGCTCAAGAATTTCAAAGTCGTGTTTTTTTTCGAATTTATAGATGGCAAGGTATTCAGTAATTGCTTGCTCAACTTCTCTGATGCTCATTAAGTAGAGGACATGGCGCTTGTCTGGAACGGGACTTTCTGCACTTAACTGCGAAGCAAGTCCCGCTAGGAGTATAAAAAAAAAGAGTCTCATAAACTAAGATATATAGCTTAGCCTATTTTTTTTTGATCTTTTTCTTCTCTTCTGGAATATAATCGATCCAAATCGGGGTTCCCCACGCTACATGGCCGTCTTTTTGAAGTACGCGTATGTAGTAATAGGTAAAAGGCTTTTCCAAATCAGGTGTTAGTACTGTTTTTTCGAGAGGCTCATCATCGTACGCTTCAAAAGAAAAGGTCTCTTTTTGATCAGAAAATGACTTCCATAACACGCCGTTTCTGAAAATAGCAACCTCTTCAAGAGGAGCAGTTCCCGCAACAAATCCTTCAATATAGCGGTTGTGGTTTAGCCCTGGTTTGTCTTTAGAATTTAACTCAGAACCCATGGGGGATTGGGCAATATTAAAATAGACAATAATTCGAGCCCCAGTTGTTGCGTAACATTTTCTGTTATACAGAGATGTAAATAAATTATCTCTAGAATACTCAGGGGTTAATATTGCTGTAAGACCTTCAGTGTAGATTGCTTGCGCTTCTGGGTCAATATCTGTATAAATCCCTTTATTATCAAATCCTCCGGCAACAAAGCCAAAACGAAATCCTTGATTTAGTGCATTTCGAATAGAGCCTTCGTCTGACTCCGAAATCCCTTTGCGAGTGTTAGCTAAGATAGGCTTGAGGTTTCCTTGTTTTTTTGTGCACTCGGACGATCCAAAAGCGTTATAAATTTCGACGACCCTTTCAAAATCAGGGTTAAACTTATCAAAGTTAAAACTATATCCCTTTGCCATAGTAAAACAGGGGATAGAGAGAAGCTCTTTGGGAGTGTGGTGACTATAGATTTTTTTTAAGGAATTTGATTTTGGGTCTTTTTTTCTTAGAATCGGTTTGCTGTCCTTTGCGTAGATAATATGCCTGCATCCTTCCTCTGGGGAGTCTCCCATCCACTGAAAACCAAGCATGGTTACAAATCTTTCCTCTTCATTACACTCTGCTACTTGGTTTGAGATGAGTTTCCAATCGTCATTTGAAGTTGAATCTTCAGACTCATTTAATGCGGTTGCGTAGAACTGGTAAGCCTTATCATCTCGAAAATATCTCAAAGAAGCCTCGATGTCGTCAGCCTCTTCAAAACGTGGGGAATTGCTGTGTAAACTGCCCCAGAACAAATGGTTTCCTGTCTCTTGAAAACAGTGAATCGGAGGAGAGATAAAGACTTGATTTGATTCGAGATTCCTTAATTTAAGATGATAAGTCCCGGGTTCATTAAAATAGAGATTGGGAAGGGTTAAGAATCCCGTTTCAGGAACGAAAAGTTTCCACTGTAAATTTTCTCTTAGATGTTCATAGGATAGTTCTATTAAAGTGCCTTCAGGGGCATTTCCCGTGAGATTTCCAAAAGAATCTTCAAATCTTAGAAACACATCAAATCTTGTGTTTTTGAATACAACAGAAGGGGTGATGATGCGAATGTTGTCTAATTTATTTCCCCTCACATCTAAAGAAAAAACTTCTGGGTCTTTGTCGCGAAAATCTCCCTTTCCTTTGGGGTCAATATAGAGATGAAAAGGCTTTCTTCGTTGGGTGAAAACTTGAGATGTGTTTCCCGGTCCCCCTTTTTGACCAGGGGAGCCAATTACAATTGTAATTTTTTCTCCATTAGAAACCTCTTCTGGAAGTGTGAAATCATAAAAAAGATTCCCCTCATCAGATTCGGCCTGTTTTGAAAAAACAGACTTTCCATTGGGGAGGGAGAGCCAAATTGCATTGCCTTTTGCTTTTGAGCTAGCTTCAGGAAGTTCCCACTGTCCATGTTTCCCAAAAGAGAGGGGATCAAACCTTAAACAGGTGTTTGCGGGGAGGTGAGAAGGGGAGACGAAGGTAAATTTCCAAGTGCCAACTTCTCCTGCTTTGGCGACACTTGGTTCTACAGTACAAATTGATCTGGCCATACAAAAATCCTTTTAGAAAGAGTCTACTACATTTTTATTTTCTGGGGTAATTTTTACTTCTATAATTTGACGTTCGTCACTCTTGAGAACTTCAATATGAAAATTTTCTCCGTGGATAATCGTCCCTGGTTTTGGGATACATCTTGCCTGAAGTGAGATATAGCCTGCAATTGTTTCGTATTCGGGGCCATGAGGAAGATTGATGCTAAGTTCTTTTTCGACATCAATAATGCTCATCGTTGCGTCAACAATCCAGCTTTTATCAGGCGCTTCCTTATAAAGAATTTCTTCACCTGCATCATGCTCATCATGAATTTCACTTCCTACGAGCTCTTCCAAGATGTCTTCAATGGTTACCAAGCCCTCGGTGCATCCGTATTCATTAACAACAATCGCAGCATGAATTTTTTTAGTTCGCATCTCCTGAAACAGGTCTCTGATTTTTTTATTTTCCGGGGAGTAAAGAATTTCTCCAGCAAGCTCTCCAACTGTTGTTTTTTTAATTAATTCTAAATCGTTTTTATCAAGAGCATCAACGCAAAATTTCATAACATCTTTGTAGAGAAGCACTGCAGAGATGTCATCAATCGAGCCTGTATAAAGGGGGATTCGGCTATAGCCCTCTTGAATAAACATTTTTAAGGAGTCATAAACAGTTGTAGTGGTTTGCAAACAAAGCATGTCAGGCCTTGGAATCATGATTTCTCTAACTACAAGGTCTCCAAACTGGGCAATAGAGGAGACAAGTTTTTTCTCCATAGGATCTAATAAATTTTGAATTTCTGCCTCTTGTAACAGTTTAGAGAGCCTTTTTTTCAGTTGTTCTGATGAGGAGAGAAGGTCAGCTTTGGCTGGTTTTGGAGCCAATTTACCCTCCAGCCATAAAATCGGGTAGATAATCGGAATCAGGGGAATCAGATACAGAGAGGCCAAGAATGTAAAAAGTTTTAGGGTAACGAATTTAGCATGCACGGCTATAAAATTAAAGACTAGGTAGGTGCATAAGACAACTAAAAATAATGTTAGTAGATTTGCTGGGCTATCACTTTTTAAAAAAAGAGTTGAGGTAACTCCATATGCTATATAGATAATTAAGCTGCTAATGGTTAAGAACTCATTTATTGAAAGCTTCTTTTTTATTCTTCTTAAAAGGAAAAAACGAATTTTACCATTATTGAACTCCTCTTCTAATTCTGCGTAGGAAAGGTCATGAAATGCTGTTTTTATAGCCATAATGATTGAGCCTCCGAAAAGAAGTAGAGTGGGGAGTAAGGCTGTCTTAATAATCATAAGTTTTTTATATCTTTTCCTGGATTTGATAACACCCGTTTTTTTTCAACTAGATGACTCATTACCTCAGCTTCTCCCTCTCTCATCTTAATTTGATCCTCTGGATCTATGTCGTCATAGCCTAAGAGGTGGAGAATCGTATGCACTATATAGAGAGTGGTCTCTTTGTAGGGGTCCTCAGGGGCGTATTCCATAGCCACTTTGGGGCAAATAAAAATTTCCCCTAGGAGCTCTTGTGTTCTGAAGGGAAATGTGATGCAATCTGTGGGCGAGGGATCATTGAAAAACTCCCCATGAAGCCTTGAAATTTCTTCTTTTGAGACAAAATGTATGATGAGTTCTTGGGAAGAGGTCTCTTTTAAACAAAAAACCTCTTCTACAAGAGAAATTACTTGACTTTCGTCAATAGAAAGATCTGTTTGATCATTGAATTGGAGAACTTTCACGAAAACCGATTAGGTCGGTACTTTTGTTTTTGGTAAACCAAACACAGAAGTTCGATTTTTCCACTGTTCTCTAGTTTTCATTAATCTTACACGCTCAAAACGCTTTAATACATTTCGTTTTTGAGTGCCGCTACTTGCTTTTCCGTAACTACCATGTTTGGACATTATTTCACCTTAGCTATAAAAACTTGTTTGTTTTGAACTGAATTTTCAAGGGCCTTATACCCTAGAGATAAATTGTCTTTTTTAGGGCCAGTCTTGGGTGCAAAAGAGCATTTCAGCTTTCTTGGGCAGATCATCCTTCTTTGGGATTGCTTGCTTGGTCTTGTCATATAAATTCCTTAACTCAGTTAAATTAATTTAGGGAAACTATACTCTAATTTCGAAAAAAGTGCAAGAACCATATTTTTAGAAAAGGGAGAAATCGAATTTTTTCTATGTTTTTGAAGAAGAGGGTACGAATACGCCGCAAGAAATAAGGAATTTAAAAGCATCTTCCAGGGTGAGATCAAGATTAATAAGTTGATCTTCGTGTGTTAGGAGCAGGAAACCAGAGGTTGGGTGAGGAGATGTAGCTATGAAAACTACTTTCATGGGTGCGTTAGTAGGGGATTTTGGCAGCTTTTCGCGAATCTCTTTTGGAGCAATCCCTGCGACTAGCCCGAGAGTCCGTGATTCTTTGCAGGGGAATGGGACTGCAACAACGCGATTAAAAACTTTATTTTCCTCGGAAAAAACTGCTGAAATAATATCTTTGCAAGTTCTGTAAATGGAATTAATCAGGGGGATCCTGAGAAGCATAATATGAAATTTTTTCATAGCCCAAGCAAAAATAATTTTTTTGCCGAGATAGCCAAGGAGTAGAACGAAAAAGAAAAGGAAAATAAGTATAAACGCTCTGCTAATAAAGATTAGAAGACCTTGGTGATTTGCGACGCTGATGTGTCTATCTGACACAAAGAGAATAATATTTTGAACATGAGCCATAAAAGGGTCTGTCAAGATATCAATTAAAATTCTTGCTATCCAAAACGTAATGGCGACGGGGAGGAGTAGAATAAGTCCCGAAAAAAGATTTTTACGCATCTACAACCTCGGTTCCATCAGGAGAGACGACTCCGCAAGAAACAATGTATTTAATGGCATCTTCTGGTTTCATATCTAAAAAAATTAGTGCGCTTCTTGGATACATTACAACAAATCCCGTAGCGGGATTTGGGGCAGTTGCAATAAAAACGGAAAAGAGCTCTTGGCCAAGGTGCTCAGAACACTCTTTAGGTGCTTTTTCAGATAGAAGCCCGATTGCGTAGATGTCGTGGCCTGGAAATGGGGCTAAAACAACTTGTCTGAAGGTGTTTTTTCCTTGTCCAAATAATTGATTAACAAGATCTTTTGTTGTTTTATAGATCTTGTTTACTAGGGGAAGTCTGTGTAGGATTTTTTCACCTAAGAGGAGAATCCATCTAAAAAATACCCATCTAGCAAGCATTCCTAAGGTTAAAATAAAAAAGAATAGAAAGGCTAAGATAATGATCTGGCTCATATATTTGATTGTCTGTTCGGCAGAAAATAGTAAGAATCCCTTATTTACTATTTGAGAGCTCGATAGAAGATGAGCGACTATTCCCATGAAGGGCTTAGTAAGAACATTAACGACAAAGGTAATGATTGCCAAGGTAAGGGCAAGAGGTAGTAATATAACAACGCCTGTCAAAAAATATTTTTTCATAATTTTAGTTTACCTTGAAGACTATTAATTTAAAAGAGTCCAATTACATTCTTGAAGGATGAGGTCTATCGATTCAAGCATTACTTCAATCGGTTTTCCTATGCTAAAGAATCGCCCGCTGCTATCGCCTGTGAAAATGCGTTTTTTTTCGTCAAAAACATAGTATTCTTTTCCAAGTTTTGAAACATGGATAAACCCTTCAAAGCCGATAAAATCGATGTTAAAGAAAATTCCTTGCGCTTTTACATTAGTGACAGTAACAGAAAAGACTCGATCTTTTGTCTCTTCGAGAATTCTCTCCAAATACCTAAGTTTCTTAAGCTTAATTACGCTCATTTCGGCTTTAAAACTTTTGCGCTCTTGTTCGGTGCACCAAAGTGCGATTAGCTTTAGATTAGGTTTGTACTCTTTTTCAAACAAAAGTCTATGGATAACTAAGTCTGAATAGCGTCTGATGGGGCTTGTGAAGTGGGTGTAGTTTTCAAGGGCTAACCCAAAGTGTCCTACATTATTTTCTGAATAGATAGCTAGCTTCATGCTTCTGATAAATCGAATGGCGATTTGCTCTAAATGGGGGGAGCCTTGAGCCATTTCAAAAATAGTGATTAAGTCTTGTTCTGTTGGGGAAGGGGGTACTTTAAATCCTAAAAGTCTAGCATAACTGAAAAACTCTTTCATGTTTTCAGGGTTAGGCTCTTCGTGAATACGAAAGATCGCTTTGATCCCTTTGTCGAGTAAATGCTTTGCGACAAGCTCATTTGCTTTGAGCATAAACTCTTCTACCATTTGGTGAGTAATGTCATAGTCAATCTGATAGTAGCCATTTGGAACCCCTTTGTCGTCAAATTTGAGCTTGATTTCGGGGATAGAGAGTTCTACGCTTCCTCTTGACTTTCTCTGCGCTTTTAAAAGAAGGGCGAGCTCTCTGAGGTTTTCTAAATCGGGGAGTAGTTCGCTTGTTAGTTTTCCATCAAGAACCTCTTTTGCACTCTCGTAGGTAAACCTTTTTTTGCTATGGATAATTGATCGGACAATTTTGTAATTGAGGAGATTTCCCTTTGAGTCAAATTCCATTAAGGCAGATGCAGTTAAACGGTCTACTTTCTCTTTAAGGCTGCATAGGTCAGAGGAGAGTTCGTGCGGTAGCATCGGGACAACCCCATTTACAAAGTAGGTGGAATTGCTTCTTTTAAAGGCTTCTTTGTCGAGTGCTGATCCAACCTGAACAAAATGAGATACATCAGCTATATGAACCCCTAAAAAAAAGTGGCCGTTTTTGTCTTTGCGAATGGAGAGAGCATCATCATAGTCTTTAGCATCAACCGGATCGATTGTCATGCAATTTAAGTCCGTAAGATCAACTCGACCCTCTTTTGTAATAGAATCCTTGCTTGTAAAAGATTTAGCCTCTTTGATTACACCTTTAGGGAACTCTTCTCGGATTTGATATTCAGCAATAGCAACCTCGGTATCAATGCTTGCATCGTCGATGTTGCCAAAAAATTTAGAAAATTTGCAGTAGATTTTAGTGTTAGCAGCTTTTTCAATTTCCATTAAAATACGATCGCCGACTTGCCATTGACGATTTTCTTCTTTTACAAGAATAATATCGCGCTCCTCTCCAACAACGGGAGAGTAGATGATTGCTTCGCCGGTTCTCATAACCTGAACAACGATTCCGGCAATTTGCTTCCTCTCTCGCTTAATCAAGCGAACGACTTTCCCTTCATACCCTTTAGCCGATTTTCCCATCACTTGAATTTCTACGACATCGCCGTCAATTGAGCCCTTTAGCTGGGAGGCTGGTATAAAAACATCGTCATGTGTCTCATCATCTGGTGAAACAAACCCGAAACCTTTACTGTGGAGACTTAATTTACCTTGAAGAAGGCTTTTCTTCTTAACTGACATACTACTTCACTCTACTGCAAAGCTCTTTTAAGCGAAAGTCCTATTTTTGAAAAGGGTGTAGGTGTTTTCTAAAAGCATCGCGATTGTCATTGGACCGACTCCCCCAGGGACCGGGGTGATAAGAGATGCTAAAGGATTGACTGAACTGTAGTCAACATCTCCCACAATTTGATTTTCAACGCGATTGATTCCGACGTCAATGACCACTGCTCCTGGTTTTATGAACTCTTTGGTAATAAAGTTTGCCTTTCCTAGAGCTGCGATAACGATATCTGCTTGTTTTGTAAGTGAAGGCAAATCTTTAGTGAGAGAGTGAGCTAGAGTAACGGTGGCATTCCCCTGAGCTCTTTTTTGGCAGAGGAGGTTGGCTAAAGGTCTTCCTACGATATTGCTTCTTCCAAGGACAACCACATGTTTCCCTGTTGTTTCGACTTCATAAGCCTCTAAAATTTTTAAGACAGCAAGGGGAGTGCAGGGGATGATTGCATTCGGATCGCCTGTCATCATTTTCCCTACATTGATGGGATGAAATCCATCAACATCTTTATTAGGATCGATAGAAAGGAGGATTTTTTGCTCATTGATATGCTTAGGGAGGGGCATTTGGACTAGAATTCCATCAATGGCATCATCGTGATTCAGTTTTTCTATTACTTCTAATAGACTAGCTTCCGACACCTCAGATCCAAGTTCAATTTTTATAGAGTGAATGCAGGCCTCAGCGCAAGCTTTTCCTTTCATGCGAACGTAAGATTGAGATGGGGGGTCTTCTCCGACTAAAACAAAGGCTAGGGAAGGTTTTGCTCTTTGAGTTTCAATTTTTAGTTTTAGGTTGTCTCTAAATTTTTTTGCTAAGAGTGTTCCGTTGATATCCATGTCAAAAGCTCCTTGTGGATGAGTCCGTTTGTTGCAATAATCGAGTGTTTTTTTGTGGGGTTTAAGACAAGTGGTGTTTTATCAAGATTTGTAACCACCCCCCCTGCTTCTTCGACAATAAGTGCGGAAGCTGCAAAATCCCAGATGTTTATCCCTCTTTCAATGAAGCCTTCTAACGATCCTTTTGCTACGTAGCACATGTCAAGAACAGTAGAGCCAGATCTTCGAAGAACTCCAATATCATTGTGAGGGAGTTTTTTAAGCATTTCTACCCTTAAAGAGACGCCCGAACCCTTAAGATTCGATGTTTGACTAACCCCCAATCTTTTTCCGTTCATAGTGGCTCCATACCCTTTTTTAGCGATAAACAGTTCGCTTGCGATTGGGTCAATAACGGCTCCTACATAGACCACATTATTGTACATCACCGCAATAGAACAGCCAAAAGAGGGGATTTGACGGGCAAAATTCCAGGTTCCATCAATCGGGTCGATAATCCAAGTGATTGTGTTTGAAGAAATTCCTTGAATTCCCCCCTCCTCTCCTATAAAGGCGTGGTTAGGGAATGTGTTTGTGATGGTATCTATGATCGCTCTTTCTGCCGCTTTATCGAATTGGGTGACTAAATCGTGAGGACCCGATTTTTCTTGAATAGAGAGGGCTGAATAAAACCCCTCTTTTACAAGGTCGGAGGCGCGCAAAATCGCGGAAATAGCAACGCTTTCTAGGAGTGATACAGGAACGTCATTTACCAGTAATTCGTGATAAACCATGAATTAAGACCCCTAATTTTGTTTTATAGTAGAGCAGCCTGCTAGGTTCTGTTAGATATTTATACAACAGAAGCGGCAATAAAGCCCAGAGTAATGTATAGGCTCCGTCGATTAATGGCATGCAGATAAGGTCGGTTGCGAGAGTCAGAAGAGATAGCTTTAGGTGAGTATCAACAATCGCATAGAGGGAAAAATGGATTAGTGTTGAAACTAGCGAAAAAATAATAGCATACAGCGCAAACGAAAGGAGGTTTTCCTCTGAAAAAAATTTTTTATAACGAAATAGAATAAGTGTCGATAGGGAGTAATTAATCGCAAAAAATCCTAGTGGGGGACCAAATGAGGTTAAATCAATTAAGAGCCCACAAAGAGCGCTACACCATAGAGCCTTTGGTAAGGAAAGTCTTGAAATTGCAAAAATTATGTAGGGGAGAAATCCTAAAATTTTTGCTGAGGGAAAAAATAGAGGTAAAAAAAACTGCCCGGCAAAGGATAAAGAAAAAAGTGTTATAAAAAATTTCATGATTACATTTAATTGTAGTAAATTGGGCGATCTAGGTAAACTAGAAAGATGAAATTTTCACTCTTAGCAATTATTTGCGGTGTTGTTGCCGGCTTTTTAGGGTTAGAGCCTATTATTTTCGTGGCAAATGGTATCACAACAGTTTTTATGAATTTTTTAAAGCTGATTGCAGCCCCGATCGTTTTTTTAGCAATTGTTGCAACTATATCAAATATGCAGGGATTTGCAGAGATGAAAAACTTAGGAAGGCGAGTTTTTGGTTATACTCTTTTAACAACCTTTCTAGCGGCCTTCATTGCGTTACTCCTTTTTTTAGTTATGGATCCAGCAAATAGTATGCAACTGCTTGCAAATGGAGAAAAGGTGTTGAAAGAGGGCTCATATGTTTCATTTTTATTAAATATCATCCCTTCGAATTTTACAAAGGCATTTTTAGAAAATAATGTGATTGGCGTTGCTTTAATGGGTTTTTTTCTGGGAATAGCAATTTTAAAGATCCCCGAGGAGAATAAAAAAGTAATTAGCCTCTTTTTTTCCTCCATCTTTAAAGCTGTTTTGAAGGTTGCTGAATTTATTACAGCATTTATGCCGGTTGCCATTTGGGCTTTTACTGCTTTGCTTGTAGTCGATTTGCGGGCTAATTTTGCCCATTTTCAGAGCTTGTTGCTGTATTTGGCAGTTGTGATTTTGGCTAATTTTTTCCAAGGGGTTGTGGTTATCCCGATTCTTTTAAAAATGAAAGGAATATCCCCTATAAAAACAGTAAAAGGAGCCCAGTCAGCTCTAATCCTTGCCTTTTTTTCCAAGTCTTCCAATGCAACACTTCCCCTCACAATGAAAGTTGCTGAAACAAAATTAGGAATTCAGTCAAAAATCGCCAACTTTTCACTCCCTCTTTGCACTGTGATTAACATGAATGGTTGCGCAGCTTTTATCTTAACAACAGTTTTGTTTGTATCCCAAATTAACGGAATCACGTTTTCACCGATTTCTCTTCTAGTTTGGGTCTTTTTAGCAACTCTTGCTGCTATTGGAAATGCAGGGGTGCCTATGGGTTGTTTTTTCCTTAGCTCTACATTTCTTATTTGGATGGACATTCCCCTTACAACAATGGGGCTGATTCTTCCCTTCTACGCATTTTTAGATATGTGTGAAACAGCTTTGAATGTGTGGTCAGACATTGCAGTCACTGCAATTGT
Source organism: uncultured Chlamydiae bacterium (assembly GCA_937996705.1). Classification (GTDB taxonomy): domain Bacteria; phylum Chlamydiota; class Chlamydiia; order Chlamydiales; family 2-12-FULL-49-11; genus VGMD01. The sequence goes on from CALKUQ010000019.1 coordinate 107,571, forward strand.
CGATAAAGAGGTGCGCGCATATGAAAATGGACAGCTTTCGAAAGATCTCTGTTGACTGCCCCCGCCCTTAGGACATCGCAGGCCTTTCAAAAAGCGACACGCTTCTCTTCAATTATCTAATAACGATATTCGGTATAGTTTAAGGGTCTCTAAGAGAAATTGATTGGGTGTGGAGAGTTGTGCCAGTAAGTGGCTTGAGTAAGAAAGGAGGGTTTTTTTAGTTACAAGAAGTTGTTGTAAGTCTATGTTAGCGTTTTTGTCTTGGAGATCGTCTTCTATTTGATAGAGAAGACCGAAGGCCTTTCCAAAACAGGAATAAATGGAGATCTCTTTTTCAGAAATATTTTTTATTAAAGCGCCTGCTAACAGAGCAACTTCAAATAGATCTGCGGTTTTTCTAGAGGCGATGTTTTGATATTGAATCCACGTTAGAGGTTTTAGTTGAGAGGCAAGGTCTAGAAATTGGCCTTCTATAATGCTGTTAGCTCCAATTTTTTTTGAGAGTAAGCGGATAATTGTAACAATCAGAGAATCCGGGAAATCGCTTTCGCTGATTACCTCAAAACCCAGAGTGAGAAGGAGATCGCCTGTTAAAATAGCAGTCGCTTCATTAAACGCTTTATGAAGAGTCGGTTTTCCTCTTCTTAAATCATCGTTATCCATAGCAGGAAGATCGTCGTGTATCAGAGTGTATGTGTGGATAAATTCGATTGCGCAAGCAATGTCAAGGCCTGCGTCGCCAGAAATCGAAAGGGTCATTTTAGGTCTGAGTCTTTTTCCCCCGGAAAAAAGGGCGTAATTACAAGCCTCTCGTAACTCTGGGTGATCTATTTTGGAAAGAATCTCTTGGATTCTGCTCTCAATCTTCATAAAGTATTCCGGCATCAAGATGCAGTTTTTTGTCTACGAGGTTTGCAAAAGTAACATCATGCGTGACTACTATTAAAGATTTATTGTTTTTGCGGCAGCTTTCAGTCAGCAGCTCCATGATGGCTTGTGCTGAATTGCTGTCGAGATTGCCCGTAGGTTCATCTGCTAAAATAAGCTCTGGATTGTTGATAAAAGCTCTTGCTATCGCTCCCCGTTGCTTTTCTCCCCCTGATAGATACTTAAGAGGGAATTGAATTCTGTGGGAGAGTCCTACTTGTTCAATAAAAAACAGAGCTTCTTCATAAGCTTCAGATCCTTTCGTGGTTTTTCTTCTAGCGATTTTTGCTTTTAATAAGAGGTTCTCGAGAAGAGAATATTCTTCTAGGAGGTTGCTTGATTGAAAGACAAATCCACAATACTTATTTCGAATGTCTGAAAGCATCGATTTCATGATTTTCTCCCCATGAAAGAAGAGGTCGCCACTTGTTGGGCCTTCTAGCGTTCCAAGAATTTGTAGAAGGGTGCTTTTGCCTGAGCCTGATGCTCCTATGATAGCAATGCTCTCTGAGGGTCCAATATCAATTGAGATATCATGTAACACGGTAATTTTTTCAGGTCTGTAAAATTCCTTTCGGATGTTTTTAGCTGAAAGGATAGATTCTTTTTTCATTCAGACCTCAATATTGCAGAGGGTTTTAATCTACATGCTTTAATTGCAGGGATTAAGCCAGCAATTAAAGCTAGAAGAGGGGAGGCGATCAGAACGAATGTCAATGCTTTTGGGCTCATGTAGTTTGGAAGGGAGTCGCCGTAGAAAAAAGGATTAAAAGCATCTCTTCCTTGAAGAGTGCTGAGCAACCGTACAAGTACATGAATATTAGAAAGAGTTAGATAGGCAAGGAGAGTTCCTATAAGAGAGCTAATAATTCCGAGGCTCACTCCGATCCCTCCAAAAATAGCTGCGATGCTTGTTTTAGAAGCTCCCAGTGAGAGGAGGATCCCTATTTCATGCTTTTTGTCATTAACTAAAAGCAAAAGAAGGGAGATTACATTTGAGCAGGCGACGATTAAAATTAAAAGCCCCACAATTGTAAATAAGTAGCGGTCGCTTTGAAATTGAGAGAGGAGCTCTTTTGCAAAATCGTATTGGTAGTAAGGGGTGATATGCCAGTAATCAGAAATTCCAGCCTTTTCAAACTCTTTGTTAAGCTCAGTTTCAATCGATCGGGTCTTATCAATATCATCAAACCAGACTTGAATGCCGTTTGTAAACAAAGGGTCAATGGCAGTAGTCTGACTGGAGGCGTTCATTGTGTGGACTAAGGGGGAGTCGGCTAAAATAAAACGTGAGCCAATGGAGATAACTCCAGGATCATAAAATCCCGCAACCTGAACATTAAGTCTTTGCTCTTGCGAGCTCATAGGCGTGGCGCTTTGGTAAGAGAAATACCCTTTATCCCCTAAGAGGACATCGCTCTCTCGAAACTGCTTGGGAAGGACAATTCCCCCTTCTGGAAGAACTAACTTATCTTTGACAAAGTAGGCCCAGGGTGGGGCGATTTTAGGGGGTTCTTCAAAGGTTGTCAAAAATTCAGCATCCTCAGGTAATAAAGAAGGATTAGCTAACGGTTCACCAGATTTTAAAACAATGTTTGCCATTATGCTGTTTAATAAATCATTGGAGGAATAGAGGGAGGCCATGTAAAGCAAATGGCTAATGTCTGCAAAAGAGGGCTTTTGGATAATCTCTTTAAAATGTGAGGGAGTTTTCGGATAGGTTGCAACATAAGAGACTTGTGTAAGAAAGCTTTGTAAATTTTTGGATTGGGGCCTGATGAGCTCTAAACGCATTAAGGTGCCAGCAACTTCGTAATCTTCGGCAACTAAATTAGGGACTTTGCCTTTTACTAGATCAAAGGAATTAAAGGCTGCTTTGACAGGGTCAATCTCCTTTGAATCCTTTATGGGCCAGTAATAGGGGAGTTCTTCGTCAAGATCTGGTTGATAAGGGTCTGATTTTTCTGCCCGTAACTTTTCCCCAATGCTTTTTAACGAATAATTTGATGAGCTAGCTAAGCCGTCAATTTGGTAGTAATAAGAGTTGTAGTATTCTTCTGTGGGTGTGATCCGAATCGGGGCGTTTAAAGAGGTGAGCTTCGATAACCAGGTTTTTTCAATCCCTTCTGTTATAGAGAGAAACAGTAAAAGGAGCCAAACTACTATGGAAATTACAAATAAAGACAAAAGCCCAATTAAAGCAACAGAAAGCTGCCTCTTCTTGGGCCACAAGTAACTCTTAATGAAAAAGAGCTCAAACAAAGTTATTTTTTCTCACGAAATAATACATGTTTTTTTAATGTTGGGTCGTATTTCTTTAGTTCGAGACGTGTAGTTGTGTTTCTTGGATTCTTTACAGTGCTCATTCGGAATGTGCTCTCAGTGCTTTCCAAAGTAACAATTTGACGAACTTTCTTTTTTGCCATGGGTTAAACCTCAAATTTTTTTAAAAAGATGATGCCTAATTCTCTTTAAAATTGCAACCTGTTTGTGGGGGTTGGACTTAAGTCAAAGGGGGCTGAGTGCTTTTCTTTTTGATAAACGTGATAGCCGAGGCCTGCAATCATGGCTGCGTTGTCTAAGCTAAGCCCTTTTTCGGGCCAAAAAACAGAAAGATTAAAAGGCTTTCTCTCGTCAAAAATAGCTCTCAGTCGCATGTTATTGCTTACACCGCCCCCTATATAGATTGCATTTAAAGAAAATTCTTTGCAGGCAAGGAGGGATTTAGTAACAAGATCTGTCAGGGCAATTTCTTGAAAGCTTGCTGCTACATCTTCGGTTTTAGGGTTGTTTTTCATAGCATAAAGGACTTGAGTTTTAAGACCGCTGAATGAAAAACAGAGGGGCTTTTCTTTGATTTTACAAGGTTTAAAAGGGACGTTTTTAGGATCGCCGTTTTTTGCAATTTTTTCGATTTCAGGCCCTCCCGGATAAGGGAGCCCCAAAAGCCTAGCAGTCTTATCAAAGGCTTCACCAACTGCATCGTCGACCGTATTTCCCAGCCAGGTGTATTCTCCAATAGATTCAATTTTTAACAGGGAGGTGTGCCCCCCAGATACAATAAGGCCAATAGCGGGAAGGGGAGGATTTTCTATATGCATCTGAGCTGCATATAGATGCGCTTCAATATGATTTACAGCTACATAAGGGATTTTCCAGCTGTATGCCAGCGCTTTAGCGGTACTAAGGCCAATTAATAGCGCGCCCATAAGGCCAGGCCTGGTAGCAACTGCGATCAGATCTATATCAGTTTTTTCAATACCGGCATCTCTGATTGCCTGATCGATGATGGATATGAGCATAGATTCGTGCTTTCTGCAAGCAAGTTCTGGAAAAACGCCCCCGTACTCTCTATGAGTCTCAATTTGGGAAAAAACCACATTGGAAAGAATTTTTTTGCCATCCACAACAATGCTTGCTGCAGTCTCATCACATGTGGTTTCAATTCCTAGAACAACACTCATCCAGAAGAGTCTAGCAGATTAAAATCCGGTTGGCTACTTATTTCCTATTCAGAATCTCTCTTGCAGCGATCTTTAATCAATCCTTTTTCGCTAAGGTAAAAAGCCTCAACTCGCCCTCTAGCTTGTATCTTGATTGTTTCTTTAGGCACTAAGGGCGAATAAGTAGCGGGCCGGGTTTAAAGAATTTTGACCAGCTGAATTTCAAAATTTAATGTTTTTCCTGCAAGGGGATGATTGGCATCTAAAGTGATGTGCTCAGGGGTTACGCTTGTAAGGGTAACAATGGTCCGTTCTTCGTGCTCGCCTAGTTGGAGTTGCATGCCTTCTTGAGGTTCAAGATCTTTTGGAAAGTACTTGCGATCAACTAATTTTACTAATTCTTTTAAATGCTCGCCATAAGCCTCAGTGGGGGCAAGTGCAACTGTTTTTGTCTCTCCCTCCTCCATCCCTAAAAGAGCATTTTCAAAGCCAGGAATAAGTTCGCCCGCCCCGATATTGACTTCTAAGGGCTCTCTTTCAAAAGATGAGTCAAAGATAGTACCATCTGTGAGAGATCCTTTATAATGAACATGAACTTTATCAGTTTTTTTGGCAGCGCGCATAAATTTCCTTAGTTTTTGAGTTAGATTGCATCTTATATAAAGTTATATTTTTAGGATATATGGAAATAGATCTTCTTTAGTGATTGATCCCAAACGATCAATTTCCCATTGATTTTCTTTAAAGGAGAGGATAGTCGAAGGAGTTTGTGTTTTCGGTAATTCCCCTTCAAGTACAGGAAAATTCAAACCAAAGGTGGTTTCAATTTCCTTTAAAGAGATTAAGGGGGGGGAGCCAGAAATATTTGCTGATGTAACAAATAGGGGGCCAGTTGTTTTTAAAAGAGACAAAATCAGCGGGTGATTAGGAATTCTGATTGCGATAGTTGTTCCTGGGTTTTTGGAAGGGAGGACAAGGGTAAGAGGGCCGGGCCAAAAAGCTTCGATAAGAGCTTTACCCCCTTCGGGAATGGATTCCACAAAAGAGAACAGATCGCTTGTGTCGGCAATAAACAAGACTAGGGGATTGGACGTTGGCCTTTTTTTTAATTCATAAATTTCATCAATTGCCGATTTCTGAACATACGAGGCCGCAAGCCCATAAATAGTATCTGTTGGGATTGCGACAACAGAGCCTTGGATTAAAAGTTTTTCAGCTTGATCTTTAAAGATTTTCATACAACATCCTAAACCATCAATCTTTTGAGAGAAGAGGTTAGGTTAGAGTAGCACAAATAGAAATTTTTTGCTACTCTTCACTCATGAAAATAGGTGTCTTGTTTGGGGGAAAATCGGGAGAGCATGATGTGTCGGTAAGATCGGCCGAGAGTGTCATGAGCGCTATTGATAAAAATCGGCACACTCTAATTCCTATTTGCATAGATAGGGAAGGACTTTGGGAAGGATTGCCTTTTATTGAAGCATGCGGAGCCCTTTTAAAGGACTTGGATGTAGTCTTTCCTGTTTTGCATGGTCCGTTTGGAGAAGATGGAACAGTTCAGGGAATGTTAGATATTGCAGGAATTCCTTATGTAGGCGCCTCTGTTTTAGGTTCTTGTATTGGGCTTGATAAGGATGTTACAAAGCGTCTTTTGAGAGATTCAGGGATCCCTGTTGCTGATTTTTTAGTTTTCAGAACAAACCCCTCTTTCGATGAGATTGTTGAAAGGCTTGGAATTCCCTTTTTTGTAAAACCTGCTACTATGGGATCCTCTGTTGGAATTACTAAAGTGGAATCTTTTAGCCAATTTGAATCAGCCGTTGAACTCGCGTTTTCTTATGACAAAAAAATTGTGATAGAAAGGCAAATTTTGGGAAGAGAACTAGAATGTGCTGTGTTGGGACTTGATCACCCGCTAGTTTCTAGAGTAGGTGAGATTATCCCTAAAGGGGGGGTTTACACCTACGAGAGAAAGTATTTAGATCCTGAAGGAGCTCAATTTAAATTGCCTGCTCAAATATCTCCGAAAAAGGAGAAAGAGATTCAAGAGATGGCTCTTCAAGTGTTTGAGATTCTTTGTTGCGATAGCATGGCAAGAGTTGATTTTTTTATGGATCAAGAGGAGAGGATTTTTCTAAACGAGCTAAACACGATTCCAGGTTTTACTAACATCAGCCTCTATCCTAAATTATTCGAGATTTCAGGTGTTGGTTACGCAGATCTTATAGAGAAACTTATGAGTATAGCCCTTGAAAAAGCTGCTCGAAAAAACCTTTTAAATGCATCCCTATGAAAATAGTATTAACAGCTCTTCTTTGGTTGGCACTTCTTCCCGCAGAAGTTGTTACACTAATAACAAAAGAAAATGCTTTAGAGGTTCTCGCATCCTCGAATTTAGTTCTGGATGTTTATGCCGAGTGGTGCGGACCTTGCAAGCAGTTTTCCCCTGTATTTGAAAAAGTTGCAAAGGAGACAACCTTAAAAATCCGGTTTGCTAAAGCAAATGCTGAAGGAAACAGTGGAATTTCTGAAAAATTTAATATTCTTACAATCCCCACCATCATCTTCCTTAAAGAGGGGAAAGAGATCGGTCGCGAGCTTGGCTATATGAGCGCTAAAACCCTCACCTCCAAAATTGAGCGCTATTTTAAAGAGGCTCCGTTACCTAATTCTGGCCTGAATTAGGTAAGAAAGTCGAATTAGACAATAGAGCTGTTTTGCTGGATTTAGTTCTATCATTCTTATAATTAATCTCTTTTGAATTTTAATATAAAAATAATTTTTCGTAGTGTTATAGTTATGGAAATTAGAAATAATAAATTAAATTAATAAAAAATAAATAAGTGAGGGAAATTATGAGTAATGAGAGAAAAATTGTTTTTGTTGGTGCTGAGTGGTGTGGATATTGTAAAAAAGCTCAACCTATGTTTGATGATTTAGCAGCTGAGCATGGGTCATTGTATAAGTTTCTTAAGGTAAATGTTGTTGAAGAGCCTGATTATCAAAAAAACCACAATATTGTTACTGGAGTTAATGGATTTCCTACATTTGTATTTATGGAAAATAACATCGAAATTGGTAGAGAAGTGGGCTACATGAGCAAGGAAGATTTTACTGCTAAAATAGCAAAACATTTTAAATAGTAGATAATTAAATTATAGTTTACTAAAAGAGGGATTATGAGAGTCATAATCCCTTTTTCTTTTATCTTTTTTTGTCTCTCCTCGTGTGCGAACATGGGGCAAAAGCAAGTCTCAGTGAAACCTGTAAAGAGCGTTGACATTAATAGTGTTCGATCGGGTGAGGTGGGAGATCGTAGTCTGTTTGTTTGTGGGGATTGGCCTGAAAAAAATTGGTGGGACGATTTTCAAGACCCTGATTTATCAAAAGCTATTGAGCAAGGCATAAGAGAGAGTCCCTCTATACAGAGTGTTGAGGCTAGAGTTTTAGCCGCTAAGGCTCAATCTGATATTGTAAAATCTAAATTATTTCCTCAGATTGATGCGCTGTTTAATTTAATTTGGGTCTATTTAAGCAAAGATATTCATAAAAAATTTCCCTCAGTAGATCAAAATTTCCATTTTTATACTGCGGGTTTTGATTTTACCTACGAGTTTGACTTTTGGGGGAAAAACAAGAAATTGTTTTTAGCCTCTTTAGGTGATGTAAAGACCGAAGAAGCTTTATATCAGCAGGCTAAAATTGCTCTGAGCACCTCAATTGCTATGAAATACTATGATTTGCAATCAACTGCTGTAAAAATCAGAATTGTGAGCGCGATTTTAGAAAATCGGGCTAAGATGCTTTCTATGAGTAATCTTTTAGATGAGCATCAAATAGGAAACGGGATTGATGTGAATCAACGAGCTCGGGATGTTCTCATATTGCAGGAGAGTTTAGCAGCGCTAAAAGAAGAGCTAGATCTTCACAAAAGCTCCTTTAAAACTCTGCTCGGACAAAATCCTTCAGGCGATTTGGAGTTTGGGTTTGCGTGGAACGTTCAGTTTGCCCCCTTTGAACTTCCTCCTGAGATAGGCTTGAATTTGCTTGCTCGCAGGGCTGATCTTGCAGCGCAGATGGCACGAGTGAAAAAATCGGCAGATCTTGTAGGTGTTGCTGTGAGTCAGTTTTTTCCAAGCGTGAATTTAGCTGGGCTCATTGGATTTCAAGATCTTGATTTTAGCAAGCTTTGCTCAAGTCAGTCGTTCATGCCCTCTCTGATTCCTTTAATTCAGTTGCCAATTTTTCATGGAGGAAAATTGCGCGCTAATTTAAGAGAAAAAATAGCTGTGCATGAGTCTATTGTTTTTGAATACAACGAGTTGATATTAAAGGCAGCAAATGAGGTTGTTAAGGGAATTAGTAGGCTCAAATCTGTGAACGAGAGGCTAGGCTATCAAATAAATAAAGTAGCAGCAGTAAAAATTATTAGTGATTTAACCGAAATTAAATTTAGACAAGGAATTGATTCGCTCTATAGATCTTTGCAGAGTCAAGAGGAGTTTTTATGGGCAGAGCTCCATCAAGTTGAACTTCAAAGATTAAAGTACGATGCGATTATTAGGTTAATCAAAGCGCTAGGTGGGGGTTACGGGAATGAATAAAAAATGGCTTTGGATCTCAGGGGTTAGTTTTATTGCAATTGCGTTACTTGTTTTTTTCTGGTGGCTCTTTTGGGGAAGATTTGAAGTATCAACCGATGATTCTTACGTGGGGGGAAATCAGGTTCGTCTAACCTCTCAAATAGATGGCTATGTTGTTTCGATTCATGCCGATGATACCGATCTGGTTGAGGAAGGACAAATTTTAATCGAGCTCGATAAGACAGATCGATTAATTGCTTTAGAAAGAGCAAAAGCAATTCTCGGAGAGCGAATTCGAGAAGTAACAAAGCTGTTTGAAATGGTTTATGTTTCTGCAAGTGAATATGATAAATACAATTCTTATTTTGTAGATGCAGAAGTTCGTTATTGGAATCGTAAAGAGGTTGTAGAAAGTGGAGCGATTTCAGAGGAAGAGTATATTCATGCAGAAACTGCTTATTACGCTGCGAAAGCTCAAGTGGCAAGCTCTAAATACACTCTTATGAAGGCAATTTCTGAGGTGCAAAATACCACAGTTAAAACACATCCTCTTGTTCAAAAAGCGATATCAGATGTTAGAGAGGCTTATTTACATCTTCAAAGATGTACCATCAGATCGCCGGCAACAGGAATAGTGGCTCTTAGAAAAGTTCAGGTAGGACAGTCAATTACAAAGCAAATTCCCCTTCTTGCAGTGATACCCTTAAATCAGATGTGGGTCGATGCGAATTTTAAAGAAATAGAGCTCTCAAAGATTCGGATAGGCCAAACTGCCCTAGTCACATCAGACACTTATGGAAAAAGTGTTGTTTATAAAGGGGAAGTGATTGGAATTGGCATCGGAAGTGGAGCCGTTTTTTCCACCCTCCCACCCCAGAATGCAACTGGAAACTGGATTAAAATCGTTCAGAGAATCCCTGTAAGAATTTCGCTTGATTTGGAGCAGCTTAAAAGGATTCCTCTCAGATTGGGGCTTTCTATGAACGTGACAGTAGATCTTCATGATACGGAGGGGCTTATGATTCCAGAAAAAACACCCGATCGATCGCTATACAACACAGATGTTTTCGATACTCAGATGGATGGGGTTGAAGAGGTGATTCAGGCTATTTTTGAGCAAAATGAGACCTTAGAAATTGATTAAAAGCGAAGCAGAAACTGAAATTAAATTAGGGGGAGTTGCAAGATTTATAGCAACGTTTGCTTTAATGCTGGGCGCTTTTCTGTTTGTTCTGGATTATACAATTGCAAATGTTGCCATCCCTTATATCGCTGGCGGTTTAGGTACAGGGACAAATGAGGGCATTTATGTCATTACATCGTTTGCTGTCGGGAACGCTGTGGTGGTTCCCATGACGGGGTGGCTCTCAAAACGGTTTGGCATGATTCGGACTTTAGCTGCCTCCCTGTTTTGGTTTACAATTTTTTCTCTCTTTTGCGGTGTTGCCCCCAATCTTTTACTCCTCTCTTTATTTAGATTTCTACAAGGAGCAGCAGCAGGTCCTTTGATTCCTCTTTCACAAGGTCTTTTAGTTGTGATTCAGCCTAAAAAACGGATTCAGTTGATTTTGGCTCTCTATGCAATGGTCGTGCTGGTCGCCCCTGTTTTTGGTCCTATAGCGGGAGGGTATTTTTGTATTTATTGGGATTGGCGTTGGATTTTTTATATAAATTTGCCTGTCGGCCTTTTTTGCACATTCGCGGTCTATTCTCTATTAAAGCCTTTGAATAAGAGTGATCCTTCCGCTAAAGTAGATTTTGTAAGTTTTTTTCTCCTCTTAGTGGGAATGACTGCCCTCCAAATTTTTTTAGATAAAGGGCAAGAGTGGGATTGGTTTGGTTCAGAAAAAATTTGGATAGCTTTTGTATTGGCTTTTCTCGGGATTTTTTACCTTCTTCTTTGGAGCAGAATAGCTAAAGAGCCCCTTTTAGAACTCGGTCTGTTAAAAAATCGAAGCTTTATGATTGCCACGGTGATTATTTTTTTTACCTACTCCATGTATTTTGGTAGTATTGTTCTGATCCCTTTGTGGCTTCAAACACAAATGGGATATAATGCTCTTGCCGCAGGGATAGCAGTCGCTCCAATTGGTCTTGGTTCAATTTTTGTTTCCCTTGCCGTAGCTAAAATTTTAGATAAAATAGGCCCCGTGTGGCCTATGATGGTTGGATTTCTGATCATTTCAATTTCTAATGAATATGTGAGGTATTTTCCTGAAAATATTGATAGATATCATATTATGCTCTCAAGGTTTATTTTGGGTCTTGGTATTGGCTTTTGGATCACCCCTTTGATGAATATGGCGGCGCTCTCACTTCCAAAAGATAAACTCGCTAGTGGGCTAGGAATTTTCCACTTAGTGAGGGGCATTTCGGGTGGAGTAGGGGCCTCTCTTTACCCAACAATCTACCTTAGAAGGCAAATTCATCAACATTCCAATTTAATTTCAAACATCAATGACTACAGCGAAAGCTCAAGAGAATATTTATCAGATTCTAAATCTCTTGAGCTTGCAGATGTATTGATTAATCAGCAAGCTTCCGTGATAGCCTTGAATGAGGTGTTTCATTTGATGGCCATCGTTATTCTCCTCCTTTTAGGGGTTCTTATATTTGCCATTAAAACCCCAAAAAACAGATTAGAGTCCTCTATTGGTCTTATCGCAGACTGAATGTATTTAATGAAGGGAGGTCTTCTTGGGCCTGTGGAAAAAGCAAGAAAAAAGAAAGAAGTCAATCTCGCTTCGATACATTGCATTTTGCTCGGGCTTTCGGGACAAAGCACACGTTCACCTCTATAGATCCTATAGAATCGCAAATCTCCCTGGATTTTGTCAGATTTTGTAATTGTTTCTTTTAAACAATTGCAAAATCAACTCTTTCCTAAACAGGCTCTTCTTGGGTGGGGGATAACGAGGTGGTGGAGTACCCAACTGGCTGAGAAAAGGGATGCAAGGATTGCGATGACAAGAGGTAGATAGATCCATAAGGCTGCACATAAGCCGCAGAGAAATGATACGATTGCCTCTATTAAGATGAAAAGGGCTTGACAGGTTCCTAGTGCTTCGCCATGGCTTTCGTCAGGAGAGTACTCAGTTACAAGGATAGAGGAGAAACTAAATCCTAGAGCGTTGAAATAACTGGTAAGCATGAGAAAGAGCCAGAGGGCTCCTGGAAAATGAATTGTGATTAGAGAAAGGAGAGAAATTGCAGTCCCAAGGGCGCTGATACACATAATTTCTTTTCTGGAGAGATACTTCAAATAGAGCCAGTAAGTGAAAGGGGCAAGGCAATAGGAAATGGAGATATACATTTCAGCCGAACCAAGTAGCGCAGGTTCTAATTGGTAGTGTCTCATCAGAAATAGAGGTGTGTAGGCTGTGAAAATCGCTGTTGCCGCATAAAAGGATGTGTTGCTGATTAAAACAGATCTAAGGGAGCTTGCTTTAAAGGAGTGAATTGTAGAGAAAAAAAGGCTCCTTTCAATAATAAATTTTTTGGGAGGTGTAACTTCTTTGAAGTCGAAGTATTTTGAAATTAGAAAAAAACAAGTAAGATAGATGCCTGATGCGCAAATAAAGGGGAGGAAAAGATAGGCAAGGGGAAGTGAAGGGTGAGTAATTAAATTCCATCCTATAAATGTCCCAAAGATCCAACCAAAATTTATCGTTAGAGTGGTCCAGAATTCAAAGTTATGCAATTTGGAGTTCTCTTTTTCTAAGCTTAGGAGAGTTGCGTAGGCAAGTGGATAACAACCGTCAAAGAATCCTGTAAAAAAGCGAAAAATTATAAGAAGGGTGAGGGAGGATAATTGAATTGCAACAATAGAGAGTAGATACATGGTTCCAACAAGCAAAAAAGTTGTGGATAAGATTTTTTTTTTACCAAATACATCGGAAGCTTTTCCAATAATGGGTGTTCCTATGAACGAGCCTAGGTAATAGGCTGCGTAGGTAATTCCAAGAAAAATAATTCGAGAGGTTGGGGAAAATGAACTTGGCAAGAAAGCGTAACTTGAATTTAAAAAAATAGTGGGGAAAAGGGGAAAGGAAAAATAGAATCCTAAGTAACTACCCATTAAGACAAAAAAAATGACAAACCGGTTTTTCATCTACACCCAAGAACGACTCATTATACGAGGGTAAATATATTTTGAAAGAAAGATCATCAAATAAAAGTAGATATTTCTAACTCTCTCAAGTATAATTTCTTCATGATAAGTGGAAATGGATCTGTTCAATGGATTGACGCTCCCGTCGAAATCGATCGAAGTTTTCTCGATGAAGTGCCACTCATTCCAGAAAAAATGCATCAAAGTAATGTCGACCCGCTTATGGGTAGTTTGGTCGACAGATTATTTGAGTGTAATATTCCTGAACCATGGGCCTATTTCACCCCATTTCCTGGTTATAAAAGTTCTGTTAAAAGACTTTTTAGAAATAAAGTGCTAGCTACTTTTGACCTTGACCTAGCATTTCAAGTTCTTGACAAGTCAGAAAATGACGAAGAGGCTGGAAAAAAGCTTTTTGAAATGTTTGAAGAGTTGAGAAATCTCAATACAATTTTAGAAGAGATCTACCTTAGAATCTTATCTTGTTTGAAACCTTAGTTCTAAAAAAATTTAAAACCCGGTTTTAAATCTTTCAATTTCTAGGATTCAGGATCGCTTTCATTATGCAGTTCGTGTGAAATTTGCTTATATTCATCACTTGTGCGAATGATGTGGGGTCTAACAAAGATGAGAAGATTACTTTTTTCTTCGTTTTTTTCCCTTTTGTTTAATAGCTGACCTAGTAGTGGCAGCCCGCCTAGACAAGGAGGTCCTGTAGTTGTTTTCCCTTTAACGGTTTTTGTCATTCCGCTTAGGATAAGGAAATGGCCGTCTGGAACGTGGGCAGAGGTGGACATGTTTGTTTTTGAGGTTTTAATGCCTGTGAGTTGGTTGGATTTATGAATAAGGTGATCTGTCGCCTCTGTGATTTCTTCTGAGATATCCAAGGTTATCACATCCCCTTCTCCCAGAAGAGGGGTAATGTTAAGGCTCACTCCGATGTCTCGGTATTCGACATTAGAAGTGGTTTGTTGCCCATTGCCGACTGTTTGTACCATTGCGGCAGCAAAAGGGATATTGTCTCCTACAAAGATCCGAGAGTTCTTATTTTCTTGCGTGATTAGTTTTTGATTCAAGACGATAGAGGAGTCTCCCTCTACTTGAAGCGCTGAAATGAGTGAAGCTAGGGAGACAAAAGACTTTCCTTTATGGAAAATAATATCGCCTATAATGCTAAGGTCGAATCCCTTTAAAGTAGGAAAGGGAAAGAGTCCAGTGGTGGGATTTCCTACATCTATTTGCGGCATGTCTTTGAATTTACTACTAAGGGACCAGTTTAGTCCAAAATCTAGACTATTTTTTAGCGATGTTTCAATTACAAGGACTTCTATAAGTACTTGCTTAAGTGCTGTGTCAAGCGACTCTACAAGTTTTGTGATTTTTTCAATCGAAGTGGAACTGCCAGAAAAGAATAGAGAGTTAGTCGATTTAATCCATTGCATTGAGGAAATGGAGGAAACCATGTCATCGCTTCCGCTATTTGTGCTTATGAAGTCTCCAGAAATTTGTTTTAAAGCTTCTAAAATTTCAGATCCTTGGTGGTACTGTAATTTAATGACATGAAATTTTCCCTCTCCCTTTTCTTTCAAAGGGAAAGAAGCTGCTTGAGAGATGAAAAGGCAGTTATTTTCCTTTTTAACTGTAAGACCGTTTGCTTCTAACATTTGAATGATGATTTTAAGGAGCTCGTTAGGGGGCAAAGCTTTGCCGGAGAGAAAGCTCACCTCAAAGTCAAGAATTTTCGGGTCACATATAAAATTTAACCCTGCAACTTTGCTTGTAAATTTGACAAGTTCATTCATGGAAATTGCCGGAAAATTTACGCAAATAGTCTCCTCTGTATCCTTTGCAAAAGAAAAGGTAGAGAAACAGAGAAAAAAGAAAATGTAATAAATTTCTTTCATATTACCCACGAAGACAAGGGATTATATCATAAAGGGGATCTTTTTCTTAGAAATATCGAATACTTTACGGTAAATTAACAGAGTTGTTAGGAAAAAAGGAGGGAGGAATGCTCTTTTTCATGGTCTCCTTCCATATTTTAATGGTCTCTATAATGCACTGAAGAACAAGTTGGTGTTGGTCCGAATCTGTATACTTTAAGAGAATCGAGTGGCAACTAATGTCATAGATGTTTACAAAAGACGAAGAGAGAGTTGCAGGCTCTAGGTCTAAAAGATCTAGTCTCTCTTCAACAAAATCCTTTAAGGTAGGATTGATTGCGCCAAGAGTCAATAAAAAGTGATCTTCAACTATTTGAGTTTTTAAAAAGTAGAACTGATTGGAGTAGTCGTGTTCGAGGGCCTCTAAAACAAGGAGAAAAAGTTTTTTCAAAATAGGGGGTTTTGCAATGCTCTGCATATAATTTGGAGTAATTGAGTAGAAAAAATTTTCTAATATGAAGTCACTTCTAATGTTGATTTGAAAAAGAAGTTTTTTTAATTCGTTTAACACTTCATTTTGCTTGGAGATCATCCCTCCATTATAGTCTCTAACATCGCCCATCATGTCTGATAGGGTGTTATAGACAAATCTCCTCGCAGAACTGAGGTCGACGGAAAAATCCTTTCTTAGAAATTGCTTTTTTTCGAGGTGAATTTCGAATATATTTGCCTCTTTAGGATATTTTTTTCTAATTAATCCTACATTTTTAATATCGTGATCTGAAAATTCAACAGGAGATGTCAGAGTTTGAAATAGCTTTTGAAGACTCGAGTCCTCTGGTTTTAGCACCCGTAATAGCACTACGAAAAATGAGAGTTTTGTCTCAGTTTGTTTATGAAAAGTGATGATTACGTGAGGAATATCGTAGGGGCTTTTTAGTTGATTGCTAAGAACCAGTATGTTGCGCATTGTCTCTTCTTCGTTCTTTGGCATAAATATTGGGTTAATCACACTTTCAATTCGAGATTTAATCTCCCTAGGGAGTCGCTTTTTTAGAATCTTAAGCTCATCGAGAGTAAAGTTGCCCTCTTTTTTATAAATTTCTAAGTAAAGAATTTTAATATTGCTATTGAGCTTTCTGTCAGCAATCAGAGAGTCTTCAATTTTTTGAATGCCGGGTAAAATGCTTTGAATGGCCTTAAATAGATGCTTTTCTCCTATCAATTCGTTCTCTCGAAGAATGTTAATTCCTACGAGAATCCCGACAATTTTTTTAGGAAAACCTAAAATTTCCATTCGAGTATGGAGTAGTTTGATACTTAAATGTCGTTGGTTGGGTTGACTTAAAGCCGAGTGTAAAATCGATTTTCTAAATAGGTAGGTATAGGAAATAATTCGAGATAAGTGAGAAAGTTCTCGTTTTGCCACAAAAGCGTCTTTAAAAAGAAAGACAAACGTTTGGAGCTCATGAAAGATGTCTTTATCAAAAAGTTGAGGTCTAAATTCTAAAAGAGGGGCGATTTGCTCTTTAATTTGGGTTACTTTCTCTTCAGCAGAGACCTTAATTAGAAAATCGTGCATCTGGTCAAAGATACTATGAGACGACTCTTTTGACGGGCGCCCTAGAAGAGAAGATATGTTTTCCTGAATAATTGCCTTTTTTTGGTCAATGCTGAGAGGTTTTAAAGAAATTATTTTTCTTGCATGCCCCACTGCTGAGATATTTAAGACAACCTCCTTTATTAAGGTTGGCATGTGTTCTTGTACAATTTGCAAATCTTTTTTAGTTTCGATTTTTAAAAAAACCTCATGAATAAAAAAGCCTAAATCAGGGGATAAAGAGAATCGAAACGCCATAGCATTCACATAAACAAGCTGCAATTGTTTTCCAGGAATTAGCCATCTACTATAAACATCGCCAAGAAATCTACCCACCCCGTGTGTATAGTCTGCGCTACAGAGAGTTGTAACGGTTACAATATGAGGAGAAGATCCAGTTCCTGTTGACCAAGAGACAGTAGGTATTGCAGCAGCAATTTGGTTATAAAACCCTGTAATTGCTGGGTTGTCTTCAAGGGAGGAAATACCCCTACCCGCCTCTAGGATCTCAGGTGGCAATACTCTAATAATTACTGCTTTAAGGGAATTTAAATAAATTTCAAAGCTAGAAGCAACATCATTGGGATACTCAAATAAAGGCTCAATTTTTAAAAGTTCCTCTAGAATTAAATCGGAACAATTCTCCTTTAAGCCGTCTGATAAGGAGGGGAAGTAGGTGTTTAATAGCTTCATTAAACTCCATCACAAGATTGAAAAGAAATTTCTTGAAGATAGAAACTTCCTGAAGGGCATAAAAGAAGGTTTTTTACTCGAGGCTTTTGGAGATAGATGTTTTTCCAGTGAAATAGGGAGGTTAGAGGCATGTCTTCATTTAGAAGTTCTTCTGCATCTTTTAGCAAAGCAAACCTCTTTTCTTTGTTAGATTCTAAAAGAGATTTCTCTAAAATCTCTCCGTAAAGGGGGTTTTCATAGCCCGGGTAATTTTTCGGGTTTTTTTTTTGCTTAAATCGTTCAAAAAAATTCATCGGATCATGGTATTGAGCGATCCATACACACTCGGCCATTTGGTAGTCACGTTTTCCTAGTTTGTCTAAAAAGACACTGTACTCATTGCCTATCAGCTTCACTTGAACTCCAAGAGCCTTTCGCCATTGTTCTTGAAGTGCAGCTGCAATTTTAGGAAAAATACCTGTTGAGGCGTGTAGAAGGGTGAGAGAGTTGAGGTCTTCTTCGCAAACCCCCAGTTCTTTTAACCCTTTTTGTAAGTAAATTTTTGCAAGTAAAACATCTCCATCTTGAAAAAATGGACCTGGTTGATCGGGAAGAAGCATGCTGGGTAAAAGATTTACCCCAGTTTCATTATCCATGCACATTAGGTTGTCTATAATTTCTTGCCTGTTAATGGCATACGAAAATGCTTTTCGAATGTTTACATTAGAGAAAGGAAAGGCTTCCAGGTTAAAACAGCAAATCGTTGAAGCTGGCAAAGAGCTTGTTTTAATGACCCCTTTATCCATTAAATTCGGAACATAGTCTGAGGGAATGCCAGTAAAGGGGAGACCTAGTATATCAAGCTCATCCATTTCATAGAGCTTCATGGCAGTCATTTCATTGTCAATAATGCTAATATGAATTTGGTCTAAGGTTACAGATTCAGAATCCCAATAGTAAGGATTTTTTTCTAATACAATCTCCCTCCCATGTTTGTAGTGAGAGATTCTATAGGGCCCATTGCAAACAAAGTCAGAACTGTTGGCGTCAGACCACTTTGCGTTCCGAACTGCAGTATTTTGGTTGATGGGAAAAAAGACACAAAATGAGATCATTTCTAAAAAATAGGGGGTAGGGTGATCGAGTCTAATTTCAAGTGTTTTATGGTCTAATGCTCTGATTCCTATTTGTTTAGAAGTTGCAATTCCCCGCTTCGCATTTTCTGCATTTTTTATTGGGTATAAGAGGTGGGCATTTGGGCAGGGGAAATTCGGAAGAAGCATATCTTTCCAAGTTTCTGCAAAATCAAACGCAGATATCGGAGCCCCATTTGACCATTTAGCATCCCTTAGATGAAAGGTGTAAACCAGTCTATCCTCTGAAATATCTATTGTCTCTGCTAGTGCTGGGGCAACTGTTGAATACGGTGTCATTTTTGTCAGACCTTCAAAGAGAAAAAAATGAATCGTAGAAGTAGTAAAATCGCCCCCTTTTCGAGGGTCAAACGTGACAATATCGTGAGAAATATTTAAGTTAAGTCTGTTTTTTTCTTCATCTTTTTTATTTTTTGTGCAACTGCACAGACCACAGATAAGGATTATTAAAAAGATGTAGTTCACTAGACCTCGTATACAAAAGAGTACAGAAGATAGCACATGGGGGGAAATTTGTAAACTTTTTGCAAAGAGGAGTAATTCTTGACATTAGATAAAGTAGATCCTATAAGGAAAAAAAAGGAGAATGTTATGAATAATTTTTTTAAAGGGGCCCTTTTTTTAACGATTGCTCTGCAGGCTGCCCCCAAAATTGAAGTTCTTAAGATTCATAATTCTCCCCACAATGATAATATTATTCTTCGAAGAATGTATTCTGAAAATGGCCTAGTCAGCCCCAAATTCCCCCTTGTTCTACAAGTAGGGGAATTTCCGATAGGGGTGAGTCTCCCCAATCGACCCGAAGATTTAAGGGGAATGAGGGAGAGTTCAGCCGGATCGACCATACTCCTTTGGGTGTATGCAGAGGGTGGCTATCAAAAAAGATTCTATTTAACAAAAGATGACGCTACATCATTTATAGAAGATAAAACCTATTTCAAGGACAGATTTCGAAAGTATTTCAAACCAAGCGATCTCCCTGGAGTTTTGCCAGGTAAAATCGCCATTTCAGGAATGCTTATTAATGGGTATGGAGAGTCGATAAAAACAGAGAAATCGAACAAATCTATAATAGTAGACTATTTAGAAAAAACAGCAGAAAATAAGACTTTAGAAAAGGCGTTAAATAGTCCCCGAATAGCCTATAATGAGCCCTACGGCAACTTCCCTAAAGACCACCCAATCCTCCTCGATTATTATGTTTTTAATGCCGACATCGGTGGGGATGCCTATACAGTGGACCTCTATATCGATGGAAAGAAAGAAGAGACCCTCTACGATTGGGCCCCTTATAAAATCCGAAATCTTCAGCCCGGAAGGCATGAAATTCAATTAATCCTTATTGATCCAAACAAAAATCCTGCCCCAGAGCCGTTTGGCCCCCACAAAAACACCATCTTTGTCGGCTCCTAAATTAGAGAGTTTATGCAATGGGGTGTGTTGTAATAAGAGTACTCCTTGCGTGAGTGGTACCTGTTGCAGTAATGTGCAGACTACTGGATCTGGGCTTACAATGTGATGTCCTCCTAACCAGGTGCTTTGCCTTAGCTGGGAAGGTCGGGGATGGGCCTGTCAGGTCCCTTGTAACGATGAGGATCCAAACTGTTTTGGAGGATGTGGGAATACTACTTAGTGACTATTAACTCGGGTTGCCCCTTAAAATCCGGCCTGCTACTTACTCGCCTTTAGATCCAAGCCAAACAATCAAGATGCGGGCTAAATGAAAAGCTAAGGTTTTTTAGATTAAGAAGGGGGGGCTAGAAGTAGATTGACTGCTGCAGTTGGTGCTTGGGGCGATTAAGTAGAAGGCTGGGTTTAAAAGGAGTAGTTTAGTTTTAGAGTTGAGCGGGGAGAGGGGAGGTCATTTTCAAAAACAATTATGAAAATAGTTGTGGGGAGGATTGGGGTCTCTGGCTTAAAACTTCCAAAGAGGGCGATGGTTGGAAAATTGAGTAGGTCTGAGAAGCAACTTAGTTCTGATACACCTAGACCTGCTCCAAGATTAAAATTTACGTTTCTGGTTGGATACCCCTTTCCGGACAGAGAGGCTTGAAAGTTTGTAAAATCTTCTAGATTAGCTTCTTCTAGGGAAAATTCGCAGAGTGGTTGTTTTTCCAAAGGCTCCAGAGGGGGTTGAAATGGTGGGGCTGATGCCCTTTCTGCTCCGAGTAGGGGTGGAATCATAAAAGAGAGGGAGCCAACAAATAGAGTAAACATTTTAAAAATGTTATTCATTATAATTTCTTTGTTACAAAGAGCTTATATTTTATTAAAGGGGGTAAATAAAAGCAATATCAGAATAATTATGAAACGGGTTGATTATTAAAAAATAGCTCACTAATAGTTAGGGTAAATATTAGGGGTGTTATGAAGAAAGATGATCAGATTGAGAATGCGAGTATCTTGGAAGCAGTTGATAATCTATCGAGTATGGCTGAGTTAAATTTGGAGGAACTAGGTGTAGCGAGTATTGAAGAGGAGAGTAGGCTTCATTTACAGACCAGTCATTGGCTGGATTTGAAAAATGAGGAAAAGACTGTTAAGGCTGTAAAAGATACGTTTCGCGTGGTTCACAATTATCTCAAGTATGTTTATAAAAAAGAGGGTGTCCAGCTCAAAGACAAAGAGATTCAAAAGGGGGTTAAATCTATTGTAGCCCTTGCTACAGAGGCTGCCAGCAGAGTAGATCAATGCGTTAAGCTCTTTAAGGATAAGAAAAATGTCTCCGATTCAAAAGAGTTTAAAGAGCTTATGGACTTTTATGAACATAAAATCTTGAAGCGATTTGATGAAGTCCTTGAGAGTGAAGAGGCTTGGGAAGAGGAGTGGTCTGGGGAAGAGGATGCTGCAGATATTCAAAGAAGGGGTTTAAAGGATCTAGAATCAGTTACAAAAGATCGCGATTACGAGCTTTTCTATATTTTAAAAGAAGATGGATCCCGGTTTTATAATAGAAATCTCCTCCGGCATATTCGGCTAGTAGCCGACTTTGACATGATTATTGGATCACTCTCGGGTGACGATCCTTTTGTGCGAATTAAAATTATCCAAGATCGGATGGCTCATGAACAGGCAATTTTTTTAAAGCGAGAGATTAAAAGTGATTTAAATCATTGGATTAAACAGGCAGGAAAATACAGAGACAATTATTTTGTTCAGGTTTTTTATCGATCGATTATGGCCCTTCTCCTTGCATCAAATCCTCATAATCTACTGATCAATAAAGTGGGGAAAGGGGCGATTTCCTATTTTGAAGATTTTCGTAACTACCTAAGAGCTGTTTTGGATAGTGTTGAATATCAGCAATTATTAGATACTTTAGCAGGAGAGAGAGAGCCCTTCTTTAAAGAGCTGCTTCATATAGTCCACAAGCTCTGTTTTTTTGTTTATATGAATAAGCCAGACTATAGTTCTGCATTTTCCTTACTTGCCCGAGTCATCGGTAGAAAAAAGAGAAACGGAATGCTCCCTTCACTCTCTTTATGGAACCAAGTGTTAGACGATCATGAGACGTTGCATAGTGAGCTTAAAAAATTTCCTAGCGGCCCCCTTTTTAAGGTTCTTGATATTTTACATACAGATCACAAAAACGCCTTTGATCCTTACATGCAAGGAGATGAACCTACATTTTTATGCTCTTTAGAGCTGTTTCAAAAAGAGGTAGGGGTTTTATTATCAGGAGCCCCTATTCGGCAGAGACAGATAGATAAAGCGGAGATTATAGGGGAGTTTTCTGGAGCTTTACGGTATGCTAAGGAGGTTAAGAAAAAATTTCTTGTTATTAACCTAGAAGATAGGACTTCGTGGAAGGAGTACGCAAGGTGTCATGAATTAGAGGAGTTTCAAAAGAGGGCTGAAGTTGCAAACTGCTTAGAAGTAGTTACGTTACCAAAAGAGACAGACTTTTATAATCAGGCAAATGAGTACTTAAAGCTTACTTCTGCAACCGATTTCAAGAGACTCCTTTTTGATCAAGTGAAGAGTGGAGAGAGTTGCGGATTTTCAATTCCCAAACAATATTTGAAAGAGAGCACCTTTCAGTTTATGAACGAGACAATTGAATGGATTCATAAGCGATTTTTTACAAGCAAGGGGGAGCTTTCAAGAAAAAACAGACTCGATTTTATTGAGGTTTTTTACAACATGATTACTATGAAGTTATTGCAATTGTCTGGCGCTGACTACCTATTGTTTGTCTCTAAAGATAGTATTGACACATCAGCACTTTCAGCAGCGAGCTTTTTTGCATTTATCAAACTTACCTCAATAGGATCTGATTGGAAAGAGGATGAGACCGAACTTTTCTTAAATACTATTTTCTTAAGAGCGTTCCTTGTGAGAGAGAGAACCGTCGATGTCCGAGTCGTTAGTCGTGCAATCAGCATGCTTTCACTTCTTAGCGCAGAGCTTGAAACTAACAGGACGAAAATGAGTAAGGAAATGGCCTCAATTTTCTCTTTAGTCTAGAATATAGGAGAGGTTGTATTTGTTGCACACTTGTATCATCGCCTCTTGGTAGGGGAGATTGATTCCGTTGTAAGAACCTAAATACCCCAAAGGCGCTTCTCCTATTTTAGTGATGATAAGGGGAACTTGGGGCATTGTCAGAGCAAGAGATTCTAGATCTGTTGGAAGTTTCCCTTTAGCAGAAATATTATAGAGAATTCCCTGGGGTTTTAGCTCTTCATGGAATTTCTTTTCAAAGGCCCCTTTTAATAGGAGAGGGTAACCGGTTTGTCCCCTTACCGCTTCATAGAGAGTTTTGATTCCGCTTATATGAGCTCCATCTCTCCATAGACTATAATTATTAGAGAGATCTTCCAGTTCATTTGCGAGCTCACATAGAATTAAGGGATTCTCTTTATGCCTTTTCAGGAAAGTATTCCAGAAGAGTAAGGCATCGTGAGGTTCTTTTGTCTCGTCACTGTCCCAAAAAAGCTCAATAATCGAGACAATCCCTTTTGCGCTAAAATAGGTTATTATTTCTGCTGCAAGATTTTGATATTGAAGGGATAAATTGGGATAATTTTCATAGTTGCCTACCCAACTCGGGGTCGGTCTATCTAAGTAGTAATTACCATTTATCACAATCTTTATCGCTGTGAAGTTTTTAGCAGTAGCATCGAGCATAGCTTTGTTTAAAATAAAAAGATTTTCAGGGGTAGACTTGTTGTAGGTTACAAATGTCTTTATTCCAATATTGCTTAACAGGTCTTCGAATCCGATTAAAGTCACACCTTTGAGGTGGGTGGTTGCTCCGTTAAATTTGAGTGTCGAGGTGGATGTGTCCCAGATTGAGGGAACATACGAATTTGCCGTGATAATAATTTTTTGCTCTTTTGATTTAGAATCATGCAAGTATTTACATGTGTAGTTGCCGTTTGTGAGTGTTGTAGGTTTAGAAAGAGATAGATTAAAGGAATAGAGATCAGCTCCTCTTTCGGATGAGGCTGATAAGAGTAAATTCGTCGGAGAGCCCTCTATAACTCGTGTAAGTCCAGGGAGAGATTGTGATGTGGTGTTTGATTTTAAATCAGTTATACGTAAAACGGCACCAGAGCCATTAATGATTTGGAGTGTATAATTATTTAAATCCATAAATTATATTATTTATTTAATCTTATTTATTATTAGATTAACACATTGGGAATTTTGAAGAAAAGGGGCGGGAGTACTAATGCTATCGTCACGCACTTTTACATGGTAGCGATAAAGCGGTTCCTCCCGCAAACTTAAATAAGATTACTAAATTCTTGTTTTATTGCTAACTTATTCTGGTTTAAATACAGTTGCATACCGATCTAATCTCTCTCTAAATAGGCTGGTTAAAGCGTTTAATTTGATTTTAAGGGTAGTTCCGTCAGGATCTTCAATAGCATGTAATTTCTCTTGAAGTACAGTTAGAGAGGTAAAAGATTTTCGATAGATTGCCTCCCGTTTTTTTAATTTTTCTAAATCATCTTCTGGGATAGGGGTTCCACCATTTTCTTGAAAAAACAGGCGTGCTTTGTCTCGGGCTAAAAAGAATAAATTGATTAAGAAGTCCTGTTTTTTTCTTTTCCAATAAAGGTCAATCTCTTCAAGGGGGGATGTAGGTTCCTTCGGTGCTCCCGCTTCTGTAGGAGGAAAACAGGGAGGCGCCTTTAATTTTTTTCCCTTAAATTTTAGGGAAACGGTTTTTGTTTCGCTCGGAGGTTCTTTTGGTAGTTGGGTCATCATAAAAAAGCTCTCATCATAAGCTGTTAATGGCGCTCCATCCTTGCCTATGACCCACTCAAATCGAACAAGATCTCGCGCAACATCGGAGACACGTTTTTCAAGATAGGGGCAGCTCTCTTCTCTATGCGACTTCCGATTCCTGATTTCATACCAGGTTGAGGCAAGCTCTTGTTGCTTAACTGTAAGTTCTTCAACATGCTCTGGGAACCTTTTCATTAATCTAGCTTCTTGAGCTTCTAATTTACAAAGAGTGGCGAGTGTTTTTAGGACTTCTAAATTGCAGATGTCTTGGGGAATTGAGGGTAAAGCCGCTGTTCTGGGTAGAGCCGCAGTAGAGGGTAAAGTTGCAGTTGTAGGTAGTCCTGCAGTTGGTGATAACGCTAAAGATGTCATGCTATTTCTCCTTGGTTTTTTTATTAAAAATCTACCAAGTATAGAGAGCTTGTTAAAATCTTGTAAAGAAGTGTTTGTTAATTTAATGTTAAGTCACCAGGGATTAATGAGATATTTTTATAAATTCCCCCCATCGAGGTGAGGGTTTCTTTCCAGAGCTTCTCAGGATGGGTATCAAAAATGAGCGATTTTGAAGCGGGATGAACATACCATAGACCTCCCTCTAGCTGCTTTTCGAGCTCGCCGGAGTTCCATCCAGTATAGCCAAAACAAATCAGAACTTCTGAATCTGGCTCCGACCTGATTAAATCTTGAAGGAAGGCGAAGTCTCCGCCGAGATAAACGCCATCGGTGATTTTTAAGGTTTGATCGCGATGTTTTTTCGATGCATGAATTAGCATAAGTTGATTTTGCTGCATCGATCCGCCAATTCTAAGAGAATCTTTGAGGCTTAGAATTTCATCAAGCTCAAGTGAGGGTTCCTTTGTCTCTGGAACGTAGGGCTTATTAATCATTAGGCCGAAAGAACCGTAATTAGTGTATTCGCAAATAAGAACAACACTCTGTTTGTAGAGGGGTTCTGTGAGATTGGGAGTTGCAATTAAAAGAGATCCTTTTTCTAGTAGAGAGGGGTTATTCACAAGTGACCCCCGTTTGAATGTCAAAAAGCTCTTGATTGTAGAGTTTGATGTTATCTTGAATGCTGTTAAGTTGTTGCATCAGCTCAGTAAGTTTTTTGTGAAATTTTGGATTTTCTGCTAGCTGTTCGGTAGAGAGTCTATTAGTAAGAAGGGACATTCTTTCAAGGGTGGTATTGATTTCTGTAACTTGACTGTCCATATAAGCTTGAAACGCTTTTGAATCCTTAATTTGATTCGCTTCTGCCATTTGCTTTGTTCGACCTCTTTGCCACTGATGGTTGTATTGAAACAGGAGGCCGTATTGATTAATATCTGCAATTAAGGCGTTTGCTTTTGACATAAGGGCATTAATTTGGAGATAGAGGCCGTCCTCTTCTATGATTTTTCCAAGAGTCCCTTTTCCCTCTCTAATAGATCCAGTAATGTGATCAACATTTGCAGCCACTGTTGATAAGTGATTAAAAAATGCTTCCTCGCGAAGTTCGCCTATAGTTTGATTCACTTTTGAAAACGTATCTGAAAAATTCTTCACAGCGCTTTTTACATCGTGAATGATATCTAAATCATTAAAGTTCTTTATTGTTTTCCCTGCCTCTGAAAGGGCAATATCTGCTGAGTGAATGGTCGATCCTAGAGTGTCTCCGTATTTGTGAACCCAGTCGATTACAACATTAAGCGCTTCTTCCACCTTTTGGGAGAGGGCTGCGATTTCATTCATTGCGCTTTCTAAAAGATCGTTTGCATCTGCATAAACCAGGTCTTTTGATGTGACTACGTGAGTTACTTGTCCCGCTTTTAGGGGTTTGGGGACAATAGCTACATACTTTTCGCCAAGAAGGCCTTGCGTTTGCACAGTTATCTCATCGGTAATAAAAATTGTGTAACTTGAATCCACTTTTAGGGTAAGAAGGTAGGGATAGACCTGGCCGAATTCATTTACTGCTTGCTCACGTGCCGATCTAACTTGGGCGATATCAGCTACTTCTCCAATCGTCTTCCCTGCGTAAGTAACTGGAGTTCCTATATTTATGCCATTAATGTTGCTGAATCGAACTTTGATTACTTGCTTTCCATCGCCAACACTTGGTTTAATAAAAAGGATGATCCCAATCACAAGAAAACTTGCAATGATTACAAAAAGACCAATCAGCATGTTTTTAAGTTGATTTGCCATGTCTCTCTTTCCCGATTAAGCTTAAATCTCCCCCAATAATTTCATTAAAAACTTTAATGATTGGATGATTATATTTCATAAATTCCTGTGGTTTTGCTACAAACTCAATTTTCCCCTCTTCGATCAGTCCGATTCTGTCAGCAATTGCAAGAGCTGTTGGAATATCATGAGAGACTACTAATGTCGTTCCTTGCAACTCTTCTTGTTGATTTACAATCAATTTTGCAATTGTTTGGGAGGTGACTGGATCGAGGCCGGTTGTAGGCTCATCGTAAAAAAGATATTTTGGTTTATAAGAGACACTTCTTGCAATCGAAGCTCTTTTTCTCATTCCACCTGATAAACTAGCAGGATAGAGCTCCTCTGTTCCCTTAAGGCCGACTTTTTCTAATGACTCTTCCACATATTTTCTAATATCTGATTTTGCAATTTTCTGGCCACCACGCATTTGATGCTCTTTTAAATAAAACCCAACATTTTGAGCTACAGTCATTGAGTCAAAAAGGGCGCCCCCCTGAAAGATCATTCCAACATCCATGAGCTTTTCTAATAGGGGATAACCGGAAAGTTTTGCCATGTCATCTTCATCTATAAGAACTTCCCCCTCTTCAGGCTTTAGCAAGCCCATAAGATGCTTTAAAACAACACTTTTCCCTGAGCCAGATTTGCCAACTAAGACAAAGATTTCCCCATCAGGAATTTCTAGATTAAGCCCTCTTAATACTTTATTCCCATGAAATGATTTATAGACGTTTTTCATTCGAATCATGTGAACCACCTCACAATTTCCGCTCTCATCACATTCAGAGATAGAGTGAGTAAGAAGTTAAGAATGAGGATCATCACATAACAGAGAACAACCGCTTTTGTAGTCGATTCGCCCACATCCTTTGCTCCCCCTGTTGTCATAATTCCTTTATAACAGCAAATTGTTACCGAAAGGAGGGCGAAAACAAGAGCCTTAATAAACCCAATCCAAAAGTCAAAAGGTTCTACATAGATGGGAATCGGATCCCAAAATGTGGTTGGAGCAAGGCCAAAAAATTGAACTGCAATTAAATAGCCACCAAATACCCCTAAAACAACGCTGTAGACGGTGAGAAGGGGGAGCATGATTAAACCGCTAATTAATCGTGGAGCAATCAAATATCTTTGAGGATCAACAGCCATGGAAATCATAGCATCCACTTGTTCTGTTACTTTCATCGTTGCAAGTTCAGCTGTGATTGAGGCGCCGATTCTTCCGACAAACATAAATGCAGTCAAAACAGGGCCTAGTTCCGTGAGCATTGCCTTAGCAACCATTAAGCCTGTTACGCCAACAAGCCCTTTATTATAAAGTTGATAGTAGGATTGCGTTGCAAGGACAAGGCCGGTGCTAAAACCTGTGAGGGAAACAACAGAGAGTGAGAGTAC
Organism: uncultured Chlamydiae bacterium; assembly: GCA_937996705.1. Classification (GTDB taxonomy): domain Bacteria; phylum Chlamydiota; class Chlamydiia; order Chlamydiales; family 2-12-FULL-49-11; genus VGMD01. The sequence continues at coordinate 135,787 of CALKUQ010000019.1, forward strand.
GCCAACTGAGTAGAGTTGCTCTCTAAGAAGAGACCATCGGGGGAATCTTCGAAAAATCGTAGCAAATGAGGTTCCGACAAAAGAGACATAACTGCCTATGGATATCAGAAATTTACACTGTTCAAGAAACGTAGCCATATCCGGAAAAAAGACTCCCTTTTCCGGATAGTAAGAATTTTACTTAAATTAGGCAAGAACTCTTATAACCTAGCCCGATACTTATTCGCCCTTAGAAGTCCCGTGCGAATAAGTAGTGGGCCGGGTTTATAACGAAGCAAAAGCTAGTTAACTGTTTTTAAACACAGTACCCATTTGATTTGCTTCCTCTTCAAGAACTTTTCGAAGGATATCATCAACCATGTCGTAGTTTCTAGAAAGTTTTTCGGCATCCCCTTGTGCGTTTTGAAGGAAATACCTAGCTCTCTCTTTTTGCCACTCCACCTGCTTGAGTTGCGCTCCAGTCATCCGTTCAAAACCTTTAGAGCTCTGATCTAGAAAGGCTCCAATTCCTTGAAGGGTTCTTGCTTCCACACTCTCATGGTGGTAAAATCCTGCCGCTAAATAAAATAGCGAAGAAGTTAGCCCTGCTAAGGAGGAGAGACCTTCCTTGCTGTGAATTGATGATTCATGCTCGTATAAATGACTCATGTCTTGAATGATTTTATCGGCATTATCGTGATTTTTTGATCGTTGTTCTTGAATCGATTTATGGATAAGATCTACGGATGCATCTAAGCCTGGAATTGACACAATAACCTCCTAAATATAATTATGGTTTGTAATTTTATTGCAGCTAGCTTGGTACCCTTTTTGTGCAATAATTAGATCGCGAAGTCCTGTTGCTGAAGTTCTCTCAAAATCTAGCGAGCCCTCTTGGGTCGATGAGAGTCTTGCTTGATATAAGTCATCAAAAGTCTTTAGTAAAGCATCAAAGCGCTTCATTTCAGAAAGGTCCCACTTCATCCAGTTTTGGGCAGCACTTGCAGCTCCAGTAGAAATAGCGAGAAAACTGGATGCGATTCTGGCAAGGGTCCCATTTAAAAGATTGGTATTTAGAAAGGCTCCCGACAAGCCACTTAAAATTGCAAAAACACTCCCGGTGAGCATCAGTGCATTGGCTAGTTGCGGGTGAGATTTTGTTTCAGAAAGAAGGCTTCCTAGAATAGAGGTGCTCCCAGAAATAATCATCGAACCTCCAGCCACAACAGAGAGAACTGTTGCTCCTGGCACTAAGAGGGTAGCTCCTAGAAAAATCGAGGCAACTCCCAGGAACATAGCTCCTGTCTTTTTTATAAAATCACAGGTCTGGCTTTTCTCAGTAATTTCAGCCAGCTCTTTTTGAGCTAGGATGTGTTTCTCTAGATTGATTCTTGATAATCCATTGAATTGGTTAATTTCACGCTCTAGTATTTCAAAGAAAGTTGTCTTGTAGACCTCAAAATCTTGAAGAACACGCATAATAATTTGAGAAAACGACTTTGGTTCCTCAGTAAAGGATTCGGGAAGGGCTAATTGAGGTTTTTCAAGAGCTCTATCTGAAAATGGAGAGGGGGAGTTTGGTCCGAGAAAATAGGTGGGGTTAGTTTTATAAACGCTTTGAGGCTCGTAAACGGGAGATATTTCTATTCTGCCATTAATAGGTTCTATCTTATGCATGATCCTCCCAAGCCAAGCGCAAAGCTTCAATTTTATTAGTTAAAAACCCCTTGCTATCAAGTGCTTCTGCCGCTTTTAGAGCCTTAAGTCCCTCCTCTTTTTCGTTTAAAGAAAAAAGGGATTCAGCTGCATGGAAATGTGGAAGAGGGTTTGTGTCGTCAATAAGACACCACATGCTCCAGGGGACTAACGCCTCTTGATATTTTTTTTGCATATGTAAGCAAGAGGCGAATGCTTGCCAGTATCTCGCTTCAAAGGGTTTTGCGATAACAAGTCTTTGGAAAATCTCTCCTGCTTGAACAAAATCGTTTGTTTGATAGAGATTGTAAGCAAGTTCGTATAAAAGAGTAATGTCCTCCTCTACAAATTGACTCGGAGTGAGTTCGCTTGTAGATTCCAAATTGCTTTGGAGCGTTTTTAAAACCTCTTCCAGGGCTGGGGAGTGAAGGACTTCCTTTGAGAGAGTCAAGTTAGTGACTCCTGCTTGCTCTTACACAAGCGTCTATCATAGAATTTCTTCGAGTGCCATGGATCACTAGGTCTAAATACTGACTCAGTTTTTTGCTTTCTCTTTCAATTTTAAAAAGGACTCGGCTCATTTCGTGGTTAGTTTCGGAAATTTTGGAGGTTAATCTTGATTTTATCAGAGAAATATCAGTTGTTCGGATCGTCGATCCATCGATGTCTGGCCAGGAGTCGTCAGCGAATTCTTCAATGCTAGCGATTAGATCACGACTAAGAAAAACCTTCTCCTTGTCCTCTCTTCTGGCATCTTCTTCAACCTTGGATAACTCATCAGATAATCGGTTCATTTTTTTAATCATCTCGTGTAAGGCTGTTTCTTCCTGTTGAAGCCGATAAACTTGCTGAATTGTATGATCAGAAACCATTTCGAAGCATTTAGAATACTCGAGTTGAGTGTTGGGTTCCTCAATCGGTAAGATATCGTTTATTCTACTGATAATCGTAGGGAGTTCTTCTTCACGCAGTTCGCTGTGATCTAAATAATCGGGAAAGGGATCTTTTCCTGGAGCAATTAGATTTGAGTTTTCTTGAACAAAGAGTTGATATTCAGCTATCAAATTTTGAAGCTCTTCGTTTTGGGAACTTCTATTCTGATTTTTAAGAATCTGTTTTATCGCCCTAAGCAAGTCAAAAAGAGTTTGACTAGGATTGCTTTTAGGTCCAGTAGCTTGGCAAATTTCTTCTTTGTTAATAATTCCGGCATGTCCGGTTATATATGGTGTCATAGGATAAACCCTCCACTTCGCTGACAACAATTTACCATGATTTCGCCTTAATTTTCAACCCCTTAAATATTATTTTAAGTGATTTTAAAGGGGATTTGCGATAGAATTAAAAACATTATGATGCTCTCGCTTCTTTTGGCTTTTGTCGGGTTAGTTGCAATTTTCTTGGAGTTTTGGCTCCCAGGAGCAGTTATGGGTTTATTTGGAGTTTCTCTCCTTAGCGCCTCTCTTATCACAGCTTTTAACATGGATTGGAGGTGGGGGCTTGTTTTATTGCAATTTGAACTGGTTGCCTGTGTTGTTGTAATTGTATCTGCACTTAAAAGTTTAAAGAGAAAAAAGATTTGTTTAAATCTCACTCAAGAAAACTATAAAGGATGCATTTATAAGAAAGAGTGTTTGGGTAAAGAGGGAAAAGTTATAAAAGATTTAAAGCCTTCGGGTGTGATTGAGATAGATGGAGAGCATTTTCAAGCTCTTTCAGAGGGAGACTATCTTAAATCTGGGGCAGTTGTAACAGTAATCGGTGGAGAGGGATTTCACCTAATCGTGAGGTAAAATATGGAGTCATTTGTAGTGTTTGCTATTTTAATAGGTGCCGTAGCGTGTATTTTATTTGCAATTGCAGCAAATTTTGTAGGGCTTTGGTTTCAAGCGTTTGTTTCAGGCGCCCCTATTTCTTTTTTCGGCATTATTGGAATGAGTTTAAGGAAAGTTCCTGCAAAACTGATTGTAAATGCTTTGATCACCCTAAAAAAAGCGGGTTTAAAAGAAATTACAAGCGAAGATCTTGAGACACATTATTTGGCTGGAGGAAATGTTCCCGATGTCGTTAGGGCTGTAATTGCAGCGGATAAAGCTAATATTCAACTCGATTGGAGAAGAGCTACAGCTATTGATTTAGCAGGAAGAGATGTCTTTGATGCAGTAAAAACTTCGGTGAACCCTAAGGTAATTGATTGTCCCTCAGCAACAGGAATGATCTCAGCTGTTGCTAAAAACGGAATTGAGCTTTTAGTTCGAGCTAGAGTGACTGTTAGAACAAACATTGCACAGTTAGTGGGTGGTGCAACAGAAGAGACAATTATTGCTCGAGTGGGTGAGGGGATTGTGAATGCTATTGGATCTGCAGAGAGTCACTACGATGTGCTTACAAGTCCGCAGACAATCTCTGAAGCTGTTTTGAATAAAGGGCTTGACGCTCAAACCGCCTTTGAAATCTTGTCGATTGATATTGCCGATATAAATGTAGGTTCAAACGTAGGGGCCGTACTTCAGTCTGAGCAAGCGCAAGCTGATATGAAAGTTGCTCAAGCAAAAGCTGAGGGGAGAAAGGCGATGGCTGTTGCTCTGGAACAGGAGCACAAAGCAAAGCTTGTAGAAGCTGAATCAAGGATTCCTCTTGCAATCGCTGCCGCATTTGAAAAAGGTCAGCTAGGTGTTATGGACTACAATATGATCAAAAATATGCAAGCTGACACCCGAATGAAGATGGCCTTTTCGCTCGATCGAGAAAAAGCTTAAATAATTCAAAAATGGTATCTTTGCCTAAAATTGTACGATTTTAGGCATTTTAACTTTTATGTTTAGGGAGAAAAACTATGTTCGTCCAATTAAGAGCGGAGGGCGGAGGCACCATTGAGTCTGCAGTGGCCTCGAGATATATTAGAAGCTTTCGAAAAACAGCAGTTTTTACTGGCGCTGCTTTAGGAGTTGTTGTGGGAGCTACGGTCGCAATTTTTGCTGCATTTAAGGGTGAGGAGAAAGGGCAAGTATTTGCTGTTAAAGCTGCTGAGAGTTCAGTTACAGTTTTACAATGTATGAGTCTGGGAGCCATAGCAGGCGCATTAGCAGGCCGTAGTTTAGCAAATCGTATCCTAAACAATTAGGTTTAGTTTAGCAGATTCTCATATAGTGAGCTAAAACCCGTCCCGCTAGAAGGCTATGTAATAAGAGAAAATCAGGGAGATGAAGTTGGGGCTATTTCTCCCTGTTACTGGAAACCAAACCCCACCTATAAACCCAGAGTAATCATTTAAGTTGTACTCAATTGCTGGAGAAAGGGAGAGCTGGTCGCTTGTAGGCGCTCCGTTGCTAAGTGCTTCCCCTGGATTTCCTGAAAATGTACTTTTCCCCGTGTATACATAGACAATATCTGTAGCAAAGACCCACTGTTGATTGAGGCTAATCTCAAGACCGAGGTCTAAATTGAGCGTTCCTCCCACTTTAACCTTGCCTTCAGTTCCCTTGCCGCCGCCGTAGGTGTTGTAGCCATGGACTGTTACTTTGCTATTGGGGATGTTGTAGTTCCCGCTAAAACGGAGGGCAGTTGGGTGAAGGGGGGCCCACCAAAAAACTTTGGACATATTTAGGCCAATTACAGTTTGAAATGCTCCAGCACCACTGGAATCAAGGCCGATTCTGCTGGGGTTTAATCGTTGATACGTTCCAGTTGGGAAAGTTTCTCCAATAATCAGACGCATTTTAGGGATATAGGGGGTCTCTTTTGTTAATTGAAATCCGATCTGTACCGGAAGATCGCTAAAGCCATCTCCAAATTCGCTTTGTTGCCATTTAAAAACTCCTCCAGGGACAATCGTGATATCCATCCAGTTGAGTATGCCAGTTTGAACAACCATAAGAGGATTAATAACATAACTGTTTGGCGTCCCAAGAGATTTTCTGTGATTGTTAAAGGCGGCATAGTTCATTGTTAAGTAGAGATAAGGCTGTAGCATTAAGTGGCCAGGCGCTACATTGCTGGCAGATCCAGTGATTAAAGGTCCAGTGTACCAGGGGCTAAACATTTTTTGGGCAACTTCAAATTCAGTTTCAGCAAGTTGTAGTTCTTGTTGGATGGCTTCAGGAGTTTTGAAGCCATCATCTGAAGCAGCTAATAATGAAGAGCTTATTATAAATGCATAAGTTGATTTAATCATATTGCCTTTTTAAAATCTATTTTATATAGCTTTGGTTATCTTAGATGGAGGATCATTTTATGTCAATCTCAGGACCAACACCCGAACAGCCAACCTATCGAACAGATTTTAAAGAGAGTGTCGATCTTTTCGAGAAAAGCTTTCAAGCGTTACAAAATTCAAAGCTGGATGCTCAAAAGGATAAGTTTGCAAATGTTATGCAAACTTCTCTTAAAACTATGCAAGAATCTGCAAATGGCCTTCTTAATCAACGGCTTTCTGATCTGAGAAATCATTTAGCAAATGATTTTGAAGAATATCTCAATTCTCCCACCTCTGAAAATGAGGCTAAAGTCTCCTCAGACCTTGAACAAATCAAGTATGAAGAGCCCTAATCTTTCAATTTCCGCCATTGACGATTTTAACGGCTTCATCATAAGACTCTTCAAAGGAATCTATTAGTTTTTTTGTTGAAGGATCTGCTTTGTCATAAAACAGTCTGTTTTTAATATGAGAGACATAAGCAATACTCTCATCGTAATAGTAGTCGTTTTTTTCATTTTGGAAACTAATAGAGAGATGTAAATCTTTTGCTTTGAAGGGGTATTCTGCTAAAAAAGGTCTAATTTTTTCATTACCATTCAGAGTTTTAAGAAGCTTTTGAATCATGTTTACTTCTAAGGTTCTCGCCTCTTCTATACTCCCTCTTCTATGCGCAAGAAAGCGGATGTCGATTTGCCCTACATTTGTTGCAAACTTACCCCCCGTTCCTATGCAATTTAAACCATACGCCTTTTCTGAATCATCCACGAAAGAGGCGACGATCTCTTTTGTATAAGAAATATAAGGGGAGTCCTCATTTTTGATGTCAGCACACAATTGAAATCCTAAAATAAGTGTTAAGATAACCTTTTTAGCGTTTATTTGAGCTATAAAATCCATATTCTCGCCTTAAATCCTTTACGTATTCATTTCTAAGATTGGTATAGGTTGTTCCGAGGAATGCGTGGTCTGCGATATAGCCGCTGAACTCTTTGCGAGGAGATTCACATGGAACGAATTTTATATTATAATCGGGATTATTGATATATTTTTTTACAAGAGGCCCTGTGATGAAATCTTTTTTAGAGTAGGTGTTATGGGCTTCAAAGCAATGTTTCCAAGAGACCGGTTCTGCTGGAGCTATTGCAAAAACAATGAGCTGATTTTGGAGAAACTCTTTTTGCCCCTCGTTCAAAGTGGTATGGCCTAGATTAAAAAGGAGGCCGGCTTCGCTATGAGGGACATGGAGCCAATAAGATTTGGATTGAATATTTCCAAGGGAGTCGGCGATGAGTCCAGTGAAAAGGCCTGTTTGCGTTGCGTTTGCAGTGAGAGTTCTGTTCTTGAGTTCCTCTTTTAGTACTCGGCTTCTGTCTTTAAGAAATCCCTGAGATTGATTATGCAGACCAAAGTAAGTGGTGTTTTCTTCAATGGTGTTCATAAGGCTTTTTGAATTTGATATAAACTCTTCCAGGGAGGTGAGAATGCCTGGTTGCCCCGTGATTAGACCTATCATTCCGGCATCTTTTGGAGCAAGCTCATCAAGATGATCGAGAAGGTTAACCCTATCATTCATAATTTCAACAGGGGTATACCGAATTTTATGAAGAGAGCCGCTAATAACTACGATATCAACGGGGGCGACAAAAGGGGATTTCGATAAAATTCCTGTGCAGAGGATAAGTTGAGGGGGGCCCCTGATGTAAGGGGTGTAGTTGCTGTCATTACAAGTCTTGCTCGGTTCAAAATAAAATCCAGGTGTTGGAAAGGAATTATAACCAAAAAGGTCAAGACGATTGAGAGGGGAATTTAGAGTGTAGAGATATACATTTATACTCTCATAGGCTCCGAGGGGATCTGGAGTCAACCATCTCCCGTTTGAGGGGTCGTAAAACCGTTTCCCGAAATAGAGCAAACCCTCTTCTGTTCTTTTGGAGGAGAATCTCCACGGATTTGGCGAGAAGTCTGAATCCTCTTTTCCAAAGGCGTTGTATTCAAAAGTTGAAGCAATAGAGCCATTTTTTGATACAAGGGCGATGATGTTTCCTCGAAAATCATGAAGGGGCTGGTAGACCTCATTCTTCAGCTCAATTGCCACTGCAGCGCCAATATCACCCTCAATTCCCAGTCCCAGTACTTTTAAATCAAGAACTCTTCCTTCAGAATCGATAGAGCCGATTTCAAGCTGATTGTCATAGAGATAGTCTTGTTTTTCTAAAATTTTCTCCCCTTGAATTGTAATTTTAGATAAAAGTCTTGAATACGCGTCGTAGAGAAATTTGACCCTTCTAGTTTCCGTATCGGTGATTTGAATAAGTCTATTTAATGCGTCATATTCATACTTTAGATGGGACTCCTTTCGCTCTATCGGATTCCCATTGGTGTCATAGAAAAATACTTCGGTTAGTTCTCCATTACCATTTACTTGAGTATTTGTGGGATTGCCGAGGGAATCAAAGTGATGCTCGGAACCATTCTCTTGAGTGAGTTGCCTAAGGGGGTCGTACCTATAAGTTTTTGTTCCAAAAAGAGAGTTTTGAACCTCACTGACAAGACCCAGGGCGTTGTAAGAAATTTCTTCCAAATGATAGGGAGATTCGCAAGTTTGAGATCTTTCTAAAAGATCGTGTTCGCAGGCCATCTTTCCTAATTGATAAATAAAAGACTCCTCTTCTACATGCCCATTCGTGTCAAACTTTTCATAGGTGTAGTCATAACAAACCTCTTTTTTTTGATCGATCCGTCGGATTTTTTGCAGATGGGAGTCTTTATAGAGATAGGTAATCCCTGAGTTATCGGGGAGAGTAATTGAACTTTTTCTTCCGAAATTGTCATAGGTATATCTAGTCCAATTGTTCTCCCCCCGAATCTCTTGGATAAGTTCCCCAAATTGATTATAACTTCTCACAACCTCAGTCTGATTTGCTCGATCTTCGATTTTTATGGGGCTAAAGTGCGCGTCATAGTAATAGTGATACCGAATTGTTTTGTCAGAGCTTTTTAGCGATTCTAGTCTGTTTTCGCAATCATAGGTATGTTCGAGCGTTACGCCGCTTGGAAGTGTTTTTCGGATAAGTCTGCCCAGAAGGTCGTATTCATGATAAGTGATTTTATCGCCGCGGCTCTCTTTTAGGACGAGTCCCCGAAAATCGTGATCCCAAAGAATCTCTGATATTTTAATAAATTTTTCTTTATCAAAAATATGAGAGGTTTTTTTTTCAGGGTTTCCCGATCTGTCGTAAAAGGTCTCTTCGATCGAGATAGTCAGATTTTCTCGATTTTTTTTCTCAGTTTTTATAAGCCGATTCAGTGCATCAAAGGTTTCTATAACACGAGTTCCTTGAGGATCTACCGTTGTTTTTGATCGATTTTCATAAAAGAAGTTTGTTGTTTGGCCAAGGGGGTCAGTGTGAAGGATCGCTCGCCCTTCAATATCATAATTTACCCTGTCAATCGACCTTCCTGCAGAGGTGATTTTATCGATTTGAACCTTTCGCCTCTCCTTGTCATACAAATAATAGGTGAGGTTTTCCCCATTTTCCTCTTCATAGACAACTTTTCCTTCGACATCGCAAACCGTTTTTTTCATAAAAGGTCCCGTCTGGATGGTCGATGAATACCCTAAAGAGTCGTAGGTGAAACTAGTCTCTCTGGCCCCTGTGGATTCTCTAATTTTTCTCCCATGAATGTCGTAGGTGTATGTTGTTTTTAATCCTGACGGGTCGGTGTAAGAGAGGAGGCTTGAGGGGCTGTATGACCATTTTTCTTCAAATAGGCCCCCTTTTTTGGAGGTGATTCTATTAAAAATATCGTGAGTAAAGTAAATCCGTTGACCGTTTTGTAGGACAGTTTTTTTTAGTCCGCCCCCCACATCATAAAAATGCTCTACGCTAGAGCCGTCATTAAAACTCTCTAAAAGGGGTTTTGAAAGAATGTTGAACTTAGTTTGTTTAATTTCCCCCTTAGAGTTTTTGCAAAAAACAGGATTTCCCATAATATCATAGCCGCACTCGATTTGAGGTCTATACCAAGTGCCGTTCTCATCTTGGACTTGAGGAAATAGGGTGAGTGTGCACCTGCCGAAACGATCATAAAAATATTCGTAGGTATTTCCGAAAGGATCTATTTTAGAGCGAATCAATCCTTTGGAGTCGTAATGGGTATGGGTTGTCTTGTGATTTGCTGTTGCCGTAATAGCTCGGTGAAAAGGATCGTAGGTGTATGTTACTTCAGGGTTTCCTACCTCTTTACAATAGATAAGATCGCCGCAATCTGCATATTTATACGAGTTGATCCCTTTGCACGGCTCTGATTTTGAAATAAGCCTTCCCATTTTATTATAGACGTAGTCAATTACATACGCTAGGTCACCTTCACTTGTGTAAACGGCCTCTTGAATAATTTCGTTGTGAGGTGAGTAGGTGTATGCTGTTGTTAAAATACCGTCATAAACAGAGAGAATTTGCCCAGTTTCACGATCTCTTGTATAACGCTTTTCCTGTCGGATCAATCCATCTTCTGTAACTTCGCTGATAAGGAGATTATCATCATCATAGGAAAATATTTGACGAATGAGTAATTCCTCGCGATTATAAGTTGATTTCTCTAATACTAAATCAGTTTCAGCAAGATAGGTATACCTGTTTGTAAGGCCATTGCTCTCTTGGTCGAAAATTAAAAGCCTGCTCTCTTCTTCATACTGATATTGTTTTGTATATTTTTCAGAGCCCATGAGAACTCCGTATTCCGTGATCTCAAAAGACTCAGAGCAATCACCGGAAAAATTGCCGTAAAACGATTCTTCTACAATATCTCCAAAAGAATCATATTTAAAGGTTTTTGAGAAAATACCTTTGCCTTCGGCATTACACATCACTTTTGCAATCAAATTGCGATCTTCCCATATAAATTTTTGGGAGGAGTAGAGTGTGTCGTTTTCAGAAAAATACTCGATGAGACGGAGTTCATCATCTCGATAGGAATACCTTGTTAAAAAACCTTCACCATCTCGAACATCAGTTACCCCTTTCGAGTATTCAAACGTTGCAATCACAACTCCAAGCTGACTTATCTCTCGAACTTTATCCGACTTGAAGGGGATTTGCTCAGGGTGTTTTTCCCAAGTTGAAGATTCCTCTTCGTCGGCCGGTTTGTAGTATTGAATCCGAATTTTTTCAGTATCCCAAGATTTTAGATGTTTTAGCGAAGCTCCCTGCCCTTTTCTAGTTTGAGTATAGGAGAGATCGTCTAAAATAGTGGTTCCGTTTGCAACAAAGCTTAGGTAGTCCTGCTCTTTAAAGGACCACCCTTCATATCTAAGTTCTCGTTTGTCTGAAGTTAAAACTTGAACAGCAAAAGGTCTTGTAGATGTAATTTCTTGTAAACTTAGATGGCAGTACGTTTTTGTCCCACTTGGATTGAGATTAGAAATTTTAAGAGAGCGCTTATTAGAGCCACTCTCATTGGAGTACTTATAAACGGTTTGCTGTCCGGAAGGGGAGATTTCTTTTTGCAATAAGTAGTGTCTCAGGTTTCGGTGATAGCTACAAATAGGATTGTCTGCAACCTTGTCTGATAAAGTGCTCGGACTTCCTTTATAGAATCGCTTTCCCCCATCGGCTAGGTGGAGGGTTGCCTCCCCTTTATTGAAATTAAGGTAGAGGGTGTTATTTCTTGCATTCTGTCTGCTGCTTATAGATCCAAAGCAGGCGCCCCTCTTTTTTCCTGGTCTCATAATAATTTCTGAAAGCTCATACCACTCATCTGTGGTGTAGGAGACCATTTCTCCAGACGGTTCTTTTAAATAAACTCTGAGATGACTATCGCTATTTGTTCTTGGGTCTACGAGCATTTGAAGATGAGGGAGAAAATTCCACCCCCCTTCCATCTGCCAGGTCAAGTCGATTTTTTTTAAGTTAATCTCTTTTCGATAGATTCGATCTTTTGCCCCATTACTTGAGTAGCTTCTTGTGAGGTGGAGGGGAACTGCCCCACTAACTACTGCATCCTCCGAAAAAATTTGTAAATTCCCCGAAATTACATTGACATGATGAACAATAGTAGGATCTCCATCTTCTTTGAAGAGATGATCCCAATCGCTATGCAAGAATTGATAAGAGAGGAGAAAAAAAAGTAGAAGCTTTTTCATATAAATAGATGTTGCTCTTTTTTCGAGAGTTGAGGTTTTCATGTTTTGAAAAACCCCCATTTTTAAAACACCCTTAATGTAAATAAAAAATTAAGATGGATAAAACAATATCAAAAAGTTCTATCATCGTAAATAAATTTCGAAAGGGGAGAGCATATGAGGTTGATAGCTATTTTTCTATGCCTAGTTGGGGCATGCTTGGGAAGCAATGCAGATATTTTGCAAGGGAGAATGACTTCGAGCAATAAAAGGTATTCTGCCTTTCTTGAGGCTTTTAAGCTGCTCGAGGAGAGGGGAGCTATGGTTTTAGTCGAAACAGGAACTGCTAGAGCAGGCGCTCAAAATTTCGAAGGGGATGGAGGGTCAACGGTTTTGTTTTCGGATTGGGCAAAACAACATAACGCCAAACTCTACTCTGTCGATACTTCAAAAACACACCTTTTGCAAGCCAAATGGGCATCGATAAATTCAAGTCAGCATCTTGAGTGTATTTGCGAAGATGCAGTCACTTTTCTAGAATCATTTCCTCTACAAATTGACTTTTTATATATTGATAGTATGGACTTCAATCCAAACTCTCCTGATGAATCGCAGCAATATCACCTACGAGAGATTCTTGCTGCACTTCCCCACTTCACGCCAAGCACCGTTGTTATGATCGATGACTGCGGTCTTCCTCATGGAGGCAAGGGAAAGCTTGTTATCGAATGCCTTGTTAATCAAGGTTGGCGTATTCTTAAACACGGATATTGCGTGATCCTCGCCAAAAACTAACCCTCCTCGAATAGTGATAGTATATACTCATTCCAGTTGAAACACCCTCTTTTTCTTTGCAAAATCTTTTTATTTCA